>JBCNNW010000074.1:0-21865 GCA_039594205.1 Pseudescherichia sp. | reverse complement strand
GAGCGTCATAATGTCGCTACGCGGGATGCCCAGCGTTTCAGCCACCCGCGCTCCGGCCTCGGCGGTGCTGACCGGATTGGTGACCGCCGCCGCACCCGTGAAGATCATTTTAGCGCCAGGATTTTGTCGCCACAGGCGGACGGCCTCGGTCAGACGTGGCAGGCTGTTGTTGATGAGGTTCGAGCTGGGTGCCCACGTATCGTTCCAGGTGTAGCCCCCGCCGAGCACCACGATGTATTTCACCTGCTGGGTCCCGCGCCAGGTCGGGTTGGTCTGCTCTATTGGCCTGAGCATCCCGTCCGCCACCGGTTGCAGGCTGATCAACACCAGCGCCAGCCAGCCCGCGCTCATCAGCGCCTTACCTGACTTCTGATAGCGGGTAAACCAGACCAGCGCCAGGCCAATCCCCATCAGCAAAAGCAGCAGCGGCAGGGGCAGCAGCATCCCACCAATGTATTTCTTCAGCGTAAAAAGCATGGCTTCCGTTTCCTTTTTGACCATACAGCAGGTTATTCTGTGGATCTTACACCAGATAGGTTCCTTCTTAACGTGGCTGTGACAAAATAGCGGTTTTGCCAGGATCGCGGAGTAGCAGATGCAGGATCGCAATTTCGATGACATCGCGGAGAAGTTTTCCCGCAATATCTATGGCACCACGAAAGGACAGCTACGTCAGGCGATCCTGTGGCAGGATCTTGATGCGCTGCTGGCGACCTTTGGCCCACGGCCGCTGCGTATTCTTGATGCCGGGGGCGGAGAGGGGCAGACGGCCATCCGGCTGGCGAAGCTCGGTCATCACGTTACCCTCTGCGATCTGTCCGGTGAGATGGTTGCCCGGGCCAGCGCGGCGGCGGAGGCGGAAGGTGTGATCGACAACATGCATTTTATCCACTGTGCCGCTCAGGACATTCCCCGGCACTTGGAATCGCCGGTCGATCTGATATTGTTCCATGCCGTGCTGGAGTGGGTCGCCGAGCCGGTTGCCGTACTGCAAACCCTCTGGTCGGCGCTGCGTCATGGCGGCGCGCTGTCGCTGATGTTTTACAATGCCAACGGCCTGCTGATGCGAAACGTACTGGTCGGCAATTTTGGCTATGTGCAGCAGGGCATGTACAAAAAAAAACGACGGACGCTTTCACCGGACTTTCCGCGCGATCCGCAGCAGGTTTACGGCTGGCTCGAAGAGATGGGCTGGCAGATCACCGGTAAAACCGGTATCAGAGTTTTTCACGATTATCTGCGCGATAAGCAAAAACAGCATGACTGTTTTGCTGCATTAGTGGAGTTAGAGACGCGTTACTGCCGCCAGGAGCCTTACCTGAGCCTGGGCCGCTATATACACGTTACCGCGCAGAAGCCGCAGGTAGATACAAGGATTAACGATGAGTGAATTTTCCCAGACAGTCCCCGAACTGGTTGCCTGGGCCAGAAAAAATGATTTCTCGATCGCGCTGCCGGTGGACAGACTCTCCTTTTTGCTGGCTGTCGCCACGCTCAACGGCGAGCGACTCGACGGTGAGATGAGCGAAGGGGAGCTGATTGATGCGTTTCGCCACGTCAGCGAGGCGTTTGAGCAGACCAGCGAAACCATCGGCGTGCGTGCCAATAACGCCATCAACGATATGGTGCGCCAGCGCCTGCTGAACCGCTTTACCAGCGAGCAGGCCGAGGGGAACGCCATCTACCGTTTGACGCCTCTCGGGATCGGCATCACGGACTACTACATCCGTCAGCGCGAGTTCTCTACGCTGCGCCTCTCGATGCAGCTCTCTATCGTTGCCAGCGAGCTGAAACGCGCTGCTGACGCGGCGGCCGAAGGCGGAGACGAGTTCCACTGGCATCGTCACGTCTACGCCCCGCTCAAATACTCCGTGGCGGAGATTTTCGACAGCATCGATCTGACCCAGCGCATTATGGACGAGCAGCAGCAACTGGTGAAAGATGACATCGCCCAGCTGCTGAACAAAGACTGGCGGGCGGCGATCTCCAGCTGTGAGCTTCTGCTGTCAGAGACCTCCGGTACCCTGCGTGAGCTGCAGGATACCCTGGAGGCGGCAGGGGATAAGCTGCAGGCCAACCTGCTGCGCATCCAGGATGCCACCCTTGCCCATAACGATCTTGAGTTCGTTGACCGACTGGTCTTCGATCTGCAAAGCAAACTGGACCGCATCATCAGCTGGGGCCAGCAGGCTATCGATCTGTGGATCGGCTACGACCGCCACGTGCATAAGTTTATCCGTACCGCCATTGATATGGATAAAAACCGCGTCTTTGCCCAGCGCCTGCGCCAGTCGGTGCAGTCTTACTTCGATGCGCCATGGGCACTGACCTACGCCAGCGCCGATCGTCTGCTGGATATGCGCGACGAAGAGATGACGCTGCGCGATGAAGAGGTCACCGGCGAACTGCCGCCGGATCTCGAATTTGAAGAGTTTAACGAAATCCGCGAGCAGCTTGCCGCCATGATTGAAGCGCAGCTGGCGGTCTATAAAACCAGAGAAGTGCCACTGGATCTCGGTCTCGTGGTGCGCGAATATCTGGCGCAATATCCGCGGGCGCGTCACTTTGACGTTGCGCGAATTGTGGTTGATCAGGCGGTACGTCTCGGCGTAGCGCAGGGCGATTTCACCGGGCTGCCAGCAAAATGGCAGCCAATTAATGATTACGGAGCCAGGGTACAGGCGCATGTCATTGACAAATATTGAACAAGTGATGCCAGTCAAGCTGGCGCAGGCGTTGGCTAACCCGTTGTTCCCGGCGCTGGACAGTCAGCTGCGCGCCGGTCGGCACATTGGTCTTGATGAGCTGGACAATCACGCATTTTTAATGGACTTCCAGGAGTATCTGGAGGAGTTTTACGCCCGCTATAGCGTGGAGCTGATCCGCGCGCCGGAAGGGTTCTTCTACCTGCGCCCGCGCTCCACGACGCTGATCCCGCGTTCGGTGCTCTCTGAGCTGGATATGATGGTCGGCAAGATCCTCTGCTACCTCTATCTCAGCCCGGAGCGGCTGGCCAACGAAGGCATCTTTACCCAGCAGGAGCTTTACGACGAGCTGCTGGCGCTGGCGGACGAGAGCAAGCTGCTGAAGCTGGTCAACAACCGCTCCACCGGCTCCGACGTCGATCGCCAGAAGCTTCAGGAGAAGGTGCGCTCCTCTCTTAACCGTCTGCGCCGCCTGGGCATGGTCTGGTTTATGGGCAACGACAGCAGCAAATTCCGCATCACCGAGTCGGTATTCCGCTTCGGTGCTGACGTGCGCGGCGGGGACGACCTGCGTGAAGCACAGCTGCGCATGATCCGCGACGGCGAGGCCATGCCGATAGAGAACAACCTGCAGCTCAATGATGAGCAAGACGAGAACCAGCCGGACAGTGCGGAGGAAGAGTCATGATCGATCGCGGTAAATTTCGCTCGCTAACGCTGATAAACTGGAACGGCTTTTTTGCCCGCACCTTTGACCTTGACGAGCTGGTGACTACGCTGTCAGGCGGTAACGGGGCCGGTAAATCCACGACCATGGCGGCCTTTGTCACGGCGCTGATCCCGGATTTAACCCTGCTGCACTTCCGTAACACCACCGAAGCGGGGGCCACCAGCGGCTCGCGCGACAAGGGCCTGCACGGCAAGCTGAAGGCGGGCGTCTGTTATTCGGTGCTTGACGTAATCAACTCGCGTAACCAGCGCGTAGTGGTAGGCGTGCGCCTGCAGCAGGTTGCCGGGCGCGACCGCAAGGTGGATATTAAACCCTTTGCGATCCAGGGCCTGCCGACCAGCATGCAACCGACCCAGCTGCTGACCGAGACGCTCAACGAGCGTCAGGCGCGCGTATTGACCCTGAACGAGCTGAAAGAGAAGCTCGATGAGATCGAAGGCGTCCAGTTCAAGCAGTTCAACTCGATTATCGATTACCACGCCCTGATGTTCGATCTCGGCATCGTGGCCCGTCGCCTGCGCTCCGCCTCGGATCGCAGTAAGTTCTACCGTCTGATTGAGGCCTCGCTCTACGGCGGGATCTCCAGCGCCATTACCCGCTCGCTGCGCGACTACCTGCTGCCGGAAAACGGCGGGGTACGGAAGGCATTCCAGGATATGGAAGCCGCGCTGCGCGAGAACCGTATGACCCTGGAGGCGATCCGCGTCACCCAGTCGGACAGGGATCTCTTCAAGCACCTGATCAGCGAAGCCACCAACTACGTGGCTTCGGACTACATGCGCCACGCCAACGAGCGTCGGGTGCATCTCGATCAGGCCCTGGCCTTCCGGCGGGATCTCTTTACCTCCCGGTCGCAGCTGGCCGCTGAGCAGTATAAGCACGTTGAGATGGCGCGGGAGCTGCATGAGCACACCGGGGCGGAGGGGGATCTCGAAGCGGATCACCAGGCCGCCAGCGATCATCTGAACCTGGTGCAGACCGCGCTACGTCAGCAGGAAAAAATTGAGCGCTACGAAGCGGATCTCGACGAGCTGCAAATCCGTCTGGAGGAGCAGAACGAGGTGGTGGCCGAAGCCGCCGACCGCCAGGAGGAGAACGAGGCCCGGGCGGAAGCCGCCGAGCTGGAGGTGGATGAGCTGAAGAGCCAGCTTGCTAACTATCAGCAGGCCCTCGACGTGCAGCAGACCCGAGCTATTCAGTACAACCAGGCGCTGGCCGCGCTGGAGCGCGCCCAGGCTCTGTGCCACATTCCGGATCTGACCCCGGAGAGCGCCCAGCAGTGGCAGGAGACCTTCCAGGCGAAAGAGCAGGAAGCGACCGAAAAACTGCTCTCGCTGGAGCAGAAGATGAGCGTGGCCCAGACCGCGCACAGCCAGTTTGAGCAGGCGTATCAGCTGGTGGCAGCCATCAACGGTCCGCTGGCGCGTAGCGAAGCCTGGAGCGTCGCCCGTGAGCTGCTGCGCGACGCGGTGAACCAGCGCCACCTGGCAGATCAGGTGCAGCCCCTGCGGATGCGTCTTAACGAGCTGGAGCAGCGCCTGCGCGAGCAGCAGGAGGCCGAGCGTCTGCTGGCCGAGTTCTGCAAGCGTCACAATAAGCGCGTCGGGCCCGACGAGCTGGAGGCCCTGCACCAGCAGCTGGAGGCCCAGATTGCCGCCCTCTCTGAGACCGTTGCCAACGCCGGTGAGCAGCGCATGGCCCTGCGCCAGGAGCTGGAGCAGCTGCAGGCGCGTATTCAGCGCCTGCTGAAGCGTGCCCCGGTCTGGCTGGCCGCGCAGAACAGCCTCAACCAGCTCTGCGAGCAGAGCGGGCAAGAGTTTGAGTCGAGTCAGGACGTAACGGAGTTCCTGCAACAGCTGCTGGAGCGCGAGCGCGAAGCCATTGTTGAGCGTGACGAAATCGGTGCCCGCAAGCAGGCGGTAGACGACGAGATCGAGCGTCTGAGCCAGCCGGGCGGGGCAGAAGATGCCCGTCTTAACGCCCTGGCGGAACGTTTCGGCGGCGTGCTGCTCTCTGAAATCTACGATGACGTCAGCCTTGACGATGCGCCGTACTACTCGGCGCTGTATGGTCCGTCCCGTCACGCCATCGTGGTGCCGGATCTCTCCCTGATCGCCGAGCAGCTGGAAGGCTTAACCGACTGCCCGGAAGATCTCTACCTGATCGAAGGGGATCCGCAGTCCTTTGACGACAGCGTCTTTGCTGCCGACGAGCTGGAAAAAGCGGTGATCGTCAAGGTTGCCGATCGCCAGTGGCGCTACTCCCGCTTCCCGTCGCTGCCGCTGTTTGGCCGTGCCGCACGCGAAAGCCGCATTGAGAGCCTGCACGCCGAGCGTGAAACCCTGGCGGAGCGCTTCGCCACGCTGTCGTTTGACGTCCAGAAGACCCAGCGTCTGCACCAGGCCTTCAGCCGCTTTATCGGTAGCCATCTGGCAGTCGCCTTTGAGGACGATCCGGAAGCCGAGATCCGTACCCTGACCAGCCGCCGCGGCGAGCTTGAACGCGCCATCAGCGCTCACGAAAGCGATAACCAGCAGAGCCGCGTCCAGTACGACCAGGCGAAGGAGGGCGTCAGCGCCCTCAACCGCCTGTTGCCGCGTATCAATCTGCTGAGCGACGATACCCTGGCCGACCGCGTGGATGAGATCCGCGAGCGTCTTGACGAAGCCCAAGAAGCGGCACGCTTTATCCAGCAGTATGGCAACCAGCTGGCGAAGCTGGAGCCGGTGGTCCCGGTGCTGCAGAGCGACCCGGAGCAGTTTGAACAGCTAAAAGAGGACTATGCTTACTCGCAGCAGGTGCAGCGTGAAGCGCGCCAGCAGGCGTTTGCCCTCACCGAGGTCGTGCAGCGCCGCGCCCACTTTAGCTACAGCGATTCCGCCGCGATGCTCACCGGCAACAGCGATCTTAACGAGAAGCTGCGCCAGCGTCTGGAGCAGGCGGAGAGCGAACGCGCCCGCGCCCGTGAGGCGATGCGCAGCCACGCCGCCCAGCTCAGCCAGTACGGCCAGGTGCAGGCGTCGCTGAAAAGCTCTTACGACACTAAGAAAGAGCTGCTGAACGATCTGCATAAAGAGCTGCAGGAGATTGGTGTCCGGGCCGACAGCGGCTCGGAAGAGCGGGCCCGCATCCGTCGGGATGAGCTTTACGCTCAGCTTTCGGGTAACCGTGCCCGCCGCAACCAGCTTGAGAAAGCCCTGACCTTCTGCGAAGCGGAGATGGATAACCTGACCCGTAAGCTCAAGCGTCTTGAGCGCGACTACCATGAGAAGCGCGAGCAGGTGGTGACGGCCAAAGCGGGCTGGTGCGCGGTGATGCGGATGGTGAAAGATAACGGCGTCGAACGTCGCCTGCACCGTCGCGAGCTGGCCTACCTCTCTGCCGACGAGCTGCGCTCGATGTCGGATAAGGCGCTGGGTGCGCTGCGTCTGGCGGTGGCGGATAACGAACACCTGCGCGACGTGCTGCGTATGTCGGAAGATCCGAAGCGTCCGGAGCGTAAGATCCAGTTCTTCGTCGCGGTCTACCAGCATCTGCGCGAACGTATCCGTCAGGATATCATTCGCACTGACGATCCGGTTGAAGCGATTGAGCAGATGGAGATCGAGCTGGGTCGTCTGACTGAAGAGCTGACCTCCCGCGAGCAGAAGCTGGCCATCAGCTCCCGCAGCGCGGCGAACATCATTCGCAAAACCATTCAGCGCGAACAGAACCGTATCCGCCAGCTCAACCAGGGGCTGCAGAGCGTCTCCTTCGGCCAGGTGAACAGCGTGCGGCTGAACGTGAACGTGCGGGAGACCCATGCCACGCTGTTGGACGTGCTCTCCGAGCAGCATGAGCAGCATCAGGATCTCTTTAACAGCAACCGTCTGACCTTCTCGGAAGCGCTGGCGAAGCTCTATCAGCGTCTGAACCCGCAGATCGATATGGGCCAGCGCACGCCGCAGACCATCGGTGAAGAGCTGCTCGACTACCGTAACTATCTTGAGATGGAGGTTGAGGTTAACCGTGGCTCCGACGGCTGGCTACGTGCCGAGTCCGGGGCGCTCTCTACCGGGGAAGCGATCGGTACCGGGATGTCTATCCTGGTGATGGTGGTGCAGAGCTGGGAAGACGAAGCCCGCCGCCTGCGCGGAAAAGATATCTCTCCATGCCGCCTGCTGTTCCTTGATGAGGCCGCCCGTCTTGATGCCCGCTCTATCGCCACGCTGTTTGAGCTGTGCGAGCGGCTGGAGATGCAGCTGATTATCGCTGCGCCTGAAAACATCAGTCCGGAGAAAGGGACCACCTATAAGCTGGTGCGTAAGGTGTTCAACAATCAGGAGCACGTGCACGTGGTTGGCCTGCGCGGCTTTGCCCCGCAGCTGCCTGAGCCGCTGCCCGGCACGGCGGATGCCAGCGTAAACTGACGGGGAACCGAGTAAAAGGGTGGCAGCAGAGCCGCCCTTTTTTATTGCCCGCTGGCCCAACCAGAGCGAGATCAATCTTTAATCTTCTTTACATTTTGCCGGGCAAATGTATTTTTGTCTTTATATACTCATAGAACCAGACGGATTAATCGATTCGTTTTTAAACAGGGGGCAAGGGATGTTGCTGAAGAAAAAAGAGAGTCTGGCGTCTGCATTTAGTCTGTGCGTGGCCCTGACGTTTGCTCCGCTGTTTAACGCTATGGCCGATGAGCCAGAAGTTATTCCAACCGACAGCTCTGCCAGCATGGGCGTGCAGCCTACGGCGCTGGCCGAGCCGCTGGTGCAGTCCCACGCTACCGCAGTGCTGGCGGGCGTAGAGGCGCTAGCCGATGCTGGCCTGATGGCCAAAACCCGCGCTGAAATCCAGGCTCAGCTGCCGGCAGGCTATACGCCGGTCTATATGAACCCACTTGTGGCGCTCTATGCCGCTCGTGAACAGAAGGCCATGTGGGACGATCGCGAGGCGGTTAAAGCGTTTCAGCAGCAGCTGGCCGAGGTGGCTATCGCCGGTTTCCAGCCACAGTTCTCGAAGTGGGTGGAGCTGCTGACCGATCCTGCGGTGACTGGCCAGGCGCGGGACGTGGTGCTGTCTGATGCCATGCTGGGCTACCTGCACTTTATTGCCGGTATTCCCGTTAAGGGCAACAGCTGGCTCTACAGCGCAAAACCGTATCAACTGGCGACGCCGCCACTGACCGTGATTAACCAGTGGCAGCTGGCGCTGGACAATGGCCAGCTAACCAACTTTGTTGCCAGCCTTGCGCCACAGCACGCTCAGTACAGCGCGATGCATCAGTCGCTGCTCAAGCTGCTGGAGGATACGCGACCATGGCCTGCGCTCGCCAGCAACGCCACGCTGCGTCCAGGCCAGTGGAGCAATGATATTCCCGCCCTGCGCGAAATCCTCTTACGTACGGGGATGTTGGATAGTGCTGAGAGTATCGTCTTGCCGGGAGATAAGCCTAAAAAAGCGAAGCCCGCGCGCGGCGGTTACTACGACCGCGATCTGGTCGCGGCGGTAAAACGTTTTCAGACCTGGCAAGGGCTGGGGAGCGATGGCTCTATCGGCAAGTCTACCCGCGACTGGCTTAACATGACCCCCGCCCAGCGCGCAGGGGTGCTGGCATTAAACATCCAGCGTTTGCGCTTGCTGCCGGGCACGGTTTCAACCGGTATTATGGTTAACATTCCGGCCTACTCGCTGGTCTATTATCAGCAGGGCAACGAGGTACTGGCCTCCCGGGTCATCGTTGGCCGTCCCGATCGTAAAACGCCGATGATGAGCAGCGCGCTCAACAACGTAGTGGTCAATCCGCCGTGGAACGTACCGCCAACTCTGGCGCGCAAGGATATTCTGCCGAAGGTGTGGAACGATCCGGGCTATCTGGAGCGGCATAACTATGTTGTGCTGCGTGGCTGGAACAGCAAAGAGACGATCGATCCATGGCGTGTCGACTGGGGCACCATTACCCCGTCCAATCTGCCGTTCCGTTTCCAGCAGGCACCGGGGGCGCATAACTCCCTGGGGCGCTATAAGTTCAATATGCCCAGCTCGGATGCTATCTATCTGCACGATACGCCGAACCACACGCTGTTTCAGAAGAACGAACGGGCGCTCAGCTCCGGCTGCGTTCGCGTGAATAAGTCTTCAGAGCTGGCCAGCATGCTGCTGCAGGACGCGGGCTGGAACGATACGCGTATCTCTGACGCGCTGCAGGAGGGAAACACGCGCTACGTGAATATCCGGCAGAATATTCCAGTGAACCTCTACTATCTGACTGCCTTTGTCGGCAGCGACGGACGCACCCAGTATCGTAAAGATATTTACAATTACGATCTGACCGCTCGTTCAGGGGCTGACGTTCTGCCGAAGGCGGAACAATTAATCAGGTAAATGAAGTAGTTCAGATTAATCCATTCCCTCAATCACTGGTAAAAACGGGCGGCCCAGGCTACGCCGCCCCTCTTTACCACGCTTGACCTTCCTTGACGTAAGAAATTTTGCCCGGTAATGTGCTTTTTCACGCGCCAGAAGTGCATTAATTAAGCAAACTTTTTACCTGTAGACCTGATTATCATGGATAAATTTGACGCTAATCGCCGCAAACTGCTGGCGTTAGGTGGCGTTGCACTTGGTGCAGCCATCCTGCCAACGCCTGCGTTCGCTACCCTCTCTACGCCACGCCCACGGATCCTGACCCTCAGTAATTTGCATACCGGAGAGTCAATCAAAGCCGAGTTTTTTGACGGCAAGGGCTATATTCAGGATGAATTAGCTAAACTTAACCACTTTTTCCGCGATTTTCGCGCCAATAAAGTGACTTCCATCGACCCTAAACTTTTCGACCAGATCTACCGCCTGCAGGGCCTGCTCGGCACGCGTAAACCGGTTCAACTTATCTCTGGCTATCGCTCTGTCGATACCAACAATGAGCTTCGCGCCCACAGCAGCGGCGTTGCGAAGCACAGTTACCACACTAAAGGCCAGGCGATGGATTTCCATATTGAGGGCCTCTCATTAAGCAATGTTCGCAAAGCCGCGTTATCTATGGGCGCAGGTGGTGTAGGATATTACCCACGCAGCAACTTTGTGCATATTGATACCGGGCCGGTTCGGCACTGGTAGCCCAGGGCTTAATGAAAAAGGAGCAGTATGAACTATCGTCTTATTCCGGTTACCGCCTTTTCGCAGAACTGTTCGCTGATCTGGTGTGAGGAGACAAGGCAGGCCGCGCTGGTGGATCCCGGCGGTGATGCAGAGCGTATCAAGGAGGTGATTGCCGCCTCTGACGTTACGCTGACGCAGATTTTGCTCACCCATGGTCACCTCGATCACGTGGGGGCCGCCGCCGAGCTGGCGCAACACTACGGTGTGCCAGTTGTTGGCCCGGAAAAAGAGGATGAGTTCTGGCTGACGGGGCTTCCTGCCCAGAGCCGTATGTTTGGTCTGGAGGAGTGTCAGCCGCTGACGCCCGACCGCTGGCTGGACGAAGGCGAGAGCGTGACCGTCGGCAATATCACCCTGGCGGTGCTGCACTGCCCGGGCCATACGCCGGGACACATTGTCTTCTTTGACGCACAGTCGCGCCTGCTGGTGTCAGGGGATGTGATCTTCAAAGGTGGAGTAGGGCGCAGTGATTTTCCGCGCGGTGACCACGGTCAGCTGATCGACTCCATCAAGCGCAAGCTGCTGCCGCTGGGCGACGACGTGACCTTTATTCCCGGTCACGGGCCGATGTCGACCCTGGGCGAAGAGCGCCTGCACAATCCGTTTTTGCAGGATGAGCAGCCGATCTGGTAGTTCGTCGCATAAAAAAAGGGTCGCTTCGGCGACCCTTTTTTTTGCGCTACGCTTACAGCACCGCAACGATGGCTTCACACAGCGGAGCCATATTGTCCGGGGTCATGCCCGCGACGTTAACGCGACCGGATGCCACCGCATAGACGCCAAACTCTTCACGCAGACGCTGAACCTGCTCTTTAGTCAGGCCGCTGAACGAGAACATGCCGTTCTGCTTAATGATAAAGCTGAAGTCACGATTAGCGCCTTTCTCCTGCAGCGTGTTCACAAACAGCAGACGCATGCGCTGAATGCGCTGGCGCATATCGGTTAGCTCCTGCTCCCAGATGGCGCGCAGGGCGTCATTGCTGAGGATAGTTGCCACTACGGAGGCCCCGTGCGCTGGCGGGTTGGAGTAGTTGGCACGGATCACGGACTTCAGCTGGCTGAAAGCGCGATCGGCTGTGTCTGAATCGGCGGTCACCAGGGTGCAGGCCCCGACGCGCTCGTTATAGAGGCCAAAGTTTTTCGAATAGGAGCTGGCAACGATCAGCTCCTTATGCAGCGCGGCAAAGGCGCGCAGCCCTTCAGCATCCTCCTCCAGACCACGGGCAAAGCCCTGATAGGCGAAGTCAAACAGCGGCAGCCAGCCCTTCTCAACGGAGAGCTGCGCCAGGGTTTGCCACTGATCCAGGGTCGGATCGATACCGGTTGGGTTATGGCAGCAGCCATGGAACAGCACCACATCACCCGCCTGGGCTTCGCTCAGGCTTGCCAGCAGGCCGTCAAAGTCGAGGGTGTGGTTGGCCGCGTCATAGTAGGCATACTCCCGCACCTCCAGCCCGGCGGCGTTAAACACGCCTTTATGGTTAGGCCAGCTTGGGTTACTCACCCAGATACGCTTAACGTCGGTGTTTTTCGCCAGGAAGTCTGCCGCCACGCGCAGTGCGCCAGTGCCGCCCGGTGTCTGCGCCGTGCGGGCGCGCTTGTCGTTAACCACCGCATTGCCTTTGCCAAACAGCAGCTCCTGGGTGCAGCGACCAAATTCCGGGATCCCGTCGATGCCGAGATAGTTCTTCGTCGTCTCGTTCTCCAGCAGATACTGCTCGGCTTTCTTCACGCTGGTCAGCACCGGCGTTTTACCGGTTTCATCTTTATAGACGCCGATGCCAAGGTTAATTTTTGTCGGACGTTGGTCGGCACGAAACAGATCGGCTAACCCCAGAATAGGGTCAGCAGGGGCTGCAGTAATATTCTCAAACATGACGAGGTTCCATTTTGATGACAGAAGGGCGTTGCGTATCAGGGTAACGGGAGATTTATCAATTGCCAACCGTTTGCGACAAAAAGAAACAGAGTGTGACCGCAAGCAGCGTTGACCAGCTTTTCAGGCATAAAAAAACAGGGCCGTAGCCCTGTTTTTATCAGCATATAACGAGGAGGTCGTGCAATTAGAACTGGTAAGTTACCGCTACAGCAACCTGGTCGTCTTTGCCGTTGACGATGCCAACGTTGCGGCTGTAGTCGCTGTCGTCGATCAGGTTCAGCTGGTAGTCAACCCAGATGTTGAAGTTTTTGTTGAAGTAGTAAGTAGCACCGATTTCAACAAACTTCTGCAGGTCTTCGCTGCCGCCGCCGAATGCGCCGTCGGTCGTTGCTGCCAGGTCTTTACCGCGAGACTGCACGTAGGCCAAGGACGGACGCAGACCGAAGTCGAACTGGTACTGAGCGATGGCTTCGAAGTTCTGCGTTTTGTTAGCAAAGGTGCCATCCGCTTCACGGGTGGTGTTGCGGGTTTCAGCGTAGGTGGTCGCCAGGTAGATGTTGTTGGCGTCATATTTCACACCCACACCCCAGGTTTCTGCACGGCCGCCGCGGGCGCTGCCACGAGTGATTTCGCCAGCGCCGTTAACCAGGTTCAGGTTTTCCTGACGGTTAGTACGGTCTGCGTTGGAGTAAGCACCGATCACGCTGAAGCCTTCAGCGAAGTCGTAGCCCAGAGAGTAACCGACGCCGTCGCCGTTAGAGGTCAGCGGGTTATTACGGTCGTTTTTACCCTGGTACTGCAGGCCGAGGTTCAGGCCATCAACCAGACCGAAGAAGTTGGAGTTACGGTAGGTCGCAACGCCAGAGGTACGGCCGGTCATGAAGTTGTCAGCGTAGTTCGCCCAGGTCATACCGGAGAAAGACGGTGCCATATCGGTGTAAGCGTCAACGTCATACGCAATACCGTAGTTACGGCCGTAGTCGATGGAGCCTGCGTCAGCAATTTTCAGGCCGGCAAATGCCAGACGAGTACGCTGGGACTGGCCGCCGCTCTCTTCGCCGCTTGCCAGGGCACGGTATTCCCACTGGCCGTAACCGGTCAGCTGGTCGTTGATCTGGGTTTCGCCTTTGAAGCCAATCTGAGCATAGGTGCTGTCGTTGCTGCCGGTGTCATCACCAGAGGTAACGAAGTCATGCTCACCTACAACTTTACCGTACAGGTCTAATTTGTTACCGGCTTTGTTATAGATTTCTGCAGCGTTTGCTGCACCGGCTACCAGCAGAGCAGGGATAACCACTGCCAGAATATTGCGCTTCATCATTATTTATTACCCTCATTAGGTTTTTTATAACACCTGCCACTGCCGTCAATAGATTCCGTCAATAAATCTTTACGAAACTATTGCTGAGAGTTTGGTGTCTTTATGTGTCTGAGAAGCATCTTTCCATTCATATAAACGTTTCGCTACCTTGAAAGTGCTACAAATGTCGCAAAGAGGTAACAAAAAGAAATAATGTGTAATAATTTGTGTATTTAAGGGAACTTTGTGAACCACTTCATGTTTCCAATAGAGTTGCTGATAAAAACAGCGAATCCATTGCTATATATATGAATTACTTATGTTTAATGGTGATATAGGATTAACTTATTCAGAAAGGGGGCGGGTGAGACAATTTCTCATTTCCGCATTTAGACATCTGGATAGCTGTGCACTGTTTATCCAAATGTGCTAAAGCCAGAAGAGAATTTTTTGTGCAAGTTTTAGTCAGTATGATTTTTGTACGAAATTATTTCTGAAAAATACGCTTACAGACGTTAACGGAGAGGGGGGTTGATTAGGAGAATAGCCTGCGATTTGTTAACAAAAGTTGACAATGGGAAGGGAAGAAGGGCCAGCGTGTGCTGGCCCAGGAAGAATTAGAACGTAGCGTTACGCGGCGTGCGTGGGAATGGGATCACATCGCGAACGTTCTGAACGCCGGTTACGTAGGCAATCAGACGTTCGAAGCCGAGACCGAAACCGGCGTGCGGTACAGTGCCGTAGCGGCGCAGATCGCGATACCACCAGTAGTCCTCTTTATTAAGACCCATCTCAGCCATACGTGCATCCAGCACATCCAGACGCTCTTCACGCTGGGAGCCACCGATGATTTCACCGATGCCCGGTGCCAGCACGTCCATTGCGGCAACGGTTTTACCGTCGTCGTTGAGACGCATATAGAACGCTTTGATCTCTTTCGGGTAGTTTTTAACGACCACCGGCGCTTTGAAGTGCTCTTCAGCCAGGTAGCGCTCGTGCTCGGAGGAGAGATCCACACCCCAGTAAACCGGGTTCTCAAACTGCTTGCCGCAGTTTTCCAGAATGGTGACTGCATCGGTGTAGTCTACCTGCGCAAAGTCCGCCTCGATGAAGCGCTCCAGACGGTTTACCGCGTCTTTATCTACGCGCTCGGCAAAGAACTTCATGTCGTCTGCACGTTCGGTCAGTACCGCTTTAAAGGCATACTTCAGCATCGCTTCCGCCAGCGCGGCGTTATCTTCCAGATCGGCGAAGGCGATCTCCGGCTCCAGCATCCAGAACTCAGCCAGGTGACGGCTGGTATTGGAGTTTTCCGCACGGAAGGTCGGGCCAAAGGTATAGATTTTTGACAGGGCGCAGGCGTAGGTTTCGCCGTTCAGCTGGCCGGAAACGGTCAGGAAGGACTCTTTGCCAAAGAAGTCTTTGTCGAAATCGACCTTGCCCTGGTCGTTGCGCGGCAGGTTTTCCAGATCCAGCGTCGAGACGCGGAACATCTCGCCAGCGCCTTCGGTATCGGAGGCGGTGATCAGCGGGGTAGAGACCCAGAAGAAGCCCTGTTCGTCAAAGAAGCGGTGCAGCGCCTGCGCCAGGGTGTGGCGAACGCGGGCCACCGCGCCGATCAGGTTGGTGCGCGGACGCAGGTGCGCCACTTCACGCAGGTACTCGATGCTGTGGCGCTTGGCCGCCATCGGGTAGGTGTCTGGATCTTCAACCCAGCCGGTCACTTCAACGTGGTTTGCCTGGATCTCAAAGCTCTGGCCCTGGCCCGGGGAGGCAACAACCGTGCCGGTCACCACCACGGAACAGCCGGTGGTCAGGTGCAGGACTTCATCATTGTAATTGGGCAGAGAATTATTAATTACGGCCTGTACAGGATCAAAGCAGGAACCGTCATAGACGGCCAGGAAGGAGATGCCAGCTTTTGAATCTCGGCGGGTACGTACCCATCCGCGCACGGTGACTTCTTGGTCAACGGCGACGCGGCCCTGGAGTACGTCGGCTACAGGCACAACGCTCATAATATTCTCTCTGTTAATTGTCCGAAAAATACGTTTTCCACCCAAAGAGGGGGTTTGCCTATGTTACCTGGCGTGCGCCATCAGACAAGCAGAATTAACAGTAAGAAGGGAAGAAATAAGAAATTAATAAAGAAAAGGGAGCCGAAGCGGCTCCCTGGATGGCTTAGCTGGCTTTTTTAACCTGTGGCAGATCGAACGCCTCACGCAGCGCCCGAACAAAGGCTTTATCATGACAGATGGTTTTACCCGGGCTGTCAGAGAGTTTTGCCACCGGCTTGCCGTTACACTCCACCAGTTTGATAACGATATTCAACGGCTTCACCTGCGGAATATCGCAGGTCAGGCGCGTGCCGATACCAAAGCTCAGATTCACCCGCGCGGAGAAGTGACGATAGAGATCCAGCGCTTTCTTCAGGTCGAGGTTGTCGGAGAAGACCAGCACCTTGCTGAGCGGATCGATACCGAGCTTTTGATAGTGGGCAATCGCTTTTTCGCCCCACTCAACCGGATCGCCAGAGTCATGGCGCAGACCCTGATAGCGGGAGGCAAACTCCGGACCGAAGTCGCGCAGGAAGGCATCCATGGTGATGCAGTCGGTCAGGGCAATGCCCAGCTGGTCAGGGTATTCGGCCAGCCAGGCGGCAAGGGCGGCGCGCTGGCTGGTGGCCAGCTCAGGGCTAATCTGCTGGTGTGCCTGGAACCACTCGTGCGCCTGAGTCCCCATCGGGGTTAAGTTCAGACGGCGGGCGAGATCGTAGTTGCTGGTGCCAACAAACCACGGCTCCTGCTGCAAGCGTTCAACGATGGCCTGCTGCACATCACGGGAGAAGCGGCGGCGGGTGCCGAAGTCCATCAGACGGAAGCGGGACATATCCAGCCCGGCGGTCAGCTGCGAGAAATTCGCCAGCTTCTCTTCAAGGGTAGCCAGCGCTTCGCTAACCCCGGCTTCCGGCGAACGGTAGCGGTGCACCACCTCGCTGATCGCCGCCAGCAGCGGCACCTCCCACATGATCACCTCGCGCCACGGGCCAGCAAGGCGAATAGAGAGCTTGCCCTGGTCATTGGCGATCGCCACCTGGCTCGGGTCATAGCGGAATGTCCGCAGCCAGTCGAGATAGTCGGCGCGGAAGAAGGGGAGGCCGGAGAGCCACTGGTGCTCATCATCCTGCAGGCGCAGGTATTGCATAGCCTCTACCTGCTCGCGGATGGCATCGGCATAGATACCCAGCAGGTCGTCGCCCCGGCAGCGAAACTCTGCTGACACGTGGACATCATAATAGTGATGAAACACCGCCTGCTGCATATGCAGTTTATAGGCGTCGGTATCCAGCAGCGTTTGCAGAATAGGGGTAGCGAGTTGTGTCATGGTGCGCCGTAGCATCCTCTCACCTGAGCGTTTCCATCAAAGCCAAAGCAGATAAAGACGCAGGAGTATACCCTGATTATCGGTTTAATGAACCTGGATCACAACATAACACAGTGAGATGGTCGAGGGCATTTTGTGCCCCTGTTATCAAAATGTAGCAAACAGGGCTTTTTACCCTGAAAAGTTAACTATTGTGCATGGCGTGAAGCGGGCAACAGGAATAGACTGAGCTGTTACCATACTGAGATGCTAAAGGTTTTTTATGACTCAACAGCCCCAAGCCAAATACCGCCACGACTACCGTGCGCCAGATTACCAGATTAGCGATATTGACCTGACTTTCGATCTTGATGCTGTAAAAACCGTTGTTACTGCCGAAAGTAAGATTTCCCGCCAGGGCGCAGCGGCCGAGCCTTTACGTCTTGATGGCGAAGATCTGACCCTTATCGCTCTTCATGTTGATGGGCAGCCGTGGTCTGACTATCAGCTAGCCGGGAACACGCTGGTTATCAATAACCTGCCGGAGCGCTTTACCCTGCGCATCGTTAACGAAATTAGCCCGGCCGCTAACACCGCGCTGGAAGGCCTTTATCAGTCAGGTGAGGCGCTCTGCACCCAGTGTGAAGCCGAGGGCTTCCGCCACATTACCTGGTACCTCGACCGTCCGGACGTGCTGGCGCGCTTTACCACTAAAATCATCGCCGATAAAAGCAAATATCCGTTCCTGCTCTCCAACGGCAACCGCGTCGGTGAGGGCGAGCTGGAGAACGGTCGTCACTGGGTGCAGTGGCAGGATCCGTTCCCGAAACCCTGCTATCTGTTTGCGCTGGTCGCCGGTGATTTCGACGTGCTGCGCGACACCTATACCACCCGTTCCGGCCGCGAAGTGGCACTGGAGCTGTTTGTCGATCGTGGCAATCTGGACCGCGCCCCGTGGGCGATGACCTCTCTGCAAAACTCCATGAAGTGGGATGAGGATCGCTTTGGTCTCGAGTACGACCTCGACATCTATATGATCGTCGCCGTAGATTTCTTCAATATGGGGGCGATGGAGAACAAAGGCCTTAACGTCTTTAACTCTAAATATGTGCTGGCCCGCACCGATACGGCTACCGATAAAGACTACCTCGATATTGAGCGCGTGATCGGACATGAATATTTCCATAACTGGACCGGCAACCGCGTCACCTGCCGCGACTGGTTCCAGCTGAGCCTGAAAGAGGGGCTGACCGTGTTCCGCGATCAGGAGTTCAGCTCCGATCTCGGTTCCCGCGCGGTGAACCGTATCAGCAACGTGCGCATCATGCGTGGGCTGCAGTTTGCGGAAGATGCCAGCCCGATGGCGCACCCGATCCGTCCGGACAAAGTGATCGAGATGAACAACTTCTACACCCTGACGGTGTATGAGAAGGGGTCAGAGGTGATCCGCATGCTGCATACCCTGCTGGGGGAAGAGAACTTCCAGCGCGGGATGCAGCTCTACTTTGAGCGCCACGACGGCAGCGCCGCCACCTGCGATGATTTCGTCCAGGCGATGGAAGACGCCTCTAACGTCGATCTCTCCCATTTCCGTCGCTGGTACAGCCAGTCCGGTACGCCGATTGTCACCGTGCGCGACGACTATAACCCGGAGACTGAGCAGTACACCCTGACCATCAGCCAGCGCACGCCGCCGACGCCGGATCAGGAAGAGAAGCTGCCCCTGCACATTCCGTTTGATATTGAGCTGTACGACAACGAGGGCCAGGTTATCCCACTGCAAAAAGAGGGACATCCGGTACACAACGTGCTCAACGTTACTCAGGAGGAGCAGACCTTTGTCTTTGATAAGGTCTACTTCCAGCCGGTGCCATCCCTGCTGCGCGAATTCTCTGCACCAGTGAAGCTGGAGTATAAGTGGAGCGATCAGCAGCTAACGTTCCTGATGCGCCATGCCCGCAACGACTTCTCGCGCTGGGATGCAGCCCAGAGCCTGCTGACGACCTACATCAAGCTGAACGTGGCCCGCCACCAGCAGGGCCAGCCGCTCTCGCTGCCGCTGCACGTAGCCGACGCCTTCCGGGCGATCCTGCTGGATGCGGATATCGATCCGGCCCTGGCGGCAGAGATCCTGACCCTGCCTTCTGCCGGCGAGATGGCTGAGCTGTTCGACACCATCGATCCGGTGGCGATCGTTGCCGTCCGCGAGGCGCTGACCCGCACCCTCGCGACCGAGCTTTCCGACGAGTTCCTGGCGGTCTACAACGCGCATAAGCTCGATGCTTACCGGGTTGAACATGCGGATATCGGCAAACGTTCGCTGCGCAACACCTGCCTGCGCTATCTGGCGTTTGGCGACGCGAAGCTGGGCGATGCCCTGGTGACCCAGCAGTATCACACTGCGGACAACATGACCGACGCGCTGGCGGCGCTCTCTGCCGCCGTCGCAGCGCAGCTGCCGTGCCGTGACGCGCTGATGCAGGAGTACGACGACAAGTGGCATCAGGATGGTCTGGTGATGGACAAGTGGTTTATCCTGCAAGCTACCAGCCCGGCCAGCAATGTGCTGGAGACGGTGCGCGGCCTGCTTAACCACCGCTCCTTTACCCTCAGCAACCCGAACCGCGTGCGCTCGCTGATTGGCGCATTCGCCGGCAGCAACCCGGCGGCGTTCCATGCTGAGGACGGCAGCGGCTACCGTTTCATGGTTGAGATGCTGACCGAGCTGAACAGCCGTAACCCGCAGGTGGCGTCACGCCTGATCGAGCCGCTGATCCGCCTGAAACGTTACGATGAAGGGCGTCAGACCCAGATGCGTGCCGCACTGGAGCAGCTGAAAGGGCTGGAGAACCTCTCCGGCGATCTCTACGAGAAGATTGCTAAGGCGCTGGCCTGATGTAAAAAGCCCGGTGGCAGGTGGCCACCGGGCTGACGGTTTTGCTCTCTCCCGGTGGGGGAGAGCATCAGGCATGGGCGGTTATCAACGTCCGTTCGCTCATCCCGCGCTGCATCACCCGATCCAGTACCTCTGCCTCCAGCTCTGCCAGGCGCGCCGAGCCTACGCGGCGAGGACGCGGGATATCTACCGCGAGATCCAGACCAATTTTCCCCTCTTCTATTAACAGGACGCGGTCGGCCATAGCGACGGCTTCGCTCACGTCGTGCGTTACCAGAAGCACCGTAAAGCCATGCTCCTGCCACAGGGATTCGATTAACGCCTGCATGTCGATACGGGTCAGGGCATCGAGCGCGCCGAGCGGCTCATCCAGCAGCAGCAGGCCGGGGCGGTGGATCAAGGCCCTGGCAAGCGCCACGCGCTGTTTTTGCCCCCCGGAGAGTGCCGCTGGCCACTCATCTCCACGGTTTTCCAGACCGACGGCAGCCAGCGCCTGACGGGCGTGTTCGCGCCAGCTCCCCTTCAGCCCCAGGCCAACGTTATCGACCACGGTTTTCCACGGCAGCAGGCGCGCGTCCTGAAACATCATGCGGGTGTCGTCCTGAATCGTGGCCAGCGGCGTCGTCCCGGCCAGGATATCGCCACCGTCGGGTCTCTCCAGCCCGGCCAAAAGGCGCAGCAACGTACTTTTCCCGCCGCCGCTGCGACCCACAATGGCCACAAATTGTCCCGCAGGAATATGTAGATCCAGCTCGTTAAGAACGGTGTTATCACCATAGCGTTTGATAATGCCGCTCAGTAGCAACGGCGTACCTTGATTAAGGCGGGAAGTATTCATGCTTTAGCCTCCTGATGGGTATAGGCCGGATTCCAGCGCAGCCAGACGCGTTCAAGCCCCTGGGCGCTGACGTCGGCAAGCTTGCCCAGCAGGGCATAGAGAATAATGGCCACTACCACCACGTCCGTTTGTAAAAACTCACGGGCATTCATCGCCAGATAGCCAATGCCGGAGTTGGCCGAAATCGTTTCAGCGACAATCAGCGTCAGCCACATCAATCCCAGTGCAAAGCGCACGCCCACCATAATGGAAGGGAGAGCGCCCGGCAGGATCACATGGACAAACAGGGCGAAACCGGACAGGCCGTAGCTGCGCGCCATCTCTACCAGCCCGCGGTCAATATTACGAATGCCGTGCCAGGTGTTGATGTAGATTGGGAACAGCGTGCCCAGCGCCACCAGGAAAATTTTTGCGCTCTCATCAATACCGAACCACAAAATAACCAGCGGGATCAGCGCCAGATGCGGCACGTTGCGTAGCATCTGAATGGAGGTATCCAGCAGTCGTTCGCCCCAGCGCGAGAGGCCGCTGATCAGCCCCAGCGTCAGGCCAATACTTCCACCAATCGAAAAGCCAGTCACCGCGCGCCAGGAGCTAATAGCCAGGTGCTGCCACAGCTCGCCGCTAACGCTCAGCGACCAGAAGGCCTCTACAACCCCCTCAGGAGAGGGCAGAATGCGGCTCGACAGCCAGCCTGTTGACGACGCCAGCTGCCATATCGCCACGATGCCGACGGGCAAAAACCAGGGGGCGGCACGCAGCAGCCATTTTTGTGAGGTAGCGGACATCGTGGCTCCTTAGCTTTGCGCCGCTTTTTGCGGAATAAAGGTGTTGGCCACCGCTTCGCCCTGAAGCGGCAGCGGGCGCGGCTGCGGCACCTCCGGAATGGCAACATCAAGGTGCGGGAATAGTAGCTCGCCGACCTTATATGCCTCTTCCAGATGCGGATAGCCGGAGAGGATAAAGCTGTCGATACCGAGTTCAGCATACTCGTTGATGCGCGCCGCCACGGTTGGG
>JBCNNW010000073.1:0-21964 GCA_039594205.1 Pseudescherichia sp. | reverse complement strand
GCGATCACCCAGCGCGACATGCCAAACCAGACGGCGATGGCGATGATCAGCAACAGGGCTGGCCCCAAAATAAACAGGTATTGCAGGTTCGCCAGACGTGACATCAGCGTCTGCCTGCCCTCCTCTGCGCGCGCATCGCTGGCCGCGCGGAAGCGGGCAAAGTTATCGTTGAAGTCGGCCTGGAAAGCCTGAGCCGGGACGGCAAAGAAGGCATCAATGGACTGCGTGCGGGTCAACGCATCCGCCTGCTCTTTAATCGCGCCGTAGAAAAGCTGGTAGCTGTTTATCAACCCCTCGTCCTCTGGTGGATTAAGCGCCCGCCATGCCTGCCAGCTCTTTTGCGACGTCGCCAGCGCCTGCTGGGCCTCGTCCATCAGGCTATGCCAGCTGCCCTCGGAGCCGGTGGCCTGATCCTGCATAAACCAGACCCCCGCGCGGTTAAGCAGATCGCTGGCCGCCAACAGCGCCACGCGTGCTTCATCAACCCTGGCTTGTTGCAGAAGCGCCTGCTGATTGAGACGCTCATGATGCTGGGCGTCGTGGAGGGAGCGGGAGAGGAGAAAAGATGAGGAGATCTGAAGCGCGGAGAACAAGCCGATAATGCACAATATCCCTGCCAGCAGGCCGAACTGCCGTGGCGTAGACCGGCGAAATAGAGAGGGGAAAGTTTTAGTTAAGTTCATGATATTCTTCTGTAACCATTCTGCTGTAGCCACACACTGCGCGTGAGTCTACGAAACAAAAATGACAGAACCATGACAGCGCGGCACCGCTGAAGGAACAGCGATGCCGCGTGGGTTAAAGCTGACTGTTACAGGCGATCTTTCCACACCGTCTGCACGTTGCAGAACTCACGCAGGCCAAAGTGGGACAGCTCGCGACCAAAGCCGCTCTTCTTCACGCCGCCAAATGCCACGCGGGCATCGCTGGCGCTGTAGCCGTTGATAAACACGCCGCCGCACTCAAGCCGCGCCGCCAGGGCGTTTGCCCGCGCTTCGTCAGCGCTAAAAATCGTTGCCGAAAGACCGAAGTCGCTGTCGTTAGCTAGCGCTAAAGCATGTTCAGCATCATCCGCAACGGTAATGGTTGCCACCGGGCCAAACAGCTCCTGGCGGAACGCGGTCATCTCCGCCGTCACGCCGGTGAGCACCGTTGCTGGATAGTAGTTGCCCTTGCCGCTGATTTTCTCCCCGCCAAGCCGCAGCGTCGCGCCTTCGCTCAGGGTTGCTTCAACCTGGGCATGCAGTTCGTCGCGCAGATCGTAACGCGCCATTGGTCCGAGGTAGTTCTCCTCGACATCCGGCGCGCCCAGCTTCAGCGCGGCCGCTGCGGCGACAAATTTTTCGCTAAAGGCTTCGGCCACGCCCGCCTCAACGATAAAGCGTTTCGCTGCGGCGCAGACCTGCCCGGTATTCTGATAGCGGCCAGCAACCGCCGCTTTAACGGCCAGATCGAGCGAAGCATCGTTCAGCACGATAAAGGGATCGGATCCGCCCAGCTCCAGCACGCATTTTTTCAGCGCCGCCCCCGCCTGAGCGCCAATGGCCGCTCCGGCACGCACGCTGCCGGTGACGGTCACCGCAGCAATACGCGGATCGTTAATCGCCTGGCTTACGCCCTCGTTAGTGGCATTCACCCAGCCAAAGACGCCTGCAGGTAAGCCCGCCTCGCGAAAAATATCGCCCAGCAGTTCGGCACAGCCCAGCACGTTCGGGGCATGTTTCAGCAGGTAGCTGTTGCCCGCCAGCAGGATCGGCACTGCACCGCGCAGCACCTGCCAGACCGGGAAGTTCCACGGCATCACGGCCAGGATCGCTCCCAGCGGACGGTACTCAATCACCGCCTTGTTATTCTCTACCTGGGTCGGCTCGCTCGCCAGCATGGCCGGACCATGTTCAGCATACCAGTCGCAGAGGTTAGCTGACTTGGCTACCTCTGCCCGGGCTTGTTGGATGGGTTTACCCATCTCGGCGCTAATCAACTGGGCCATCCTCTCGCCGTGCTGACGGAGCACAGCCCCAACCTTACGCAGCGCCTGAGCGCGCTGGTCTATGCTCTGCTCGCGCCACTGGCGGAAACCCTGCCGGGCGGCATCCAGAGCGGTTTCCACTTCCTGCGCGGTTGCCCATGGGCGAGCAGAGAGCTGCTCGCCCGTAGCCGGGTTGATAGACAGAGCGTGCGTTGCAGATGAAATTGTCATTATTTATCTCTCTTATGAATAGCGAACTTGCTTTATCCTGGCTTACTCTGCTATTTCTGAAAACTGAATAATATTGACTCACCCATTCACGAATAGAGAATGCCATGGATTTAACCCAGCTTGAGATGTTCACCGCCGTCGCCCAGACTGGCAGCATTACCCTGGCCGCCCAGCGCGTGCATCGGGTACCTTCAAACCTGACGACGCGAATTCGCCAGCTGGAAGCCGATCTCGGCGTAGATCTCTTTATCCGTGAAAATCAGCGGCTGCGCCTCTCTCCCGCCGGACACAGCTTTTTACGCTACAGCCAGCAGATCCTCGACCTGGTAGCAGAGGCGCGTAACGTCGTCGCCGGTGACGAACCTCAGGGGCTGTTCTCTCTCGGTTCGCTGGAGAGCACTGCCGCCGTACGTATTCCCGCTACCCTGGCCGAGTTCAACCAGCGCTATCCGCGGATCCAGTTTGATCTCGCTACCGGGCCATCCGGAACCATGATCGACGGAGTAATTGAGGGCCGGCTCAGCGCAGCCTTTGTTGACGGGCCGCTGATGCATCCGGGGCTGGAGGGGATCCCGGTCTATCAGGAAGAGATGATGATCGTCGCCGCTGGCGGACATGCCGCTATCACCGACGCTACGCAGGTTAACGGCGCGAGCATCTATGCTTTTCGCGCCAACTGTTCCTACCGCCGCCACTTTGAAAGCTGGTTTAAGGCTGCGGGCGCAATGCCCGGTAAGATTCACGAAATGGAGTCCTACCACGGAATGCTGGCCTGTGTGATAGCCGGAGCCGGACTGGCGCTGATGCCACGCTCCATGCTGGAGAGTATGCCCGGCCATCAGCAGGTCTCTGCCTGGCCGCTCGCGGCGGAGTGGCGCTGGCTCACCACCTGGCTGGTATGGCGTAAAGATGCGAAGAGCCGCCCACTGGAGGCATTTATTGCCCTGCTGCAAGCGCGGCCGCAGATGTCATAGGATAATACAATAGATGTTTCAGGATGTTGCGTCGTTGACCCGCAAGGGATATTTTTAAGCAGTCGCCATTAACGGTTAACGGAAAAAGAATGAATACCAAAGCCCGTAAGGTCATGATTATTGGTACCGGCAACGTCGGTGCGTCGGCTGCCTACGCCCTGCTCAATCAGAACATTGCCGAAGAGCTGATTCTGGTCGATCTCAACCGCGATCGCGTCGAGGGACACGCCCAGGATCTGGCAGATGCAGCAGCCTATATGCCGGGGATGATGACCATCTCTACCCGTGACGTCAGCGAGTGCGCGGATGTCGATATCGCAGTGATCACCGTCTCCGGCGGGCCGCTCCAGCCAGGCCAGACCCGGCTGGATGAGTTGACCAACACGGCCAAAATCGTCAAGAAGATTGTGCCGCAGATGATGGAGAACGGCTTTAACGGCATTTTTCTGATCGCTACCAATCCCTGTGACATTATCACCTGGCAGGTGTGGAAACTCTCCGGGCTGCCGCGTAACCAGGTCATCGGTACCGGCGTCTGGCTGGATACCACCCGCCTGCGCCGCTCCCTCGCCCAGACGCTGGATATTGGTGCACAAAGTATCGATGCGTTTATTCTTGGCGAGCATGGCGATACGCAGTTCCCGGTCTGGTCCCACTCCTCGGTCTACGGTTCCCCCATCGCTGAAGTCTATCGGCGCAAAACCGGTCAAGCGTTGGATCGTGAGCGACTGGCGGAGCAGGTTCGCCGCCAGGGTTTTGATATCTATGCCCGTAAAGGCTGCACCGAGTACGGCATTGCCGGGACTATTGCCGAGATCTGTCGCAATATCTTCACCGGCAGCCACCGGGCATTAGCCATCTCCTGCGTGCTGGACGGTGAGTATGGCGCAGATAATATCGCTATCGGCGTGCCGGCAGTACTGGCCCAGAGCGGCGTCCAGCAGATTATCGAATTGCAGCTGGCCGAGGATGAGCAGGCGAAGTTCCAACACTCGGCAAGCGTCATTGCCGCAAACATCGCCCGCCTGCCCTGATAAACGAAGGGTTTATTGTGCGGCACCGCGCCGCACTAGCAGCAGCGTCAAACTAAACGACAGCACCAGGGAGATCAGCACGCCAGAGATGGCATACGGGAACCAGGGGCCGATATACGCTGGCAGGCTGAAGATACTGGAAAGAATGTAGCCAAACAGCCGCACTCCAAAGAACGCGATAAACGCGGAGGCAATGCTGCTGGCAATCGTCGCGGCAATAAACGCGCGTTTCTCTTTGGTCAGCACGCCAAACAGCGCCGGTTCGGTGATGCCCAGCAGCGCGGATATCGCCGCCGACAGGGTTACGGTGCGATCGTCGCGATGACGGTTCTGGAACCAGATAGCAAAGGTCGCGCCGGCAATGGCCATGTTTGCCATGCACATCATCGGCATCAGCATGTCGTAACCGTGCTCGCTGAAGTTTTGCAGGGCAATGGGCGTCATCGCATGGTGCATGCCGGTAAGGATCGCTACCGGACGGATCGCGCCCACGATTAACCCTGCCAGCACCGATGAGGTGTCAAACAGGCCCTGAATGCACCACGCCAGGCCTTTGCCCAACCAGATGCCTACCGGACCAATCACCACTAATGCCACCAGCGCAGTGATAAACAGCGTCAGCGTCGGCGTAAACACGGTTCTTAGCACCTCTGGCATGACGCGATCCACTGCGCGATGGATATAGCTCAGCGCCAGCACCGAGAAGATGACCGGAATGACGCTGGAGGCGTAGTTAAATACCGACACCGGCAGCACGCCGGCAAACCAGTAGGCCTGCACCGCCCCCGGCGCACCGCTCGCCAGCTGCTTAGCCGCCTCAATCAGGGAGGGATACATCAAGCAGGCAACGACCGCCGCCGCCAGATACTCATTGGTTTTAAACATCTTCGCGGCGGATACCGCAAGGAAAAACGGCAGGAACCAGAACACGCCGCTGGCGATCATATCGATCACCATCACGGTGTCGCTTTTGGCTGACAGCAGATTCATGGCAATAAAACCGGCCAGCAAGCCTTTGATCATGCCCGCCCCTGCAATCGCGGGCACGATGGGGCCGAATACGCCAGAAACCGTATCCATAAACAGCGAAACCAGCCCCCTCTTCGCTTTAGCTGGCGGCGCGCTGGCAGGTTCAACGGCAACGTCGCCGCCGATCTGCTGATACCAGTGGTTGACCTGGGGACCGATAATGACCTGGAACTGTTCGCTTTGCAGCTGCGCGCCCAGCACGCCGGGCAGCTGGGTCACGGCCTGCTGGTTAATCTTCGCCTCATCGACCAGATCGAAGCGCAGACGCGTCATGCAATGCCAGACTTTATTGATATTTTCTCGACCGCCAACGCCCTCGATAAGCGCGTTGATGATGGCTGGATTACTCATTTCCTGCTCCTCGTCTGCCTTGATAATGGCATCTCCAATGCTGAAGAAGTCTACGGGATGGCCAGCGCAGTAAACAAACCAATAAAAAGTGATTATGCTCACAAAAGCAGTCTTAAGAAGCCCTGTTAACAGGCAACACGCTTAATTGGTCTGGTTTTTATGCCATTCAATGCCTCTGTACAGACCAAAATAAAATGCTGGTAATCGTTAAAAAAGAGCAGGAATAATAGGCGCCGTACTTTGCATTCAGTCAGCCGTCAGGAGCGACCATGACCCCCACTATCATTACCAACGTTGAATGTTTTATCACCCGCCCGGATCGTCACAACCTGGTGCTGGTCAAAGTCACCACCGATAAAAATATTGTTGGTTATGGCTGCGCCACGTTTCAGCAGCGGCCGCTGGCGGTCAAAACCCTGGTGGATGAGTATCTGAAACCGCTGCTGCTGGGACGCGACGGCAATCACATCGAAGATCTGTGGCAGATGATGCAGGTGAACGCCTACTGGCGGAATGGCCCTGTGATGAACAACGCCATCGCGGGCGTGGATATGGCGCTGTGGGATATCAAAGGCCAGCTGGCAGGCATGCCGCTCTATCAGCTGTTCGGGGGGAAATCGAAGGACGCGATTGCCGTGTACAGTCATGCCGCCGGTGAAAGCATGGATGAACTCTATCCCCAGGTAGATGCCCTGCTCTCACAAGGTTATCGCTACATTCGCTGCCAGCTCGGCTTTTACGGCGGCACGCCGCAGGATCTGCATGCCACTCGCGAACCCACTGTCGGTGCCTATTACGACCAGGACGAATATATGGCCAATACTATCGCCATGTTCAAAGCCCTGCGCGAGAAGTACGGTCAGCGTTTCCATATTCTGCATGATGTACATGAACGGCTTTTTCCACAGCAGGCGATTCAGCTGGCGAAGGCGCTGGAGCCTTATCAGCCCTGGTTTCTGGAGGATATTGTCTCGCCGCAGCAGAGCGGTTGGTTGGCGCAGGTTCGGGCGCACAGCAGCGTGCCGCTGGCGTTGGGCGAGCTGTTTAACAATCCAGCCGAGTGGCATGACCTGATCGTCAACAGGCAGATCGATTTTATCCGCTGCCATGTGTCACAGATTGGCGGTATTACGCCCGCGCTTAAGCTGGCGGTGCTGTGTCAGGCATTTGGCGTGCGGCTGGCATGGCACGGGCCGCCCGATATGACCCCTGTCGGCGTGGCGGTGAATACGCATCTTAATATTCACCTGCACAACGCGGCGATTCAGGAGTTCATCCCGCCGCAGACCAATACCCTTGCGGTGTTCCCTGACGCACCACAGGCGGAGGGTGGGTATATGTATCCGATCGATCGTCCGGGTATTGGGATACAGGTGGATGAAGCGGCGTTAGCGCGCTTCCCGGTGGTGTATCGTTCCCATGAGTGGACGCAAAGCCGCCTGCCGAACGGAGCGATGCACACGCCTTAGCCTCCGCTGCGAAAGCGCAGGTTGTCGGCGTTGAACGGAGTGACATAGGTACATTCGTAATGGATGTCGATCACTTCGCTCAATACCCAGACTTCACCGCCGGAGAGAATGCCGCGGTTGGTAATTTTCATCGCGGGCGTGCCGCGTTTGCAGCCGAGCAGTGCGGCCTGGGTCTTATCGACCGCCACTGCCTGGTAATGGGTCAGGTAGTGGGAAAGCGTCAACTCTTTGCCAATCACATAGCGCTGAAGTGAACTTTCAATAGCTTGTTGATTGAGATCGGGGAAGCGCGCCAGCGGCAGGCTGGACGTTTCGATCTGCGTGCAGCGATCGTCCACGTAGCGCAGACGACAGAAATGCCACAGCCACTCATTTTCCCCGATGCCAAATACCTGCTGCTGCTCCTTGCTGGGCAGTCTTCTGTGCAGGCTGAGCAGGCGATAGCGCATCTGATCGAAGCGTTTTTCGGTGATGGAGTTATAGACCAGCGGATTGCTGCGCGCGTTTTCGCTGATGTAGATACCCGAGCCCTGCACGATGCGAATAATGCCGATGCTGACCAGCTTTTTCAGGGCTTCTCGCACCGTGTGGCGCGAGACGCCATACTCCTCTGCGAGCTCGCGCTCGGCGGGTAGTTTATGTAACGGTGCGTCGGCAGTCTGGAAGATCTTGCTGAGCAGATCCTGGGTAATAAATTCCCGTTTCTTCATGGTGTCCATCAACGTTAGGGAAAGAGAGCGCTTATTAGGGGCAAAATGAGATCTAAATCACAAAACGATTGTATTTTCGCCAGTGAACGTTTTAAGATCGCGGCATCTTTTCCCCTCATCAACACTACTATAACCTTATGACAACGAACACCGTTTCACGCAAAGTTGCGTGGCTGCGCGTCGTGACGCTGGCCATCGCGGCCTTTATCTTTAATACCACTGAATTTGTGCCCGTAGGACTGCTCTCTGACATCGCCGATAGCTTTGGCATGCAGACCCCCGAGGTAGGCATTATGCTCACCATCTATGCCTGGGTTGTAGCGCTGCTGTCGCTGCCGTTTATGCTGCTCACCAGCCAGGTGGAGCGGCGCAAGCTGCTGATCGTGCTGTTTGTCCTGTTCATTGCCAGCCATGTCCTCTCCTTCCTCGCATGGAATTTCACCGTGCTGGTAGTGAGCCGGATCGGCATTGCCTTTGCCCACGCGATCTTCTGGTCGATTACCGCATCGCTGGCGATCCGTGTGGCTCCTGCTGGCAAACGCGCCCAGGCGCTAAGCCTGTTGGCTACCGGTACGGCGCTGGCGATGGTACTGGGGCTGCCGATAGGCCGCATCGTCGGGCAATACTTTGGCTGGCGCACCACTTTCTTTATCATCGGTCTTGGGGCGCTGATCACCCTGCTCTGCCTGGCGAAGCTGCTGCCGAAGCTGCCGAGCGAACACTCCGGCTCGCTGAAAAGCCTGCCGCAGCTGGTTCGTCGCCCGGCGCTGATGAGCATCTACCTGCTGACGGTAGTGGTGGTAACCGCGCACTACACCGCCTATAGCTACATCGAGCCGTTTGTGCAGCACGTAGCGGGCCTTAGCGCCAGCTTCGCGACCGTGCTGCTGCTGATCCTCGGCGGCGCGGGAATTATTGGCAGCGTGCTTTTCGGCAAGCTTGGCAACCAGCACGCCTCCACGCTGGTGAGCGGTGCCATTGCCGTCCTGACCCTCTCGCTGGTGCTGATGCTTCCCGCCTCGCACAGCACAACATACCTCGCCGTGCTCGGCGTATTCTGGGGCATTGCGATTATGATCATCGGGCTGGGGATGCAGGTGAAAGTTCTGTCGCTGGCCCCGGATGCCACCGACGTGGCGATGTCGCTCTTCTCAGGCATCTTTAACCTGGGCATTGGCGCGGGCGCGCTGGTGGGCAACCAGGTGAGCCTGCACTGGTCGATGGCGAACGTGGGTTACGTGGGCGCAGTTCCCGCGCTGGCGGCGCTGGTGTGGTCGGTGGTGATATTCCGCCGCTGGCCCACGGTGCTGGAAGAGCAGACCCAATAACGTTTACGCCGGGTGGCGCTGCGCTTACCCGGCCTACATTGGGCACGGAGTAGATTTGTAGGCCCGCGTAAGCGAAGCGCCACCGGGCGTTGCTGCTACGAAAGTGGGTAGCTGGAGATAATCTCCAGCACGCCGTTAATAATAAACTGCACCCCCATGCAGACCAGCAGAAAGCCCATCAGCCTGGAGATAGCCTCAATACCGCTTTTACCCACCAGCCGCATCACCGCACCGGAGCTGCGCAGACAGCCCCACAGGATCACCGCCACAATTAAGAAAATGAGCGGCGGTGCAATGAGGATCACCCAGTCCGGAAAGGTGGAACTGTGACGCAGGGTTGATGCCGAACTAATGATCATGGCGATCGTTCCCGGCCCGGCGGTGCTGGGCATCGCCAGCGGGACGAAAGCGATATTGGTATCCGGCGTTTCAATCAGCTCTGCGGATTTCGAACTGGCCTCCGGCGTCTCATGCACTTTCTGCTGGGGAAAGAGCATCCGGAATCCGATAAAAGCGACGATTAGTCCCCCGGCGATCCGCAGCCCCGGAATCGAGATACCGAACGTATTCATCACTACCTGCCCGGCATACCAGGCAACCATCATAATGACAAATACATAAACGGATGCCATCAGCGACTGGCGGTCGCGTTCGGCTTTGTTCATATTTCCCGCAAGCCCGAGAAACAGCGCGACCGTGGTCAACGGGTTTGCCAGGGGCAGCAATACCACCAGCCCTAATCCTATAGCCCTGAACAGATCCTGCATAAGCGGCACTCCTCAACGTAAAAATGTTTGTGTATATTATACCAACAAAGCCCCTTGCTGCGCAGTGGCTATTAAGCTAACCCAATGTATATCCTGAAGTTATTAATTTATTAGTTATTGCTAAAAAATTAGTACATGAAACGTTTTAGCAAATTGTGGAATAAGTTAATGCATTGGGTTGACTTATAGTTGCCCCGGCAATAATATCTGCCGTGACTAATCTACTTGCCGGGGCAACCATCGTGAAAAGCACCAGTGACTTGTTCAATGAAATCATCCCACTGGGCCGCTTGATCCATATGGTCAACCAGAAAAAAGATCGCTTATTAAACGACTACCTTTCGCCGCTGGATATCACGGCGACGCAGTTTAAGGTGCTCTGCTCTATCCGCTGTGCAGGCTGTATCACGCCGGTAGAGCTGAAAAAAGTGCTGTCTGTCGATCTTGGGGCGCTGACCCGTATGCTGGACCGACTGGTTTGCAAAGGCTGGATTGAACGCCAGCCTAATCCGCATGACAAGCGCGGCGTACTGATTAAGCTTACCGCCGACGGCGCAGCGCTGTGTGAGCAAGGCCATAAATTAGTGGGGCAAGACCTGCATCAGGAACTAACAAAAAACTTAACGGCAGATGAAGTGGCAACCCTTGAGTACCTACTCAAGAAAATACTGCCGTAAACAGAAGAGGTACAATGATGTCCAGACGCAATAATGACGCCATTACTATTCATAGCATATTGGACTGGATCGAGGATAACCTGGAGTCACCGCTGTCGCTGGAGAAGGTTTCCGAGCGTTCAGGTTATTCAAAATGGCACCTGCAACGGATGTTTAAGAAAGAGACCGGACACTCTTTAGGTAACTACATCCGCAGCCGCAAGCTGACTGAAATCGCACAGAAGCTTAAGCAGAGTAACGAGCCGATTCTCTATCTGGCAGAGCGCTACGGCTTTGAGTCGCAGCAGACGCTGACCCGAACGTTTAAAAACTATTTTGACGTGCCGCCGCACAAGTACCGCATAACCAATATGCACGGCGAAGCCCGTTATCTTATGCCCATTAACCACTGTAACTGCTAAACGCCTGTTTTAAGACGTATCGAGGAAATCATGAAGTTTACAGTCTCCGCCGCCCTTACTCTGCTGGTGCTGTTCTCTGGCAACAGCTTTGCGGAGCAGTCGCGCCCTACCGATCAAAAACAGCGCGACGCGATGATCATGCCTTCCGCCCATGACCAGTCACCTTTTGACTTCAACCATATGGGTTCCGGAAGTGATAAATCCGACGAGTTAGGCGTGCCTTATTACAACTAAGCACGACTGATACGTTCTTGCCCCGCCGCGTGCGGGGCTTTTTTTTAGCGTGCCACTACCGACGGGCGCAACCGAAAACCAAAGATATTGATATAGAGTCCTGCCATAATCAGCGCAGCGCCCAGAAGCTGCAGCCCGTTCAGTGTCTCACCCAGCAACAGTGCGGCACTGGCCATGCCCACCACCGGTACCAGCAGCGAGAGGGGCGCAACCCGCCAGGTTTCATAGCGCCCCAGCAGTGTTCCCCAGATCCCGTAGCCAATGATGGTGGCGACAAAGGCCAGATAGATCAGCGACAGCACGGTAGTGATATCGATCTGTACCAGACTTTGTATCATCACCGCCGGGCCATCAAAAATTAGCGAGGCGACCATAAAGGGAACCACGGGGATTAGTGCGCTCCAGACCACCAGCGACATTACCCCCGGACGCGACGGGTGCTGCATGATCTTTTTGTTAAAGATATTCCCGCAGGCCCAGCTTAACGCTGCCGCCAGGGTGAGCATAAAGCCCAGCAGGGTCACATCCTGGCCGTTCAGGCTGGACTCGGCCAGCACCAGCACGCCAAACACGGCCAGAGTAATCCCAAGCACCTGCTTTAGCTGCAGCCGCTCGCCGAAGGCTGCTGCCCCAAGGACGATGGTGAAGAAGGCCTGCGCCTGCAGTACCAGCGAGGCCAGCCCGGCAGGCATACCAAACTTGATGGCGCTAAACAGAAAGGCAAACTGGCCAAAGCTAATGGTCAGACCGTACCCCAGCAGCAAGCGCAGCGGCACTTTTGGCCGGGCAACAAACAGCAGCGCCGGGAAGGCCACCAGCACAAAACGCAGACCTGCCAACATTAGGGGGGGCATATTATGCAGCCCGACTTTAATGACGACAAAATTGAGTCCCCAAACTACCACTACCAGCAACGCCAGCAGCCCGTCTTTCCGCGTCATATCTGCCCCTGAAGTTTAAAATTTTGTAAAAATCTTACGTTAACGTAAAAATATGTCCAGATACAGATCACAATATTCAGTAGGCCACGCTGTGCGATCCTCTATATCTGATCGCTATACAGTGTGCTTTCGACATGTTATTGCTGATAGTGCAAGCAAAAATAAAAACCATGCACTGTCGGATACAACATGATCACAACTCAGCAACGCTCCATCATCGCACTACTCGCCTCATCACTGCTGTTAACCATCGGCCGGGGCGCTACGCTGCCCTTCATGACCATCTACCTCAGTAGCCAGTATGGTATGTCCGTAGACCATGTGGGTTTCGCTATGACCGTGGCCATGACCGTTGGCGTCTTCTTTAGCCTCGGCTTTGGCATTCTGGCCGACAGGTTCGACAAGAAGCGCTACATGCTGATTGCCATCACCATTTTTATAGTGAGCTTTATCGGCATTCCTCTTAGCCATAGCGCGGTGCTGGTGGTTATCTTCTTTTCGATTATCAACTGCGCTTACTCGGTCTTTGCTACCGTGGTAAAAGCCTACTTTTCAGATACGCTGGCGCCGACGGCGAAATCAAAGGTGTTCTCGCTTAACTACTCGTTTCTAAATATCGGCTGGACGGTTGGCCCGCCGCTGGGAACGTTGCTGGTTATGCAGAGTAGCCAGCTGCCGTTCTGGTTGGCTGCAGGCTGTGCTGCCTTTCCGCTGGTGTTTATCCAGCTCTGGGTACAGCGGGTGCGCGTGGCGTGCGAGGAAGAGAACACCCAGCCCTGGTCGCCCTCGGTTCTCCTTCACGATAAAGCTCTGCTGTGGTTTACCCTCTCCGGCCTGCTGGCCTCATTCGTCAGCGGCTCCTTCGCCTCATGCATCTCCCAGTACGTCATGACCGTAGCCGATAACGCCTTCGCGCAGAAGGTGGTGGCGCTGGTGCTGCCGGTCAATGCCGTGATCGTGGTGATGTTCCAGTATTTTATCGGACGCTACCTGCGTGCCAGCAATATTCGTCCGATGATGGCAGTCGGGACATTCTGCTTCGTACTGGGACTGCTGGGCTTTATGAGCTCCGGTAGCCAGCTCTGGCTATGGGGCCTCTCTGTCGCAGTTTTTACGATTGGAGAGATTATTTACGCGCCGGGTGAATACATGCTGATTGACCACATCGCCCCACCGGGGATGAAAGCCAGCTACTTCTCAGCTCAGGCTCTCGGCTGGCTCGGCGCAGCGATGAATCCACTCGCTACCGGGATTATTCTGACCACGCTGCCGGGCTGGACGCTGTTTGCCATCCTGGCGGCAACAATTGTTCTGGCCTGGCTGATGATGCTGCGCGGGATGCAGATTAGACCATGGGACAGCGGACTCAGCCCGGTAAAAGCATAAAAAAAGGGCAGGAAACCCTGCCCCTCTTAACCCTTACCAGACCTGATCTGCAACGGTCGTTACCAGGCGGACCTTTTCCCACTGCTGGGCTTCGGTCAGGCTGTTGCCCTCTTCCGTTGAGGCAAAACCGCACTGCGGGCTGAGGCAGATCTGATTAATATCTACATACTGAGCCGCTTCCTGAATGCGCGCCTTGATCCCTTCCGGGTTCTCCAGCTCGCCGTTTTTGGTGGTAATCAGACCCAGCACCACCTGCTGCTTGCCTGGACGGATAAAGCGCAGCGGTGCGAAGTCGCCGGAGCGGTCGTTGTCATACTCCAGGAAGAATGCATCGACGTTGACCTGACCGAAAAGCACGTCGGCCACCGGCTCGTAGCCGCCTTCGGAGATCCAGGTTGAACGGAAGTTGCCGCGGCAGACGTGCAGGCCGATAGTCAAATCCTCTGGCTTACCCTCCAGCGCCTTATTCAGAACCCGGGCGTAGATGCGGGCCAGCTCATCAGGATCTTCACCACGCTCGCGAACCTGGCGACGCTGGTCGTCGGAACAGAGGTAGGCCCAGACCGTATCGTCCAGCTGCAGGTAGCGGCAGCCCGCTTCGTAAAAGGCGTGGATAGCATCGCGCCAGGTGGTTGCCAGATCGTCAAAGTAGGCTTCCAGATCCGGGTAGACCGCGCTGTCGATATCTTTACGACCTCCGCGGAAATGGAGCACGCTCGGGCTTGGGATTGTCATCTTCGGCTGGGCGCTGCCGCTGATGCTCTGCAGGAAGCGGAAATCTTCCAGCATCGGATGATCGCCAAAGCCCAGCTTGCCGGTCACGCGTACGCCGTGGGCTTTGGTCTGCACGCCATTGAACTGGATGCCCTTATCTGAATCGTAACGCTCTACGCCCTGCAAACCATCAAAGAAGTCGAAGTGCCACCAGGCACGGCGGAATTCACCGTCGGTGACAACATGCAGGCCGCAGGCACACTGCTGCTCTACCACGTTACGGATTGCATTATCCTCCACGGCGCGCAGCTGGGCCGCATCGATCTCACCCGCAGCAAACTGATTGCGGGCCTGCTTGATAGCATCCGGGCGCAGGAAACTGCCGACAACATCGGCGCGGAACGGGGAGTGGTGACGCTGCATGGTAATCTCCTTGCCGTCGGGTAATGATAACCTGACGTGATAGTTCATGATTTAAACATTTTAGCCTTCTGGACGGCTATATGTCTAAAAATATGTCACACTCCTCGTTCCGATGCAACCGAGAATAATTCACGAGACGTGAAAAAGTTTCATGTTGCCGCGTTAATCCCCACTGGAGAAGGCAAATCCTTCATCTTCCCAGCCAGTAATACCGCCGATCATAATTTTCACCGGTAAGCCCAGCGTCGCCAGTTTCAGCGCGGCGCGGTCGGCACCGTTGCAGTGCGGCCCGGCGCAGTAGACAACGAACAGCGTCCCGGTGGGCCACTCGCCCATCTTCTCTTCGGTCATCTGGCTATGCGGGAGGTGCACCGCGCCGGGCAGATGGCGTTTAGCAAAGGCCTCAGCGCTGCCAACCACATGCAGCAGGGTGAAATCCTGCTGCTGCTGAGATAAGGCGTGATGGACATCGGCGCAGTCGGTTTCAACGCTCAGGCGCTGTAGAAAATGCGCAACGGCTTGCTCTGGGAAGGCAGCGGGAAATTCGCTTACGTAGCTCATGGTAGTTTCTCCTTGGTTGTGTTAACACTAAGCTAACCTAAACTTCATCGACCTACCGCCTACCGCTATGCCAGAAAACGCCAGGATAATGACAACCTTAGCTTCCACCAGACCGCTGGTCGTGGTGGTTGCCTACGATGGCCTCTGCACGTTTGAGTTCGGCATCGCCGTGGAGATATTTGGCCTGCCGCGCCCGGAACTGGGGGATAACTGGTACCGTTTTGCCGTGGCGTCGGTAGAGGAAGGTGAACTGCGTGCCACCGGGGGGATCCGGCTGGTAGCCGACGGTGGCCTGGGGCTGCTGGCACAGGCCGATACTATCATTATCCCTGGCTGGCGCGGCGCGGATAGCCCGGTCCCGGAGGCATTATGTCAGGCGCTGCACGAGGCCAATGGGCGAGGATGTCGAATTATGTCCATCTGTTCCGGGGTCTTTGTGCTGGCGGCGGCTGGTCTGCTTAACGGCAAGCGTGCCACGACCCACTGGCGCTATACGCCGCTGCTGCGGGAGCGCTATCCCGACATCGAGGTACTTGATGACGCGCTCTACTATCATGAGGGGAGCGTGCTGACGTCGGCAGGCAGCGCGGCGGGGATCGATCTCTGCTTACATCTGGTGCGCCTCGACTACGGCACCGACGTCGCCAATAACGTTGCCCGCCGGCTGGTCGTTCAGCCCCATCGCGACGGCTCGCAAAGTCAGCAGGTTTGCCGTCCGGTCGCACGGTCGCGGGAGAGCCAGCGGCTCGGACAGGTGTTCGACTATCTCCATCGCCAGCTTGCGGTTCCACACACGGTGGCCTCCCTGGCGGCGCTTGCAGGTATGAGTCCCAGGACCTTCTTACGCCGTTTTGATGAGGCAACCGGAACCACGCCGGCACGCTGGATTTTACAGGAGCGACTGGCGCGCGCGCAGACGCTGCTGGATAACGCCGATCTCACCATGGAGGAGGTGGCTGCGCAGGCGGGCTTTGCTACCGCCGCCTCGTTGCGCCACCATTTCCGCCAGCGTTTCGCCCTGTCACCTCGTGACTACCGTAAAAACCAGACATAAAAAAACCGCCAGTATTACTGGCGGCAAATGCTTGCATGGATAGATCTCTTTTATTCTGTACGTTATCCCGAGGTTTATTATTTGGGATAGCGGATCGGCACTATCGTCGCACAGCGTTTCTTAACAAAGGCTAAACAGCACGGCATGTTGGCCAGATAAGCGTAGCGCTACCGGGCCGGGACAGGTTGACCCCGGTACGCCTTATCCGACCTACTGGCTCTCCCGCCAGGCTTTTATCATCTCTTTGCTGACTTCATCTTTGTAACAAACAGGTGAATAGCCGCCAGCCTTGCTCCACGCGCTCCGCTTGCCACAGGAACTGCCGTTACGTGCCTGATTAAATGGACAAGCGCAGGTGCCCGGGTACGCGGCAATAGACTCTTTGATAATATTTTCTTTTACCTGGTCATCGGAAATAGCGGGACCTTTGGCAAGCGCAGTGCTGCCTGCAACAAAGGCTATGCCAGCCAGCAGGCTGACTAAGCATCGTGTTTTAAACATAGAGGTTGCTCTGTAGAGAAGAGAGCATTGACAATAAAACGGCATCAATTAACAAATATTGATTAATGACAAAAGATTCATTTGCTAAATGAAAACAGGTAAGCCTGATAAGCGCAGCGCCATCAGGCAATGACAACTGACCGGATGAAGGCTGCGCCTGGCCTGTTTTGGCGGACTCTACCCTTTTTGTACGCCGGTATCGATCTTCAGATAGCGCATCAGACCCTGGGTCGCGCTCTTTTTCGCTTCATCGTTAACCGCGACCAGATAGTAGTCCGTCGCGACCGCGTAAGGGGCTTTATCTGCTGGATAGACCGCGTACTTCAACACCAGCTTGCCACTACGACGCTGACACTCCATATCCCAATGGCCCTGTTGTGCTGGCGAGATGCCGCACTTTCCCGGACCGTAGCTGTTGGAGAGATAGGAGTCGACGCGAGATTCAGCTTTCGTAATGTAAGCGGGTTTATTATTGTACATAAAACCGGTACACACCGCGCCAGCCACAATGAGGAGCGGTAACGATAACAGCATTTTTCTTTTCATTTTGACTACCTAATTTTCTAGCAGAAACCACCGCGACTAGTATTATTCCTAAAAAAAGAAAATGTAACTACCTTTATTAGCGGTTTGGGCCACATCTGATTCCATCGAGTCTATTAATAGGCCGTCTTTGTGACAAATGAATGAATACCAGGCCAGCAAAAAGCCGCCCGGAGGCGGCTGTTCTTAGAGAGGCCTTGTACGATCGGGATCGTCAATATCGGGGTCATCGATATCAGGATCGTCAAAATCGGGATCGTCAGGGTCAATGGGGTCGATATCATCTGGCGGATAACGGTCGGGATCGTCCCGGTCCGGTCTGTCAGAAGGTAACGGGTCAAGAATATCGGGGCGTTCGGACATAGGACCTCCAGCACGATAAACGGCAGTAAAGGATGTTAGCGAAGCGCTATTTCTTATCCTGTTTTGGCTTTTTGGTGTCGGATCCAGACTTCTTGTCAGAATTTTTTTGCTGATCTTTTGAAACGTTCAGATTAACGCTTTTCATGGGTAACTCCAGGTAGGATGGCAGCTTTTGCTGCACCTGGAGTATAGGTAAGCTTTATCAATACCACCAGCGAGGCGGCAAGACGTGGGTCCTGAACGACTCTCAAGAGCATGAGAAATTACAGGGCCCCCTTTCGCTGCTCTACACTGGCTAAATCACGGCTTTCAATATCGGTTCATTTACCGGACTATGCTATCCCTGCAACAAACAAGGAGGTGACATGTTTTCCTTTCTCAACACGCTTCGACGGCTGATAAACAATCAGCAAGAAGCACCGACCACTCAACCGAAATATTCAAATGAACAGCTTTTGCAATGGGCCACTGGCTGCATGCTAGAGGGACTTCCGGATGCGTTTTATGAAGCAAGGGTTACGTGTGAATGCAGTGTTAATGATGAAGGTCACCAGACAGTAAGTGTCTCTCACGAATTCAAGCTTACTGCAGAATCTGAGTACGCACGTTTTTCCCCGCCAGACGATCTGTATGCAACCAACTGTATAGAACAGATTCTTACTGGTAAAAAATGGAGATATGCAGCAATCATTTTCAATCCTCAAACTACAAGATTTGAGTGGAAATAAACCATTTGGGGAAGAAATCACCGGGCGGCGCTATGCTTGCCCAATCTACACATCATGCCAGACCGTAGGCCCGTGCAAGCGTCGCGCCGCCGGGCAAGCCCTACGCGCTCAACCCGCGATTCACCAGCATCGGTTCAATCACTGGATCGTGCCCGCGCCACACGCGATAAAGCTCAGCTAAATCAGTGCTATTGCCACGGGACAAAATCGCCTCGCGGAATTTCTGCCCGTTTTCGCGGGTCAATCCCCCCTGCTCCACAAACCACTGGTAACCATCGTCGGCCAGCATCTGCGTCCAGATATAGGCATAGTAGCCCGCCGCATAGCCGCCCCCAAAGATATGTGCAAAGCATACTTTTCAAATGACATATTTATTCATATTAAACAAAAAGTTAATTATTTTTCTGCACGTTTTTTTCTCTGTCTTAGCCATTAATAGAACCATATAAGATTCAGTAATTTAGCAACCGCTCTGGGTAAGGATTTTGCTGAGAATTACCCTAACACCACTTAAAATTGCTAAAGGTTTACTCAATACATTCATTATCCTCACTTCTGTTCGAATGATGAATGAAGTTGTCCTATTAGACCGTTCAACTTATTTTGCTTTGATGATCGGCAGATCTGACCATCTCTTCGTATAACGCGGCGAAAGCATCTCGTGCTTCATCTGCCAGGCCTGCTGGATGCACTGCCCGGTGAAATATAGTGTTCGCTTTTCTGCTAGTTCAGGTGGTCCATTACCATCATCATCGCGTTGCAGTCGGTCCCGTCTACATTATCATCGAAAGTGAGTGAACTACTTATCATAGAGGCTTCTTAAGTAAGTAGTTGAATGTTTTCAAGTGCCAAAAGAGGATATTTCCAAACGTAGTTAGTTGGCTCATGTTTAGCATAAGCAAAGACCCTGCCCAGGATGCCAACGGCGAACATTCTTAAAGAGAACGCGGATGAGGAGCAACGCCTGGGCTTGATTGCCGCTGAGATCAACCGCCGCTACGTCCTGTAAAAAGTTGCCCTGCTGTGCCTGCAGCAAGGCTTTGCCAATCCGGTGCGTCTGAAAATCGACACAAAATATTTTCCTGAATGGGACCGTGGTCCCACATCTCATCTCTTTAGTTTATTCGGGGCATAATTAAATTAATTACCAGCCATCTCATTAAGGAAAGTTTATTAGCTTTTTTGCGAAATACGCAGGAACTTATTAACTCACTTGTTACAACACTCGCCACAAATACTTACTGCTTACTTCCTTTCAACAATTTCAAATATACCTAAGTCGATTTAAATCCCTGCAAGTCAGACAGGCCACTTCACACTTTTCCCTGAAAAAAAGCTACTGAGCTAGTGCACGGTGGCAAAAAAATTACTTAAGTCAAATTTATAAGAAACCTATCAAAATCAGTAGTAAAAGTGCTTTATTGCTAAGTTGACTTTGCAGATATTGGGGCGTAGCATACAATTTACTGTATAAAAACACTATTGGTCTGCTGGGTTATGTCATTGTTATGACCGCTGTTGCTGCGCTGGTAAATGAAGATCTGGTAAATAAAACTGTTAAGCTTCTTCAGTAGTTAAAATAGAAAGGCCACGCTTACGTGGTCTTTTTTCGGGATGCCAGGTATATCAGATACACAACGGTGACAGGTATCGTCACGGCAAAAATTAATAAGTAATAAATCGCATACACACCATTTTTCGCCGGTGTTTCAACGTTAATACCGGTTGTCCAGTCTTCAGTAGTTGAATACTTAAGCGCAACGGTTTCAACAGCTTTCTTTGCAAAAGGGAAGAAAATAGTGCTTATAAAACTAAAGATTATTATCAACCTTACTACTGGCTCATGCACATCATTACGCAAGACAAAAGTTAGTATCGCAAAATACATTAAGCCATAAATCACATTCCGCAAATAATATCTTAAATCCATTCCACCCATCCCTTGCCATTAGCATCTAATAATAAAAATCAAATTTACCCTCTGCCGGAGTACGCGTCAACTTACCAACATATGTAGCTATCTGAGCTAATCCCGAAATAACCTTGCGCTACGTTCTGTAAAAAAACGCCCTGCCGTGCCTGCGGCAGGGCTTTCGCCAATCTGCCGCAGCGGGAAACCGCCACAGAATCCCGCCCAAACTGGGACCGCGGTCCCATCATCGCCCGTTAATTCGCCCTGGCGATCGGAATATCAGACAGCCGCGTCGTGTAACACGGCGAGAGCATTTCGCGCTTCATCTGCCATGCCTGCTGGACGCCCTGCCCGGCAAAATACAGCGTGCCCCGTCCCTGCTGGTTAAGACGGTCCATAAGCGCCATCAGCGCGTCACTGTCCGCCCGGGGCGCGTTGTCGTCAAACAGATTGCGCTGCGCCACGCCCAAAATCGGCCAGGTCCCGGCAGTTACGTACGCCGGTGAGATCCAAAACGCCTCATCGATGGAGTACACCTCCACGCGCGGACACATCCCCTCAAGCGTGGTCATCACGCGGTGCGACATATCGCCGTATAGCTCATAGTTGCTGGAGAACCCGATCACCGGCTCTGGAAAGCGCGCAACCTTAAGCTGGAACCATGGCACGCCCATTTTAATGCCCAGGCGTTTGGCCTCGGCGCTGCGGGCTATAACGCAGCCGTCATTGTTAGAAAGCACGACAATCGGCCGGCCGACGAGATCGGGCCGGAACGCAGTCTCGCAGCTCACATGAAACGAGTTCATATCAACGAGCGCAAACATGGTTCCAACGTAATGTAGTGATGACAGAAATGACAACGCCGACAATTTCTAGACCGTCGGCGTCATAAATTTTGATGGGTGGGTAAGCGGGGTTTTCCGCCAGCAGCTGCGCCACCGGGTGAGTCACCAGTCTTTTAACCGTGAACTCCCCGGCGATGTTCGCGACAACAATGTCGCCGTGCTGAGGGTGAATGCTGAAATCTACGAGGAGACAGGAACCATCGGTGATCCCGGCATTAATCATGGAGTCGCCCGACACGCAGAGCGTATATGTCGAGGAAGGATGCGGGATAAGCTGGGAAATCAGGTCGATGCCTGATTCGATATAATCGGCCGCCGGGCTGGGAAACCCAGCGGAAATTGTGTCCCCATAGACGGGGATCTGTACCGAAGTTTCCGGGAAAATTAGGCGTTGCAGGTGCATATTATTACCTCCTATCACCCAGCAACTCTTGGGTCATTCATCAGACAGGATGACATCGCAGTATCACAATGATCGCGGTCTCGACTGGGTGAAAGTGAAGGTGTAGCTAAGTTAAAAATTGGGCCGTATCCCCGTGCAAATTTCGCAAAATTTAAGGATTCATTTTGGGGAAGAATTTTGGAGGAGTTTTGGGGAAGAAAAAATCGGATAAAAACCGGGCATCGCGCCCGGTTCTGTTTCCAGCCTGAATACGCCCTACGCGCTCAACCCGCGATTCACCAGCATCGGCTCAATCACTGGATCGTGCCCGCGCCACACGCGATAAAGCTCAGCTAAATCAGTGCTATTGCCACGGGACAAAATCGCCTCGCGGAATTTCTGCCCGTTTTCGCGGGTCAATCCCCCCTGCTCCACAA
>JBCNNW010000072.1:0-22408 GCA_039594205.1 Pseudescherichia sp. | reverse complement strand
GCGGCCTGGTGCCGCGTTTATATAAGAAGATTTGATTATGACGTTGTCTCCTTATCTGCAAGAGGTGGCCAAGCGCCGTACTTTTGCCATTATCTCTCACCCGGACGCCGGTAAAACCACCATCACCGAAAAGGTGCTGCTGTTCGGACAGGCGATCCAGACCGCCGGTACGGTAAAAGGGCGTGGCTCAAGCCAGCACGCTAAATCCGACTGGATGGAGATGGAAAAACAGCGTGGGATCTCCATCACCACCTCCGTGATGCAGTTCCCCTATCACGACTGCCTGGTGAACCTGCTGGACACCCCGGGGCACGAAGACTTCTCTGAAGATACTTACCGTACCCTAACGGCGGTGGACTGCTGCCTGATGGTGATCGACGCCGCGAAAGGGGTTGAAGATCGTACCCGCAAGCTGATGGAGGTTACCCGACTGCGCGATACGCCGATCCTGACCTTCATGAACAAGCTTGACCGCGACATCCGCGACCCGATGGAGGTGATGGATGAGGTAGAGAGCGAACTGAAGATCGCCTGCGCGCCCATTACCTGGCCAATTGGCTGCGGCAAGCTGTTTAAAGGCGTTTACCATCTCTATAAAGATGAAACCTATCTCTACCAGACCGGTAAAGGGCACACCATTCAGGATGTGCGTATCGTTAAGGGCCTCGATAACCCGGAGCTGGACGTTGCGGTAGGCGAAGAGCTGGCGGCGCAGCTACGTGACGAGCTGGAGCTGGTGAAGGGCGCCTCGCACGAGTTCGATAAAGAGCTGTTCCTGGCCGGGGAGATCACCCCGGTGTTCTTTGGGACCGCACTGGGTAACTTCGGCGTTGACCATATGCTGGATGGTCTCGTTGAGTGGGCGCCGCGGCCCATGCCGCGCAAAACCGATACCCGCGAAGTGGAGGCTCAGGAGGAGAAATTCTCCGGTTTCGTGTTTAAGATCCAGGCCAACATGGATCCGAAACATCGCGACCGCGTGGCGTTCCTGCGCGTGGTCTCCGGTAAATATGAAAAGGGCATGAAGCTGCGCCAGGTGCGTCTCGGCAAGGACGTGGTTATCTCTGACGCGCTGACCTTTATGGCGGGCGATCGATCCCACGTGGAAGAGGCCTACCCTGGCGATATCATCGGTCTGCACAACCACGGCACCATCCAGATCGGCGACACCTTTACCCAGGGCGAGATGATGAAGTTCACCGGTATTCCGAACTTTGCTCCTGAGCTGTTCCGTCGTATTCGCCTGCGCGATCCGCTGAAGCAGAAGCAGCTGCTTAAGGGGCTGGTCCAGCTCTCAGAAGAGGGTGCAGTCCAGGTGTTCCGTCCGATTGCCAACAACGATCTGATCGTGGGTGCAGTTGGGGTGCTGCAGTTTGACGTGGTAGTTGCGCGTCTGAAGAGCGAATACAACGTGGAAGCGATCTACGAATCGGTTAACGTGGCCACCGCCCGCTGGGTAGAGTGCAGCGACGTGAAGAAATTCGAAGAGTTCAAGCGTAAAAACGAGATCCAGCTTGCGCTGGACGGTGGCGATAACCTGACCTACATCGCGCCGACCATGGTGAACCTGAATCTGACTCAGGAGCGTTACCCGGACGTACAGTTCCGTAAAACACGCGAGCACTGATCCCCTCTTCAGAGCACGGCAGCCGCCGTGCTCTGTCACTTTCCCTGTCTTATTAGTCCCTTGCGGAATGTTCTTAAATAGCCCGCTTTTTGCTTTTATCCCCCGTTTTTTATCTTTTCCCCCAAGCGCTTTTTAAATTGTTGGCTATATTTAACAAAGTGATTACCAGACGTGTGGATGAATGCACTGTTCAATGCGTGAATAAAAGCGTTTCATCCCACACTCCTTTTTAGTCACATGATTAACGGCTGTACGAGAAGGTGTCATTCACCGTAGCAGCAAAGTGGCCTTGATGGCTGCTCAAAGCCCAAAACGTGGGCAAACTGAAAGGAATAGATCGATGACTATGACAAGACTGAAGATTTCTAAAACCCTGCTGGCTGTTGTATTAGGTTCTGTTGTTGCAAGTGGTTCTGCTTTAGCAGAGACCAGCGCAACTGACAAAGCGCAATCTTCGGCTCACAGCGCAGGGGAAAAAATCGATAGCTCTATGAATAAAGTCGGTAACTTCATGGATGACAGCGCGATCACCGCCAAAGTTAAAGCAGCTCTGGTCGATCACGACAGCATTAAAAGCACCGACATCTCCGTGGAGACCGATAAAGCGGTCGTTACGCTGAGCGGCTTTGTTGAGAGCCAGGCGCAGGCTGAAGAGGCGGTGAAAGTGGCCAAACAGACTGAAGGCGTTAAGTCTGTTAGCGATAAGCTGCACGTACGCGACGGCAAGGACTCTTCTGTGAAGGGCTATGCAGGTGATACCGCTACTACCAGCGAAATTAAAGCTAAGCTGTTAGCTGATGACATCGTCCCGGCACGTAAAGTGAAAGTTGAAACCACCGATGGTGTGGTCCAGCTGTCCGGTACGGTTGACTCCCAGGCACAAATCGAACGTGCGGAGAGCATCTCCAAAGCGGTCGATGGTGTGAAAAGTGTAAAAAACGATCTTAAAGTTAACAAGTAATCTCAGAATGCGATCCCCCGTACTGTAGCGGGGGACGTGAGCATCACACCGAGTAAGTATCGCCAGTGAGTAGCCTGAGGGTTCACTAACAGCGGTAACGTTAACTATGGTAAAGGAAAGGAGAATCTTATGTTTCGTTGGGGCATTATATTTCTGGTTATCGCGTTAATTGCCGCTGCTCTGGGCTTTGGTGGCCTGGCCGGTACGGCAGCAGGTGCAGCAAAAATCGTCTTTGTTGTCGGGATCATTCTGTTCCTGGTCAGCCTGTTCATGGGGCGTCGGCGTCCGTAGCGAGCCGTAAACTCCCGCAAATCGTAAAGCCAGTCCTTGTGACTGGCTTTCACGGTTTTAGAAAGCAGAAAATTAAGATAAGCTTTTAATAATTAAAATAATGACAGGAAAACAGGGTGGGGCAGCGAATTCCCGTTACGCTCGGCAATATCGCGCCGTTAGCGTTGAGTTCCTTTCGCCCGGGGCGGCTCGCCTTAGTTTGTGAAGGCGGCGGTCAACGAGGCATCTTTACTGCCGGCGTGCTGGACGAATTCATGCGCGCGCAATTTAACCCTTTTGAACTCTTCTTCGGTACCTCTGCCGGGGCGCAGAACATCTCGGCCTACCTCTGTAACCAGCCCGGCTACGCGCGCAAAGTCATTATGCGCTATACCACCTCCCGTGAGTTTTTTAACCCGGTGCGCTTCGTGCGCGGCGGTAATCTGATCGATCTCGACTGGCTGGTGGAGTCCACGGCCAGAGACATGCCGCTGGCGATGGATACCGCTGCCCGTCTGTTTGACGTCGGCAAGCTATTCTATATGTGCGCCTGCCGGGGGGATGACTATACGCCTGGCTACTTCTCCCCCACCAGCCAGACCTGGCTGGACCTGATCCGCGCCACCAGCGCCATTCCCGGCTTTTACCGCAGCGGCGTGATGCTGGACGGCATCAACTATCTCGACGGCGGCATCAGCGATGCTATTCCCGTGCAGGAAGCGGCAAAGCGGGGGGCAAAAACCATCGTAGTGATCCGCACCGTGCCGTCGCAGATGTACTATACGCCCCAGTGGTTTAAGCGCATGGAGCGCTGGCTGGGTGACAGCAGCCTGCAGCCGTTGGTCAATCTGGTTCACCATCATGAGAGTAGCTACCATGCGATCCAGCAGTTTATTGAGAAGCCTCCCGGCAAGCTGCGGATCTTTGAGATCTACCCGCCGCGCCTGTTGAAAAGTATGGCCCTCGGCAGTCGCCTGCCCGCGTTGCGCGATGACTACAAGCTTGGGCGGCTGTGCGGTCGCTACTTCCTCGCTACCGTCGGGAAGCTGCTGGTGGATGAGCCGCCGCTGCTGCGTCATGCGCCACGCATCATCACGCCGGCGACGGTAGTGGTGCCGCCTGCGGTAGTGGCAAACGATGTGCTGACCACCCCGCTGGTTGATGCTCCGCAGGCCAATGATACGACCTTTACTAAAGAGAGTTCGGCATGACGCAACGCTTTATCGATACCCACTGCCACTTTGACTTTCCGCCCTTTACCGGCGAGGAGGCGCAGAGCCTGGCTCAGGCCAGAGCAGCGGGCGTTGAGGCGATTATCGTGCCCGCCACCGAAGCGGCAAATTTTTCCCGCGTGCTGACGCTGGCAGAGCGGTTTGACGCCGTCTATGCCGCGCTGGGACTCCATCCAATCGTGATAGAAAACCATACGCCAGCCTGCATTGACAGGCTGGCCGAGCAGCTGGCCGCCCGGCCTACCCGGCTGGTGGCGATAGGCGAGATTGGACTGGATCTCTATCGGCAGGATCCGCAGTTTGCTAAGCAGGAGCAGATCCTTGATGCGCAGCTGCGGCTGGCGAAGCAGTACGATCTGCCGGTGATCCTTCACTCCCGGCGCACCCATGACAAGCTGGCGATGCACCTTAAGCGCCATAACCTGCCGCGTACCGGCGTCGTACATGGCTTTGCGGGTAGCCTGCAACAGGCCCAGCGTTTTATCGATATGGGCTACCGGATTGGCGTTGGAGGCACCATCACCTACCCGCGGGCGAGTAAAACCCGTGACGTTATCGCCCGCCTGCCGCTTACCGCGTTACTGCTGGAAACGGACGCGCCGGATATGCCGCTCAACGGTTTCCAGGGGGAGCCTAACCGCCCCGAGCAGGCCGCCCGCGTCTTCAGCACACTTTGTGAACTACGCCCGGAATCCCCTGACGAGATAGCTGCTACGCTTCTTGATAATACACATCAAGCGTTTATGTGAAAATTTTATCATTTCTCTCCCGCCTGGAGCGATATTCCGCCGATCTATCGCGTTTGACGGCGCCGTTATGTTAGAATTCTAACATGCCGGCCGTTCCGGGTATCGCCGCAATGAACGGCTTAAATAGTGATGTATCTCACATTGACATGGTGCAACTTTGCATGACGTTTTCATTAAATGTGATGTGCATCGAAGTGTCGTGGCGGGAGGATGTTAGAATAGTAACAGACCCGCCCGGTTAAACAATGAACCGGCAAACGCCGTCTTCAGCTTCTGGAGAGTGTTATGACTGATTTAACTGCAAGCAGCCTGCGCGCATTGCAACTGATGGATTTGACCACCCTGAACGATGATGACACCGATGCGAAAGTGATCGCCCTGTGCCATCAGGCGAAAACCCCGGTAGGTAACACCGCCGCCATCTGCATCTACCCGCGTTTTATTCCGATTGCGCGTAAAACCCTGAAAGAGCAGGGCACGCCGGAGATCCGCATCGCTACGGTGACGAACTTCCCGCACGGCAATGACGATGTTGAGATCGCCCTGGCAGAGACGCGCGCGGCCATTGCCTACGGCGCGGACGAGGTGGACGTGGTGTTCCCCTACCGGGCGCTGATTTCCGGCAACGAGCAGGTCGGTTTCGATCTGGTTCAGGCCTGTAAAGCCGCCTGTGCAGAGGCCAACGTGCTGCTGAAGGTTATTATCGAAACCGGCGAGCTGAAAGAGGAGGCCCTGATCCGTAAAGCTTCCGAAATCGCTATCAAAGCAGGCGCGGACTTTATTAAAACCTCCACAGGTAAAGTGCCGGTAAACGCTACCCCGGAGAGCGCGCGCATTATGCTGGAAACTATCCGCGATCTGGGCGTCGAGAAAACCGTGGGCTTCAAACCGGCAGGCGGCGTACGTACGGCGGAAGATGCTGCACAGTTCCTCGCCATTGCCGACCAGCTGTTCGGCGCAGAGTGGGCTGACTCACGCCACTACCGCTTTGGCGCATCCAGCCTGCTGGCAAGCCTGCTGAAGGCCCTTGGCCACGGCGACGGCAAAAGCGCAAGCAGCTATTAAGATCCGATTCGCCTGATGGCGCTTCGCTTATCAGGCCTACGGGATCGTAGGGCGGGTAGGCGTAGCGCCACCCGCCAATACTGATGCTATATCCCAGGGGGTTACCTTGTTTCTCGCTCAAGAAATCATTCGAAAAAAACGCGATGGCCACGCCCTCAGCGACGAAGAGATCCGCTTTTTTATCAACGGCATTCGTGATAATACTATTTCAGAAGGTCAGATCGCTGCGCTGGCGATGACCATCTTTTTCCATGACATGGCAATGCCGGAGCGCGTCTCTCTGACCATGGCGATGCGCGACTCGGGAACGGTGCTGGACTGGAAAAGCCTCGGCCTGAACGGCCCGATTGTTGATAAGCACTCTACCGGCGGCGTGGGCGATGTAACCTCCCTGATGCTCGGCCCGATGGTGGCAGCCTGTGGCGGCTACGTGCCGATGATCTCCGGACGCGGTCTGGGCCACACCGGCGGTACCCTCGACAAGCTGGAAGCTATTCCAGGCTTTGACATCTTCCCGAGCGATAGCCGCTTCCGGGACATTATTAAGGACGTTGGCGTCGCGATTATCGGCCAGACCAGCTCCCTCGCCCCGGCGGACAAGCGCTTTTACGCCACTCGCGACATTACCGCCACGGTTGACTCTATTCCGCTGATCACCGCCTCTATTCTGGCGAAAAAGCTGGCGGAAGGGCTGGATGCGCTGGTAATGGATGTGAAAGTGGGTAGCGGGGCATTTATGCCGACCTATGAACTCTCTGAAGCGCTGGCCGAAGCCATCGTTGGCGTTGCCAACGGCGCAGGCGTACGTACCACGGCTCTGCTGACCGATATGAACCAGGTCCTGGCCTCCAGCGCCGGTAACGCGGTGGAAGTGCGCGAGGCGGTGCAGTTCCTGACTGGTGAATACCGCAACCCGCGTCTGCTCGACGTCACCATGGCGCTGTGCGTGGAGATGCTGATCTCCGGCAAGCTTGCCCGCGACGACGCCGATGCCCGCCAGCAGCTGCAGGCGGTACTGGACAACGGCAAAGCGGCAGAGGTCTTTGGCCGGATGGTGGCTGCGCAAAAAGGCCCCGCTGACTTCGTTGAGAACTACGCAAAATACCTGCCGACGGCGACCCTCAGCAAGGCGGTCTACGCCGATACCGAAGGGTTTGTCTCGGCGATGGATACCCGGGCGCTGGGCATGGCGGTGGTGTCGATGGGTGGCGGTCGTCGCCAGGCTTCCGACAGCATCGACTACAGCGTCGGCTTTACCGATATGGCGCGTCTGGGAGACAGTATTGACGGCCAGCGGCCGCTGGCGGTGATCCACGCTAAAGACGAGGCCAGCTGGCAGGAAGCGGCGAAAGCCGTGAAGTCCGCCGTCACGTTAGACGATCAAGCTCCCGAAACCACGCCAACCGTCTATCGTCGTATCACTGAATAGCTGTATACTGATCTGATCGATTTAATTTGAAGCACTAGTACGGAGAAAATATGAAACGTGCATTTATTATGGTGCTGGACTCTTTCGGCATCGGCGCTACCGAAGATGCGGATCGTTTTGGCGATACAGGCTCTGATACGCTCGGCCACATTGCCGAAGCCTGTGCCAAAGGCGAAGCTAATACCGGCCGTCAAGGCCCGCTGAACCTGCCTAATCTTACCCGCCTGGGCCTGGCAAAAGCGCATGAAGGCGCTACCGGCACCATTCCGGCGGGAATGGACGGCAACGCAGAGATCGCGGGTGCCTACGCGTGGGCGCACGAACTCTCTTCTGGTAAAGATACGCCGTCAGGCCACTGGGAGATTGCCGGCGTGCCGGTCCTCTTTGACTGGGGCTACTTCTCTGACACCGAAAACAGCTTCCCCCAGGCGCTGCTCGACAAGCTGGTAGAGCGTGCCGGGTTACCGGGCTACCTCGGCAACTGCCACTCCTCCGGGACGGTGATTCTGGATCAGCTCGGCGAAGAGCATATGAAAACCGGCAAGCCGATTTTCTATACCTCTGCGGACTCGGTGTTCCAGATCGCCTGTCATGAAGAGACCTACGGCCTGGATAAACTCTACGAGCTGTGCGAAATCGCCCGTGAAGAGCTGACCGAAGGTGGCTACAACATTGGCCGCGTGATTGCGCGTCCGTTTGTTGGCGACAAGGCGGGGAACTTCCAGCGTACCGGTAATCGCCACGATCTGGCGGTAGAGCCGCCGGCACCTACCATCCTGCAGAAGCTGGTGGAAGAGAAGGGTGGTCAGGTGGTATCGGTAGGTAAAATCGCTGATATCTATGCCCACGTTGGCATCACTAAAAAAGTGAAAGCCACCGGTCTGGACGCGCTGTTTGACGCTACCGTTAAAGAGATGAAGGAAGCGGGTGATAACACTATCGTGTTTACCAACTTCGTTGACTTCGACTCCACCTGGGGGCACCGTCGCGACGTTGCGGGCTATGCGGGCGGCCTTGAGCTGTTCGACCGCCGTATGCCAGAGCTGTTAGCCCTGGTGGAGGAGGGGGATATCATCATCTTCACCGCCGACCACGGCTGCGACCCAACCTGGACCGGTACCGACCATACCCGCGAGCACATTCCGGTGCTGATCTACGGCCCGAACGTTAAGCCAGGCTCGCTGGGCCACCGTGACACCTTCGCGGACATCGGCCAGACGCTGGCGACCTACTTCGGTACGTCGCCAATGGAATATGGCAAAAATATGCTGTAATGCTTTTGCCCGGCGGCGCTGCGCTTGCCGGGCGTACGTATCCTGTAGGCCGGATAAGGCGTAGCCGCCGTCCGGCGCAAAAAATGTAAAAAAAGGAATGAAAATGGCCACCCCACACATTAACGCCGAGATGGGCGATTTTGCTGACGTTGTGCTGATGCCGGGCGATCCGCTGCGTGCCAAACATATCGCGGAAACCTTCTTTGAAGACGTGCGCGAAGTAAACAACGTGCGCGGGATGCTGGGCTACACCGGCACCTACAAAGGCCGCAAAATCTCCGTGATGGGCCACGGGATGGGCATCCCGTCCTGCTCTATCTACACCAAAGAGCTGATCACCGATTTCGGCGTGAAGAAGATCATCCGTGTAGGCTCCTGCGGCGCAGTACGCGCTGACGTTAAGCTGCGTGACGTGGTAATTGGCATGGGTGCCTGCACCGACTCCAAGGTAAACCGTCTGCGCTTTAAGGATCACGACTTCGCGGCAATTGCTGACTTTGACATGGTACGCAACGCGGTGGACGCGGCTAAAGCGCTGGGCGTTGACGCTCGCGTCGGCAATATCTTCTCTGCCGATCTCTTCTACACGCCGGATCCGACCATGTTCGACGTGATGGAAAAATATGGCATTCTTGGCGTAGAGATGGAAGCGGCGGGGATCTACGGCGTAGCGGCGGAGTTCGGTGCGAAAGCGCTGACTATCTGTACCGTTTCCGACCATATCCGTACTCACGAGCAGACTACTGCTGCCGAGCGTCAGACGACCTTCAACGATATGATCAAGATCGCGCTGGAGTCAGTACTGCTGGGCGACAAAGAGTAAGTTTACTCTCGCCCGGCGGGGCTTCACAGATCTATAAAACCTGTAGGCCCGGTAAGCGCTAGCGCCACCGGGCGTTTCCGTTATCTGACCGCGTTACCCATCCATTCCGCTAGCTCCCGCAGCTCTCTCTCCTGCTGGGGAAAATCCCCTATTAGCGCATCGCACGCCTGCTGCAGCTTATCCGCACGGTAGGGGCTGCCCTGCAGACTCGCCGCCAGCGCTTCCAGCGGTGCCGGGTTCAGGCTGTCGGTAAAGATCTGCGCGCGCGAGATATGCCCTCGCTCGACGTCGAAATGCAGCTCAACCCCACCCCAGGTGAAGCGCTCATCCAGCAGATGGCTGAACGAGGGGGCCTGACCAAAGTTCCACTCCCAGCTGCTCTGGCGGGCAAAGGTGTCGGCAAAGTTCGGCAGATCCGGCGTCTTGTCCGGAGAGATAATCTCTGCCGCAACGCGTTCGCCGTAGTGGGCAAAAAAGGCCTCGGTGACCGCGGCGCAGATCGCCTCATGGGTGATGCCCGGCAGCAGATCGACCAGGTTCGCCACCCGTCCGCGCACCGAGGTAATGCCCTTGGCCTGGAGCTTTTTCTTATCGGGGTTAAGGTAGTTCGCCAGCCGGCTCAGATCGGCATTAAGCAGCAGCGTTCCGTGGTGGAAGCCCCGATCCGGGGTCTCGCGATAGGCCGAACCGGAGACTTTGCGATCGCCCTCCGGGGTTTTGACCACCAGATCGTTACGACCCGAGGCTTCCGCCGCGACGCCCAGGGCGTTGAGGGCGTTAAGCACAATGCGGGTAGAGATGGTCTTGTCATACTCCGGCTTGCCCGCCATAAAGGTAAAGCAGGTATTGCCGAGGTCGTGAAACACCGCGCCACCGCCGCTGCTGCGCCGGGCGAGGCGAACGTTATCCTCCTCCATACGTCGGGTGTTGCACTCCTTCCACGGGTTTTGCGCCCGGCCAATCACCACCGTATCGGCGTTGCGCCACAGAAAGAGCACGCGCTGTGTGGCGGGCATCTGGCGGAAGATGGACTCCTCTACCGCCAGGTTAAACCAGGGATCGTATGAGTCAGAGATAAGCAGACGTAATGTGGACATGGCAGCTCTCCTTTTCTTTATTTATCGCCATAGTAACGACAACGCGGCGCGTATGCATACCCGGCCTACGGCTCTCTTTTTTCGCTCTCTTCATCTTCGGGAATCGACCGGCTGGCGGTGAGCAGGAAAGGCGACTGCTGCCAGCGGGTACGCTTGCCCTGCAGCAGTGTGCGGGTCAGCACCACGCCAATTGCCAGCGACAGGAGCAGCATCAGGCGGAGGATATTTGTGGTATTATCGACCTGTTTTGCTTCGGTCGGCAGGGTATGGGTGTCGAGGGTCAGACGCAGGTAGCCGAGCGGGCCATTTTTCCCCTGTATGGGTTCAACAATCTGCTGGTTGAAGTAGCCGCCGGCTTTTTTTCCGTCCAGCGCCAGACGGTCGCGGACGTCGACGCTCTCTCCTGAACGTGCAATCAGATCGCCCTGCTCATCGTAGACGCCTGCGTCAAGAATGCGGCTCCCTTCGGTGAGCTGGCGCAGCAGCGCGCTAATCGACTTTTCGTCCGGCGTTTCGCTGCGCATCAGCGGCGTGAGGTTCAGGGTGACCTGGTGCGCCAGGGTACGGGCCAGCTCTTCAAACTGCGGATTACGCGCCCGCTGGTGGCTCTGGCTAAACCACGATGCCCCCTGCATCAGCGCCACCAGCAGGGCGAGACAGATGAGCACAATTACAGCGCGATGCAGCCGGAATCTCAGTTTTGCGCGGGCCATATTCTTACCTGATGAAAATTTGAGGTTAGCATGTTGCCAGAAGCGATGATTACAGGGTAGCCTCAGGCGTTATTTTTACCCGGATGCGTTTGGCCGCACGTGTTTTTACAGGAGCTTTAATGTCTAACAGTTTAACCTGGCGCGACCTGCCCGAAGCCGTCTCTCAGTGGCCTGGGCTGCCGCTCTCTTTAAGCGGCGACGAGGTGATGCCGCTCGATTATCACGCGGGTCGCAGCGGCTGGCTGCTTTACGGCCGCAGCCTGGATAAACAGCGCCTGACGGCGTATCAGCACTCCCTTGGCGCGGCGATGGTGATCGTCGCGGCCTGGTGCGTCGAGGATTACCAGGTGATCCGCCTGGCCGGATCGCTGACGCCGCGGGCGACGCGCCTGGCGCACGAGGCCGGTCTGGACGTTGCGCCGCTGGGTAAGATCCCGCACCTGCGCACGCCAGGCCTGCTGGTGATGGACATGGACTCCACCGCGATCCAGATCGAGTGCATCGATGAGATCGCCAGGCTGGCGGGCACCGGTGAGATGGTCGCCGAGGTGACCGAGCGGGCGATGCGCGGCGAGCTGGACTTTACCGCCAGCCTGCGCAGCCGCGTTGGCACGCTGAAAGGCGCTGACGCCAATATTCTTCACCAGGTACGCGATGGCCTGCCGCTGATGCCGGGCCTGACCCAGCTGGTGCTGAAGCTGGAGACTCTGGGCTGGAAGGTGGCTATCGCCTCCGGCGGCTTCACCTTTTTTGCCGACTACCTGCGCGACAGGCTGCACCTGACCGCAGCCGTGGCGAACGAGCTGGAGATTGTCGACGGCAAGCTGACCGGCCACGTGGTGGGTGACATTGTGGATGCCCAATACAAGGCGGCCACGCTGCTGCGGCTGGCGCAGGAGTACGATATCCCGCTGGCACAGACCGTGGCGATCGGCGACGGTGCCAACGATCTGCCGATGATCAAAGCGGCAGGGCTGGGGATCGCCTATCACGCGAAACCCAAAGTGAATGAGAAGACGGAAGTTACTATCCGTCACGCTGACCTGATGGGCGTTTTCTGTATCCTGTCGGGCAGCCTGAACCAGAACTAACGAGGTAAACGTGGCGAAAGCTCCAAAACGCGCATTTGTCTGTAATGAGTGCGGTGCGGATTATCCGCGCTGGCAGGGGCAGTGCAGCGCCTGTCATGCCTGGAACACCATCACCGAGGTGCGCGTTGCGGCATCCCCGACGGTTGCGCGCAACGAGCGGCTGAGCGGCTATGCCGGTAACGCAGGCGTCTCGAAGGTGCAGAAGCTGTCAGAGATTAGCCTGGAGGCGCTACCGCGCTTCTCAACCGGCTTTAAAGAGTTTGACCGCGTGCTGGGCGGCGGCGTAGTGCCGGGCAGCGCGATCCTGATCGGTGGTAACCCGGGGGCAGGCAAGTCGACGCTGCTGCTGCAAACCCTGTGCAAGCTCTCTGAAAACATGAAGACGCTGTACGTCACCGGCGAAGAGTCGCTGCAGCAGGTGGCGATGCGCGCCCATCGGCTGGGGCTGCCGACCACTAACCTGAACATGCTCTCCGAAACCAGCATTGAGCAGATCTGCACGATCGCTGACGAAGAGCTGCCGAAGCTGATGGTCATCGACTCGATCCAGGTGATGCACATGGCGGATATTCAGTCGTCGCCAGGCAGCGTGGCTCAGGTGCGTGAGACCGCGGCCTACCTGACGCGCTTCGCCAAAACCCGCGGCGTCGCCATCGTGATGGTGGGACACGTCACCAAAGACGGCTCGCTGGCGGGGCCGAAGGTGCTGGAGCACTGCATCGACTGTTCGGTGCTGCTGGACGGCGACGCCGACTCGCGCTTCCGCACCCTGCGTAGTCACAAAAACCGCTTCGGGGCGGTAAACGAGCTGGGCGTTTTTGCCATGACCGAGCAGGGCCTGCGCGAGGTCAGCAACCCGTCGGCCATCTTCCTCAGCCGGGGCGACGAAGTCACCTCCGGCAGCTCGGTAATGGTAGTCTGGGAGGGTACCCGTCCGCTGTTAGTGGAGATTCAGGCCCTGGTCGATCAGTCGATGATGGCTAACCCGCGCCGCGTGGCGGTGGGTCTGGAGCAGAACCGGCTGGCGATCCTGCTGGCGGTGCTGCACCGTCACGGCGGGCTGCAGATGGCGGATCAGGATGTGTTTGTGAACGTCGTCGGTGGGGTGAAGGTCACCGAGACCAGCGCCGACCTGGCGCTGCTGCTGGCGATGGTCTCCAGCCTGCGCGACCGCCCGCTGCCGGACGATCTGGTGGTGTTTGGCGAAGTAGGGCTGGCCGGGGAGATCCGTCCGGTACCCAGCGGTCAGGAGCGGATCTCGGAGGCGGCGAAGCATGGCTTCAAACGGGCTATCGTCCCTGCTGCCAACGTCCCGAAAAAACCACCGGCCGGGATGCAGGTGTTTGGCGTGAAAAAATTGGCCGATGCGCTAAGTGTCTTTGACGAATTATAATCTTTAAATTCGTTGCGTTATGGCGGGTGGCGCTGCGCTTACCCGCCCTACATCATTTCAGACTCATATAGCAGGAGGCTCTTGTGTCGTCATTTGACTATCTGAAAACCGCCATTCGCCAGAAAGGCTGCACGCTACAGCAGGTGGCGGAGGCGAGCGGCATGACCAAGGGCTACCTGAGCCAGCTGCTCAATGCCAAGATCAAAAGCCCCAGCGCGCAGAAGCTGGAGGCGCTACACCGCTTCCTCGGGCTGGCGTTTCCCCGGCAGCAGAAAAACATCGGCGTAGTGTTTGGCAAGTTCTACCCGCTGCACACCGGCCATATCTATCTGCTGCAGCGCGCCTGCAGCCAGGTGGACGAGCTGCATATCATTATGGGCTATGACGAAACGCGCGACCGTGAGCTGTTCGAAGAGAGCGCCATGTCCCAGCAGCCTACGGTGCCTGACCGCCTGCGCTGGCTGTTACAGACTTTCAAGTATCAGAAAAATATTCGCATCCACGCCTTTAACGAGGAGGGGATGGAGCCGTACCCGCACGGCTGGGACGTCTGGAGCAAAGGGATTAAAGCCTTTATGGATGAGAAGGGGATCCAGCCCAACTGGATCTATACCTCTGAAGAGGCAGATGCCAGGCAGTATGAGAAGCACCTCGACATTGAGACGGTGCTGATCGATCCGAAGCGTACCTTTATGAACATCAGCGGCGGGCAGATCCGCGCCAACCCGTTCCGCTACTGGGAATACATTCCCACCGAGGTGAAGCCCTTCTTTGTGCGCACCGTAGCGATCCTCGGCGGCGAGTCGAGCGGCAAGTCGACGCTGGTAAATAAGCTCGCTAACATCTTCAATACCACCAGCGCATGGGAGTATGGGCGTGACTATGTCTTCTCCCATCTTGGCGGCGATGAGATGGCGCTGCAGTACTCCGACTACGACAAAATTGCCCTCGGCCAGGCGCAGTACATCGACTTTGCGGTGAAGTACGCCAATAAAGTGGCCTTCATCGACACCGATTTCGTCACTACTCAGGCCTTTTGCAAAAAGTACGAGGGGCGTGAGCATCCGTTCGTACAGGCGATGATCGATGAGTATCGCTTCGACCTGGTGATCCTGCTGGAGAACAACACGCCATGGGTCGCTGACGGTCTGCGCAGCCTGGGCAGCTCGGTGGATCGTAAAACCTTTCAGACTATGCTCGTCTCGATGCTCAATGAAAACGGGATCGATTTTATCCACGTCGAAGAGTCAGACTACGACGGGCGCTTCCTGCGCTGTGTCGAGCTGGTGAAAGGGATGATGGGCGAGCAGGGGTAACACCCCAGTTGGTTTTGCCGGGTAAGCGCAAGCGCCACCCGGCATTAAGGTGCTTACTTAGAAATACGTTTGTACTTGATACGCTTTGGCTCCAGCGCGTCAGCGCCGAGGGTGCGTTTCTTATACTCTTCGTATTCGGTGAAGTTACCTTCGAAGAACTCCACTTTACCCTCGTCCTGGTAGTCCAGAATGTGGGTAGCGATACGGTCGAGGAACCAACGGTCGTGCGAGATGACCATTGCGCAGCCCGGGAACTCCAGCATGGCGTTTTCCAGCGCGCGCAGGGTTTCGATATCCAGGTCGTTGGTCGGTTCATCGAGCAGCAGCACGTTACCGCCAACCTGCAGCAGCTTGGCCAGGTGCAGACGGCCACGCTCACCGCCGGAGAGTTCGCCTACGCGTTTGCCCTGATCGACACCTTTGAAGTTAAAGCGGCCCACATAGGCGCGGCTTGGCATCTCGGTGTTGCCGATCTTCATGATATCCAGCCCGCCGGAAACCTCTTCCCATACGGTTTTGCTGTTATCCATCGCGTCACGGAACTGATCCACGGAGGCCAGCTTGACGGTTTCACCCAAGGTGATGGTGCCGCTGTCAGGCTGTTCCTGACCGGACATCATGCGAAACAGGGTGGATTTACCCGCGCCGTTGGGACCGATGATGCCGACAATCGCCCCTTTCGGTACTGAGAAGCTCAGATCGTCGATCAGCACGCGGTCACCGTAGGATTTACGCAGGTTGCTCACCTCAACGACTTTATCCCCCAGACGTGCGCCAGGCGGAATAAACAGTTCGTTGGTTTCGTTACGCTTCTGGTATTCGGTGTTGTTCAGCTCTTCAAAGCGGGCCAGACGGGCTTTGCCCTTAGACTGACGGCCTTTGGCACCCTGACGCACCCACTCCAGCTCTTTCTCAATGGATTTACGGCGGGCCGCTTCCTGAGAGGCTTCCTGGGCCAGACGCTGGTCTTTCTGCTCCAGCCAGGAGGAGTAGTTACCCTCCCACGGAATGCCTTCGCCACGGTCAAGCTCGAGGATCCAGCCGGCAACGTTATCAAGGAAGTAACGGTCGTGGGTAATGGCCACCACGGTGCCTTCGAAGTCGTGCAGGAAGCGCTCCAGCCAGGCCACGGACTCGGCGTCCAGGTGGTTGGTCGGTTCGTCGAGCAGCAGCATGTCCGGTTTTTCCAGCAGCAGACGGCACAGCGCCACGCGGCGGCGTTCACCCCCGGAGAGCTTGTCGACTTTAGCATCCCAGTCCGGCAGGCGCAGGGCATCAGCGGCGCGCTCCAGCTGCACGTTCAGGTTATGGCCGTCGTGGGCCTGGATGATCTCTTCAAACTTGCCCTGCTGGGCCGCGAGCTTATCGAAGTCGGCGTCCGGCTCTGCGTACTTAGCGTACACCTCGTCCAGGCCTTTCAGGGCGTTAACCACTTCGGCTACGGCCTCTTCAATGGATTCACGCACGGTGTGCTCTGGGTTCAGCTTCGGCTCCTGCGGCAGGTAGCCGATCTTCAGACCGGGCTGCGGGCGGGCTTCACCTTCGATATCGGTATCGATGCCGGCCATAATGCGCAGCAGGGTGGACTTACCCGCACCGTTGAGACCGAGAACGCCAATTTTTGCGCCCGGGAAGAAGCTCAGCGAGATATTTTTCAGAATATGACGTTTCGGCGGAACCACTTTGCCGACACGATGCATGGTATAAACGAATTGAGCCACGTTGGACTTCGCCTCTTTTATCGTAATGTGAATGGTACTCAGCTGCCGAGTGTAGCGGTTTTTGGGGTGCAATCCCAGCCAGCAGCGTCACGAGTGTTAAATCAGACTCAAAAGTAAAAAAGTGTTCAGCGCGTGGCGGATTGCGAAATGCCTGGTTAGCATGAAGGGGTTATGCGCCAACAAATTTATTTCTAAGGAGAAAGTGCCTGTGAATGCAAAACCTGTCGCCTGGCGACTGCTGGCCGTCGGCTGCTGCATGCTGACGGTGAGCGGCCTGGCACGCGCTGACTCGCTCGATGAGCAGCGAAACCGCTATGCACAAATCAAGCAGGCGTGGGATAACAAACAGATGGATGTCGTGGCGCAGCTGATGCCGGGGCTGAAGGATTACCCTCTCTACCCTTATCTGGAGTATCGCCAGATCAATGACGATCTGCTGAACCAGCCAGTGGCTGCAGTGACTAACTTTATCCAGGCCAACCCGTCGCTGCCGCCCGCCCGCAACCTGAAGTCGCGCTTTGTGAACGAGCTGGCGCGCCGCGAGGACTGGCGCGGGCTGTTGGCCTTTAGCCCGGATAAGCCTGCGACGACCGAAGCGCAGTGCAACTACTACTATGCCAAATGGAACACTGCCCAGCCCGACGCGGCGTGGGAAGGCGCGAAGACGCTCTGGCTGACCGGCAAGAGCCAGCCCAACGCCTGCGACCGGCTGTTTGGTGCCTGGCGCGCCTCCGGCACGCAGGATCCGCTGGCCTTCCTTGAACGCATCCGGCTGGCGATGAAGGCGGGCAATACCCGTCTTGTTCTCGTGCTGGCGAACCAGATGCCGAGCGAGTACCAGACCATCTCCAGCGCCATCATCACCCTGGCCAACGATCCTAATAGCGTCCTGACCTTTGCCCGCACCACCGGCGCAACCGACTTTACCCGCCAGATGGCGCAGGAGGCGTTCGAGAGCGTGGCCCGCCAGGACGTGGAAAACGCCCGTCTGATGATCCCGTCGCTGGTGTCGGCGCAGCAGCTCAATGAGGAGCAAACTCAGGCGCTGCGGGATATCGTCGCCTGGCGGCTGATGGGCAACGACATTACCGAGGAGCAGGCGCGCTGGCGTGATGATGCCATCATGCGCTCCCAGTCAACGACGCTGGTAGAGCGCCGGGTACGACTGGCGTTAGGCACAGGCGATCGTCAGGGACTCAACACCTGGCTGGCCCGTCTGCCGATGGATGCTAAAGAGAAAGAGGAGTGGCGCTACTGGCAGGCCGATCTGCTGCTGGAGCGTGGTCGTGAAGAGGAAGCCAATACCATCCTGCGCGATCTGATGCAGAAGCGCGGTTTCTATCCGATGGTGGCGGCGCAGCGCCTCGGCGAAGCGTATCAGTTAAAGATCGACAAGGCGTCGGGCGAGCCGGATCCGCAGCTGGTGCAGGGGGCGGAGATGGCGCGGGTGCGTGAGCTTATGTACTGGGGGCTGGACAACACCGCGCGCAGCGAGTGGGCCAATCTGCTGTCCAGCCGCACGGCGCAGGAGCAGGGACAGCTGGCGCGCTACGCTTTCGATCGCCAGTGGTGGGATCTAAGCGTGCAGGCGACTATCGCCGGCAAGCAGTGGGATCAGCTGCAGGAGCGTTTCCCGCTGGCCTGGCGCGAGCTCTTTGAGCGCTATACCAGCGGCAAAGATATTCCCCAGAGCTATGCAATGGCGATTGCCCGCCAGGAGAGCGCCTGGAACCCGAAGGCGCGTTCATCGGTAGGGGCGAGCGGCCTGATGCAGGTTATGCCAGGCACGGCAACCCATACGGTGCAGATGTTCAATATTCCCGGCTACAGCAACCCTTCCCAGCTGCTGGATCCGCAAACCAATATCGACATCGGTACCAGCTACCTGCAGTACGTCTATAACCAGTTTGGCAACAACCGCATCTTTGCTTCGGCGGCCTATAACGCCGGACCGGGACGCGTGCGGACATGGCTGGGCAACAGCGCCGGACGCACCGACGCGGTGGCCTTTGTCGAGAGTATTCCCTTCTCGGAGACGCGGGGCTACGTGAAGAACGTGCTGGCTTATGATGCCTACTACCGCTACTTTCTCGGCGGGAAACCTACCCTGCTCACCGCCGCGGAGTGGGACCGCCGTTACTGATCCGGCGGTTTGTGTTATGCTGTTGTACTCGTCAACGAGTATGGCAGCCTAACATGACCCAGCAATCACCCTATTCAGCAGAAGTAGCCGAACAGCGCCATCAGGAGTGGTTGCGCTTCGTCGAACTGCTTCAGCACGCTTACGGTCAGGATCTCCACCTGCCGCTGCTTAATCTGATGCTGACCCCCGACGAGCGCGAAGCGCTGGGCACCCGGGTACGCATTGTTGAAGAGCTGCTGCGCGGTGAGATGAGCCAGCGGGAGCTTAAAAACGAGCTGGGTACCGGCATCGCCACCATTACCCGCGGCTCGAACAGCCTGAAGGCCGCTCCGCCAGAGCTGCGGCTGTGGCTGGAGAAGGTGCTGCTGAAGAGCTAGCGGTAGGCCGCATGGTGAAAGGGGCTAAGGGCCAGGATCACCGCCTGATGGTAGACGCTGCTTCGCGTCAGCACGCCGTGGGTGAAGACGCCGATGGCTCCCTCTTTACGTCCGATCTCATTGATGCCGGTCACCTCTGACATCACCGGTCCCAGCGCCTCTCCGGCGCGTACCCGGCTAAGTATCGCCGCCGGTAGCGGCAGGGTCGCGGAACGCGCTTCGCCACGCCGCTCCCGGCTCTCAATCACTACCCAACTGAAGGTGCTGTCCTCATCTATCCCCGCCTCAATGGCAACCCAAAAGTCGGCATCAGGATACGCCTGACGGGCGTTGACGACGCGATTACGTGCGCCAGCCCGCGTTTCTGTACTGCCAAGAGGCTGTTCTGGGACGCCGCTCTCGACGGCCACGGGTTCGATATGGCACGATCCTTCGCCGAAAATCTCGCTAAACGCGTGCAGAATCGCCTTAATTTTGGCGGGATTAGTGGTAGCTGAGACAACATGGTGCATAATCTAAACAACTCAGATAAAAAAATTGTCATCGCAGTATAACGGATAAAAAGCATGTTACAGGTATACCTTGTTCGCCACGGTGAAACGCAGTGGAACGCCGAGCGTCGTATTCAGGGGCAGTCAGACAGTCCGTTGACGGCCAAAGGGGAGCAGCAGGCATGGCAGGTGGCCGAACGCGCGAAAGCGTTAGGGATCACGCATGTTATTGCCAGCGATCTGGGGCGCACGCGACGGACGGCGGAGATCATCGCTGACCGCTGCGGGTGTGAGATTACGCTGGATGCTCGCCTGCGCGAGCTGGATATGGGCGTACTGGAGCAACGACCCATCGAGTCGCTGACCGAAGAGGAGGAGCAGTGGCGTCGTCAGTTGGTCAACGGCACCTCCGATGGGCGGATCCCCGACGGGGAGTCGATGCAGGAGCTGAGCGATCGGATGCACGGTGCGCTGGCCGCCTGCCTCGAACTGCCGGAAGGCAGCCGTCCGCTGCTGGTCAGCCACGGTATGGCGCTGGGCTGTCTGGTGAGCACTATCCTCGGCCTGCCGGCCTGGGCTGAGCGCCGCCTGCGTCTGCGCAACTGCTCCATCTCGCGTATCGACTATCAGCAAAGCCCGTGGCTCGCCTCAGGCTGGGTAGTGGAGACGGCGGGTGACGTTTCGCATCTTGACGCACCTGCGCTGGACGAGCTGCAGCGCTAACGACGTACAGGGATCAGATATTCGCAGCGAATATCTATCGGCGGCGTCTGGTTCCTGGCTTCGTCACGTGGGAAGAAGCGCTCGATATCCAGTCCCTTGCGTCGGGTCAGGTTCAGCGTCGGCATACAGGTGCTGTAGATGGTCAGGATAAACTGCTGTAGCGCGTTGCCCGGTCCCTCATAGGTAAACATCACATACTCCCCGCTCTGCAGCACCAGCGGAAAGGCACCCTGCAGGTGGCCGTTAGCCATCTCCGGGGTCACGGCGGTGGTGTAGAACACCTCCTGCTCATCATCCTTTTCCAGACTGGGCCGCGGCTCATGCAGGCCGTACAGCTCAGCGGGCAGAGTAGGCGAGTTGCCTAAAAACTCACGCCAGAACTGGATCCGCATCTCATGCCGGAAAGCGGAGATCTCTTCCAGCGAGCAGGTATAGCTCTGGGTGATCCCCATCAGCGGCGTTGCCGGCAGGGTAATAAACTCATGCTTAGGCAGAGAGAACTCGCCCAGATGCAGCGGGGGACGAATGCCTGACGCGCTCCAGTCAGGGGAGCGGCGATAGTGTGCGGGCGTCATGGCAAACTGTTTTTTAAACGCACGGGTAAAGGTCTGCTGGGAGTCGAAACGGTACTGGAGTGCAATATCGAGGATCGGACGGGCGGTCAGGCGCAGCGCCACAGCGGCTTTTGAGAGTCGACGTGCGCGGATATAGGCTCCAATTGCCAGACCGGTAACCTCCCTGAACATTCTTTGCAGATGCCACTTGGAGTACCCTGCTTTGATCGCCACATTATTCAGGGTCAGCGGCTGATCGAGATGATCCTCTAGCCAGTCAAGTAGATCACGAATAATTCCAGCCTGATCCATACAGTGTCCTCATCCTTAAAACAGTCGTACCCGGTAGCAGGAGTGTGCGAATAATATCATTGCCTGCTATTTTAGCATTCAGTGTTTTTTTTGATTATGCGTGCGTTTTAGACCAGTGCTGCACGAAGAAATGTTAATTCACTGAATAATAAGCATTTATTTTGCCGGACAAAATAGTAACACAACGTAATATTCAAACGTGGTAACAATATGAGATACAAGTGCTTAGCAGTACTCTTCACGCTGGGCCTCATTGGCCAAACGGCGCAGGCTGAAGAGATTGGGTCAGTCGATACCGTCTTTAAAGTCTTTGGACCGGATCACAAAATCGTCGTTGAAGCCTTTGACGATCCCGATGTGAAAAATGTGACATGCTACATTAGCCGGGCGAAAACCGGGGGTATCAAGGGGGGATTAGGCCTGGCGGAGGATACCTCTGATGCGGCCATCTCCTGTCAGCAGGTGGGACCGATTGAGCTAAGTGAGAAGGTAAAGAGCGGCAAAGCGCAGGGAGATGTGGTGTTCCAGAAGCGCACTTCGCTGGTCTTTAAGAAGCTACAGGTTGTGCGCTTCTACGACGCCAAACGCAATACGCTGGCTTACCTTGCTTACTCCGATAAGGTCGTTGAAGGTTCGCCGAAAAACGCCCTGAGCGCCGTGCCGATTATGCCGTGGCATTGATTGTGACCGTAGGCCGGGCAAACGCAGTGCCGCCCGGCATGACAGTGACTAAGCCTTACTCCTGCAGATCGCCGCAGAAGCGGTAGCCTTCACCGTGAATGGTGGCGATGATCTCCGGCGTATCCGGCGTAGACTCAAAGTGCTTACGAATACGGCGAATAGTCACGTCAACGGTACGATCATGCGGCTTCAGCTCGCGACCGGTCATCTTCTTCAGCAGATCGGCGCGGGTCTGGATCTTACCGGGGTTTTCACAGAAGTGCAGCATGGCGCGGAACTCACTGCGCGGCAGCTTGTACTGCTCACCGTTCGGGCTGACCAGCGAGCGGCTGTTGATATCCAGCTCCCAGCCGTTAAATTTGTAGC
>JBCNNW010000071.1:0-22358 GCA_039594205.1 Pseudescherichia sp. | reverse complement strand
CAAGCCCTGTACGAAAGTGCAGGGCTTTTTCTTTTGTCTGTTGTCTGCGGCGCAAGCCGGGCCTTTTTGCGTTGTGCTGCTGAACGCCCGGTGGCGCTGCGCTTACCGGGCCTACAGACGATGCTGCTCCTGTAGGCCGGGCAAACGGCGTGCTGCCCGGCATGGTATTAGGCCTGATGACGTCTTACGCTTTATGTCCCGGTAGAACCGTATTTATAATTTGACTGGCCGTATCGGCAATCACTTTACCAGCGGATCGGTCGCCCTTGGCCATCGATGACATAAACGCTTTTGCCTGCTCAAACGTAATATGTGGCGGTAGAGGCGCGATCTCCGGGTCAGTTTTAACCTCCAGCACCACTGGTCGATCCGCATTTAACGCTTCATTCCATGCGTCATGTAACTTATTTGGATCGTCAACAAAGATCCCTTTTAGCCCAATGGACTCGGCAAACTTAGCATAAGGCACGTCTGGCACATCCTGAGTAGCCTCAAAACGGGGATTGCCCTCCATAACGCGCTGTTCCCAGGTCACCTGGTTGAGATCTCCATTGTTAAATACGCATACAATGAGCCGTGGATCGGACCACCTCTGCCAGTATTTCTGAATAGTGATTAACTCTGCCAGATTATTCATCTGCATGGCACCATCGCCTACCAGCGCAACGACCGGTTTTTCTGGGAAGGCGAACTTAGCGGCAATGGCATAGGGGACCGCTGCGCCCATGCAGGCCAGGCCGCCTGAAAGGGAGGATCGCTGGCCCTGTTTTATTCTGAAATCACGTGCGTACCAGTTGGCGCAGGAGCCTGAGTCAGACGTCACAATGGCATTGTCCGGCAGCAGAGGAGACATCTCCCATACTACACGTTGAGGGTTAACCGGATTGGCTTTCGCCATGGCCCGCTCCTCCATTTTCTCCCACCATGCCTGAACTGAAACCGCGATCTTCTCCTGCCATGCGCGATCGTCCTTATGTTGAAGCAGAGGCAGCAGCGCCTGAAGGGTACTCACTGCATCACCATGAAGATTCACTTCGGTGGGATAACGTAACCCCAGCATAGAAGCATCGATATCGATCTGTACGGCGCGCGCCTGCCCCTCTTTCGGTAAAAACTCAGTCCATGGGAAGCCGGTGCCAATCATCAGCAGCGTGTCACACTCCTGCATCAGATCCCATGAGGGTTCAGTACCCAGCAATCCAATACAGCCGGTCACAAACGGCGCATCATCAGGCAAAATATCTTTACCCAGCAGCGCCTTCGCTACCCCTGCACCAAGCAGGTTAGCCGCCTGAACGACTTCCACTGCGGCTTCCCGCGCACCCGCGCCAATCAGGATAGCAACCTTCTTACCCTCGTTAAGGATGTCAGCGGCACGCTGCAGATCGTATTGATAAGGAATCACCTGCGGACGCTGATAGCCCACTCCTGAGTGAGTGAAACCGTGGGCATGCTGCGGCTCCTGCCACGCTTCATCCTGAATATCCTTCGGTAGGATCAGCACCGTAACGCCGTTATTGGCCCTGGCGATGCGTACGCCGCGATCCACCAGATGACGAACCTGGGAAGGGGTTGCCGCCTCCTGGACGAAGTTTGCCACGTCACTAAACACGCGATCGAGGTTGATCTCTTGCTGATAATTGGAGCCACGGGCCGTGGCCTCTGCCTGGCCAGCGATGGCGATCACTGGCATATGATCCATACGGGCGTCATACAGGCCCGTCAGCAGATGGGTTGCGCCGGGTCCGCCGGTTGAGAGGCAGACGCCAGGCTCGCCGGTAAATTTGGCGTGGGCGCAGGCCATAAAGGCGGCCATCTCTTCGTGGCGCACCTGGATAAACTCAATGCCGTCACCTGCTTTTTCAGCACGCTGTAGCGCACCGAGCACGCCGTTAATGCCATCCCCAGGGTAGCCGTAAATACGGGTCACGCCCCAGGCTTTTAATCGTTCTACAAAGAAGTCACTGGTCATCTGCGTCATTATTTTGCCTCGCTTCAGGTGTATGTTGGAGGATAGTTCACCTAAGGCAAATGGGCGAAAAAGGGGGAGTTCTCTGAAGAGTGCTATGGTTAAAAGGGCATTCACAACGGAGAGTAGCGGTGCGCAAAGAATTTGATTATGAGCAGGACTTTACGACAACCGATTTTCGCCAGCATCCTGAACGTTACCAGGTAGGCCGGGGGGAGCAGGGCGTACTGTTGGTCGAACCGTACAAGGGGGAGATTCTGCCTTTCTGGCGCTATAAGGATCCGGAGTCAGCGCAGAAATCAGCGGAACAGATTTACGCGCTATTTGAGGAGTATCGCAAAAATGATGACTTTGTCGGTATGGATATGGCGCGCAAGTTTATTCAGATGGGCTATACCCGCGCCCGGCGTTACGCCAATTATAAGGGCGGTAAAAAGTATGATGAGAACCGCGAGCTTAATCCACGCGGTAACGACCCGGTTAAAGCAGCAGCGGCGGCTATATTCAAAACCTGGTGGGATCGGATCCGCGCCGATGAGGATTACCTGAAGCGCAAAAAAGCGCACCAGGCGAAATGGGGCTAGTGCGCCAGCTGCCAGACGGTATAGCCCGTCGTTGCCCCTGCGACATCCCACGCAAAATCTTTCCAGCTCCAGCCGCTTCCTGCCGGGCGGCTATCCCACAGCTCTTTCGATGCTCCGAGGCTCAGTGAGAACATGACACCGAATGCCGCGCTGCGATCGGCGCTTACACCCTGGCGTTGGGCATACTCATTCCCGGCAGCAGAGAGCATTGCAGAGCCGATGAAGTGCTGGGCCTTGTCCTGACCATACCACTGGTCTTCAGCCATATGCGTGCAGCCGGTTAGGGTCATTAGGGCAGATAAAATAAGAGTGCGCATCGCCAATTCCAATAAAAAGGCCCCATCAATGACGGGGCCAGGCTATATATCGACGTTACAGAATACGGCTGATCAGTCTGTCGATGCGTATCCGACGCAGGCGGCGGATCAGCTTACGCACCTTAACCGGGTACTCAGCAATACTTTGCAGATCGCGATAGTGCTTCACTACGGTTGTATGCGTGCGGATCAGCGCCAGCTCTTTATCACGCTGTACAGCCAACTCCTGTTGCGGATCGTGGATAAGGATCGCGTTCTCCAGATCCAGCCGCCATGCGCGCGGATTAAGGTTGTTGCCAGTCAGCAGCAGCCACTCGTCATCCACCCACATCCCCTTCAGGTGATAGCTGTTATCCGCATCTTTCCACAGACGGACAACGAGCTGATCGGTATTTACATAGTACTGCAGGCGGCTCAGGAAACGGCGCAGGTTAATCTCATAGAGATAGGGCAGCGCGCCAATGATCTTAAACGGCTCGTTTTCCGGAATATAGAAGTCGTTTGCCGTCTTATCTCCGACAATGATCTCTACCTTTTTGCCTTCGCGCAGCAGCTGGATGATATTGCGTACCAGCACCGCCGGCAGGTTAAAGTAGGGGGTACAGATCGTCAGCTTATGCTCAGTGCACGGCATCAGATGGAAAATCGTCTTGTTGAGCAGGCTGGTTTTGCCAAGGCCCACCAGCGGCGTCACCGCCAGCTGCTCGTTATCCGCATCGCCCTGGAAATGGTAGCCAGCATCACGCAGCTCCTGACGAAACTGGCGGATATCATTTTTGATTTCCGGGCTTTTAGGCCGCTGGTCGCTATCGAGGCGATTAACGCCGCACCCCTGAATCAGATTGTTGTCGACCCACTCCAGCATAATGTCTGCCATCCGTGCATTACGGATCAGCTGGTAACGGTCGTAGCGATACTTTTCGTGCTGATGCAGGTAGACGTCGTTCAGGCTGGCACCGCTATAGAGCACGGCATCATCAATGATAAACCCTTTATAATGCAGCACGCCCAGCGCTTCGCGGGTATTCACCGGCACACCGTATACGGCGATATCTACGCCGGGGTTCTCCTGAGCCAGACGGCAGTACCAGTCGGCATTAGTATTAGCCGCAGCGGCACCGATCCGGCCGCGCTGAGCGCGATGCCAGTCCACCAGCACACGGACATCCAGCTCTGGACGCTGGCGTTTCGCTTCATAGAGCGCCGCCATAATGTCTTTACCGCCATCGTCCTGCTCAAGATAGAGGGCGATAATACAGATGCGTTGTGTCGCACCGGCAATCTGTTTAAGCAGCGTCTCCCGAAAGTCGGCCGGCGCGTAGTAAAACGTGACATCATCAACTGACTGAGAGAGCTTAGGTAGTTGAGCAAGGTGTTGTTGATGTTTATTACGCTTAAATTTTGACAACATCACAGTGCGTTTCTTCTCTGTTTATTGAAGGGTCTCTGTACTATGCATCTCTAGAAACATGGCATCTACAGAAGCATGCAGACCGCATAAGCGGACAATGATAACACCAGAGCCAGCGAAAGTGGTCAACATTTCCAGTACCTTACTCAGGCGCCGTCAGGCCCGGTGAGAGGGAGCGTCAGACTGACAATCCCGTCCTCCAGCTGAATATCGACGGTAAAGCCGAGCTTACGTGCCAGCGTGACCATACCGCGATTATTAGGCATCGTAATACCATTCAGACGCATGAGACCATGATCGCGGGTGTAGCCAATCAGCTTCTCCAGCAGGCGTCTCCCCAGACCTAACCCCTTAAGATCAGAACGGACCAGCACGGCAAACTCCGCATCAACGTTGTCTGGATCGGAGATCGCCCGCGTCACGCCAAGGATCTCTTCGCCATCGTCAGTGCGCCGTACGGCAACGATCGCCATCTCCCGATCGTAGTCGATCTGAGTCATATTGGCTAAGTCCTCATGGGTGAATTCGTTGATCTCGCTGAAGTAGCGATAATAAAGATCCTCTTTCGTGACGCGGGCGATAAAACGCTGCAGGGCTGGCTCATCTTCCGGGAGGATGGGGCGGAACAGACAGGCATCACCGTTCTTTAGCGTCACGCTCTCCTCAAGATGCTGAGGATAGGGGCGAATCGCCAGCCGACTTTCGCTGCTGCCGCTAAACGCAGCCAGCGTCATCGTCACGTCGAGAGCGGTAAACTCCCCGGCCGAGGCCAGCAGAGGGTGAATATCCAGCCGCTGGATCTCCGGACAGTCGACGATCAGGTTTGATACCCGTACCAGAAGCTGGCTCAGGCCAATAACATCCAGCGGCTGCAGACCGCTGCGGCCACGTATCTTTTTATTCTTAATGGCCTGGATAACAAGGTAGCGGGCAAGGTTCATGTTCAGCGGCGGCAGTGCTACGGCGGCCTGATCCTGCGCTCGCCACTCCACGCCGCCTTCGCCCAGCATGATGAGCGGACCAAACACCGGATCCTGCTCTACCACCACCCGCAGCTCCTGGACACCGGCGCGGTTTGCCATGCTCTGCACCTGCAAACCGTGCACCCGCGCCTGCGGCCAGCGCATCTTAACGCGATCGATAATCGCCTCTGCCGCCTGCTGCACCTCCGCAGCGGTGCGCAGATAGAGCATTACCCCCTGAACTTCCGACTTGTGTGGGATATCCGGGGAGCGCAGCTTCAGGGCGACAGGGTAGCCAATCTGACCGGCAATATGCACCGCCTCTGCGCTGTCGCTGGCAATCCAGGTAGGGAGCGTTTGCAGCCCGTAGGCGTGCAGTACCGGCTGGACTTCATGCGTATCGAGCGTGGTGGCTCCCTCATCAATAGCCCGCTGTAACAGCTTATGCGCTTCGGCGGTATCGGCGGTCAGGTTGCTGGGCAGGGCAGGGGTCTCCCGGAGCTGCTTCTGGTTACGGCGATACTCCACCATATGCATAAAGGCGGTAATGGTCCCCTCCGGCGTCCGGTAGGTGGGCAACCCTGCTTCGCTGAACAGGCGGCGGGCTTCCTGCGAAGAGAACTCCCCGCACCAGTTGGTTAGCACTGTCACATATTTACCGCGCGGATGCTTTTTCAGGGCGTCGATCAGGGCCAGCGCGCTTTCGCTGCCAGGAGCCGCGGCGCTGGGGGAGTGGATCACCAGCAGTGCATCGTAGTCAGAGCTATCGAGCAGGATATTAAGCGCGGTTATATAGCGCTCGCTGCTGGCATCGTCGCGCAGATCCAGCGGGTTATCCGCCGCGACGGATCCCGGTAGCGCCTCACGCAGGCGGGAGAGGCTCTCTTCTCCCAGCGTCGCCAGCTTGCCGTTGCGCAGCCACAGCTCGTCCAGCGCCAGCGCCGCCGGTGCCGCGCCGTTGCTGATGATCATTAAGCGCTCTCCGCGCAGCGGGCGCATATGGCTCAGGGTTTCAACGGCGGAGAAAAGCTCATGGGTATCCTGCACCCGCAGCAGACCTGCCCGCTGAATTGCCGCATCCCAGGCGGGATCCATCCCGGCATTGACGTGCAGCAGACGCTGCGCCGCCGGGCTACGACCGCTTTTGATCACCAGAATGGGCTTATTACGCGAGGCGCTGCGGGCAGCGGAGACAAAACGCCGGGCGTCGCTCAGATGCTCCAGGTAGAGCAGAATCGCGCTGGTCTTGCTGTCACGGGCGAGAAAGTCCAGAAGCTCGTCGACGTCGATATCCAGGCTGTCACCGAGGGCAATAAAGTAGGAGAAGCCCATCTCGCGCTGCTGCGCCCAGTCAAGGATGGTATTGGAGACTGCTGCCGACTGAGAGATGAAAGCCAGCTTGCCGCGGGCGATCGGCACCGGGGAAAAGCTGGCGTTAAGCCCCTGCCAGGGGGCCAGCAGGCCAAGGCTGTTTGGTCCCAGCAGACGCATCTGGAAACGGCTGGCGCAGGCCAGCAGATCGGCATGCTGCTCAGGCGGTGCAGAGAGGATGATGCAGGTTTTGCACCCCTTCTGGCCTAACGCCTCCAGCAGGCTCAGGTTGCGTTTTGCATGAGTACAGAGCACGGCGAGATCCGGCGTAAAGGGCAGGCTGGCGACGTCCGGCCAGGCCAGTACCCCCTGTACGGCTTTCCAGGCCGGGGTCACCGGCAGCACTGGGCCTGCAAAGCCGCCCGCCAGCAGGTTACGCATCATCAGGAAACCGGCGCGATCCGGCTTCATTGAGGCACCAATCACCGCAATCGACTTAGGGCGTAGCAGTGCTTCCAGTCCTCGTTGGCTCATACCGGTCTCCAGAAAAGAGTGACCCGATGATTTTAAACGCTTTCTTCAATATCCGCTGTGACGCTGCCCTTATGATGCGTTTTTCCTGCCAGATAGCGGGTACGGAAACATGAGAAGTGATCCCCTAACGCCTGAGCGGCATGCCGGTCCGCAGCAAGATCGAGCAGGGCGATCGCCACCTCAGCCGTACAGTACTGGCCTTCAACCTGGGCTTCCCGCAGCCGGTAGGCGGAGACGCGCGAGAGATCGACAGAGATCACCGGCAGCCCATCAAGATACGGGCTTTTACGAAACATCTTCCGCGCCTCGGTCCAGGTGCCGTCGAGCATAATAAACAGCGGCGGCTTGCCGTTGGGGGGCACGGTAATCACCTGGCGCTCGCTGCCCGCATAGGCAGCGGGAAACACGACCATCGGCTGATAATCAGGATTGGCGACCAGATCCAGCAGCGCCTGCGGCGGTTCGGTGCGCGACCACTGGAACGCGGTGGTATCCGGCAGGATATCGGCAATGAGACGTCCGGTATTGCTGGGCTTCATCGGCTCGGTATCAAACATCACCAGACAGAAGCGGCTGCGGGCGGCGCTGGGCTGTAGCGTGGCGCAGAGACACTGCTTCAGCGGCAGCAGGCAGCGCTGACAGCGGCGGATACGGTTACCCCGGGCAAGAAAAGGGCGTGTGGCACGGGCAAGACGTTGCGCCCGAAGTTGCAGTACGGCGTTATTGGTCACGGTCATAGAGGTGGCGCAGGAAAAACGCCATTGTGGCAGAGGGAAAAACGGGGCACAAGCGGCCCCGGAAGATTAGAGTGATTCGTTCAGCCAGCTATCGAAGGGGGCTTTCGGTACCGCGCCGCTCAGCATGTCGACAACCTCACCGTTCTTGAACAGCATGATGGTTGGAATGCTGCGAATACGGAAGCGGGCGCTTAGCTCACGTTCAGCTTCGGTATTGATCTTTACAAAGCGTACTTTGCCGCTGCGCTCTTCGGCAACATCTTCAAAAATAGGGGCAAAGCTACGGCAGGGACCACACCACGGGGCCCAAAAATCAACCACTACCGGCAGATCGTCCTTCAGCAGTTTATCCAGCGTCTCGCCTGTGGCGTTAATGACGTCGCCATCGAAAAGGTCATGACCACAGCGTCCACATTTCGCGCCATCGGTAGCATGGTCATCGGGAATGCGGTTCAGTGCCTGACAGCTTGCACATACGGTATTCATAACTAACCTCTGGGTAGAGCGGTGGGACAGAGTATGTTTCCAGTATGTTACATATTATCTTTGAGCCGATGTGAAACAACAACGCGTTTTATTCAATGAGTACAATAGTCGCAGGCTTTTAACTGAAATAATGGCTATGCGCCTGCACATCGGGTAATCTGCGCGCTTCGCGCAGCGCTGGTGGAGAAAAGCATGAACGACGAAATTAAAAACAAAAGCGGCAAGGTCAAAGTGATGTATGTCCGCAGTGATGATGATTCTGATAAACGTACCCATAACCCGCGTACCGGGAAGGGGGGCGGACGTCCGGGATCGTCTCGTGCTGACGGTGGCCGTCGCCCCGCCCGCGATGAGAGAAAACCTTTTGGTCGCGATCGTGACCGCGATAACGAGCGTGACGGCGGATCGCCGTGGCGCACCGTCTCCCGCCCGCCCGTTGCCGATTCGGTAAGGGACGATGAGGAGTCAGCCAGCGGCAAGCCGGTTATCGATCCAGAAGTGATCCGCCGCCAGCGCGCTGAAGAGACGCGCGTTTACGGTGAAAACGCCTGTCAGGCCCTGTTCCAGAGCCGTCCGGACTGCATCGTCCGCGCCTGGTTTGTGCAGAGCGTGACGCCGCGCTTCAAAGAGGCGCTGCGCTGGATGGCTGCTAATCGCAAGGCCTACCATGTAGTGGACGAGGCGGAGCTGGCAAAAGCGTCCGGAACCGAACACCACGGTGGTGTCTGCTTTATCATCAAAAAGCGTAGCGGTATCTCCGTGCAGCAGTGGGTGAGCCAGGCGGGCGAGCAGGATTGCGTCCTGGCGCTGGAGGACGTGGGTAACCCGCACAACCTCGGCGCGATGATGCGTAGCTGCGCGCACTTCGGCGTGAAAGGCGTGGTGCTGCAGGACGCGGGCATTATCGAGTCTGGCGCAGCGGTACGTACCGCTGAGGGCGGGGCCGAGCACGTGCAGGCGATCACCGGTGACAGCGTGCTTGATGCGCTGGATGCCTTCCGCAAAGCGGGCTACACCATTGTGACCACCTCCAGCCATGAAGGTACGCCGCTCTATCAGGCCGAGATGCCGAAGAAGATGGTGCTGGTGTTAGGCCAGGAGCGTGACGGTCTCTCCGATGCGGCGCTGGCCAGCGCCGATCTGAGTCTTGCTATTCCGGGCACCGGCAACGTTGAAAGCCTTAACGTCTCCGTGGCGACCGGCGTTCTGCTCGCCGAGTGGTGGCGTCAGAACAAAGCGTAACGCTTTCCAGGCCCGGCAGGCATCGCGCCGCCGGGCCTGATTCATTTGCTACTCGCTCTCTGCCGGCAGAGCCGGCATCCAGTCAATCGGCTTCTCGCCGTGCTGCTCCAGCCATTCATTCGCCAGTACAAAGTGGTTACAGCCAAAAAAGCCCCGGTGCGCCGACAGCGGTGACGGGTGAGGCGCTTTCAGTATATGGTGGCGCTGGCCGTCGATAATGGCCCCTTTCTTCTGCGCGTGGGATCCCCACAGTAAAAACACCACGTTCTCACGGTGCTCATTAATCAGGGAGATCACCTTATCGGTAAAGGTCTCCCAGCCGAGGCTGGCATGAGAGTGTGCCTGGCCTGCGCGTACGGTTAACACCGTGTTGAGCAGCAGGACCCCCTGACGCGCCCAGCTCTCCAGGTAGCCGTGCGTCGGGCGGGTAAACCCTGGAATTGAGCTTTCCAGCTCTTTGTACATATTGAGCAGTGACGGCGGGGTGGCGATACCGGGGCGAACGGAGAAGGCCAGCCCGTGGGCCTGTCCCGGCCCGTGATAGGGATCCTGGCCCAGGATCACCACCTTTACATCCCCCAGCTCGGTGAAGCGAAAGGCGTTAAATACATCCTTCTGCGGCGGATAAACCGTCACGCCAGCCTCGCGTTCGGCAGCGACTGCGTTAAGCGTATGGGTAAAGTAAGGCTGCTTTTTCTCTTCAGCCAGCACGTCGTGCCACGTTTGCGAAGTGGTCATTCCAATCTCCTGCCTCTTTTGATGATCCTAAGCTTAACTGCTTCTTCCGTGAGAATAAAATATCCGGCACAACAGGGGCAGGAAAGCTTAACAAAATTTGAAATTTTGCAGGGAATTTTAAGGCTGGAAAAATGGGTAACTTGATATAAAACAACTATTTCCTCTCATTACCCTTTTTAATGTGTGGTTTTTGTTGATGCAAGTCAAAGAATGGACGCGATTTGGCTGGTATATAGACAGTCAGGCAACAATGGTTTTACCAATTGGCCGGGATATGGCCGACACAATAAATTAAGACGCCCGGAGGCATCATATGATTACAGGTATCCAGATCACCAAAGCGGCAAACGACGATCTGCTGAACTCTTTCTGGCTGCTCGACAGCGAAAAAGGCGAAGCACGCTGCGTGTGTGCCAAAGCCGGTTTTGCAGAAGATGAAGTGGTTGCGGTTGACCAGCTGGGCAACATTGAGTATCGCGAAGTGCCGATGGAAGTGCAGCCGCAGGTTCGCGTTGAGGGCGGTCAGCACCTGAACGTTAACGTGCTGCGTCGTGAAACGCTGATGGATGCGGTTGAGCACCCGGAAAAATATCCGCAGCTCACTATCCGTGTATCAGGCTATGCGGTGCGCTTTAACTCCCTGACGCCGGAGCAGCAGCGCGACGTTATCGCCCGCACCTTTACTGAAAGCCTGTAACAGGCTTGATAAAAAAAGCCGGGCTTATCACCCGGCTTTTTTATTACTCGTTTGACGACTCCTGAGAGCCGCTTGGCTTACGACGCTTACCGACGTTTTTAGCATCGCGATGACGCTGCTTCACGCGCGGTTTCTCTTTCTCTTTCTCTTTTCTCTCTGCGCGTTTAGCCAGCGCCTTTTTGGACGGTTTGCCCGTCATCTTCTCGCTCGGCGCACGGGTGGTGGGGCGCAGCTCGTCAATAACCCGGGCTTTTAGCGGCTCATCAACGTAGCGGCCAATTTTCTGCAGCAGCAGGTGATCATGCGCCTCGACCAGCGAAATGGCGGTGCCTTTGCGTCCGGCACGGCCGGTACGGCCAATACGGTGCAGATAGATATCGCCGCTGCGCGGCATATCAAAGTTGATCACGTGGCTGACGTCAGGAATATCGATCCCGCGCGCGGCAACGTCGGTGGCGATCAGCACGTTCACCCGGCCTTCAGTCAGGCGTTTGATACCTTCAGTACGCTTCACCTGGGCCATCTCGCCTTCAAGATAGCAGTTGTTGATGCCGGCGTTACGCAGTAGCTCTGCCAGCTCGTGTACGCGCTCGCGCTTGCGGACAAACACGATGGTGCGGGTAGCGTCGTCCTGCTTGAGCAGGTGCTGCAGCAGGGCGGTCTTATGCGCAAAGTCATCCGCACGGTAGTACCACTGGTGGATCTTTTTACGCTCGCGGGTGGACGGTGTCGCAGAGACCTCGACCGGATCTTCCAGCAGGCGCTCGGCAAAGTCCTTCACGGCGTTGCCTTCCAGCGTGGCAGAGAAGAGCATGGTCTGCTTGCGCCAGCGTGTCTCTCCGGCGATATGCTCGATATCCTGGGCGAAGCCCAGCTCCAGCATGCGGTCCGCTTCATCAAGGATCAGCGTTTCGACGGCGCGGCAGTCAAAGTTCTCTTCTTTAATGTACTGCATCAGGCGGCCAGTCGTCGCGACCACAATATCCTGGTTCTCGCTAAACACTTCAGCGTGGTTCATATAGGCCACGCCGCCGGTAATAGTGGCGATATCCAGATGGGTATTTGCCGACAGCTCGCGAGCGTGCTCGGCTACCTGCATCGCCAGCTCACGGGTAGGCGTCAGGATAAGAATACGCGGCGGTCCGGATTTCTTACGCGGAAAATCGATCAGGTGCTGCAACGCAGGCAGCAGATACGCCGCCGTTTTCCCTGTGCCGGTAGGGGCAGAACCGAGTACATCGCGGCCCTCCAGCGCAGGCGGAATAGCAGCCGCCTGAATGGCAGTTGGGCGTGTGAAGCCTTTACTCTGGAGTGCGTCCAGCAGGCTTTCATCGAGTTCGAGTTCGGAAAAAGTCGTTACAGTCATGTTCTACCTCAGTGTGGGGCGCTGATTATAAACTTTATGACTGCAATCTTCATCTGTTTGTGTGGATAACGCTTTCCCGCCTGGCGGCTTTCCCCTATCCTACAGCGGTTTCGTTAGTTGGATTGTTAATAATGCCCCACAGCAAAGCGCAGCTGCGTCGTAACGGATTTACCTTTAAACAATTTTTTATTGCCCATGACAGATGTGCCATGAAGGTGGGTACCGACGGTATTCTTCTCGGCGCATGGTCACCGGTTGCCGGGGTTAAGCGCATCCTCGATATTGGTACCGGCAGCGGTTTGCTGGCGTTGATGCTGGCCCAGCGTACCGGCGAGGCGGCGAGCATTGACGCCGTGGAGCTGGATGCCGATGCCGCCCTGCAGGCGCAGGAGAACGTCAGCGCGTCGCCGTGGGCGGATCGCATTCAGATTCATTCTGCTGACATTCAGCAGTGGGTTAATACCTGCACCCGCCGTTACGATCTAATCGTTAGCAACCCGCCTTACTATGAAAAAGGGGTCGAGTGCGGCACGCCGCAGCGGGAGCAGGCGCGCTACACCGTCTCTCTCGATCACAGCGCGCTGCTGGCCTGCGCCGCCGAGTGCATCACGGAAGAGGGCTTTTTATGCGTGGTGCTACCGGAAGGGCTGGGGAATATCTTTACGCAGAAAGCACTGGAGACGGGCTGGCATCTGCGCCTGCGCACCGACGTTGCTGATAACGAAAGCCGTTTGCCGCACCGCGTACTGCTGGCTTTCTCCCCCGCACAGGGTGAATGCTTTAGCGATCGGATGACCATCCGTGGCGCGGATCAGCGCTACTCTGATGACTATATGGCGCTGACCCAAGCCTTCTATCTCTTTATGTAGTTCTCATTATGTAGTTGTGCGGAGCAAGCACCGACGGTCCGGACTCCACCAGCGGTTCCGGATAGTCAAGCGTGTAGTGCAGCCCCCGGCTCTCCTTACGCGTCATGGCGCAGCGGACAATCAGCTCGGCCACCTGCACCAGATTGCGCAGCTCCAGCAGATTATTGGAGACGCGGAAGTGAGCGTAGTACTCATCAATCTCCTGCTGCAGCATCTGGATCCGCCGCAGAGCGCGCTCCAGCCGCTTGCTGGTACGTACAATCCCTACGTAGTCCCACATCAGCAAGCGCAGCTCGTGCCAGTTATGCTGAATGATGACCCGCTCATCCGGATCCTCAACCTGGCTCTCATCCCAGGCGGGGAGGGCCGCCGTCTCTGTCATGGCGGGGAGCCGTCCGGCAATATCCTCGGCCGCTGACCAGCCGTAGACCAGACACTCCAGCAGCGAATTTGACGCCATGCGATTCGCGCCGTGCAGGCCGGTATAGCTCACCTCGCCGATGGCATACAGCCCGTCAACGTCAGTGCGGCCCGTATCATCTACCATCACGCCGCCGCAGGTGTAGTGTGCCGCCGGTACGACTGGCACCGGCTCTTTCGTCAGATCGATACCCAGGCCGAGCAGCTTCTCGTAGATCATCGGGAAGTGCTGGCGAATAAAGGCCTCTGGCCTATGGCTGATATCCAGGTACATGCAGTCAGCGCCAAGACGCTTCATCTCATGATCGATCGCTCTGGCCACCACGTCGCGCGGGGCCAGTTCGCCACGGGGATCGAAGTCGGGCATAAACCGCGTGCCGTCGGGGCGTTTAAGATATGCCCCTTCCCCGCGCAGCGCTTCGGTGAGCAGGAAGTTACGCGCCTGCGGATGGAACAGGGCGGTGGGGTGAAACTGGTTAAATTCGAGGTTGGCAACCCGGCAGCCTGCACGCCACGCCATCGCGATGCCGTCTCCGGAGGCGATATCCGGGTTAGTGGTATACTGATAGACCTTCGACGCGCCGCCGGTGGCCAGCACCACCGCTTTCGCATGACAGGTCTCAACTGTCTCGCGATTGCGGTTCCATACCCATGCGCCCACCGCCCGCCGCGGGCCAGGTAATCCAATCTTGTCGGAGATGATCAGGTCTACGGCATTGCTGCGCTCAAGCACATGAATATTAGGGTGGCTCAGGGCCTGGCTTACCAGCGTCGTCTCGACCGCTTTGCCGGTAGCATCGGCGGCGTGCAGGATCCGCCGATGGCTATGTCCGCCCTCGCGAGTCAGGTGGTAGCCCTCCTCGCCGTTGGGCTGAACGTGGGTATCGAACAGCACACCCTGATCGATTAGCCACTGCACACAGGGTCGGGCATTGCTGGCGACAAACTCAGCTGCATGGCGGTCGACGATACCCGCGCCTGCTATCAGCGTATCTTCTACGTGCGAGCTGATGCTGTCCGTTTGATCAAATACGGCAGCAATCCCGCCCTGGGCATAGAGGGTGGAGCCTTCGTTAACCGGGCCTTTACTTAGAACTATCACGCTATGGTTCTGCGCCAGACGCAGCGCCAGGGAGAGACCCGCAGCGCCGCTGCCAATAACCAGCACATCACAGGAGAGATCGGGAGTCGTATTCATTATGGTGTGTTTAATTTACTAAACAGGATAGGGCCAGCATAGATCTAAAAGCCGTATAAAGCACCTGTTTTTTTAAGATGGGTTGTAAAGACTAAACAACGAGACGGTAAATGCACTAAAGCAGTTTTGTGGTGAAAAAAAAGTGGGGTTGCGTTACTCTGCTGACGATATAAAAGGCTTTTCTTCTATGCAATGTGCATAGTTTAGCGTCAGTAGACTTATAATGAGTCATAACGAGCGGTCTGCGAAACGATACACAAAAACAAAGGCGTAACGGAACTTTTGCCGAAAAAGTCTCTCTAACCACATGCTTGCTCAGAGTGCTGTGTGGGAGTGGCGTTTCGATTACGCGTGGATATTAGGTTTGGGGAGACATTACCTCGGATGAGCGAGCAGTTAACGGATCAGGTCCTCGTCGAACGGGTCCAGAAGGGAGATCAGAAAGCCTTTAACTTACTGGTGGTCCGCTACCAGCATAAAGTAGCGAGTCTGGTTTCCCGCTATGTGCCGTCGGGCGACGTTCCCGATGTTGCACAAGAGTCTTTTATTAAGGCCTATCGCGCGCTGGATTCATTCCGGGGAGATAGCGCTTTTTATACCTGGCTATATCGTATTGCGGTGAATACCGCCAAAAATTATCTGGTTGCTCAGGGTCGTCGCCCGCCGTCCAGCGATGTTGATGCTATAGAAGCAGAAAACTACGAAAACGGCGGGGCGCTGAAAGAAATTTCGAACCCTGAGAACTTAATGTTGTCAGAAGAACTGAGACAAATCGTTTTCCGAACCATTGAATCGCTTCCGGAAGATTTACGTATGGCAATTACCTTACGGGAGCTGGATGGCATGAGCTATGAAGAGATAGCCGCCATAATGGACTGCCCGGTGGGTACGGTACGTTCCCGTATCTTCCGTGCTCGGGAAGCTATTGATAATAAAGTTCAACCGCTTATCAGGCGTTGACGATAGCGGGATACTGGAAAAGGTATTAGGCATGCAGAAAGAAAAGCTTTCCGCTTTGATGGATGGTGAGACGCTGGATACCGAGCTGCTCAAGGAGCTGTCTCGCGATCCGGAAATGCAGCAAACCTGGGAGCGTTATCATCTGGTTCGTGACGCTTTACGCGGTGATACTGCCGACGTCATCCATTTCGATATCTCAAGCCGCGTCATGGCTGCCATTGCCGATGAACCGGTACGGCAGACAACGCCATTGATCCCGGAATCCCAGCCTGCACCGCAGCAGTGGCAGAAGATGCCGTTCTGGGCCAAAGTGCGTCCTCTGGCAAGCCAGCTTACCCAAATGGGCGTTGCGGCCTGCGTTTCACTGGCTGTAATCGTCGGCGTGCAGCACTATAATAGTCAATCTGACACCGCCCAACAGCCTGAAGCGCCAGTGTTTAACACGCTTCCTATGATGGGTAAAGCCAGCCCGGTAAGCCTGGGTGTGCCGTCGGACGCCACCGCCGATGCGGGTCAACAGCAGCAGGTTCAGGAGCAGCGCCGCCGTATCAACGCGATGCTGCAGGATTATGAGCTGCAGCGCCGTCTGCACTCCGAACAGCTTCAGTTTGAGCAGGCGCAAACTCAGCAAGCTGCTGTCCAGGTGCCAGGAACCCAAACTTTAGGAACGCAATCGCAGTAATGAAGCAACTTTGGTGTGCCATGTCTCTTATGGCCGGTAGTCTGTTGTTTTCTGCTAACGCCTCGGCTGATGTTACCTCCGGGGCGTTGTTGCAGCAGATGAACCTGGCCAGTCAGTCGCTCAACTATGAGCTCTCTTTTGTCAGCATCAACAAGCAGGGCGTCGAGTCGTTACGCTACCGGCACGCCCGTCTTGAAAATCAGCCGCTTGCCCAGCTGTTGCAGATGGATGGCCCGCGTCGCGAAGTTGTTCAGCGTGGTAGCGAGATAAGCTACTTCGAGCCGGGCCTTGAACCCTTTACGCTGACCGGCGACTATATTGTCGATTCACTGCCCTCCCTGGTGTACACCGATTTTAAACGTCTGGCAGCCTTCTATGATTTTATCTCGGTAGGCCGTACCCGAATCGCCGATCGCCTCTGCGAAGTGATCCGCGTCGTGGCTCGTGACGGCACTCGCTACAGCTATATCGTCTGGCTGGATGCAGAGACCAAACTCCCTATGCGGGTCGATCTGCTCGATCGCGACGGTGAAACCCTGGAGCAGTTCCGCGTAGTGGCGTTTACCCTTAACGAAGGGGTGGGGAGCAATATGGAGAACCTCGCCAAAGCTAACCTGCCGCCGCTGCTGTCGGTTCCGGCTGGCGAAAAGATCGATTTTAACTGGTCTGCCAGCTGGCTGCCGCAGGGTTTTAGCGAAGTCTCCAGCAGCCGTCGCAAGCTGCCGACCCTTGATATGCCGGTCGAGTCACGCCTCTTCTCTGATGGGCTGTTTAGCTTCTCGATCAACGTCAATCGTGCCAGTCCAACCAGCAGCGACCAGATGTTGCGCACCGGGCGGCGTACCGTCAGTATTACCGTGCGGGATAACGCAGAAATTACCGTGGTAGGCGAGCTTCCGCCGCAGACCGCAAAACGTATCGCAGACAGTATCAAATTCAGGGCAGCACAATGATCAAAGAGTGGGCAACCGTCGTCTCATGGCACAATGGTGAAGCCGTCGTCAGCTGTGACGTGAAGGCATCCTGTAATAGCTGCGCTTCACGCGCAGGGTGTGGGAGCCGGGTCCTCAATAAGCTGGGACCGCAGATGGTTCACACCATTTCCGTGCCCAGCGAGCAGCCGTTGGTGGTTGGACAGAAGGTTGAGCTGGGTATTGCCGAAGGCAGCCTGCTTAGCTCTGCAATGCTGGTCTATCTGTCGCCGCTGGTGGGGCTGTTTGCCATGGCCGCGCTGTTCCAGGCGCTGTTCGGTTACGACCTGGCAGCGATGGGCGGTGCGGTATTGGGTGGGGTAGGTGGTTTTCTGCTGGCTCGCGCCTTTTCCCCTGCGCTTGCCGCGCGTGAAGCCTGGCAGCCGGTGATCTTAAGCGTTGCCCTGCCGCCAAACGAATTACGTGTAGAGATGCACCCTCCGGAAGCAGGTTTATAACGCACTGCTTCCTGTAATGCCTGGCCAGATGATTCTAAGCCAGGCTTTTTTTTAGCCCTGTTTGAGGGTATTGCTTACGCCTTTATCATCCCTGGATAATCTTGCTTTCAGTTTCGCATTGAGCGCAAGAAAAGGTGACTCAATGTAATGATAAGTTATGATGGCTATACCGCAAGCGAGAGCCATGATGGCCGGTAAAAGGAGATAGTAGATATACTCTGGCACGGCCATAAAGGGAAAGAAATTAGATAAGGTAAAAAGCGCGTAAAGGATAAAGCCATGCGTTAAATAGACGCTGTAACTTATATCTCCCAGCTTGGTTAATCCTCTGTTTTTTAATAGTCCAAACATATCATTTCCTGCGGCAATACAGCAGAATGAGATGCTGATTAAAAACATCTGCTTAAAGGTATAGTAGTGAGAGGAAAAAAGCGCATAGACTAACGTAATAGCGGAAATATAGGCCATAGGTTTGCTTCGGAGAATATAAGCAAACCGCGAAGAGGCAATGGCATAGGCTAATCCGCCATAAGCAAAGAGAGCAAAAAGGTCATTTATCAGACCCAGAGTATGGTAGCTGTTATACAAGACAACTGCAGGGAGTGATGCATACACAACGGCCCGCGCGCCCAGATTTTTTAGATTGAGCAGAGCCAGAACAGGAAGTGAAAGATAGAATACGGCCTCGTAAATAAGTGTCCAGTGAGCGCCGCTGATAATGGACGCGATCTCAACGCCGTTCAGTGCTGGCAAATCAAATATTAACGCTTTGAGCAGTGAAGTTATGAACTCTTCGGCAGTCACAGAGCCGTGATAATGGAAAAAATAGACGGTGTAGATCACCGCGAGCATAAATAAAAAGAGGGGATAGATTCGCAAGATCCTGTTGACAGCTAATTCACGCCAGCAAATACCGTTGCGGCATATTTTCCCGATGAAGAGATAGCCTGTTATCATAAAGAACATTGAAACTGGAATGGCACCAATATTGCTAACGAATTTGTTTTTTGCTAAACCCCAAACTCCCTCTACCTTAAAGTGATAAGTCAGAACGAAGTGATGACATAACACTAATGGAGCTAATAAACCGCGGAACGCATCAAGCGTAACATTTCTTCCCTGCGGCACGGATTGTGGCAGGTAATGTAATGCCTTAATAACTAAAAACAGAGATAGTGAAAATATCGCAAGTAAATATAAATTATACATTCTTGATCCGAATAGTCATATGCACAGCCCTGCGCATAGTAGCATTTACAGGCGGGCTGAGCGATACCGGGCACAACGTATACAGAAGATAATCTAATCAAACACAGAGGAGGGAGAGGGCATGCTGGAATGTAACCTTTTATGTTAATGAAAGGATCCTATGCTGACGATTTGCCCTCTACAGTGTAAGATGCTCGGCAATGTACGGGACGGTTAGTTATATGGCACGTTTACTGCCGAGTCCATCAAATGAGTTAAAATAACACTTGGGTCATAAAATCCTTACATATGAAGAATATACGTAATTTCTCCATCATTGCGCACATCGACCACGGTAAATCGACGCTGTCTGACCGTATCATCCAGCTTTGCGGTGGTCTCTCCGATCGCGAAATGGCAGCCCAGGTGCTCGACTCCATGGATCTTGAGCGCGAGCGCGGGATCACCATCAAAGCTCAGAGCGTAACGCTGGACTATAAAGCCGCCGACGGCGAAACCTATCAGCTGAACTTTATCGACACCCCGGGCCACGTTGACTTCTCGTATGAGGTCTCCCGTTCGCTGGCGGCGTGCGAAGGCGCACTGCTGGTAGTTGATGCAGGCCAGGGCGTGGAAGCGCAGACGCTGGCTAACTGCTACACGGCAATGGAAATGGATCTGGAAGTTGTCCCGGTCCTTAATAAAATCGACCTGCCAGCCGCCGATCCTGAGCGCGTGGCGGAAGAGATTGAAGATATTGTCGGTATCGACGCCGCCGACGCCGTACGCTGCTCCGCGAAGACCGGGGTAGGGGTGGGCGATGTGCTGGAGCGTCTGGTGCGTGATATTCCGCCGCCGCAGGGCGATCCTGACGCACCGCTGCAGGCGCTGATCATTGACTCCTGGTTCGATAACTACCTCGGCGTTGTCTCCCTGGTGCGTATCAACAACGGTACCATGCGCAAGGGCGACAAGATTAAGGTGATGAGCACCGGCCAGACCTATAACGCCGATCGCCTGGGCATCTTTACGCCGAAGCAGGTTGACCGTACCGAGCTGAAGTGTGGTGAGGTAGGCTGGCTGGTCTGTGCGATCAAGGACATCCTGGGCGCACCGGTGGGCGATACCCTGACGACCGCCCGTAACCCGGCAGACAAAGCGCTGCCAGGCTTTAAGAAGGTAAAACCGCAGGTTTACGCGGGTCTGTTCCCGGTCAGCTCTGACGATTACGAAAACTTCCGCGACGCGCTGGGCAAGCTAAGTCTTAACGACGCCTCCCTGTTCTACGAGCCGGAAAGCTCTACCGCGCTGGGCTTCGGCTTCCGCTGCGGCTTCCTCGGCCTGCTGCACATGGAGATCATCCAGGAGCGTCTGGAGCGTGAATACGATCTGGACCTGATCACCACCGCGCCGACCGTAGTCTATGAAGTGGTCACCACCTCAAAAGAGACAATCTACGTCGACAGCCCATCCAAGCTACCGCCGCTGAATAACATTCAGGAGCTGCGCGAGCCTATCGCCGAGTGCCATATGCTGCTGCCGCAGGAGTATCTGGGCAACGTCATCACCCTCTGCGTTGAGAAGCGCGGCGTGCAGACCAATATGGTTTACCACGGCAAACAGGTGGCGCTGACCTATGAGATCCCGATGGCGGAAGTGGTACTCGACTTCTTCGATCGCCTGAAGTCCACGTCCCGTGGCTACGCGTCGCTGGATTACAACTTCAAGCGTTTCCAGGCTTCCAACATGGTGCGCGTCGACGTGCTGATCAACAGCGAGCGTGTTGATGCTCTGGCGCTGATCACCCACAACGATAACGCCCCGTACCGTGGCCGTGAGCTGGTTGAGAAGATGAAAGAGCTGATCCCGCGCCAGCAGTTTGATATCGCGATTCAGGCTGCCATTGGTAACCACATTATTGCCCGCTCGACGGTGAAGCAGCTGCGTAAAAACGTACTGGCCAAGTGCTACGGCGGTGACGTCAGCCGTAAGAAAAAGCTGCTGCAGAAACAGAAAGAGGGTAAGAAGCGTATGAAGCAGGTCGGTAACGTCGAGCTGCCGCAGGAAGCGTTCCTCGCCATTCTGCACGTAGGTAAAGACGGCAAATAAACCATTAAGGAGTTGGTATGGCGAACATGTTTGCCCTGATCCTGGTGATTGCGACCCTGGTGACAGGGTTGCTCTGGTGCCTGGACAAGGCCGTATTTGCACCAAAGCGTCGGGAGCGGCAGGCCGCAGCCCAGGCGGCGGCGGGCGATACGCTGGATCAAAAAACGCTGAAAAAAGTTGGTCCGAAACCGGGCTGGCTGGAGACCGGGGCCTCCGTGTTTCCGGTGCTGGCCATTGTGCTGGTGGTACGCTCGTTCATCTACGAGCCGTTTCAGATCCCATCGGGTTCGATGATGCCAACGCTGCTGATCGGCGACTTTATCCTGGTTGAGAAGTTTGCCTACGGGATTAAGGATCCGATCTACCAAAAAACGCTGATCGAAACCGGTCATCCGAAACGCGGCGACATCGCAGTGTTTAAGTATCCGGACGACCCGCGCCTGGACTACATCAAGCGCGTTGTAGGCCTGCCGGGCGATAAGGTCAGCTACGATCCGGTTGCCAAGCAGGTGACGGTACAGCCAGGGTGCAGCTCCGGTCAGGCGTGCGCCAGCGCGCTGCCTATCACCTACTCTAACGTGGCACCCAGCGATTTTGTGCAGACCTTTAGCCGCCGGAACGGTGGCGAGGCCAGCAGCGGCTTCTTTCAGCTGCCGCCGGGTGAAACCAAAGAGAACAGCGTGCGCCTTGCCGAGCGTAAAGAGACGCTGGGTGACGTGACGCACCGTATTCTGACCGTGCCGATTGCCCAGGACCAACTGGGACTCTATCATCAGCAGCCGGGCCAGCCGCTGGCGACCTGGATTGTGCCGCCAGGCCACTACTTCATGATGGGTGATAACCGCGACAACAGCGCGGACAGCCGTTACTGGGGCTTTGTGCCGGAGGCTAACCTGGTGGGCCGGGCTACGGCAATCTGGATGAGTTTCGAAAAACAAGAGGGTGAGTGGCCAACCGGCGTGCGCTTAAACCGCATCGGTGGCATCCACTAATCCGTCGGGTTGCAGCCGGATCGGCTGCAACCCAAATTATTTCCGCTATAAATCAGTTACGGCTAACGACATCCCTTGCCGTTGTGTATAGAATATTCCCCCGAAGTTCAGGCTGGTTCCGCAGGGAGCCACGGCACACGAAACCGCGTTGTTCTCT
>JBCNNW010000070.1:0-22332 GCA_039594205.1 Pseudescherichia sp. | reverse complement strand
ACTCCGCAGCATCTGATGTTCAACCGTAACCATATGCTGGTTGGCGGCGTGCGTCCGCATCTCTACTGCCTGCCGATCCTGAAGCGTAACGTTCATCAGCAGGCCCTGCGTGAGCTGGTTGCCAGCGGTTTCCAGCGCGCCTTCCTTGGCACCGACTCTGCCCCGCATGCCCGCCTGCGTAAAGAGACCAGCTGCGGCTGTGCAGGCTGTTTTAACGCCCCGACGGCGCTGGCCAGCTACGCCACCGTATTTGAAGAGATGAATGCCCTGACGCATCTCGAAGCCTTCTGCTCACTTAACGGCCCACGCTTCTACGGCCTGCCGGTCAACGAAGGTTACGTTGAGCTGGTCCGTGAAGAGGAGCAGGTACCGGAAAGCATCGCTCTGAGTGATGACACGCTTATCCCTTTCCTGGCCGGTGAACGTGTTAACTGGCGGATCCGCCGTTAAAAAATAGTCTGCCCCCTGTTGTAAGTTTTTCGCCTATACTGTATAAAAACACAGTACATCATCCAGGGGGCAATCATGCGTATCGAAGTAACTATCGCTAAAACAACACCCTTACCGCCGGGCGCGATTGACGCGCTGGCAAGCGAACTCTCCCGCCGTCTGCAGAGCGACTATCCCGACACCGAAGGCAAGGTGACCGTCCGCTATGCAGCCGCCAACAATCTGTCTGTTCTCGGCGGTGCCAAAGGTGATAAAGAACGCGTTAGCGAGATCCTCCAGCAAACCTGGGAGAGCGCGGACGACTGGTTTACGCAGGATTAATGGTTGTTCCCCTCTTGTGCTTTTGCCGGGTCGCCCCGGCTTTTTTTCGCTTTTAGGTATATTCCGCTGGTGCCGCTTATCCCTGTAATAAATAAGCCGTAATTAGACGTTTTCTTGTTCAAAAAATTCTAAGAAAGTTCAGAAAAACTGACCCCGTTTTTTTTATTAGCGCAATCTGCTTAATTATTGATATACTTAAGTTGCTTCAATAAACACGCATTGAACCTCAAGAGTCGTTGTCTTTTAAACACGCATTTAGGGGGTTAAAATGGTAAAAAATAATGAAGTCATTCAGACCCATCCGCTCGTAGGGTGGGACATCAGCACCGTGGACAGTTACGATGCGCTGATGCTGCGCCTGCACTACCAGACCCCGAACCACGCCGACCGTGATGACACTGAGGTCGGACAGACTCTGTGGTTAACAACTGACGTTGCCCGTCAATTTATATCGATTTTAGAAGCCGGCATTGCCAAGATTGAATCTGGCGACTATCAGGAAAACGAGTATAAGCGGCATTAATGTATGCTCATTTTTCAACCGAAAGGCACCTTAAGGGTGCCTTATTCATTTGTGGCTTGTATAACGCCAACGGGTTAATTACTCTCCTGAGCACGCGTTTTTGCCAGGAGAGCCTTATGAAATACGATCTCATTATTATCGGTAGCGGTTCAGTCGGCGCGGCGGCAGGCTATTATGCCACCCGCGCGGGGCTTAAGGTGCTGATGACCGATGCCCATATGCCGCCCCACCAGCAGGGTAGCCACCATGGCGATACGCGGCTGATCCGCCACGCCTATGGTGAAGGCGAGAAGTATGTCCCGCTGGTGCTCAGAGCGCAGGCGCTATGGGATCAGCTGGCAGCAGAGAGCGGCGAAGAGGTGTTTATTCGCAGCGGCGTGGTCAATCTGGGTCCTGCCCACTCTGACTTTTTGCGTAACGTTGCGCAGAGCGCCCGCCAGTTCAACCTTGACGTGGAGCAGCTTGACGCCGCCACGCTGATGGCACGCTGGCCTGAATTTCGCGTGCCCGATGACTACATCGCCCTGTTTGAAGCCAACTCTGGGGTGCTGAAGAGCGAGCTGGCAATAAAAACCTGGATCCGCCTCGCCAGGGAGGCAGGCTGTGCGCAGCTGTTTAACTGTCCGGTGACGGCGATTCATCATCATGATGATGGGGTGACGGTCGAGACAGCCGACGGGGAGTATCAGGGTACGAAGCTGCTGGTCAGTGCCGGGACGTGGGTGAAGCAGCTGCTACCTTCTCTACCCATTCAACCGGTACGCAAGGTCTTTGCCTGGTATCAGGCCGATGGCCGCTATAGCGGCAAGAACAATTTTCCGGCCTTTACCGGTGAGCTGGCCAACGGCGACCAGTACTATGGTTTTCCGGCAGAAGACGATGCGCTAAAAATCGGCAGGCACAACGGCGGACAGCCTATTGGTAGCGAAGATGAGCGCGTGCCTTTTGGCCGCGTGGCTACCGACGGCTCAGAGTGCTTCCCCTTCCTGCGCCACTGCCTCCCCGGCATCGGCGGCTGCCTTTACGGTGCCGCCTGTACCTATGATAACTCCCCCGATGAGGACTTTATCATCGATACGCTGCCAGGTAGCACCAGCACGATGGTCATCACCGGCTTGAGCGGTCACGGATTTAAGTTCGCCTCTGTGCTGGGTGAAATTGCTGCCGACTTTGCCGCGGGTAAAACCTCAACGTTTGATTTAACCCCGTTTTCATTACAACGTTTCATGGCAGGATAAGCAAAAGGCCCCTCAGTGGGCCTGTTCCTGTGCAATTTTATCTGGAGATATAATGCGTCGGTTAATTACCTGGCTGACTGAAAATGTCCGCGAACATTTGATGGCCTATATCGCTATCTGGTCTCTGCTGGCGTTGTTAGATCTTATTTATATACTCTATGCCGGATAGGTAATATTGACAAAAATTGACATTACTTTAATAAACCCTGTTTTTAACGCAGTTTTTTTGAATAAGACCAAGCCTGCTAACCAGCCTGCCGACATGGAAAAAAGCCCTACTCTCTGGCTTGAAACGAAATCCTTGAAAGTCATAAGGCAAATTAAAGCAAATAAATTGAACAAAATAAAATAGCTCGCGTATTTGTTATTTTTAAGTTGCAATAATATTTTTTGCAGGCCATTTTAAGTTAACTTTATATTTAAGCACGGTTAACTTTATGCAACTGCGTAATTCTGCTCGCCGCTATGGTGCGGTCTCTATTGCGTTACACTGGCTGGTTGCCATTGTGGTTTACGGCATGTTTGCCCTTGGCCTGTGGATGGTGACGCTGAGCTACTATGACGGCTGGTACCATCAGGCCCCGGAGCTGCATAAAAGCATTGGCGTACTGCTGATGATGGGCCTGGTGGTTCGCCTGATCTGGCGTCATGTTTCTCCGCCGCCGAAAGCATTAGCTTCTTACTCCCGCCTGACTCATCTCGCCGCCACAGGTGCGCACATTACTCTCTATGCCCTGCTGTTCGCTATTGTGATCAGCGGCTATCTGATCTCTACCGCTGACGGTCAACCCATTAGCGTGTTTGGCCTGTTTGAGGTCCCGGCGACGCTGGCTGACGCCGGTGCACAGGCCGACCTGGCAGGCACCCTGCATCTTTGGCTGGCATGGAGCGTGGTCATTCTTTCCGTACTGCACGCTCTGGCAGCCCTTAAACACCACTTTATTGATAAAGACGACACCCTCAAACGTATGCTGGGTAAATCGTCCCCTGACTCTGGAGCATAAGATGAAGAAAAACCTGCTGGCATTAACCTTCGGCGCCCTGCTGTTCACTACCGGTTCCGCCGTAGCCGCTGATTACAAAATCGACAAAGAGGGCCAGCACGCCTTCGTTAACTTCCGTATTCAACACCTTGGCTACAGCTGGCTGTATGGCACCTTCAAAGACTTCGACGGCACCTTTACCTTTGATGAGCAGAACCCTGCTGCGGATAAGGTCAACGTTACTATCAACACCAACAGCGTCGATACCAACCACGCCGAGCGCGATAAACACCTGCGCAGCGCGGACTTCCTGAACGTAGCGAAATTCCCACAGGCGACCTTCGCCTCTACCGGGGTTAAGAAAGATGGCGACGAGCTGGATATCACCGGTAACCTTACCCTTAACGGCGTGACCAAGCCAGTTACGCTGGAAGCGAAGCTGATTGGACAGGGGGACGATCCGTGGGGCGGCGTACGCGCGGGCTTTGAAGCAGAAGGCAAAATCAAGCTGAAGGACTTCAACATCAATACCGATCTGGGTCCGGCATCTCAGGAAGTGGATCTGATTATCTCCGTTGAGGGCGTGCGCCAGAAATAGCGCCGCCTCACAGAGACTCTGCCGGGATCGCTCCCGGCAGGGTTGCAACGCTTACTCGGGGTCCGGAATGCCTAATTTGGTATTCAGACGACCGCGGGATTTATTAAAGATCTTATTTCCGTTCTCACGCCCCGCCCGACGGCGGCGCTGCTCCTCTTCCGGCAGCTCACGCTCCGTCTGGCACAGCTCGCTACAGCAGCCTTTGAACTTCTCCGCGCATGACGGGCACTGAATAAACAGCAGATGACAGCCGTCGTTCAGGCAGTTGGTATGGCTATCGCACGGCGTGCCGCACTGGTGGCAGTGGGCAATCACATCTTCGGAGATGCGCTCCCCCATCCGCTCATCAAAAACAAAATTCTTACCGATAAAGCGTACCGGCAAACCCTGCTCACGCGCCCGGCGCGCGTATTCAATAATGCCGCCTTCGATATGCCACACCTTGTTAAAGCCGTTGTGCTTCATCCACGCGCTGGCCTTCTCACAGCGGATGCCGCCGGTGCAGTACATCACGATCTTTTTATCTTTATGCTCCTGCATCATCTCAACCGCCTTCGGCAGCTGCTCGCGGAAGGTATCCGCCGGGATCTCCAGCGCTTGCTCAAAATGCCCCACTTCATACTCGTAGTGGTTACGCATATCGATAAAGATTGCGTCGGGATCGTCGAGCATGGCGTTGACCTCGGCGGCCTTCAGATACTCGCCAACGTCGCTGGCGTCAAAGGTTGGATCGTCGATACCGTCCGCTACGATGCGCTCGCGTACTTTCATGCGCAGCACCCAGAACGATTTACCGTCGTCATCGAGCGCGACGTTCAGACGCAGGCCGTCCAGCGCCGGGTCAAAGCCGTATAGAGTGGCACGCAGCGCCTCGAACTGGCTCTCCGGAACGCTGATCTGGGCGTTAATCCCTTCGCGGGCCAGATAGACGCGGCCGAATACGTTCAGCGCGGTTAACGCTTTATACAGTTCGTCACGGGTGGCCTGCGGATCGACAATGGTAAAGTATTGATAGAATGAGACAGTGATGCGCGGCTCGGTTTCAGCAAGCATACGCGCCTTCAGCTCCTCATTCGAAATGCGGTTGTGTAACACTGGCATGGTGTACGTTTCCTGCAATCTGTGAATGATGAATTAAAATCGGGCAGCATCATAAAGCAAATACTGTTAATTTACATCCCTGGCGTTTACGTTACATTGCACACCAGACAGATAAAAAAGGAGAACAGGTGTTGGATAACAGGAAAGAACAAACGCATTTACCTCAATTTTCGGCGGCGTTGCTGCATCCGCGCTACTGGCTGACGTGGTTCGGCATAGGCATGTTATGGCTTATCATACAGCTCCCCTATCCGATCCTCTACCGCCTGGGCTGCGGTCTTGGTCGGCTGGCTATGCGTTTTATGAAGCGCAGGGTGCACGTTGCCACGCGCAACCTTGAGCTGTGCTTTCCTGATATGTCTCCTGAAGAGCGTCATGCATTGGTGATAAAAAACTTTGAGTCCACCGGCATGGGGCTGCTGGAGACCGGCATGGCGTGGTTCTGGTCAGAAAAGCGTCTGGCCCGCTGGATGGACGTAATCAATTTTGAACCTGTCTACGAGCTGCAAAGGCAGAAGCGCGGCATTTTGCTCATCGGGGTCCATTTTTTGACCCTGGAGCTGGGCGCGCGCATGTTTGGCATGCAGACCCCAGGCATTGGCGTATATCGACCCAACGATAATCCGGTGATCGATTGGCTACAAACCTGGGGACGTCTGCGCTCGAATAAAAGCATGCTCGATCGTAAGGATCTGAAAGGCATGGTGAAGGCGCTGAAGGGCGGTGAAGTTGTCTGGTACGCGCCGGACCACGACTACGGCCCGCGTGCCAGCGTCTTCGTGCCGCTGTTTGCCGTCGATCAGGCCGCTACCACCTCGGGCACCTGGATGCTCTCGCGTCTCTCAGGTGCGGCGCTGGTGCCTTTCGTACCGCGCCGCAAACCAGACGGTAAGGGCTACGAGCTGGTGATGCTGGATCCCGAGCTGTCGCCGCCGCTGGACGACGCTGAAACCACCGCCGCATGGATGAACAAAATTGTTGAGAAGTGCATTTTGATGGCCCCGGAGCAGTATATGTGGCTGCACCGCCGCTTTAAAACCCGCCCCGAGGGTGTGCCGTCCCGCTACTGATTTTTAAGTCGCGTAACGCCGGATGGCGGCTTAATGCCCTGTCCGGCCTGCCCACCGCCTTGCCCGCCTGTGAATTATTTTCCGCAATCATTCTTGTAAAATCTCAGATTCAACTATTCTTTCCCTGAACAATATGTCAATTTCACAGGGAGAAACCAATGACCATGTACGCCACGCTGGAAGAAGCCATTGATGCTGCTCGTGAAGAGTTTCTGGCCAACAGTCCTGAGCTGGACGAAGAGAGCGCCAATATTCAGCAGTTTAATATGCAAAAGTATGTGCTACAGGATGGCGAGATCATGTGGCAGGTGGAATTTTTAGCCGATGAGGGCGAGGACGGGGAGTGTCTGCCGTTATTGACCGGTGAAGCCGCGCAGAGCGTTTTCGACGGTGATTTCGATGAGATTGAGCTGCGCCAGGAGTGGCTGGAGGAGAATACGCTCCACGAGTGGGATGAGGGTGAATATCAGCTCCAACCGCCGCTGGATACCGAAGAGGGTCGCACCGCAGCGGACGAGTGGGACGAGCGTTAATTACTCGTAGGGACCATGTTGCGCATCAATAGGCAGCAGAAGCGTGTCAAAGACCAGCGAGAAAGGCAGATCCAGCACGGTGAGGTAGCGCCACTTTGAGTCGCGCACATCCCACTGTACGCCGGGGTAGTACTGGTTGCCATGTCCCTGCCCCGGAATAGTACGACTGATAATGCTGCCGCATCCGCTAAGCAGCATCGCCATGATCACCAGAGTGATTATCCGCATAATTCATCCCATATAAAAATACCGGCTACTGAGCCGGTATTGTTTTGCCGGGTGGCGCTACGCTTGCCCGGCCTACTTACTCTGTAGGCCCGTGCAAGCGCAGCGCCGCCGGGCGTTGCAAACTTATTTCGTCTTCAACGCGTCGTATTCGCTAATCCAGGAGGAGTAACGCTCCGGCGAAGACCAGACCCGATAGTGCATACGTGACATTGTCACCGGATCGCTCAACAGCACCAGACGACGGTCACGGGTGAGCTTATCCGGCGTCTCGTTCAGCGCCTGCTCAACGTGGCGGTCGCGGGCAATCTCCAGCACCTGGCTTGCCCGGTGACGGGCGGTTGCCATGGCGGTGGCCAGCGCGTTATACGACGGGTTAAACACCGCGTGCATAAAGCCATTTTCCAGCGACCGAGCGCGGTTTAGCGTCAGATAGCGGTCGGTATCTACCAGCACCTGCGGCGGGGAGTACTCTTCCGGGATCAGGAACAACTTCCAGCGCTTGGTACGCAGCCCCACCGTCGCCCGGCTCGAAATCACCGACACAAACGGGGAGAGGATCAGCGAGACCACAATCGGCGCCAGCCAGAACAGGAAACGCAGATCCAGCCACGCCATGCCGATGGCCCAGACCAGACCCAGCAGCATCTGTGAGCCGTGGCGCATAAATGCCTCACCCCACGGGGTCGAGTCATCGTCACGCTGCGGCGAGTTCCAGACCACTTCCCAGCCGAGGAACGCGCTGACCACGAATACAGTGTGGAACAGCATACGCACCGGAGCCAGCAGCACGGAGAACAACACCTCCAGCAGCAGCGACGCCGTTACGCGCAGGAAGCCACCGTACTCTTTCGTCCCTTTACACCAGATAAGGATGATGCTCAGCAGCTTCGGCAGGAACAGCAGCACCATAGTCGAAGCAAACAGAGCGATCGCCAGCTCCGGACGCCACTGCGGCCAAACCGGGAACAGCTGACGTGGCTGCAGGAAGTACTGCGGCTCGGTCAGGGCATGTACTACCTGCAGCGCCGTTGAGAGCGCAAGGAACATAAACCACAGCGGCGCAGAGAGGTAGGACATGACCCCGGTCAGGAACACTGCACGGTGCACCGGGTGCATCCCTTTTACCAGGAACAGCCGGAAGTTCATCAGGTTCCCGTGGCACCAGCGCCGGTCACGTTTCAGCTCATCCAGCAGGTTCGGCGGCAGCTCCTCGTAAGAGCCAGGCAGATCGTAAGCGATCCACACCCCCCAACCGGCACGACGCATCAGAGCCGCCTCCACGAAGTCGTGGGAGAGGATGGAGCCAGCAAACGAGCCTTCGCCCGGCAGCGGGGCCAGCGCACAGTGCTCGATGAATGGCTGCACGCGAATAATGGCGTTATGACCCCAGTAGTGGGACTCCCCAAGCTGCCAGAAGTGCAGACCGGCGGTAAACAGCGGCCCGTAAACGCGGGTAGCAAACTGCTGGCAGCGCGCGTAGAGGGTATCCATGCCGGACGCACGCGGCGAGGACTGGATAATACCGGCGTTCGGGTTAGCTTCCATCAGACGCACCAGACCGCACAGGCAGTCGCCGGTCATCACGGAGTCCGCATCCAGCACCACCATGTAGCTGTACTGACTACCCCAGCGGCGGCAGAAGTCATCGATGTTACCGCTTTTGCGCTTCACACGACGACGACGGCGGCGATAGAAGATCTGCCCTTCGCCCTGCACCTCGGCGATCAGCTCCATCCACGCCTTTTGCTCTGCCACGCAGATATCAGGGTTGTAGCTGTCGCTAAGGATATAGACATCAAAGTGCTCGGCATTGCCGGTCGCTTTCACCGACTCCCAGGTTGCACGCAGACCGGCGAAGACGCGGTCAACGTCCTCGTTACAGATCGGCATGATCAATGCGGTACGGTGCTGGGGATTAAGCGCTTCATCCCCCACCGTGGAGGCTGAAATGCTGTATTTATCGCGACCGATCAGCAGCTGAAGGAAGCCCATCAGCGCCGTCCAGAACCCCGCCGACACCCAGCAGAAGAGCACCGCAAAGAGGATCAGGATCCCCGTTTGCAACACATAGGGCAGAAGCTGCATAAAGGAGACCAGCAGATCCTGACCCATCATATCTTCCGGAGCGATCAGCGCCCATCCCTGGTACGGGAGAATGGTTTTCATGTACCAGGTCGCCACCACCGTCTGGGCAATGGTCAGCAGCAGCAGAATGTAGCGGCGGATAGAGCCCACCGCACGCCACTTCTGCTCGCTCGCCTGCTGCTCTTTCGTCAGACGGGAGAGATAGCGCGGCGGCACGTCACGGCCACGCAGTCGGTCCCAGAAGCGGCCGATCGGGTTGGTGCGCCATGGATCGGGGAACATTGAGGAGCGCTTCGCTTCAGGCATTGCCTTCAGCTGGGTACGCCCTTCATCGTCCTTGATCAGTTGGCCTTCCGCCAGCGAATCCGGCCAGGCATGCTCAAGGCGTGCCTGAACTGAACCCAGCGGCGTGTCATCATCCCGCTCATAGCGGCGATGCCCAGCGTCCAACGCTTCATGCACGGCACGCAGATCCGTCGTCGGCAGCGCTGCTTTCCCGTCAGCGGAAAGCGACAGCGCGTCGATATATTCAGTTGTCTTATTCATTGGCAGGTAGCTGATAGCTCCAGGTTTCACTCAGCGGCTGCTCGGCATTCACCAGCGCAGCACGCATATCGGTCGTCTTTTTCTGGTCTTTAACCTTAAGGCGTAAGGTTAAACGCCATCCCTGAGTGACCGGGTTATAGCGCACAACGTTTTCAACGATTTCACCGTTATCACCGATGCTGACCTGAGCAGTAACCGGAGTGTCCTGCGGCAGCTTTTTCATCTCTTCTCCGGTGAAGTCGACGATAAATGCCAGGGTACCATCCGGCTGGCGGATCAGATTAGACTGTTTAACATCGCCGGTTGAGCGGCGCGTCTGCGTAACCCAGGCGTTATCCGGAGCGTGCAGTTTGTCTTCATCGCGGCTAAAGGTGATGGTGTACTTAAAGTTCATCTCTTTACCGGCTTCCGGCAGCTGATCCGGCGTCCAGTAGGCAACGATGTTGTCGTTGGTCTCATCGTTGGTCGGGATCTCAACCAGCTCGATTTTCCCTTTGCCCCACTCGCCCTGCGGTGTTACCCAGGCGCTCGGACGCTGATCGTAGCGATCGTCGATATCTTCGAAGCGGCTAAACTCGCGGCCACGCTGCAACAGGCCAAAGCCCTGCGGGTTCTCCATGGCATAGCTGCTCACGGCGAGGTGTTTTGGGTTGTTCAGCGGACGCCAGATCCACTCCCCGTTACCGGCATGCATAGAGAGACCGTTGGAGTCATGCAGCTCCGGGCGGAAGTTGGTCGCCGGTGACGGCTGGTTTGGCCCAAAGAGGAACATGCTGGTCAGCGGCGCAACGCCCAGCTTACCGACCTTATCGCGCAGGTAGACTTTAGACTGCACGTCCACCACGGTGTCACGGCCAGGGATCACCACAAACCGGTAGGCACCGGTTGCGCGTGGCGAATCCAGCAGAGCATAGATAGTCAGGCGTTTGTCAGTGGGTTTTGGACGCTCAACCCAGAACTCGCGGAAGTGCGGGAACTCTTCGCCGGACGGCAGCGCAGTGTCGATGGCGAGGCCGCGGGCGGAGAGGCCGTAAACCTGCCCGGCCCCAATGACGCGGAAGTAGCTCGCCCCCAGCATGCTGACAATTTCGTCGTTCTTGTCTTTGCTGTTGATAGGGTAGAGAACCTTGAAGCCGGCGAAGCCTAAATCTTTGACCGTGTCCTTGTCATGCTGGACGTTGCCAAAGTTGAAGTAGTCCGGGCTGTATTTGATCTTATGAACCGCCGTCGCCGTCACTTCATTGACGGTCACCGGCAGGTCGAAGTACATACCCTGGTGATAGAATTCAAGCTTGAATGGGGTCTTAACGTTGTTCCAGTACGCTTTGTCGTGATTGAACTGAATCTGTTGATAGTCCGCGTACTTCATGTCACGGAACACAGAGGGCAGGTTGCTTTTCGGGGCTTCATAGCCTTTTGCGGCTAATGACTGTGCCTGTTTTGCTACGTCATCGATGTTAAAGGCCCAACCCGATGACGAGTACAGGGATAACAGCACCGCTGCGCCTAACCAACGCATTTTCATCACTTGTAGATTATGTTTCATAATAACTAAGCACTTCCCCCTTTGTGTGCTTAAATCGATCCGATCTATTTTAATGGTATTTCACGCAATCCGACAACTTAATCCCCGCTTTGTTCGGCGGCTGGCTCAGTGGATAAGCAAATAAAAGCAACACCTTGCCAATTACGCGTTTGTCCTGGAGACAGGTCGCTGCGCTTAGTGTAGGGTTGCCAACGAATGTAATCATAACTGGTCTTAGGGATAAGACGATAAGTCTGATATTGTACGGAGTGATATGAGTAAACTACCCGCACAGCGCGAATACTTTCTGGACTCCATTCGCGCGTGGCTGATGCTGTTAGGCATCCCCTTTCATATCTCATTGATCTACTCAAGCCACGTCTGGCACGTAAACAGCGCTACGCCATCGTGGTGGCTGACCCTGTTTAATGACTTTATCCACGCTTTCCGGATGCAGGTCTTCTTTGTCATCTCGGGGTACTTCTCTTATATGCTCTATCTGCGCTATCCCATGAAGCGCTGGTGGAAAGTGCGCGTCGAACGCGTTGGCATCCCGATGCTGACCGCGATCCCGCTGTTAACGCTGCCACAATTTTTGATGTTGCAGCACGTCAAAGGCCAGGCCGACAGCTGGCACACCCTCTCTGTTTACGACAAGTATAATACCTTAGTATGGGATCTGATTTCCCACCTCTGGTTTTTGCTGGTGCTGGTCGTACTGACAACGCTGGGACTGGTGCTTTTTCGCAAGCTTAAGCAGGCGGTAACGGCGGATCCTGACGCGCTGCTCAGCAAGCTCACCCTGCCAAAGCTGTCGCTGCTATTTTTGCTGCTTGGCGTGCTGTATGCCGCGCTGCGCCGCACGCTGCTGGTTCTCTATCCGCCGATCCTCAGCGACGGTCTGTTCAACTTTGCCGTCATGCAGACCCTGTTCTACCTGCCATTTTTTGTGCTGGGGGCGCTGACCTTTATTACGCCTAAGCTAAAGGCGCTCTTCACCACGCCATCATGGGGCTGTGCCCTGGGTGCGACGCTGGCCTTTATCGCCTATCTGTTGAACCAGCGCTACGGCAGCGGGGATGCATGGATGTATGAGACGGAGAGCGTAATTACTATGGTAATGGGGCTATGGATGGTGAACGTGGTCTTTTCCCTGGGACACCGGCTGCTCAACTTCCAGTCATCCCGCGTGACCTACTTCGTTAACGCCTCGCTGTTTATCTACCTCGTGCACCATCCGCTCACCCTGCTCTTTGGCGCATGGATCACCCCACATATTCAGTCGAATACGCTGGGCTTTATCTGCGGGCTGATCTTTGTGGTGGGCTGTGCAATTGCGCTCTATGAAGTGCATTTGCGGATACCGCTGCTGCGTTTTCTCTTCTCCGGCAAGCCTGAAGCGGCTAAAGCGCAGCCGAAACAGGTGCAAAACTAGCCCTAGAGGAGCCACTCCACCGGCAGCCGGGATGCTAATCGCACCAGCATTCGCTGCCAGAAGCGTGTTTTCGGCTCCTTCTTTAATACTCTCTCCTGACCGTCCTGAGTGTCGATCCAGTTAATTCGCCCCCAGCGGTCAAGGCGCAGCTCCCACGCCGCATCGCGCTGGCTCTGCTGAAAACGTTTGTGGATCACCTTCGCCAGCGGCTCGCTCTCAATCACAAATCCCATCTCAGTGTTGAGCATGGCCGAACGCGGATCAAAGTTAAACGAGCCGATAAACACCTTCGCGCCATCAATGCTGAAAGTCTTGGCATGCAGACTGGATCCAGAGTTACCCGTCAGGCCGCGATCGTGAATGTGCCTTCCTCCTTCACGGGTCGGTTTTAGCTCATACAGGGCTACGCCGTGGCGCAGCAGCTTTTTCCGCCAGCGCGCATAGCCTGCGTGCACCACCGCGACATCGTTCGCCGCCAGCGAATTGGTCAGGATGGCAATTTTCACCCCCTTGCGCACCATCTGCAGCAGCTGCGCGACGCCAGCGCGCGTTGGGACAAAATAGGCGGAGATGATATCAATCTGCTCCTGCGGCATCCCCATCACCTTCACCAGGCGCTGCGGCAGCAGGGTATGCTCGCGCGCCCTGCCCTGCCCTTTGCGCGGATCGTCGCTCAGCAGACGAGTTTTGGCCCACAGCATAGGCAGTGTCCCCGCCTCAAGCCGGGTGGAAAATTGGGTCGTTTCAAGCTTGGAGAGATAGCGCCGCGCCGTCTCATCGTTATACCAGGACTCGGGCACCTGAATCTTGCCGTCGATATCGTCATCTTTAATATCGAGCACTTTCTCAAGCGTCGAAACCGACTGGCAGGTCCAGTAGCGTTCGAAGTCAGCGACGACGTCGCTGACCACCGGGCCAATCGCCAGCACGTCAAGATCGGAGAAGAGCGGCTGCTCCCCTGCACCAAAGTAGGCGTCGCCAATATTTCTGCCGCCCACGATAGTCACCTCTTCATCGGCGGTGAAGCTTTTATTGTGCATGCGCCGGTTAAGGCGGGTGAAGTCGGTCAGGTAGCCCAGCGCTCTGAAGAGGCGAAACGAGAAAGGGTTAAACAGACGAACATCGATATTGGCATGGGCATTGAGCTTGCGGAGAATATCGTCCAGTCCCTGGGTGTTGTTATCATCCAGCAGCAGACGGATCGTCACACCGCGCCGGGCCGCCTTCAGGAGCTGTGACAGCAGTAGCCGCCCGGACATATCGTCTTCCCAGATATAGTACTGAATGTCCAGAGTACGCTCGGCCATCTCAATCAACCGGTAGCGGGCAGCAAAGGCATCGAGACTGTCATCCAGCGCCAGAATGCCGCACGCATCGGGATGGGCCGCACGGGCCGGGGCGATAGCACGCCCCAGCCGCGTATTATGCATCTGGTTCGTCATCCTGCTGGGTGAGGAGTCGTTGATAAAGTCGGGTATTTTCATCGTCATAGCAGACAAAGTATACCTGACCAATCGACGGATGCCGGGTTAGATAATCCGAAACCGTAGCGACAGCGATTTCCGCGGCTGCAGGCTTAGGAAAACCGTAAACGCCCGTGCTAATTGCCGGAAAGGCTACAGAGTGATAGCCGTTGGCCTCGGCCAGCTTCAGGCTATTACGGTAAGCGTCTTCCAGCAGTCGCTGCTCGTGCTCTTCCCCGCCGCGCCAGACTGGCCCCACGGTGTGGATCACCGCCTTCGCCGGTAGCGCTCCGGCAAGGGTAATCACGGCATGCCCTGGCGGACACTCGCCCTGCTGCTCCCGCACGGCTTTACAGGCGGCCAGCAGCGCTGGCCCGGCGGCACGGTGGATAGCGCCATCGACGCCGCCTCCACCCATTAAGGAGGGATTAGCCGCATTAACAATGACATCGACCTGTAACGTCGTGATGTCACCCTGAACAACCTCCATACGCGATTGCATATTTGCCTCTCTTATCTCATCGCTTTCAACTAAGTGTATAGCAGTGTGTGGCAGGCGGGAGAAAATACACGGCGATCGGCCAGACAGTATAGCGATCCAGCAAGTTGATTTTACACTGAATATTGCTGATTTATTGTTCAGGTGGCCACTGCTGCACGAGGTGCAGGGCGTCGCCGTCGGTCACTGTCACGACAACTTTGACCGTATCTTTTGGCGAGATGTTCATGCTTAGGCGAGCAAGTTTTGTAGGTTGATTAGCCTGCAGCGCCAGGGTCTTTCGCTGCTGAGTATTGCTCTGCCCGCTGACGCCCGCGTGCACGGTGAGGATCTGAATTTGACAAATGCAGGGTTGGCTGACAACGACCTGGGGGGTAATGGTATAGATATCCTGCTGGCGCTCGGTCAGAAAGGTAATCTGGCTGGCCAGCGCGGCAACGAAAAGTAAGGGGTGCATGGCGGCCTCCTGATAAAAAAACAGGGCCGAAGCCCTGTTTTTCCGCACCAGATATGATTAGTACTGGTTAGCCGTTGCGTTGTTGCCGTAGCCAACCTGACGCACTTCTACATAAGACTGAGAAGCGGTCTGGTTAACCAGTGCGCCGTTCGCTGTACCGTACTGGCGTACATCGATATCAGAGTGGCGGCTGTTCCACTGATCGAGAGTGGCGTTGTTACGGGAACCGTTCTGTGACAGAGTAATAGAGCTGTCATCAGAACCCTGGCCAACGTCTGCGGCGTTACGTGAGCCATGCTGAGTCACGGTCAGATCGGAGTCACGAGCATCGGTCTGCAGAGCCAGCGCGGAGTTATTGCTGCCGTACTGGAAAATACTTAATTCAGAGTTCGGGCCGCCGTAGCTGCCACCACCATACTGACCAACAGAACCTGCGAAAGCGCTGCCTGAAATAACGATCGCTGCCAATGCTGCCACTTTAATGAATTTCATGGTTAACTCCCATCGGATTGATATATTTGATTCACAATGGATTTAGCGTTGAATAACGCGAATAGCCATTTGTGATTGCCTCTGCACTACAACTGCCGTTTTTTGCGTACCATATTGGGTAATATTCGCTTTGTTACCCGAACCTTTCTGGATAATCATTGCGGTATTACCATATGCACCTTGCGTTATACTCGCGTCATTAGCGCTGCCTGACTGGTCGATATACGCAAAGTTATAAGCTCCTGCCTGATCGATCTTTGCCCGGTTATTTGCCCCTTCCTGGGAGATAACAGCGTGCATTTTAGACCCATCCTGGCGTAGCTGGGCGCTATTATTGGTACCATCCTGGCCAATTATCGCAGCCTGATTGTATGACGTTTTACTCAATTCATTTACCGCAAAGTTATATTCTGACACAGCCAGATCATAACCTGACGCGGTGGCTATCCCAGGCGCACCCAGCATTATTAACACCATAATCAACGTTCTGTTTTTCATGTTGTCACCTGGACCTGGAGTTTTTTAACTGACAATTATTTTGCTCCGCTGCAATTAACGCTTTTTTACATCCGTTAACGCTGCGTTACGGAAAAGAGTATGTGACGACAGAAATTAATAATATCTCACCCGCCAGTGGTATTTTTATCTTTATGTTCACCTTAAAGTGCTAACGCTCTAAAAAACAGGCGGATGAAGCGGGTAGAAAATTTTTCATCGAACATTTGGTACAGGTTTGGGCGTTATAACAACCGGGCATGATTTATGACGTACAAACGTTAACAGAGGGTAGTCATGAATTTTTTGTGGCTTTGCGATCATCATGGCAACTTTTTCCGACCTCCTGCGCGCCCCGATAACAAAAGCGCATAAAATTCAGTCGCATAAAAAAACAAAGAAGTCACAAAAGAAGATATATTTATTTTAAAATCAATAACTTAAAATAATTTGTATGATTTTTAAATATGATGCAAAAGTATTAACTTGTACAACTTTTCCATGAAAATTAAACATTAAAAGATTGGCAATATTACATTTAAAAATTTAATTTTACATTTTGTTACATGTTTAACACTTGCTTTAAGATTGGTAATAGCTAGATTGAAATCAGCAGTATGTTTGAGTTTTTGTTAAATTTGGCCCATAGGGCTCACTCTTATTGATTACACACAGCAGTGCCACATCTGTCAGTACTTCTGGATACCCAGTTATACCTGGGGAAAAAGACAGGTGTACCAACAAGCGGGGTTTATTATGTTTAACGAAGTCCAGAGTTTTCAAAGCCAATCTATTCTCTTGATTACTAAACCTTCCTTACAAGCTGCTGCCTTGCTGCAGCATCTGAAACAGTCTCTGTCTCTTTCAGGGAAAGTACATAATATTCAACGCTCTCTGGATGACATATCGCCAGGAAGCGTGATTTTGTTCGACATGATGGAGGCTGATAAAAAGCTGATCCATTATTGGCAGGACAATTTAGGCAGGAAAAACAATGCCGTTAAGCTGTTATTGCTCAATACGCCAGACGAGTATCCGTTCCGTGACATAGAAAGCTGGCCGCACATCAACGGCGTTTTCTATGTGACGGAAGACCAGTCCCGTGTTGTTGACGGTCTGCTCAGCGTGCAGCGCGGCGAGTGCTACTTCTCACAGAAGCTGGCAAGCTACCTCATTACCCACTCCGGAAATTACCGTTACAACAGCTCCGAAGCCGCGCTGCTCACGCACCGCGAGAAGGAGATCCTTAATAAACTGCGTATTGGCGCATCGAATAACGAGATTGCCCGCTCGCTGTTTATTAGCGAAAACACGGTAAAAACGCATCTCTACAATCTTTTCAAAAAGATATCGGTAAAAAACCGTACGCAGGCGGTCTCCTGGGCCAACGATAACCTCAGGCGGTAACCCCATGAAACGGTTCGTTGCATGGTTTGCAGCCGCAGGACTCCTGTTGGCTGCCGGGAACCTGCGCGCTGTCGAAGTGGAGGTTCCCGGATTACTGACCGATCGTACGGTCTCTTCTATTGGACACGATTTTTATCGTGCTTTTAGTGATAAGTGGGAAAGCAGTTATACAGGGAACCTGAGCATTAACGAACGTCCCAGCGCGCGGTGGGGAAGCTGGATCACCATTACGGTCAACCAGGACGTAATATTTCAGGTGTTTCTGTTCCCGACTAAACGCGACTTTGACAACAACGTCAACGTTGCGCTAGCGCAGACCCAGGAAGCACTGGATCGCCGGCAGATCGATCAAGCTCTGCTTGGAACTGGCGATCTGGCGCGAGATGAATTCTAAAACACGATAAATTTCTTTCGGAGGCTCACATGCGTATCGCCTGTGTCGTAGTCACGCTTTTGCTTGTCTCGCCATCAATATTTGCTGGAAATATGACATTTCAGTTTCGTAACCCTAATTTTGGTGGCAACCCCAATAATGGCGCGTTTTTATTAAATAGCGCTCAGGCGCAAAACTCCTATAAAGACCCGGACTTTGACTCGAATTATGGAATAGAGACCCCGTCGGCGCTGGATAACTTTACTCAGGCTATTCAGTCACAGGTACTGGGAGGGTTACTAACCAATATTAATACTGGCAAGCCGGGAAGAATGATCACCAGTGATTTTATTGTTGATATCGCAAATAACGATGGGCAGCTTCAGCTCAACGTCACCGATCGAAAAACCGGTAAAACATCCACTATAGAGGTGTCGGGTTTACAAAATGGTTCAACCGACTTTTAAAGCACAGCTACCGTTTCTACAGGAATAATTATTATGCAGCGCTTACTCACCATACTGGCTGTCTGTTTACTCAGCGGATGCTTAACGGCTCCACCGAAAGAAGCAGCGAAACCAACATTAATGCCTCGGGCCCAAAGTTATCAGGATTTAACCCATCTGCCGATGCCAACCGGTAAGATATTTGTCTCTGTTTATAATATTCAGGATGAAACCGGACAGTTTAAAGCCTATCCGGCGAGTAACTTCTCTACCGCCGTTCCACAGAGCGCCACTTCTATGCTGGTCACGGCGCTGAAGGATTCGCGCTGGTTTATCCCGCTTGAGCGTCAGGGGTTACAGAACCTGCTTAACGAAAGGAAGATCATTCGTGCGGCACAGGAGAACGGTACGGTAGCGATAAATAACCGTTTCCCACTCCAGTCGCTGACTGCGGCTAACGTTATGGTCGAGGGGTCGATTATCGGCTATGAGAGCAACGTGAAGTCCGGCGGGGTGGGTGCGCGTTACTTTGGCATCGGAGCCGATACCCAGTACCAGCTTGACCAGGTCGCGGTTAACCTGCGCGTGGTCAACGTCAGCACTGGGGAGATCCTGTCATCGGTCAACACCAGTAAGACCATCCTCTCCTATGAGGTGCAGGCCGGGGTGTTCCGCTTCATTGACTACCAGCGTCTGCTGGAGGGTGAAGTCGGCTTTACCGCAAACGAACCTGTCATGCTGTGCCTGATGTCGGCAATTGAAACCGGGGTAATCTACCTGATCAACGATGGCATCGATCGTGGACTGTGGGATCTGCAAAACAAGGCAGAGAGTGAAGATCCGATTCTGGTGAAATATCGCCACATGGCGACGCCACCCGAGTCGTAATGGTATCTTTGCAACATCGAAGCGTGGCGGACTACTCCGCCGCGCTTTTTTTTGCGCCAGGGTTTGTGGCCCTGTCGCGCCAGGCGGCCAGCCACAGACCACTGTTTTTCATGGCGTAGCCGAACAGTAAGCCAACCGCCAGCGACGGAACAACGGTTCGCCAGTCGCCCTGCCCGGCAAAGGTGGCACATGCGCCAATAAAGGTGCCCGGAACGAACGACAGCAATAAACTCCTGGCCTGAATACACATCAGGAAAGCCACGACGCCGGTAAGCAGATAGCTGACGATGTTCAGATGGGGGCTTAATGCGCTGCCATAAATAATCACCTGCGCCCAGGCTACGCCACTCATTACCGTAAAGGCGGCGATCAGCAGTCCTTTTACCCCACCCTGCGGGCAGGCAAAATAGGCTGTACAGCCAAGAAAACCGGCCCAGCTCAGCAGACCCAGGGAGACGGCAACCCAGCCCCAGAGGCCGGAGAGTATGCCCGTCGTTAATGCAATTGAGAAGAGTATGTTCATGGCGCGCATCTTAGCAGAAGCGCGCCATTGAAATGAGATCTCCAGCACGTTATTTGCAAGCCGGAGATTATCGTTACATTATGATTGTGACTTAAATCACATTATTTTGCAGACTCTTCCTCAAGCTCATCCCACATGGCGGAGATGGCATCTCGGGTGAGCAACGCCATGGTACGCCAGAACGGTGTAACAGCGTGGGCTTCAACCTTGCCGAGAAAGGTTCCGCACCAGGGCAGCAGGTAGTCGGCAAACAGCGCCTCCAGGGCCTCACTCTCATCTTCCGCCGCGTTATCTTCCAGCCATGAGGCGGCCAGCAGCAGCGTACCAAAGTGATCGGCTGGCACGCCGGTCAGCGGCATGCCTCGGGTGGCTAAAAACTCCCTGACCTCTGCCTCGTTAGCCCCCTCCTGCCACGCGCTGCGGTATGGTGCAACGCTACACGCATCGCCGATGAACAGATTGTGGTAATCCGTCACCAGGGCGGGATCGTCAACGCTCTTTTGCAGGCGGGCCAGCAGCTCATCCTGCTCCAGCGGCCAGTTCGCCGCCAGCTTACCTTCGCGAATCAGCGTATAGAGCGGCGCTAAAACCGGATCCTCAGGCTGGCGATAGTAGAGTGAGCCAAGCACGCGGCAGAGGATTGAAAACTCGTTCATTATAGGTTCCGTTAAAATTAAAGTTCAGCAAACTCGGTAATCGGCGGCATCCCACGCGATTCAAGGAAGTTTAACAGGCGGCGCGGCGAGACGTTAAGGATCCGATTTTCAGGAAAATCGACGTCATCCAGCACTTTGCGACACTCGGTGAAATCACCCAGCGAAAAGGCGGTGTGCGAGTCGGAGCCAAGCGCTACCCATCCCCCAGCATCACGCACGGCAGCGGCAATAGCCCGACAGTTCGCCTCGCTACCTTTGCGCGAGTGGAGGAAGGAGGAGTTGTTGATCTCCAGCGCGACATCATACTTTGCGGCCGCTGCGGCAATCGCCGGTATATCGACAGGATATTTCGGATTGCCCGGATGGCTGATGATGTGGACATTGCCGCTGGCCATAGTCGCGATCATCGCCTCGGTATTGGTCGCCCGATCCTGCGGTGCGAATACCGGCTCATGGAAACCGGCGATGATCAGATCCAACGCCGGGAGCATCGGTCCGCTGCAGTCAATCTCACCGGCGATGTTTTTGATGTTGGCCTCAATACCGCGCAGGATCCCTACTCCATCCACCAGCCGCGGCCAGATACGCATATTCACGAAGTGCCAGTAGTGCGGCGCATCGGCCATATCAGGGCCGTGATCGGTGATAGCAAACAGCTTAAGGCCTTTGCTTTTGGCAATCGCAATATAGTCGTGGAGGGTGCTGTAGGCGTGGGTGCTGGCGACGGTATGCATGTGCAGGTCAACGGGGTACATGGCGCTCTCCTCTGTTAATAGTGCCCAAGGATAACAGGAATTATTATCCTTTTTAATGAAAACCCGGTGCTAGTAGCCGCGGGTCCGGTCAACCTGGCCGGTTACCGGCTCGCCCTGTTCCAGCTTCATTATTGTACGGGCAATATAATCGATAGCCTCATTGGGGCGCGTGACCGCAGCGATGTGCGGGGTCATCGCTACGTGGGGATGCGCCCACAGCGGGCTGCTGGCCGGGAGCGGCTCTTTGCTAAAGACGTCGAGCATAGCGCCTTTCAGCTTGCCGCTGTCCAGAGCCTTAAGGAGATCGTCTTCGACCACGTGCACGCCTCGCGCCAGATTGAGCAGATAAGCGTTATCTGCCAGTTGATTCAGCAGAGATAGATTAATGATGCCTCGGGTCTCTGATGTATTCGGCAGGAGGTTAATCAAGACGCGGGTGCCTTGCAGAAAATCGCCCAGTTCATTTTCGCCAGCAAAGCTTTGGACGTCCGGCCAGGATTTGCGGCTACGGCTCCAGCAGCGCAGCGGGAAGCCCCATGCCTGAAGGCTTTCCGCTACCTTCGACCCCAGCACGCCTGCACCAAGGATGCCGATGGTAAAGTCTTCGCGCTGATACTCCTCCAGCTCCTGCCAGCGGGCCTGCTGTTTTTGCGCCTGGTAGTCATCGAAGCGGCGGAACCAGTGCAGGACCTGGCTCACGGCATACTCCTGCATCTGCAATGCCATGCCGGTATCTTCAAGGCGAAATAGCGGAACGGATCCAGGCAGCATATCCGGGTGGGCATTAAGCTGGCTCAGGATGGAGTCAACGCCTGCGCCGAGGGCAAACACGGCTTTCAGGCTACGGCCCTGAAGCATTTCAACTGGCGGATGCCAGACCAGGGCATAGTCTGCGGGTTCGTTATCCCCTGGCTGCCACTCGCGGATACGGGCGTGCGGGAGAGCCTGGGCAAGATTTTTCAGCCAGAACTGCGTATTAAAAGAGGGATGATAGAAGATGATATCCATACTGACTCCAGATGCGTTCATGCGTTTTTTGTAAAACTGTTATCTATTGATGAGGATAACAAATTTGTTCTGGGGGGCAGGGATAAAGGTGACTGTTGATAAAAAAAACAGTTCCTGGATATTTAGAAAGCACGTTGCTTGAAGTTTGTCTAAACGCGCTAAATTATTGAAAAAGTAGATTGACGGTGGCAGCGGATTTCCCTACATTAGCGCCGTCCCAGCGATGCTGGGAAG
>JBCNNW010000007.1:0-95518 GCA_039594205.1 Pseudescherichia sp. | reverse complement strand
TGTGCTGTAGACGCGGGTAATCGCCATCACGCCGATGTTCTCGCCGTAGGTGGTGTTCGGCGTGGAGCCGAAGAAGCCGGAGATGATGGTGGAGAAACCGTTGGCAAACATGGAGCGGTGCAGGCCCGGGTCGCGGATCAGGTCGCGCTTAACGATGTTGGCCGTCACCACCAGGTGACCGACGTGCTCGGCGATGACCACCAGCGCGGCAGGCAGAATGGTGAAGATAGCGAACCACTCAAAGCGCGGGGTGTAGAAGGTCGGCAGCGCAAACCAGTGCGCCTGGGCAATCGGGGTGGTATCCACCACGCCCATAGCGAACGATAGCGCATAGCCCGCCAGCACGCCGATCAGGATCGGGATAATCGCCAGGAAGCCGCGGAACAGCACCGAGCCAAACACGGTTACGCCCAGCGTCACCAGAGAGATGATCACCGTTTTGCTGTCCGCAGACTGCCCCTCCGCCGGCAGCAGGCCGGCCATGTTGGCCGCCACGCCCGCCAGCTCAAGGCCGATTACGGCCACGATTGCCCCCATCGCCGCGGGAGGGAACATCACGTCCAGCCAGCCGGTGCCCGCTTTTTTCACGATAAACGACACCAGGCAGAACAGCACGCCGCACATAATAAAACCGCCGAGCGCCACCTCGTAACCGAGCGGCAGCAGGAGCAGCACCGGAGAGATAAACGCAAAGCTGGAACCCAGATAGGCAGGAATTTTACCTTTACAGATAAAGAGATAGAGCAGCGTGCCGACGCCGTTAAACAGCAGTACGGTAGCCGGGTTAATGTGAAACAGGATTGGCACCAGCACGGTTGCGCCAAACATGGCGAACAGGTGCTGCAAACTAAGCGGGATCGTCTGTAAAAGCGGCGGTCTTTCACTCACCCCGATAGCACGGCGCGTCATAGTGTTTTCCTCTGAGTTGTGTTTTGTATAAGGCGAACTGCGTCTTTTATTCAAAAAAAAGCCGACTATCAAAGTCGGCTCTTTTTCATTTATTCAATTACTTGGTACCAAAAATCTTGTCGCCGGCATCGCCGAGACCAGGAATAATATACCCGTGCTCGTTAAGTCCCTGATCGACCGATGCGGTATAGAGTTCAATATCCGGATGCGCCTTCTCCAGCGCGGCCACGCCTTCCGGGGCGGCAACCAGCACCAGCACCTTAATGCTGGTGCAGCCCGCTTTTTTCAGCAGGTCGATGGTAGCGATCATTGAGCCACCGGTCGCCAGCATCGGGTCAACCACCAGCGCCATACGCTCGTCAATGTTCGATACCAGCTTCTGGAAGTATGGGACTGGCTCAAGGGTGGTCTCGTCGCGGTAGATACCGACCACGCTGATGCGCGCGCTCGGGACGTGCTCCAGCACGCCCTCCATCATGCCCAGACCGGCACGCAGGATCGGCACCACGGTAATTTTTTTACCTTTGATCTGCTCAACTTCCACCGGACCGTTCCAGCCTTCGATGGTTACCTTCTCGGTTTCCAGATCGGCGGTCGCTTCATAGGTCAGCAGGCTGCCTACTTCAGAGGCGAGTTCACGAAAGCGTTTGGTGCTGATGTCATGCTCACGCATCAGTCCCAGCTTGTGTTTGACGAGTGGGTGTTTTACTTCCACGATCTTCATACTCTTCTCCTTCCCCAGACAGTTGGCAGCCACAAAAAAAATCGCCGGATTATACCGCTTTTTTTCCGTTGCGCTATAGGTAGAGGGTTGATCCCGATCAATCAGATTGAAAATCAGTATATCGCAACGATCTCAGAGGGCCATGAATAATGGACTCGCAAACGTTTGCCTTGACTGTTAGAATTGCGCCGAATTTTATTTCTATCGCCATGTGGGGATCCAAGCAGTGACCGATAAAACCTCTCTCAGCTACAAAGATGCCGGTGTTGATATTGACGCAGGTAATGCACTGGTTGACCGAATCAAAGGCGTAGTGAAGAAGACCCGCCGCCCGGAAGTGATGGGTGGCCTGGGTGGCTTCGGTGCGCTGTGCGCGCTGCCGCAAAAATATCGTGAGCCGGTGCTGGTTTCCGGTACTGACGGCGTGGGCACCAAGCTGCGCCTGGCGATGGATCTCAAGCGTCATGACGCTATCGGCATCGATCTGGTGGCCATGTGCGTTAACGATCTGGTGGTTCAGGGCGCTGAACCGCTCTTCTTCCTCGACTACTACGCCACCGGCAAGCTGGACGTCGACACCGCTGCCAGCGTGATCGGCGGCATCGCAGAAGGCTGCCTGCAGTCCGGCTGTGCGCTGGTGGGCGGCGAAACCGCTGAGATGCCGGGCATGTACCACGGTGAAGATTATGACGTGGCAGGCTTCTGCGTTGGCGTGGTTGAGAAATCGGAAATCATCGACGGCTCCAAAGTCACTGACGGTGACGTGCTGATTGCCCTTGGCTCCAGCGGCCCGCACTCTAACGGCTACTCGCTGGTGCGTAAAATCGTTGAGGTGAGCGGCTGCGATCCGGAAACGACCCAGCTCGACGGTAAATCGCTGGCGGATCACCTCCTGGCCCCGACCCGCATCTACGTGAAAAACATTCTTGAGCTGATTGCCAACGTTGACGTTCACGCTATCGCCCACCTCACCGGCGGCGGCTTCTGGGAGAACATTCCGCGCGTGCTGCCGGACAACACCCAGGCGGTGATTGACGAATCCAGCTGGCAGTGGCCTTCCGTCTTTAGCTGGCTGCAGCAGGCGGGCAACGTCAGCCAGCACGAGATGTACCGCACCTTTAACTGCGGCGTTGGCATGGTCATCGCGCTCTCTGCTCAGGATGCAGATAAGGCGATTGAGCTGATGAACGCGAAAGGTGAAAAGGCCTGGAAAATCGGTATGATTAAAGCCTCTGATTCCAGCGAGCGCGTGGTTATCGAATGAAAAATATAGTGGTGCTCATTTCCGGTAACGGAAGCAACTTGCAGGCAATTATTGACGCCTGCGCGCAGAAGAGAATTAACGCCACTGTCCGTGCGGTATTCAGTAACAAGGCCGACGCGTTCGGCCTGCAACGCGCGCGTGAGGCCGGGATTGCGGCCCACGCCATCGCGGCGGCTCAGTTTGCCAGCCGCGAGGCTTTCGACCGAGAGCTGATGATGGAGATCGACGCCTATGCCCCGGATCTGGTGGTGCTGGCAGGTTATATGCGCATTCTCAGCCCCGAGTTTGTTGCCCACTATCAGGGCCGCCTGCTGAACATCCACCCCTCCCTGCTGCCGAAATATCCCGGCCTGCATACTCACCGTCAGGCGCTGGCCAACGGCGACGAAGAGCACGGCACCTCCGTGCATTTTGTTACCGACGAGCTGGACGGCGGACCGGTGATCCTGCAAGCCAAAGTGCCGGTATTCCCTGGCGACGGTGAAGAGGACGTCACCGATCGCGTCCAGACTCAGGAGCACGCGATCTACCCTCTGGTGGTGAGCTGGTTTATTGATGGCCGTCTGGCAATGCGCGAGGGTGCCGCATGGCTCGATGGCGTCCAGCTTCCCCCACAAGGACACGCCGCCGAGTAGGCCTTCTCTTGCCGGACAGCCTGCGCCGTCCGGCAATAACCTCCGTATTATCAGATTACTGTCATACTTATCTGTCACAATTGGACAAGCTGTGGTAATTCTCACCATAATAAAGGCTGAGATGGATTTGCCGCGTCCCGAGATTGAACCGGAGTGTGAGTTGTAATGGGTCAGGAAAAGCTATACATCGAAAAAGAATTAAGCTGGTTAGCGTTCAACGAACGCGTGCTTCAGGAAGCCGCCGACAAGAGCAACCCTCTGATTGAGCGAATGCGTTTTCTGGGCATCTACTCCAACAACCTTGATGAGTTCTACAAGGTGCGCTTTGCTGAGCTTAAGCGCCGGATCATCATCAGCGAAGAGCAAGGCTCCAACGCCCACTCCCGACACCTGCTTGGTAAGATCCAGACCCGCGTCCTGAAAGCCGATCAGGAGTTTAACGGCCTGTACAACGACCTGCTGCTGGAGATGGCCCGTAACCAGATCTTTTTGATCAACGAACGCCAGCTCTCCGAGAACCAGCAAACTTGGCTACGCCACTACTTCAAACACTATCTGCGCCAGCACATCACGCCGATCCTAATCAACCGCGAAACCGATCTGGTGCAGTTCCTGAAGGATGACTACACCTATCTGGCGGTAGAGATCATTCGCGGGGAGACTATTCGCTACGCGCTGCTGGAGATCCCGTCGGATAAGGTGCCGCGCTTCGTCAACCTGCCGCCGGAGACGCCGCGCCGCCGTAAGCCGATGATCCTGCTGGATAACATCCTGCGCTACTGCCTGGATGATATCTTCTACGGCTTCTTTGACTACGACGCGCTCAATGCCTACTCGATGAAGATGACCCGTGACGCCGAGTACGACCTGGTGCACGAGATGGAGTCGAGCCTGATGGAGCTGATGTCATCCAGCCTCAAGCAGCGCCTTACCGCCGAGCCGGTGCGTTTTGTTTACCAGCGCGATATGCCGGACGCGATGGTGGAGATGCTGCGCGACAAGCTCACCATCTCCCGCTATGACTCTATCGTACCCGGTGGCCGCTACCACAACTTCAAAGATTTCATCAGCTTCCCGAACGTTGGCAAAGCCAACCTGGTGAACAAGCCGCTGCCGCGCCTGCGCCATGTCTGGTTTGATAACTTCCGCAACGGCTTCGATGCCATTCGCGAGCGCGACGTGCTGCTCTACTATCCCTACCACACCTTTGAGCACGTGCTGGAGCTGCTGCGTCAGGCCTCGTTTGACCCTAACGTGCTGGCAATCAAGATCAACATCTACCGCGTGGCGAAGGATTCGCGCATTATCGATGCGATGATCCACGCTGCGCACAACGGCAAAAAAGTCACTGTGGTGGTGGAGCTGCAGGCGCGCTTCGATGAAGAGGCCAATATCCACTGGGCGAAACGCCTGACGGAGGCCGGGGCGCACGTGATCTTCTCTGCGCCAGGGCTGAAAATCCACGCCAAGCTATTCCTCATCTCGCGTAAAGAGAATGATGAGGTGGTGCGCTACGCGCACATCGGTACCGGTAACTTCAACGAGAAGACCGCCCGGCTCTATACCGACTACTCCCTGCTCACCGCTGATGCACGCATCACGAACGAGGTGCGCCGGGTGTTTAACTTTATCGAGAACCCCTATCGGCCGGTACACTTCGAATACCTGTTGGTGTCGCCGCAGAACTCGCGCCGCCTGCTGTATGACATGATCGACCGTGAAATCGCCAATGCGCAAAACGGTCAGCCGTCGGGGATCACCCTGAAGCTTAACAACCTGGTAGATAAAGGCCTGGTGGACCGACTGTATGCCGCATCGGGTTCCGGCGTACCGGTTAACCTGCTGGTGCGCGGGATGTGTTCGCTGATCCCTGAGCTGGAAGGCCTGAGCGATAACATCCGGGTGATCAGTATCGTGGACCGTTATCTGGAGCACGATCGCATCTATATTTTCGAAAACGGTGGCGATAAGCAGGTTTATCTCTCGTCTGCCGACTGGATGACGCGTAATATTGATTATCGCATTGAGGTTGCGGCCCCGCTGCTCGACCCGCGCCTTAAGCAACGCGTGCTGGACATCATTGAGCTTCTGTTCAGCGATACCGTGAAGGCCCGGTATATTGATAAGGAATTGAGTAATCGCTACGTGCAACGGGGCAACAGGCGCAAGGTTCGCGCCCAGCTGGCGATTTACGACTATATCAAATCACTCGAACAACCAGACTAATCTATGCCGATAAATGACAATACCCCACGGCCGCAGGAGTTTGCTGCGGTCGATCTCGGTTCGAACAGCTTCCACATGGTCATTGCCCGCGTGGTGGATGGTGCCATGCAGATCATTGGCCGCCTGAAGCAGCGCGTGCATCTGGCCGACGGCCTGGATGAGAATAGCGTCCTCAGTGAAGAGGCGATTGAGCGCGGCCTGAGCTGCCTGTCGCTGTTTGCAGAACGCCTGCAGGGCTTCGACCCGGCTAACGTCTGTATAGTCGGGACCCATACCCTGCGCCAGGCCGCCAACGCCGCCGACTTCCTCAAGCGTGCGGAGCAGGTGATCCCCTACCCGATTGAGATCATCTCCGGCAATGAAGAGGCCCGACTGATCTTTATGGGCGTCGAGCACACGCAGCCGGAAAAAGGCCGCAAGCTGGTCATTGATATCGGCGGTGGCTCTACGGAACTGGTGATTGGCGAAGATTTTCAGCCTATCCTGGTTGAGAGCCGCCGTATGGGCTGCGTCAGCTTTGCGCAAACCTACTTCCCAGGCCGCACTATTAACCGGGAGAACTTCCACCGGGCGCGCATGGCGGCGGTACAGAAGCTGGAGAGCCTGACCTGGCAGTATCGCATTCAGGGCTGGAACGTGGCGCTGGGCGCGTCGGGCAGCATTAAAGCCGCCCATGAAGTGCTGCTGGCGATGGGCGAGAAAGATGGTTTCATCACCCCTGAGCGGCTGGATAAGCTGGTTACCGAGGTGCTGAAGCATAACAGCTTTGACGCACTGAACCTGCCGGGGCTCTCCGACGAGCGCAAGGCGGTCTTCGTGCCGGGCCTGGCGATTTTGTGCGGCGTATTTGATGCGCTGGCCATTCGCGAGCTGCGTCTCTCTGACGGTGCGCTGCGTGAAGGGGTGCTGTATGAGATGGAGGGCCGTTTCCGCCATCAGGATATCCGCAGCCGCACGGCGCAGAGCCTTGCTAACCAGTATAACATTGACCGGGAGCAGGCGCGGCGCGTGCTGGAGACCACGACCCACATGTACGAGCAGTGGGAGGCGCAGAATCCGAAACTGGCGAACCCGCAACTGGCGGCGCTGCTGAAGTGGGCGGCGATGCTGCACGAGGTTGGGCTGAACATCAACCATAGCGGGATGCACCGCCACTCGGCCTATATCCTGCAGAACAGCGATCTGCCGGGCTTTAACCAGGAGCAGCAGTTGATGATGGCGACCCTGGTGCGCTTCCACCGCAAAGGGATCAAGCTCGACGATCTGCCGCGCTTTACCCTGTTCAAGAAAAAGCATTTTTTACCGCTGATCCAGCTCTTGCGCCTCGGCGTGCTGCTGAACAACCAGCGCCAGGCAACCACGACGCCACCCACCCTGCGTCTGACCACCGACGATAACCACTGGACCCTCAGCTTCCCTCGCGACTGGTTCAGCCAGAACGCGCTGGTGCTGTTAGATCTGGAGAAGGAGCAGGACTACTGGGGTGCGGTTACCGGCTGGCTGCTGAAGATTGAAGAGGAGCACTCCTCCGGCGTTGCAGCCTGATCCGCCCCGCCCTGCCTCTCTGACGCTCAGGCACGCTGTGACAGTGCCTGGGCTTTACCTACCAGTTCCGCCAGCGGCGCAGGTTTACCAATCAGGAACCCTTGCAGATAGTCGATCCCCAATGAAACGGCAGCGCTGCGAACCTCCTCGCTCTCTACATACTCCGCGACCACCTGCATCTTTTTCATTCGTGCCAGATGGCAGATAGAGGTTACGATCTGATAGTCGAGACTGTTTGAGGTCAGATTGCGGATAAAGCTGCCGTCGATCTTCAGGATGTCGGCGTTGACGTTTTTCAGGCGCGCATAGCTGGCATAGCCGGTGCCAAAATCGTCGATAGCTACCCGGCAGCCCATCTGCTGCAGTTGGCCCAGGGTCTGGTTCGCCTGGTTGACATTGGTCAGCGAGTTGCTCTCGGTCACCTCAAAGATGAGCTGCCAGGCTTCAATATCATAGCGCTCAAGCAGTCTGGCGACCTCCCGCACAAAATTGCTCCGGCAGACGGAGGTTGGCGACAGGTTGACAGAGAAGCGCGCCCCCGGCTCGGTTTCGCGGTAGTCCGCCATAAAGCGCAGCGTGTGTTCAATAACCCACAGGTCGATACGCGATGCGAGACCAAACTCATGAGCTACCGGCAGAAACGCATCCGGGCCGATAAGCTCGCCGTCGTCGCTAACCATCCGCAGCAAAATCTCGTGATAGTCATCGCCGCGCACGCCTGCGATCGGCTGGGCCATCAGGCGGAAGCGGTCCTCCTCCAGCGCCCGTTGCAGGCGGTTCAACATCTCCACCTTACCCTTCAGGCTGCGTTGCAAATTAACCGAGCCGCGATGCTGAAGACTCTCGGGGCTTTGGGTTTCCAGAGAGAGATCCGCCGCGGTGCTCAGCTCACCGAGCAGCAGATAGAGATGCGCCACCGGCGAGCGGACGTAGCAGTAGCTTATCCCTACCTGCGGCTGCAGCGGCATACCATCCCATGCGAAGCGGAACTGTTTAATCAGCGTATCCAGCTCTGCGATACGTCGCGCGTGGGATTCGGTATTCAACCGGATCACAATATCATGCCCCGACAGGTGGTAGACGCTCTCATTATTATGCAGGCTTTGGCTCAGCCACTCCGACAGCATCTGCTTGTACTGGATGCGCAGTAGCACCCCATAGTGCCGCCCCAGCAGCTCCAGATCGGGAATGCGTAAAAAACAGAGCACAGACCAGGGGGTATCCGCCAGCGCACGGTTAAGCGCCCGCAGGTTCGGCATATTGAGTACCGGATCAAGCCACGCCAGGCGGCTGGCTCGCTCGTGCACCGTTCGCTGGCGCGTTGCCAGCATCGACATCCAGGTGATGATAAACGAGAACACCAGATAGCTGGATGTAAGGATCGTCAGCTGGATATCGTAGCGTGGCGTGACCGGCGTATAGCGATAGAAGTAGTGAATACTTATCATCAGGAATGGCGTCCAGACGATAGACATCAGGCGGTAGCCATAGCGCATCGATCCCCAGAGCATTACCGGCAGCAGCAGCGACAGCGTATAGTTGGTACTGAAGATGCTGGTGCTCTCATCCCAGGGCGAGAGCATCAGCATCATCAGCAGCGCGATAATGGTAAACCAGGCGACCACCTCCAGCCGGGTTACCTTTGGGTCAAAATCCTGACGCAGGCGGGAGAGATAGCCCCGCAGGTGGCGTGGATGGTGGATCACCCTGATCAGCAAATAGCAGAACGGCGTGCCGGTCAGGCCGCTAACCAGCAGCGCCTGATAGTTGATCAGCGTGCGCAGGCTAAACGGCGTCACACCGGTCAGGGCCTGATAGTGCTCATACAGCCCAAGCCAGGTGATGGTATGAAAGATCAGCAGGAACAGGGAGGCCGGGCAGAGGACCTGCCAGAACATGCGCTGGGCGGTGAGCTGCGCATTACCGTAGGAGACGTTATGCCGCCGGGTGACGAAGACGCGATAGCCGCCCCAGCTCACCACGACAGGCACCAAAAAATGGAGAATTTTGGTCAACGTCTCCGGAGCGCTGGTCTCGGGATAGTAGTGCCATGCAATGGAGAGAATAATACCGGGCAGTGCTGCCCAGCCATAGAAGAGCATCAGGCTCAGAAAAAGCGACAGCGGCAGATAGTAGAGCACTACGCTGCCATCCACGGCCTGGGTAAAGGTGTCGACCATGCGAGCCAGGGGCAGCATCAGGCAAGGCAAGACGAGCGGCAATGCCCACCATTTAGCTTTATAGAGATTATAAATTTTCGTGTAGCTCATCGATGTTCAGTGTAAAACCCAGCGTCCTGAGGAGTGAGTCAGACGGGGTTACAGGCTAACCATGAAGATTATAGAATCGGCCAGACTGTGACATTTGTGAAGAGTTTGGTGCCGCAAAAACAGCAGCGATTGACCAGGATCAAGCAACCGTATGCCGCTCAAAACATGTCCCTCTCTTTCCAGCGCAATTTTTATAGAGATTTCATGCGCTTTATCATTATTTCATTATTATGGCTTTAGTAAATGCTTTCTTTGACGAAATTTTACATAACGGCCGATTGATCTGCGCTGCGCTCTGTGCATTAATACAGCAATCGCCCGCACGTCGGGTTAACACGTAGGAACCTCTTGTGAGTCAGTCACACAGTATGCGAAAACGACAGCGATTTGACAGTCGCATGACCCGTATCGTATTGCTTATCAGCTTTATCTTCTTCTTTGGACGCTTCGTCTACTCCTCTATCGGTGCCTGGTACCATCATCAGGACAAAGCCCAGTCACAGCAGTCCTCGCTCTCCGTTGAGACGCCGGTAAATAGAACGCTAAATTAAAACGCATGCTGTTGCAGCATTTGAATGATTGCCCCGATGCCTCTGCTCAGGATCTTATCCTGCCGGATAACTATTGCCAGCTGACGCTGTAAAAGCGGATTCAGTGAGCGCACGTTTAGTCCCTTACGATCGTCAGGGTGAGCCACCGACATACGCGGGACAATGCTATATCCCAGCCCGGCGCTCACCATGCGCTTGATTGCTTCTATACTGCCAAGCTGCATCACAGGTACCGTTGGCAGTCCGGCTGTTGCAAACCAGCCGTCGATAAGCGTGCGCGTACTGCTTCCGCCCTCAAAGGCGATTAGCGGCAGCGTGTGTAGTACCTCGGGCGTTAACGATTCCGCCGGGTGCGACTGCGCGTCGATAAAAACAAACTCTTCGTTCAGAAACGGCGTGATAGCCAGCGTGCGCCCGCTGGCGGGCAGCGTAACCAGCCCCAGATCGAGGCGATTTTCCTCTACCGCCTGGACAATGCTGGGCGTATTTCCGGTCGTAACGCCTACCTGCAGCAGCGGATAGTCTAGCCGCAGCCGCTGCAATAGCGGTGGCAAAAGGTGAATACACGCCGTCGCCCCCGTACCGAGCGTAATCGTGCCGCTGACTTCATGACTAAACGCGCTCACCGAACGTATCGCTTCGTCCACAGCCTGACCAATCCGCTCGCCGTGGGCCAGTAACGCTACGCCAGCAGCGGTCGCCTTAACCCCTCGCCCGGTTCGCTCGATCAATCTTGCCTGAAGAAACTGCTCAAGCTGGCGAATTTGCAGGCTTACCGCAGGCTGGGAGAGACCAAGCACGTTTGCCGCGGCAGAAAAACTGCCCCGCTGTACAACCAGCCGAAAGGTCGCCAGATTACCCAGGTTTAGCGTCGTCATGCAAAGTTTCTCTTATAGAGGTGATAAACGTTGAGGCCTGCCTGAACCATACCGCGCACGGTATGCTCAGGACAACTGCCTAACGGAATGAAAAATAATGACTTCGCGTGCCATCCCCCGCTACCTCCCTCTCTTCGCTGGCTGCAATCAGCTCATTAACTGGGGTATCTCGTTCTATATGCCCGGCACGTTTGCCCATGCCATTGCCCGCGATACCCACTGGACGCAGCCGCAGATCTATCTTGGCCTGACCCTGGCGATGCTGGTCATGGCGCTGGTATCGCCCTTTGTCGCCAGGCTACAGGCCAGACTGGGCGGAAAGAATGTTGTAACTATTGGTACGCTGCTGATAGCGCTAAGCTGCGCCGCCATGGCCTGCACGTACTCGCTTGCGGGCTGGTATAGCGCCTGGCTTATCATGGGCATCGGTATGCGCCTGTCGCTTTATGACGCGCTGTTTGCTGCACTCATCACGCTTTACGGACAGCACGCCCGACGCACGATTTCCCAGGTGACGCTGGCGGGCGGGCTGGCATCCGCTGTTTTCTGGCCGCTCGGTGAGTCGCTATTAGCCATAATGAACTGGCGTGGGGTGCTGCTGGTCTACGCGCTGTTCGGCCTGCTCAGCGCCGCGCTGATCCGCCCGCTGCCCAACCAGCCGCTGACCATGGCCGCTGCCACTACGCCGACAATCTGCGATGTCCGAGACCGCCGCAGCGGCTGGCTGTTTGCCGCTTTTATTGCCCTTATCACCTTTGTCTCTAACGGTACATCGACACACTTGCCGGAATTTATCGCCAGCGCTGGGCTACCGGTCGCTGCGGGGATGCTGTGGGGAATCGGCCAAACGGGAGCGCGGTTTATGGAGGTGGTTGCGGGCGCACGTCTCACCCCGCTCAGGTTGACGCTGGTTACCGCTCTGGCCATGCCGCTCTGCTTCCTGCTCGGTCTGAGCGGATCGCTGTTTGCCAGCTCGGCCGCAGGGTTTGTGCTGGGGTATGGGGCGATCAATGGCCTGATGACGATTGTTAAAGCGACGCTGCCGCTTCAGCTGTTCGCCGCAGAGGATTATGCCCGGCGGACGGGCGTTCTGTTTATTCCGGCGCAGCTGATGGCTGCCGCATCGCCCTTTGCCTATGCATGGCTCGATCGGGCGCTGGGGATCCAGGGCGCACTGGCCTTCTCACTGGCGCTAACGGTGGTCATCGCCGCCCTGGCAATCGCCATCGTCATGTATCAAACGCTGCGCGCTTCGGGCATTATCAGTAAGTCACTGGAATAAAAATGATTAAAATAACAGGAGATAAAATGCAGCTGCACTCTGAACGACTCATTCTGCGCCAGGTAAGGCCTTCCGATCTCAACGATCTGTTTCGTATCTACGGCGACCCGGCGACAAATCAATTTAATCCGACCGGGCCGCATCCGGATATCGATCATTCCCGCACGGTGTTGAACGGCTGGCTTGAGCACTGGCAGACCCACGGGTTCGGCAACTGGGCTGTCTCCCGAATCGACAAACCTGATGAGATCGTTGGCTTCGGTGGAATACGCATCGTGCAATACGACACGTTCGCGATCAACAATTTGGGCTATCGCCTGGCGGTAGAGGCGTGGGGACAGGGTTTCGCCACCGAGTTCGCCAGTTCAGCGCTGCACTACGGTTTCGATACGTTAAACCTTGATGAGGTTTCGGCAGTAGTGAGGAAAAATCATACCGCGTCACAAAAGGTGTTAACCAAGTGCGGACTGGCGTTTGTCAGGGAGATCCACGACGTAAAAGACGCGCCGCCCAGCCTGCTCTATACGCTGACGCGGAACCGTTACAGAAGCGACGATTAGTAACGTGATATGGAAACCTCTTCGGGCTATTCAGTTTACTGGGCATGTATCGCGAAACTAACTGGGCTTCGACGACGCTTCTTCCTTATGAAAATCCGCTATGCGTGTTCTTACGATTACCAAGAAATCTGCTGGCGTTGTCCCCCAGTTCTCTGGCACAAACGTCCGCTGATAACGTTCTCTGAAATCAGAGTCTAGATCGTCGCATTCGCGCAGAAACAGATCGATGTCGTCGATAACGGCATGCTGCATACCTTTATGTGAGGCTGACAGAAAGGCATCTATCTTTGGCTCAATGTCTTCACTGTCATCGAACAGATCGTAATCCTGCCCAAAGTAGATACCGATCAGGTCATCCAGCGCACTGATATTGATTCTGTCCATCATTAGAGCTCCGGAAAGGCGATTGAAAGGGTATAATTTTCCATTATAGGGCGAAAGTTACTGAATAATATTATTATAGCTTATTTTCTGTTGGGAATTAAATTTTGTCAACTATTCGAGATGCTCAGGGAAACTTTAGCAGAACATCATTTTTGATGCTAATTTATTGATATATAAGGTTAGACAGTCGTGTTAGAAAAGCAGTAAATATATAGAACATAAGTACAATATGATTAAGAAATCATAAAGAAAAAGCACTTAATGGTGAAGGTGGAAAAAACACCCTCACATATACCATCGCCGATACTTGCTTGAAAATTTTCTCTTTACCACGCTGCTTATATAACTATTCAGCCCATGTCCCACTTGGGCTAACTCACAACATTATTTCATCTTGTAAAAAAATACAATCCCCTTAATATTAATTTAATGAGAGCATAGCAGATGGAAACCTTTAATACCCAAACAAGCAACACATTGATAATTCATAGATAAATTTCTGCTTCTTGCATCCTCTGTGCCAAATAAATCTCAAGCTTCATAATGATATCATAGTGCATGTGAAATCATAACCATACTAATTATTAAAATTTTCTTGGAGCATTTTCCAAAGTATTTACCCCCCATCAGTATTAGTTCAACCCGCTATTAAGAGCTACCAACAAAAGTAAAGAGTCTTATTTATATCTCTTGTTTACTTTAATTAGAGATTCATGCTCGTCATATTTGCCAACAATACCCTCCAATCTGAGACGCTCAAGTAACGCAAGATCGGCCGGAGTGTTTGGGATGCGTGGTTTATCGTATCCAACTGCCGTCAGCTTCGGATAATCACCGTCGAGCGCTTGTAAGGCTTTGAAGAGCTGAGCACTACTGATCACTTGTAGATGAGGCTCGAGTAGCCGCACAACCTGTTGAGACGAAACACCTTCTTGTGCCATTTTTAGCACTACTTCTTGGGGAAGTTTGTGCCCGTACCGAGAGGCAAATTGGGCCATCTCGTCAAGTTCTGGCAGTGTGGCCACATCCGCGTAATCTGTAGCTTGCTCTACAATTATATTCTTAATTGCCATATCGATTTCATCATTAGCCATTAATAACGCCAGATCTTTCTGTACAACCTCTGGTGTCATGTAGATCTTAAAATTCTTCGAAGTACGGATGAACTCTTTGCGTGTTGGCCAATCGGTTGTAACAAGACGCTCATAAGATTCCAACTCATCCTCGATAATGTCATTTTTAAGCAGTAAAGCAAAGAGTTCACCTGTTTCTTCCACAATATCCCCAACATTGAGATAATTTTCTAAGCATAAGCTTACAACAAGCTTCGTACGCAGCACTACGGATGGAAGCTGGGCCTGTGCTGCCAAAATGGCAATCGCCAACTCGGCCTTTGACTCTTTGTCACCTATACCGCTTTGAATAATATGTTCGGCTGCAGTTAAAATTTTTGCTAAATGTACATCGATTGCTCCCGAGGTAGCGACATAACGGCTAACATTATTAAACGTCACAGGGAAACGCTGATGTTCAGCTAAAGCTGTCCATGCAGCTTCTGACACATCTGCAATATTTTTAACCTCACAGTTTGAAGAAGCATTTTTTATTATATCCCCAAGCCATGGTGTTCCTTGCTTGAGTACATCTTCTATGACAGAGAGAAAGTTATCATTAGCATCGATCGTCGCGGATAGGTTAATGATGGCCTCGAGATAACTATTTAAATGTGTAATTACATAATTGTATACTATCTCATTAGCTGTACGAATAACATCGAGCGCCACAGTTTCTACGTTGTCGATAGCGAGCGCAAGATTATTATGTGTAAGCTGATATAAATTAAGTGACACGAACGACTGACGGATTTGTAGACTCAATGGCTCAAGATGAGGCACCCTTATATTCGCATCCGCGAAGAGAGCACTTATACGCTCCGCCTGAAGCAGCTTTATTCCTTCAGACGTAAGGGAATTGAACTCTGTATAGTGAGTCAATAAGTAGTCTGATACCGCTGAATCTATAAGTTGCTTCGATGAAGAAAGATGGAATAGAGCAACATCTATCAATTGCAACCGCGTAACTTCTTCCAGGCTCGTATGACTTACGAGATTAATAAATACTCTTGAAGAGACAACTGTTAATCGCTCGATAAAACGCACACGCTGCTCTCCGGCTTCAAGATATGACTTTAAAAATCTTTTCTGGCTAGCACCGGGGCTAACCAAGGAACTTATCAAAATATCGGCTACATCAACACGGGTCGCGAGAAGATGGTCAAGGATAGCAATATTGTATAATGCAGGTTCCTTCAACGCATTATTGCCTCGCTCACGAATAATAGCATCAACATCCTCCGGGTTTAGCTCAAAATGCTCGTCCATGAGATCTCGCTCAATGTGATGGATAATAAAGTTAGTGGCAGCTGTGCCAACCCGATCACCATGGAATGTTGACGTATATAGCGTAAAGTTACGATTAATGTATCTTGCGCGGACAAGATGATAGGCCAGGCCCGGCTTTAAAAGAGCCTGCGCAATTGCCTCAAGTGGTTGCTCGGTCTCCTCGTACTGGACTACAAAATCTTGTCGCTTAATGAGATCGCTAATATCAGCGCTTCGTAAAAATTTTATTTTGTCAGTTTTCTCATCAATTTTCTCAATTAAGGCTTTGCGATCTTCCTCGTTCCAGCTTTCTGCATCTAACGGATCGCCAAGCGCGGCGGCAAGTTTTTCACGCGTCCATACTAGAGATTTGCCGTTAGCATTGCTCCATCGCAGCACAGCATTATTAGCTTCTGCCATAGTAAAGTCTGTCCAGAACTTTTCCTTTTTAATATCATCCTTCAATATAGTGGTTTGATTGAAGATTATTGTCTCGTTCTGGTTACGAAAGGAGGCCGCCTCTGCCGTCCGCTGTATATGTGCTATTAGATTTTCGCCCAACTTCGCGCTACGAGTGCTCACTCCATCGATTCGTGCAAGTCGTTGACGAAGCGCGCCTCGTTCACCCTCTAGTTTTTTGATATTCTCAGTCACTACTTCACGACTGACCTTATAAAGTGTGTCTAGCTTACTCTTGCCAATCCGAATCGTTTCGAAGTCAGTAAGATGCGTGCTTTTATAGAGCATCATTGCAAAAAGATCGGTCTCATTTAGTTTAAGCTGCTCGCCGTCGCCAGAAAAAATCCGGTCACGAAAGACGATAAACTCATTGCGGACGTTTTTTAGTAGTCGCATATCCGGCACATATTGCGCCGCTAAATCGAGCAACTCTAGTTCCACTTCGTGCTCGATTTCGCCAAGTAATTTTCCGGCCAGATTGCGAGCGCTCCGGTGTGTAATGAAGGGAACTACCGGGATCACCAAGTCAAAGAACTTTGTGCGGTTGGCACGTACTGCTTCAGCCTGTGCCGGATCGTCAGTTGTCAGCAGGTTGGCCTCAAGTTTTCGCCCCTCTGCTTCTAGCCCTACGTGGTCAAAAATGCTGTCCTTTATAGCGTAAATAAAACAGACTGGTTTTTTGATCTGTGGTGAAGAATTGAGTAATGTGTTTAGGGCGCGAAGTGTTTCAAAGATATAAGAATCATTAAAACGATCGATATCTTCAAATATGACAATATCGCGCTCTGATACTTCAAAAAAGTAAACGATCTCATCTAAGTACTGATCGAAATAAGAGACGGAGTTATCGTTAAGTGTAACAGTTGCTGAACCTGCTGAGAATTGCTTGATATGAAGCTTTCCATAGAACAGCCAGCGCACCAGAAGCACCGCTAACGTTCCTATGCTCAAGACTATAAGATTGATCCAAATGCCTAGATCCTTTTGAATTGCAAAAGCGGCTGCAATCCGCTGCGCCCATCCAGTCAGTAGAAAAATGATTGCAATAGCAAACCCTAGCAGCACAGCATTTCCTATCTCTCGCTGCCATCGAAAGCGTTCTATCCGCCTAAACCGTGAGCCAGGAGTTTTGCTCGGATCTTCTCGGTAGAGTAATTGTTTTACGATTTCCTGCTGAATGCGGTTCGTTGGCGTTGTCGCTTGGATAGGTACTGACTCATCAAGCTTGGATGCTTCAATGGGTGCAAGCGTAGATAGTGAGAGCTCTACGACGCGGTTGTCTTGTCGCCGAGCGACCTCCTGTAAGATGCTACTCTTACCAACTCCGTAGTTGCCGGACAAGGCGATATTTCGGATCTGCTTGTTTGCAAGGGCAGCCTCAATCGCCGCAACATACCCGCCATGCTCAGCCTCAAAGTACTCAGGTGTGAGCGGCACTAGATTCCAAGATTCATTTGAGATTTCTTTTCGACAAACAACCATGTCGGTATCCACTCTCCAGTTACGCAGTAACATTGCATCTCCATATACAGAAATGCCTAAACTTATTACAGCTTAAGAAATTTACTCTTTTTATTCGTGTTAGACTATCCCAAAATTCAATCCACACTAAAAACTATAAAAAATTTGCAATCAATAGGTAAAATCATTCAAATACAATCAAATTTTTCTTAGTACACTAATCGTTAGTGTTCGGCTTAATCATAGATAGAACCATTCTCACTTAAGGGTCAACTAGTCCTCCTGGTGAGGTCGTACACTACATTCTAAACAGCCAACTATTTCTTTCTTTACGATAAGCCATTCACACTTGCCTCTAATTAACAACACAAAATGAAGATCGAATATGTATGTTTTTATGTAGAAAATACATTATTACTCGGAGGAAATACTATCTACAGTCATTTTTTAAAAGTTTGGCGCATAATTAAATTATTTTTCATATTGATGCTTCCAAATTAAACATTGTCAAAGCTAGAAAGCACATGCATGTTTCTCAGCACTTTTATATTAAGAGGATTTTTAACAAATACCTGTAAGAAGATATATGAATGCATGGACAAAGCAGTCCTAAAAAGTAGATTTACTTTAAATAATCTTAAATAATTTGATATAGAACATTTTTTTACAGCAAATCTGTCTTAGAATACTACTTCAGACCAACTATTTCTGTAGTCAGGAGATTAGCCAATTGAGTTAGTCATCATAAAAATATCAAGTCATTCAAAAGAAAACAGACTGATTAATGAGATAAATCTTAAATTAGAATAGAGTCTCCATAAATAGCTATAGATTCGCATTCGCAAACCGTAATATCTTTATCATGAAAGATAGGAAACAAGGATAGATTATGTCCGACATCACAATATTCACTACTAAGAGAAGATTTAACGATTTTTCAGCACCCGATATGAGATACGGTGATCTATCTTTGGTAGAGCTAAAAAATCGATTTAACTTAGTAAATATCTCAAACGTAATTGATCCTTACATATTGCAGAGAACATCAGCATTTAATTCCCCTCAGTCTCGTTTCGCTGGTGTGTATGGAAACCGGAACCCGGGTAAACAATTAACACCTATGGAAGCATCCAATCTATTGTTTGATGAAATGCGAAACACCTCATGGCCCTATTCTTGGTATGGGATGAACAGAGGTTTAATCAATAAGATGCTAACACATATGCAACGCTCTAACGGATTAGCATTTTCTGATGCGAATTTAAATGCGGCATATAAAAATCAAATCATAAACGATAATTCAAAAGGAAGCACTCGATTAAAAATTATTGAGTTAATAAATAAACATATAAATTTAGAAACACGATCACTTCCTTCTGAAAGCATACCTAAATTTGCTGATGAAATACATGCCCTCGTCTTACCAAAATTTGATGCATACATAGACCGTATAAACGGATTAGGCATAACAGTCCACGATGTTTACGCGACTCAAATAGTCATCAAATCTTTATTTATAAATGGCAATCACTGGAAAGCTACGCTATTATATACAGCGCAGGATCACTTTGGTTTAGATGACGACGACATAAATAAAATAAAATTTAGACAAATACAATTTTTTAAGATTTGGTTCTTCCTTCAGCGATATAAAGGGTTTGCATTCAAACCATTTATGACAAATATGGAAGCAACCATTGAAATCGAAGGAATCATACAATGAAAAAAAACAGCATCTTTGTCATCGTCATAGCAGTTTTAGTCCTGGGGTTTTTCTTTGTTAAAAAACCCACCCTCGTTGAAGTGATGGCCGTGGACACAACGCCAAACACGGTATTGATTGCGGTGAAAGGACTCCCCTACTCTGCTAAAAGCAAACTGAGCTGGTGGCTTGATAACAAAAGCCTGCTGTCATCACAGTATAAACTTGATTTCACCGAGCCTAATGAGCAACCCAGCGTCTACATCTATGACTTTGGCGATGGCTTTAAAAAAGAAGAGATGAAGGACAGGCTGTGCTTTAACAGCGTATCGCCGCCCAATAACTGCATTGATAAAAACATCGCTATGGTTATTTCTCAACGCAGGAATGGAGAGATAAAGCTAGCCATTGATGATGATGTTTTCATTCAGGATAAAAGCGGCAAGATAGCAAAACAAAGCCCGCAATAAAGCGGGCTTAGAATAGTTAGCGGATAACAACGCTTAACAAGCGGTTATTCCCACTCAATCGTAGCCGGTGGCTTCCCGCTGATGTCATACACCACGCGCGAAATGCCATTAACTTCGTTGATGATGCGGTTAGAGACGCGGCCGAGGAACTCATACGGCAGGTGCGCCCAGTGTGCGGTCATAAAGTCGATGGTTTCAACCGCGCGCAGGGAGACAACCCAGTCATACTTACGGCCGTCGCCCATTACGCCTACGGAGCGTACCGGCAGGAACACGGTGAAGGCCTGGCTCACTTTGTTATACAGGTCAGCCTTGCGCAGCTCTTCAATGAAGATCGCGTCAGCGCGACGCAGCAGGTCGCAGTACTCTTTCTTCACTTCGCCCAGCACGCGAACGCCGAGACCTGGACCCGGGAACGGGTGACGGTAGAGCATGTCGTACGGCAGGCCCAGCTCCAGACCAATCTTACGCACTTCGTCTTTGAACAGCTCACGCAGCGGTTCAACCAGGCCCATCTTCATCTCTTTCGGCAGGCCGCCCACGTTGTGGTGAGATTTGATGACGTGTGCTTTACCGGTCGCGGATGCAGCGGACTCGATAACGTCAGGGTAGATAGTCCCCTGCGCCAGCCACTTCACGTCTTCCAGCTTCAGCGCCTCTTCGTCGAATACTTCAACGAAGACGCGGCCAATGATTTTACGTTTCGCTTCCGGATCGTTTTCACCCGCCAGCGCGTCAAGGAAACGCTGCTCGCCTTCAACGTGAACAATGTTCAGGCCAAAGTGGTCGCCGAACATATCCATCACCTGCTCGGCTTCGTTCAGGCGCAGCAGGCCGTTATCAACGAATACGCAGGTCAGACGCTCGCCAATGGCGCGGTGCAGCAGCATCGCAGTCACGGAGGAGTCCACGCCGCCGGAAAGGCCAAGGATCACCTTGTCATTACCAACCTGCTGGCGGATACGCTCAACGGCGTCGTCGATAATTTTAGCCGGGGTCCAGAGGGCTTCACACTCGCAGATGTCGCGCACGAAACGCTCCAGCATACGCAGGCCCTGGCGGGTGTGGGTCACTTCCGGGTGGAACTGTACGCCGTAGAAGCGCTTCTCTTCGTTAGCCATAATGGCGAACGGACAGGTCTCGGTGCTGGCAACGGTAACGAAGCCTTCCGGGATAGCGGTAACTTTGTCGCCGTGGCTCATCCACACGTCCAGCAGCGGGTTGCCCTCTGCGCTCAGGGAGTCCTCAATACCGCGCACCAGCGCGCTCTGATTCTTCACTTCAACCTGAGCATAGCCAAACTCACGCTCGTTGGAGCCTTCAACGTGGCCGCCAAGCTGCATCGCCATCGTTTGCATACCGTAGCAAACGCCGAATACCGGTACGCCTGCTTCAAATACATACTGCGGCGCGCGCGGGCTGTTGTTTTCAGTGGTGCTCTCCGGGCCGCCGGACAGGATGATCCCGTTCGGGTTGAACTCACGGATTTGAGCTTCGGTGACGTCCCAGGCCCACAGCTCACAGTAAACGCCCAGCTCACGCACGCGGCGGGCAACAAGTTGGGTATACTGCGAACCAAAGTCGAGGATAAGAATGCGATGCTTATGAATATTGTCGGTCATTGACGATTGTTCCGAGGCAGAAGCAGATAGAGAAAATAAGTGCCGGGCAGCGTTACGCCCACCCGGCCTACAAATTAAATCAGGAACCCATGCGGTAGTTCGGGGACTCTTTAGTGATGGTCACGTCGTGAACGTGGCTCTCCTGAATGCCCGCCCCGCTGATGCGTACAAATTCAGCCTGCGTACGCAGCGCGTCGATAGTACCACAGCCGGTCAGACCCATACAGGAGCGCAGGCCGCCCATCTGCTGGTGAATGATCTCTTTCAGGTAGCCTTTGTACGCTACGCGGCCTTCGATACCTTCTGGCACTAGCTTGTCAGCGGCGTTATCGGTCTGGAAGTAGCGATCGGAGGAGCCTTTGGACATCGCACCCAGCGAGCCCATGCCGCGATAGGATTTGTAAGAGCGGCCCTGGAAGAGTTCGATCTCGCCCGGAGACTCTTCGGTACCGGCCAGCATAGAGCCAACCATTACCGCCGCTGCGCCTGCGGCAATCGCTTTCGCGATATCGCCGGAGAAGCGGATGCCGCCGTCGGCGATAACCGGAATGCCGGTGCCTTCGAGTGCTGCTACCGCGTCGGAAACCGCGGTGATCTGCGGAACGCCCACGCCGGTCACGATACGGGTCGTACAGATAGAACCAGGGCCGATCCCCACCTTCACCGCGCTGACGCCAGCGTCGGCCAGGGCACGCGCGCCTGCACCGGTCGCCACGTTGCCGCCAATGATCTGCAGGTCAGGGTATTTTGCACGGGTCTCACGAATACGCTGCAGCACGCCTTCGGAGTGGCCGTGGGAGGAGTCAATCAGCAGCACGTCAACGCCAGCGGCAACCAGCGCATCGACGCGCTCTTCGTTGCCCGCGCCTGCGCCTACCGCAGCGCCCACGCGCAGACGGCCATGCTCGTCTTTACAGGCGTTCGGTTTACGTTCGGCTTTCTGGAAATCTTTTACGGTGATCATGCCGCGCAGGTGGAAGCTCTCGTCTACAACCAGCGCCTTCTCAACGCGTTTCTCGTGCATCTTAGCCAGTACGGCGTCACGCGCTTCATTTTCACGCACGGTGACCAGACGCTCTTTCGGCGTCATGTACACGCTCACCGGCTGGCTCAGGTCAGTCACGAAACGCACATCACGACCGGTAATGATCCCCACCAGCTCGTAGTCAGCGGTTACGACCGGGTAACCGGCAAAGCCGTTACGCTCGGTCAGCTCTTTCACTTCACGCAGGGTGGTGGTTGGCAGCACGGTCTGCGGATCGGTTACCACGCCGGACTCATGTTTTTTCACGCGGCGTACTTCTTCCGCCTGGCGCTCAATGGACATGTTTTTATGGATAAAACCGATGCCCCCTTCCTGCGCCAGGGCGATAGCCAGACGCGCTTCCGTCACGGTGTCCATTGCTGCGGAGAGCATAGGAATGTTCAGGCGAATGGTTTTGGTAAGCTGGGTGCTGAGGTCGGCAGTATTCGGCAGAACGGTAGAATGAGCGGGAACGAGGAGGACGTCGTCAAACGTCAGGGCTTCTTTAGCGATACGTAGCATGGGCAATATCTCTGACCGGGTGGTTAAATATTGCCGTGGCATTATACAGAGCGTAACCGATTGCATCTACACTTTTTTGGAAAAATAGTTGCGATTGCGGCCCATCGGGTTACTATCGATTAATTAACCTTCTGATTTAAAATTTGATCTGGCTCACATGTCATCAATGCAATCCCCCGCAATTTTTACCGTTAGCCGCCTGAATCAGACGGTGCGCCTGCTGCTGGAAAGAGAAGTTGGCCAGGTCTGGATCAGCGGTGAGATCTCAAACTTTACCCAACCTGCCTCCGGTCACTGGTACTTCACGCTGAAGGATGACACCGCCCAGGTTCGCTGTGCAATGTTCCGTAACAGCAACCGTCGGGTAACCTTTCGTCCCCAGCATGGACAGCAGGTTCTGGTCCGCGCCAACATTACGCTCTACGAGCCGCGCGGCGAGTACCAGATCATCGTCGAAAGCATGCAGCCCGCAGGGGAAGGCCTGCTCCAGCAGAAGTACGAGCAGCTCAAGGCGAAGCTGGCGGCAGAGGGACTGTTCGATCAGCAGAGCAAGCAGCCGCTTCCCTCCCCTGCCCACTGCGTAGGGGTGATCACCTCGAAAACCGGGGCCGCGCTGCACGATATTCTGCACGTGCTTAAGCGTCGCGATCCCTCCCTGCCGGTGGTGATCTACCCGACCGCCGTTCAGGGTGAAGATGCTCCGGGGCAGATCGTTCGCGCCATTGCGCTGGCGAACAGCCGCAAGGAGTGTGACGTGCTGATCGTCGGGCGCGGCGGCGGCTCGCTGGAGGATCTCTGGAGCTTCAACGACGAGCGCGTAGCGCGGGCAATTTTCGCCAGCCAGATCCCTATCGTCAGCGCCGTCGGCCATGAAACCGATGTCACCATCGCCGACTTTGTGGCCGACCTGCGTGCGCCGACCCCGTCTGCCGCCGCAGAGATGGTCAGCCGCAACCAGCTTGAACTCCTGCGTCAGCTGCAAAGCGGCCAGCAGCGGCTGGAGATGGCGATGGATTACTACCTCGCTAACCGCACCCGTCGCTTTACTCAGCTGGAGCACCGCCTGCAACAGCAGCACCCGCAGCTGCGGCTGGCGCGTCAGCAAACCGTGCTTGAGCGACTGCGCCAGCGGATGACCTACGCGATGGATAATCAGCTTAAGCGTTCAGGCCAGCGCCAGCAGCGCATGACCCAGCGGCTAAACCAGCACTCTCCCCAGCCGCGTATTCACCGCGCCCAAAATCGCGTTCAGCAGTTAGAGTACCGTCTGGCCCAGCTGATGAGCGCCAGGCTTAGCGCTACCCGGGAACGCTTCGGCAACGCCATGACCCATCTCGACGCTGTCAGCCCACTGGCTACCCTGGCACGCGGCTACAGCGTGACCACCGCAACGGATGGCAATGTGCTGAAGCAGACCAAACAGGTAAAAGCCGGGGATATGCTTACCACCCGCCTGGTTGATGGCTGGGTGGAGAGTGAAGTGAAGGGCGTGACCGCCGCTAAAAAAACACGGGCACGTAAAAAAGCCTGACGCTAGTTCGCCTGATGATGTCTGTCAGGCGTAACGGCAAGCATCGCCCATGACAGGCCAGAAAAAACAGCCAGTGCGCCAGTTGCACCGATCGCGCCATAGAGCTGGCCAAAGAGAACCGAGCCGACTACCTGCCCAGCGGCCAGCATCAGGAAAGCCATACTGACGCCCGCCGCGGGCGAAGGTTGCGCAATCTCCGCCCCCTGCACCAGCAGCACGCCGGACAAAATGACATACCCCGCGCCGCTCATTGCCACCACCGGAAAAAGCCACCCGCTAAAACCATGGCTCACCGCCAGCGCGGCCAAAGATACGGCCATAAAGAGCTGCGATCCCCAGTAAACGCCGCGCATGCCGATACGTCTCGCCACGCTGCCGGTAAACACGGCGAGGACGCCTGCACCACCGCTCACCAGCCACAGGATGTTTGTCATCGCGCTATCTACCCTGCTGTGCTGCTGAAGTAACTCAGGCCCAAAGCTCCACCAGGCTGCGCTGGCAGTACCGCTGACAAAAGCAATGACTAACAACCGCAACATGCCCGGCTTGCGAAAAAGTGCGCGCCAGTGCGGCGATCCCTCTCTCGGTTTAGACACGTGCTTAGGAAGAGTACGCCACGCAGCGATCAGGCATATCAGCGCCAGTAAAGCGAAAACCATGCAGGAGACGCGCCACCCGCCCGGTATGAAAAAAAGAATGGGGACAGACAGGATGATGCCCCCGCTTGTTCCGGCGTTGATCGTTGTATTCACCTGCGTCTGCCGTTCATCGGCAACGGCATCGTTGACGGCACCCGCCAGGGAGGGAGAGGCCAGCCCAGAGCTAAGGCCCGCAATAAACAGGCCGAGCGCCAGCCAGAGCGGCGTAGCCGCAAAAGCCATGATGAGCAATCCAGCGGCGGCCACCATGGCAGCCAATATTGCCGTAACGCGGGGGCCGAAACGGCTGGTTAAAAAGGATGCGATAAAGACAGATAAGCAATAGGCTACGTAGCTGCAGGCGGCAATTAAGCCAGCGACTTCTGGTGTGAAAGGGATCGCCTGTCGAATATCGGGCAGCATGATCCCCCATGAAAATCTCGCCATCCCATAGGTTACGGCGATCAATGCAAAGCCGGTGACTCCTAACGCCACGTCTCTTTTCATTACGTTTCTCTTTTTATGAGCAGTTAAAAACGTAAGTGCTAAGAGACAATTGCGCAAATTTTGTGATTAGGCGTCAGCCCTGACGAACTCGACGCGCTTTTTCGAGATCAGCCCGTGGCCATGCTGGCAGAAGTAGTCCACCGCCCCGCAGGCTTTAAGCACCTCTAATGGCTGATGGCACTCGGGGCAGCGGGCTTGTAACGCCACATCACGATTACAATTTTCGCAATGTGCATGAGTGCCCACCAGTTCCAGCGGTTTATCGCAATCAGGACAGGTCAGTTGCATAACGCCTCCTGTAATATTTTAACTAACTCATTATAACGCTCTTATGTTCCTGTGGACAATGCAAGTGACTGCATAGGATGTGCCGCTTGTGAGCCGCCATATTATTCATCAGCAATATAATCAAAAAACATATATTCACCCCGCCTCTTTTGGTTAATTTTATTACATACCATATTACACCTATAAACCTTTATAAACGCTAATGGGTAGCTAATTGCGTTCCAGATTAATACATTGATGAAAGCTGATAGAGACCCAAAGGTTACCCAATGAAAGTTTTAGTCCCGTACATTATCATAGTGCTGCCGACGGTGAGTTATGCTGCGGATTTACCCGGAAGTGAATGTGCTGCCCCAGGCCATTATGCTGAAAGCATGTTACAGGTCAGCGTTAAAAACGCCCCTGGAATTAAGCTGGCAAACATACCAAACAGTAAAATCGCCACGGAGATATTGAGTATTACTCCGGTATCCGACGTGTTTGCCCGGCAGATGGCTAAAGCCGATAGCGCAACCGGAAACAGTCTATCTGAAAATGATTACTTCCAAATTTATCACAGCAACCATGCAATGAATTTAATAGTTCGTTACACCTACACTAATAATGACGGCAAAAAAGACGTATTTATCTCCTCAGCACTGATGAATGATGAAGAGTGCTCAGTACGCTATAACGGCTATATGACAATATCGCGAGAGTTTTAAGCGCCGGGGCGAGGGTTGGCTTAACCTACCCAATAATTACCGGGGCATAGCATCTGCCCCGGCAACGTTGAGCATTATCCGGCGTTAGCTGCTGTTAGTAAAGTGCCGCATCAAGATGAATTCTAACGCTGTAACCTACATTTCTGAAAGAATAGACGTTTCCGCGAACATACAAATCAAGCTGCCCATCTCACCTCTGCGTTAGCCTTATAGTCGTCAGTAACCATAATAGGCTCCACGTCTTTTATATGTGCCATGAAATCATCAGGACTTTTCTTCGCATCATAGAGATAGTAATGGTAGGTATCCTTTGAAAGCGAACTGGATGCCGCCTGCGTGATATACAGAGTCAGCTTATCGTTTACATTCATCTTACCCTTCAGCTGTTCATATACGGTAAACAGATCGCGGAATTGATACGCCCAGAACCCAAGGATAAGCAAAACAAAGACAGCTCCTGTACGCCAGCTAAAACCTATATTCATGGTGCAGCTTCAAGATAGATATCAACGCTGTGGATTTCAGAACCACTCTGATACACCGCAGGGCTATCGAAAGAGTAAATTTCACCGCGAACGCGGAGGTAAATTTGGTTATCCTTCACCTTCAGTACGGCTTTTTCATCCTTTGTGTTTAGGAACGGCGCAGCGTTAGCAACGTTTCCCATAAAATCAGTATCGCTTTCCTTTGCGTCAACTACGTAATAACGATACGAAAACGCTGTCGTCGCTCCCGCATCGGTCTGTACTACATACATATTCGCCTTATCGTTCACAGGAACTTTTTTACAGAGCGTATAGCCAACAGGAAAAAACCAGCTGGGGAGCATATAGGCTGCCCATGCCAGTACAATGATGACAAGAGCGACAATGTATCGCTTTTTAAAAGCCCGTTCTCTTTGCATCACAGCTCCTTATCAGAAGGACCTTGCAACATCCTCAAGTTCAAGAGTTCACGCATAATACGACTTTAGATATGCCGATAACTTGCGCTTTAGTGCTTCGTTATATGCTTCATTGATACGAAAAAGCCCGCAGGATGCGGGCTGAAGAGTAGTAATATGCGACACGATTTTACCGGGGCATAGCATCTGCCCCGGCAACGTTGAGCATTATCCGGCGTTAGCGGCCGGTTTAGCCTGGGCGTTTGCCAGCATGCGGCGAACCGGAACAATAAGGACGATCAGCACGGCGGCGCAGATCAACAGGGCAACGGAGCAGCGGGCAAAGAGATCCGGCAGCATATCAAGCTGGTCGGCCTTGACGTGACCGCCAATCAGGCCTGCCGCCAGGTTACCCAGCGCGCTTGCGCAGAACCACAGCCCCATCATTTGACCACGCATTCTTTCCGGGGCCAGCAGAGTCATGGTCGCCAGACCAATCGGGCTCAGGCACAGCTCACCGAGCGTCAGCATCAGGATGCTGCCTACCAGCCAGAAAGGAGACACCCCTGCCCCGCCGCTATTCAGCACGTTCTGCGCCGCCAGCATCATCAGGCCAAAGCCTGCCGCCGCAAACAGAATACCGATCACGAACTTGGTGATACTGCTCGGACGAATGTTCATGCTCGCCAGCTTCGGCCATGCCCAGCTGAATACCGGGGCCAGCAGAATAATGAACAGGGCGTTAATTGACTGGAACCACACGGCAGGGATCTCAAAATCACCGATCATGCGATTGGTATAGTCATTGGCAAAGAGGTTGAATGAGGTCGGCTTCTGCTCAAACGCAGACCAGAAGAACGCTGCGGAGACCAGCAGGATAAAGCACACCAGCAGACGGGCGCGCTCTTTGCGGTTCAGGCCAGCAAAGATAAACAGATAGATGAAGTAAAGCGCCACCGATGCCGCAATCACGTACACCAGCACGCTGGCGACCGCGACCGGGTTGATGACAATCACGCCCTGTGCAATCAGCGTTACGATAACCGCTACGCCAACCGCCAGCGCCAGCAGCCACATGCCCACGCCTTTTCTCTTCACCACCGGGCTGTTCCAGGTGGAATCCAGGCCGACTTCGCTGTCGTAGCGTTTCATGGCCGGAACGGCAAACACGCGGAAGATGATCAGCGCCACCAGCATCCCGATGCCGCCGATACCAAAGCCCCAGTGCCAGCCGTGGCTCTTAATCAGCCAGCCGGAGATCAGCGGCGCAATGAAGGAGCCCATATTGATGCCCATGTAGAACAGCGAGAAACCGCCGTCGCGACGCGCATCACCTTTTTTATACAGGGTGCCGACCATCACCGAGATACAGGTCTTGAACAGACCAGAGCCGAGCACGATGAACATCAGGCCAATAAAGAACAGGTTGTCGCCCATAAAGGCAGAGAGTGCAATCGACAGGTGGCCGAGGGCAATCAGGATCGAGCCGTACCAGACCGCGCGCTGCTGGCCGAGCCAGTTATCCGCCAGCCAGCCACCCGGCAGTGCGGCAAGATACATAGTACCGGCAAAGATGCCGACAATGGCGGAGGCGTTCTCACGTGCCAGGCCCATCCCGCCGTCATACACCGTAGCAGCCATAAACAGGATCAGCAGTGGACGGATGCCGTAAAACGAGAAACGCTCCCACATCTCGGTGAAGAACAGCGAGCCGAGCGGATAGGGATGGCCGAAGAACGTTCGGCTCTCTTGGTGATTAACAGAGGATTGCATATTTCTCCCGAAAGGTATGTCGTTGTGCAGGTAAACACCGCGAAGTACGCCGGCCAGTTACGTATCTGACCGATTTTTTTACAGGCGGCAAAGTGTTTGTTAACTATTTGATAATCTGGCGCTAGTTTTGTCTAGTACCTGGCCCCGGACTTTAAGATGAAAACTCGACGTTTGTCTACTTTCTTAGATTTAAAGTTGGCTAATAACGAATAGTGTTTGACACAGCACAGGGAAATCAATGCTACCGACAGACGAAAAAAACCCGCGACAGGCGCGGGTTTTATCGAAACTGGCAGGATTACTTGCCTTTCTTAATATGCTTGATCAGACGCTTACGCTTACGCATCTGGTTCGGGGTCAGGGTGTTGCGCTTGTTTGCGAACGGGTTATCGCCCTCTTTGAACTGGATACGGATCGGCGTCCCCATGACATCCAGCGACTTGCGGAAGTAGTTCATCAGGTAGCGCTTGTAGGAGTCCGGCAGGTCTTTCACCTGGTTACCGTGGATCACGACGATTGGCGGATTGTAACCCCCGGCGTGCGCATATTTCAGCTTCACGCGGCGACCGCGCACCAGCGGCGGCTGGTGATCTTCCGCAGCCATGTTCATGATGCGGGTCAGCATCGCGGTGCTCTGGCGACGAGTCGAGCTGTCATAGGCTTCACGGACGGATTCAAACAGGTTACCGACGCCGCTGCCGTGCAGGGCTGAGATAAAGTGCACGCGGGCAAAGTCGATAAAGCCCAGACGGAAGTCGAGGGTCTCTTTCACCTGCTCACGAACTTCATTGCTCAGGCCATCCCACTTGTTGACGACGATCACCAGCGAGCGGCCGCTGTTGAGGATAAAGCCCAGCAGGGAGAGATCCTGGTCGGAGATGCCTTCCCGGGCATCGATCACCAGCATCACCACGTTGGCGTCTTCGATCGCCTGCAGAGTTTTGATTACCGAGAATTTCTCTACGGTATCGGTGATCTTGCCGCGCTTACGCACGCCTGCGGTATCGATTAGCACGTATTCACGCTCGTCGCGCTGCATCGGGATGTAGATGCTGTCGCGAGTGGTGCCCGGCATGTCGTAAACCACCACGCGATCTTCACCGAGAATACGGTTGGTCAGGGTTGATTTACCGACGTTAGGACGACCCACGATCGCCAGCTTGATCGGCAGATCCAGCGGGTTGAAGTCATCTTCCGGCTCTTCAACCTCTTCCCCGTTCTGCTCGGCTTCAAACTGCGCCCAGTAGGCCGCGTCTTCATCCACCTCTTCCTCTTCACGCGGATCGACTTCCTGCATCCATGGTACCAGCACGTGCTCCAGCAGGCTGGTTACGCCGCGCCCGTGAGAGGCGGCGATCGGGTGGATCTCGCCCAGACCGAGGGAGTAGAAGTCGAGAACTGCCTGATCGGGATCGAGACCGTCAGTTTTGTTGGCGACCAGGAAGGTCGGTTTCTCACGCGAGCGCAGGTGTTTGGCGATGGCTTCATCAGCAGGCATCAGACCTGCACGGGCATCCACCATAAACAGCACCACGTCTGCCTCTTCAATCGCCAGCAGAGACTGCTCGGCCATACGGGTTTCAACGCCGTCTTCCGTACCGTCAATACCGCCGGTATCGATACAGATGAACTCGCGACCTTCAACCTCGGCCCGACCGTACTTACGGTCGCGCGTCAGCCCCGGGAAGTCCGCCACCAGCGCATCACGGGTGCGCGTTAAGCGGTTAAAAAGGGTGGATTTGCCAACGTTCGGGCGTCCGACAAGCGCGACCACAGGAATCATGTTTAAAGCCTCATTCAAAAAATCATTGTCAACGTCGCCAATTCGCGCCGCTGGTAAATCAGTAAAAATTAAAAACAGTAAAACGGCCCCTGAAACAGGAGCCGTTTTTCAACGCCAACGACCGCCTAAGTTAACGCGTAATCGCGTAGAGCGTGCCGTCTTTCGCCTGAATCAGCAGTTTGCCATCGGCGACAACCGGCTCGGTCAGCAGACCAGAGCTGTCAACTTTCTGCTGTGCCACGAAACGCCCATCTTCCGGATTGATCCAGTGCATGTAGCCTTCGCTATCACCCACCACGATGGATCCATTATACAACGCCGGTGAAGTGAGGTTACGGTGCAGCAGATCGCTGTTTGTCCAGAGCGTGACGCCACCGTCAGTTGTTAAGGCCAGCACGCGATCGGTCTGGTCAACCAGGTAGATGCGGTTGCCGTCAACGATGAAATCATTCACCGAACCCAGCTCACGTTTCCACATAATCTGGCCGCTGCGCAGATCCAGCGCGGTCAGGTTACCGTTGTAGGCCAGGGTATAGACCACGCCGTTCACCACAACCGGCGTCGTATCGACGTCGCTCAGACGGTCAATCTCCGTTGCGCCAGTGGCCTGAGAGATGCGCTGCTGCCAGATCATCTGGCCCTCTTTTAGCATAATTGCGCTGACGCGACCGTTGTCGCCGCCGACAATTGCCGCACCAAAGGCCGGAGCCGGGGCGGATTCACCGCGCAGCGACAGGGCTGGCATGTCGAGGTTAACGGTCCACTTCACCGCGCCGTCGCTTTCGTTCAACGCCTGCAGCTGGCCGTTACTGGTATGGATTAGCACCAGGCCGTCGCTCACTACCGGACGGGAGAGCACTTCTCCGGCGGCAGCGGTCTGCCATGCTTTGGAGCCATCATTAGTGTTCAGAGCATAGACCTGCGCCTTTTCACTGCCGACATAAACGTGACCACCTGCCACCGTTACGCCACCAGAGAGCAGCGCCGGGCTGGTTGAGAACCAGCCGCTCTTCTCTGCCAGGCTAATGGACCACACCTCTTTACCATCGTCGGCATTGAGGGCTTTTACCACGCCGTGACGATCGGCAGCGTAAACCACGCTGTCAGCAAACGCCGGGTGCAGGTTGGAGTAGAAATCGCCAATGCCGTCGCCGACAGAGGTGCTCCACGCGGTTGACGGATCAAACTGATTTTCTACCGTCGGCAGCGGAGACATTTTGACAACGTCTTCTTCGCCATTAAACAGAGAACAGCCACTCAGCAAGGTGACCGAAAGCAGCCCTGGCAGAAGTAATTTACGCAATTGCATCGGGTCCCTCTCAGATGGACAAATTATTGATTTTCATCTGCAACATTTCACTCAGCGCGGGCGACGCGTCGCTTTTCGCGCCCGTCTCCCATGCGCTGCGAGCACCTTGTTTATCGCCCTTGCTGAGCAGGGCTTCGCCGCGCAGATCGGCTACGATCGCCGTCCAGCCTTCACCCTTGATAGCGTCGAGGGTTTTCAGCGCCGCATCGGCCTGCTTCAGCTGTACCTGAACACGCGCCAGACGCAGGTTAATTACCGCTTTCAGATTCTCATCGCTGGCGGCGGCCAGACCCTGCTGCAGCTGCGCTGCGGCTTTGTCCAGCTGGTTGCTCTCTACAAACTGCTGGGCCAGCTCAAGGGAGGCAAAGGCACCGTAAGTGTTTTTCGTATCAGCAGCAAACTTCTCAGCGGCTGCCAGCGTCTCTGGCTTATCTGCCCGCAGCGCCGAGACGGCATTTTCATAGGCCCAGGAGGATTCGCGCACGGAATCATCCTGATGGCTCGTCCAGTAACGCCAGCCGACCAGCGCCCCAACGCCTAAAATAACCCCAACGGCCAGCGCTTTGCCATTTTCGGCAAAGAAGCGTTTAATCGCATCAACCTGGTCGTGCTCGTTCTCGTAGATTTCCACGCAGTCCTTCTCCTTAACGATAATTCCCCGGGGAGATTAGCCCAGTAGTGTGCGCAAATGCGCGGCAACGCTATCCTGCGCTACGGTCGTCTGCTCACCAGAGCGTAAATCTTTCACCACCACGTTGCCGTCAGCCACTTCTGACTCACCCAGCACCAGTGCGACGCGAGCGCCCCACTTGTCGGCGCGGGCAAACTGTTTCTTGAAGTTGCCGCCGCCGTGGTTGGTCATCAATTTTATCTCGGGCACGGCATCGCGGACACGCTCAGCCAGCTGCAGCGCAGCGACCTGCGTATCCGTACCCGACGCGACCAGGTATATATCGACAACGGGATCGGCATTAAATTCCGGATTAACTGCCTGAACTAACAAAACAAGTCGCTCCAGGCCCATCGCAAAGCCAACCGCTGGCGTTGCCCGACCGCCGAGCTGCTCAACCAGGCCGTCGTAACGGCCGCCTGCGCAGACGGTACCCTGCGAGCCGAGGCTGCTGGTGACCCACTCAAAGACGGTGCGGTTGTAGTAGTCGAGACCGCGCACCAGCCGCTGGTTAACGGTATAGGCGATGCCCGCCGCGTCCAGCAGTTTGCACAGGCCGGCGAAGTGCTCGCGCGAGTCGTCGTCCAGGTAGTCGCCCAGCGTCGGAGCGTCGTTCAACAGCAGCTGCACGTCCGGGTTTTTAGAGTCCAGCACGCGCAGCGGGTTGCTGTACATGCGGCGCTTGCAGTCTTCATCGAGCTTATCTTGATGCTGCTCAAGGAACGCCACCAGCGCATCGCGGTAGTTGGCACGCGCCTCCAGCGAGCCGATGGAGTTCAGCTCCAGGCTGACGTGATCGGCGATGCCCAGCGCCCGCCACCAGCGGGCGGTGAGCAGGATCAGCTCGGCGTCGATGTCCGGGCCCTGCAGGCCAAAGACTTCGCAGCCCAGCTGATGGAACTGGCGATAGCGCCCTTTCTGCGGACGCTCGTAGCGGAACATCGGCCCGACGTACCACAGACGCTGCTCCTGATTGTACAGGAGACCATGTTCGATGCCGGCGCGTACGCAGCCCGCCGTACCTTCCGGACGCAGCGTCAGGCTATCGCCATTGCGGTCGTCAAAGGTATACATCTCTTTTTCAACCACGTCGGTGACTTCACCGATGGCGCGTTTGAATAACGGGGTCTGCTCTACAATCGGCAAGCGGATTTCACTGTAACCGTAGCTGCCGAGCACGTTCTTAAGTGTGCCTTCAATGCGCTGCCAGATGGCGGTGTCGCCTGGCAGGTAATCGTTCATGCCGCGAATGGCTTGAATATTCTTTGCCACGTTTATTCTCTTTATAAATATAAAAATGAACCCTCAGGGCAAACCCGAACGTGCGGGCCCTGCGGGTTCAATCATACACGGGAAGCCAGCCGCTTCCCAGCTACGTTATTTTTCCAGCTGCTGAACGTCAATGCGGCGGGCTTCATCGAGCATGGAGGCCTTGGCGCGGATGCGGGCTTCCAGCTGAGCGATCATATCGCCGTTGTCCAGCCGGTCCTTACGCACGCCGTCTTCATACAGGCCGCTCTTCTTATTGCCGCCGGTGACGCCGAGGGTAGAGACCAGCGCTTCGCCCGGCCCGTTCACCACGCAGCCGATGATCGAGACGTCCATCGGGGTGATGATATCTTCCAGGCGCTGCTCAAGGGCGTTCACCGTCCCGATCACGTCAAACTCCTGACGGGAGCAGGTTGGGCAGGCGATAAAGTTAATGCCACGAGAGCGAATGCGCAGGGACTTGAGGATATCGAAACCGACTTTGATCTCTTCAATTGGATCCGCCGCCAGCGAGATACGCAGCGTGTCGCCGATCCCTTCCGAGAGCAGCAGCCCAAGGCCGATAGCGGACTTCACCGCGCCTGCACGTGCGCCACCGGCTTCGGTGATCCCCAGGTGCAGCGGCTGATCGATCTGCTTCGCCAGCAGGCGGTAGGATTCAACGGCCAGGAAGACGTCGGAGGCTTTGACGCTCACCTTGAACTGGTCAAAGTTGAGACGATCCAGATGATCCACGTGACGCATGGCGGATTCCAGCAGCGCCTGCGGCGTCGGCTCGCCATACTTCTCCTGCAGATCCTTCTCCAGCGATCCGGCGTTAACGCCGATGCGGATCGGAATATTTTTGTCACGTGCGCAGTCAACAACGGTGCGAATACGCTCTTCGTTACCGATGTTGCCTGGGTTAATGCGCAGGCAGTCGACGCCGTACTCGGCCACCTTCAGCGCGATACGGTAGTCAAAGTGAATATCTGCGACCAGTGGAACATTAACCTGCTGTTTGATGAGCTTAAAGGCTTCCGCCGCGTCCATAGTGGGCACGGAGACACGGACGATGTCCGCCCCCACGCGCTCCAGGGCTTTGATCTGATTAACCGTTGCTTCCACATCCGTGGTACGCGTATTGGTCATTGACTGAACGGCGATAGGGGCACCATCGCCGATTGGCACATTCCCCACGTAGATACGTTTTGATTTTCTACGCTGAATAGGGGCCTGGTTATGCATTGAAAACTCTCCCGCGTTGCCCGTCAGTTACTGAGCTGCTGATTGTTCGGCATTGAGGGTCAGGCGCGCAACCTGGTTCGTTCTGATAAAGCGGCTCAGATCGACGGGCTTGCCCTGGAACTGGATCTGCACGGCTGACGGCGCACCAATTTTTAACTTATAAGGGGTCTGACCGGCCAGGTTCAGATTAGCACCGCTGCGCTGGATGCCGCTGAACAACTTCTTGCCGGTGGCGTCGGTGACTTCCAGCCAGCAGTCGGCGGTAAAGGTCATCGCCAGCGCGCTGGCATCGGCGGTGGCGACGCCAGCCTGATCGGTTGGCAGCGGCGCTGCGCCCGGCGCGGTATTTGCCGCTGGGGCAGTGGTGGCCGGCGCGGTCGCCGCTGGGGCAGCCACGGAGTCAACGTTAGCCTGGGATGGAGAGACTACGGCGTTTTGCGCGGTAGCCTGTGCCGGTGTGGTGGTTGCCGCTGGCGGCGTCTGGGCCGCTACGTCGGCAGGTGCGGTACCGGTGGTCTGCGCATCGGCAGGCTCGGTTGGATCGGTATTCAGAGGAACGCTTTGCGTTTCGTTGTTGCCGGCGCTCAGTTCAGCAGAGGATTGATCGGCCATGGTGCTGATCTCTTCCTGCTGGGCTTTGTGGTTCTGCCACCACCATGCGCCGGTCAGGCCCACAACGACAAAGACAATCAGCCAGGTGATGCTCGACAGCCAGCCGTCGCGCTTCTTACGGCGTTTGCCAAGGGAAAAAGAGTGCATCGGGGCGACCTTTGCCGCTCTGACCGGTGCCTGTTTTTCCATCATTGGCAGCAGCTCTTCTTCCGGAATGTGCACGAGGCGTGCATAGGAGCGAATATAGCCCCGCAGGAAGGTGGAAGCCAGTTCGGCAGGCGCTTTGTCTTCTTCAATATCGCGAACGGTGGAAACCTTGAGGCACAGGCGTTCAGCGACCGCTTGTTGGCTTAGCCCAAGCTGCTCGCGGGCGTTGCGCAGGCGGACGCCAGTGGTTTGTGTTGCATTTAGGTCTTGAGTGGCTTCAGTATTCATTCGCTACAGCTGCTGGTACGTGAAATGTAAAATCAGGTGCCGGTAAGTCACAATGCCCACCCGCACCGCGAAACTTCTGGGTCAGTTAACCTTAGACCGACAGTATAAAGCTGTCAGGCCGGGGATAACAGAACAGCTTTTATCCCGCGGGCTAAACTGTTGTTCCATCGTTACATACTGCCTCAATCACGACGGAAACGCACCGTAATTATTTATCGAAACTGTATATTTGAGTAAGTTACGCCACGCGATTATGCTGCACGATCCCGGTTCAGGACCGTGCAGAAAGCATAATTAGACAGCTTTAACCGAAATTGGCTCGCCCTGCATACGCTTGCGCAGGGTGCGCTTGGTACGGTCGATCACCTCGCCCGCCAGCTGGCCGCAGGCTGCATCGATATCATCACCGCGGGTTTTACGCACGATAGTGGTAAAGCCATACTCCATCAGCACTTTGGAGAAGCGATCGATACGGCTATTTGAGCTACGACCATACGGCGCGCCAGGGAAGGGGTTCCATGGGATCAAATTGATCTTGCATGGGGTGTCCTTCAGCACTTCTGCCAGCTGATGCGCATGCTCGGTACCGTCATTGACGTGATCCAGCATAACGTACTCGATGGTGACGCGGCCCTGGTTAGCGTTAGATTTGCTAATGTAGCGGCGCACGGCATCAAGGAAGGTTTCGATATTGTACTTTTTGTTGATCGGTACAATTTCGTCACGAATTTCGTCCGTCGGCGCGTGGAGCGAAATAGCCAGCGCCACGTCAATCATGTCGCCCAGCTTATCGAGGGCAGGCACGACGCCAGAGGTCGACAGCGTCACACGGCGCTTGGAGAGGCCAAAGCCGAAATCATCCAGCATAATCTCCATCGCCGGAACGACGTTGTTCAGGTTGAGCAGCGGCTCGCCCATGCCCATCATCACCACGTTGGTGATCGGACGCGTGCCGGTAACTTTGGCTGCGCCAACGATTTTCGCCGCGCGCCACACCTGGCCGATGATCTCCGACACCCGCAGGTTACGGTTAAAGCCCTGCTGAGCGGTGGAGCAGAATTTACACTCCAGGGCGCAGCCGACCTGGGAGGAGACGCACAGCGTAGCGCGATCCTCTTCCGGGATATAGACCGTCTCAACGCGCTGGTCGCCCACCGCGATCGCCCATTTAATGGTGCCGTCGGTAGAGCGCTGCTCTTCAACAACTTCCGGGGCGCGGATCTCCGCGACCTCTTTGAGCTTGTTACGCAGCACCTTGTTGATATCGGTCATATCATCAAAGTTATCGCTGCAGTAGTGATACATCCACTTCATAACCTGATCGGCGCGGAACGGCTTCTCGCCCATCTCTTTAAAGAATTCGCGCATCTGCTGGCGGTTCAGATCCAACAGGTTGATTTTTCCATTTTTATTTGGAACCGCAGGAATGACGACTTCGGTGGTATTGACTAATTCAGACATAATTTTTTCCGGCCTCGTTGTTACACGTTATGGCCCATGGAGGGTTGAAAAGAAACGCCCCGGAAAGCAGTTTGCTCATCCGGGGCGTTGCATTGTACAAAGTCTGGCGCAGGGATGCCACGTTTGCACGCGGCATTTACGAAATTATTAACGCGTACGGGCGCACACTTCGCCTTCGGCGAAGAAGAAGGCGATTTCACGCGCGGCAGACTCAACGGAGTCAGAGCCGTGAGTGCCGTTCTCAGTGAAGCTGTCAGCGTAGTCGGCGCGCAGGGTGCCGGCCAGTGCGTTGTCCGGGTTGGTCGCGCCCAGCAGATCGCGGTGACGCTGTACGGCATTTTCGCCTTCCAGTACGGATACCACGATCGGGCCAGAGGTCATGAACTCAACCAGACCGTCAAAGAACGGGCGACCTTCGTGCTCAGCATAGAAACCGCGAGCCTGCTCAACGGTCAGATGCAGCATTTTGGTACCAACGATTTTGAACCCAGCGGATTCAAAGCGGGAAAAGATGCTGCCAATAACGTTTTTTGCCACCGCGTTCGGCTTGATGATGGAAAAAGTACGTTCAATTGCCATGATAACCTCTGTAATGTATTTGTTGTCGTGCATACACCCGTATGACCTGGCGCGAATTATAGAGAGCTACGCCACCCTTGCCTATGGATGAAGATAACATTTTTTTAAAATAAGATGAGTTTTAGCAACCTTCCGGCACAAACTGGCGCTACAGCACCCGAAAAAGTACCGTCGCGGTCTGCCCAACGCCATCCATTACCACCAGCTGATACTCACCTTGCTTCTCAAGGCGCAGGCTTAACGCTCGCCCATGGTTGTCTAACGGCTCGCCGTTGATAAACCACCAGCGCGCCCCCTCCCCTCCCGTTGCCTGTAATGGCAGAGAGACGTACGCCTCGCCGGGTAGCCGCTTCACCACTGCCCCCTCCCTTATGCCAGTGAGCAGCAGCGGGGGCGGATACTCCTGCTGACGCGGTGGACAGGCAGCCGAAGGCGCAGGCAAGCGCGCCGTCCGGCGCTCGCTGGCGGGGAGCCACGGCTCCAGCGGCAAAGGCCAAACCACCAAAGTCTGCTCCGTGGCCTCCGGGCAGTCCGCCGCCACGCGCTGCCCCTGGGCATTGAGCCAGACCGGGAAGCGGATCCCGCGGATCCCCTCCTGCTGCGGCAGCAAAAGCGTCGGCGGCTCGCTCTTGTCCAGTAGCCAGGTGGCGAGACGGCGGCGGCAGTTGCTATCCCCGTCAGGCAGGCTCTGACCGCCGGGCCAGCAGATAACGCCGCGGCTAACTGACTCCGGACGCGGATCGCGCGGCTGGCGGGCAACCTCCAGCGCCGAGCGGGCCTGTAACATCGTGTTGACCTGGTTAAGCAGCGGTACGGCGCTGGCAAAGCCAAACTGTCCGGCAACCGGCGTACCGTCGGGTCGCCCGGTCCAGATGCCGATCACGTAGCGGGCGTTGATCCCTACCGCCCATGCATCGCGATAGCCATAGCTGGTGCCAGTTTTCCACGCCAGAGGGACCACCTGACCTAGATCTGTATCGGGAAGCGGCTGTGCCTGAGAGGCAAGTATGCGGCGAATAATCCACGCCGCCCCCGGCGACATCAGCGGCCGCTCCACCAGCGGATCGTTCGGCTGCATACGTAAGTACCCGGCCTTGCCGTGGCGGGCAAAGGCGCTGTAGGCGGCGGTGATATCGGCCAGCGTCGCGCCTGCCCCGCCGAGGATCAGCGACAGGTTCGGTTCGGCTCCCGCGGGCAGGGTCAGCGGTAGCCCGGCGTTGCGCAGCCGGGCGGCGAACCGCTTCGGGCCATAGGCCTCCAGCACCTGCACCGCAGGCAGATTAAGCGAACGGACCAGCGCCTCGCTCATGCTAACCGGACCGTGAAAGCCGCTGTCAAAGTTGCCGGGACGGTAATCCTCCGCCAGCCGGGGGACATCCTGTAACAGCGATGCCGGATGGATCAGTCCCTCGTCCATCGCCAGCCCATAGACAAAGGGCTTGAGCACAGATCCAGGGGATCGCACGGCGGTGACCATATCCACATGGCTGAAGCGGGTGTCGTCGTTGATATCCACCGAGCCAACCCAGCCGCGCACCTTCATGGTGGTGTGATCGACAACGATCATCGCCAGCGAGCTGCGCGGCGGCAGCTGCGGTTTAACGTTAAGGGCCAGCGCCTCCAGCTGGCGTTGCAGCGAGGCGTCGAGGGTAGTGATAATTTTACTCTGCTTATCCCGCCCCGCCACACGCCGGGCAAAGAGCGGGGCAAGCTGCGGCATCTGCCGGGGTGAAAGCCAGACCGGCTCCTCGCGGGACTCGCGCACCTGCTGCGCTGACCAGACCTGCTGCGATGCCATGCGCTCCAGCACCTTGTCCCGCGCCGCCTGCGCCCGCTCGGGCCAGCGGTCCGGGCGCAGGCGGCTCGGCGCCTGAGGCAGCACCGCCAGTAGCGCGGCCTCGGCATAGCTCAGCTGCGCCGGAGACTTACCAAGGTAGGCCCAGCTGGCCGCACCGACACCCTGCAGGGTGCCGCCAAAGGGGGCGCGATTGAGGTAGAGGGTCAGGATCTCGCGCTTGGAGAGATGCCACTCCAGCTGCATCGCGCGCCACAGCTGGCGCACCTTGCCGCCGAAGGTCCGCGGATGGGGATCGAGCAGTCGTGCAACCTGCATGGTCAGGGTGCTGCCGCCAGAGACCACCCGGGCCGAGCGCAGATCCTGCCAGGCGGCGCGGGCGATCGCCAGCGGATTAACCCCAGGATGGGACCAGAACCAGCGATCCTCATACTGGATCAGCGCCTGCAAATAGCGCGGCGACACCTCTTCAATGGTTACCGGATAGCGCCAGATGCCGTCGGCGTCGGCAAAACGCCACAGCGGCGTGCCATCTTCAGCCACCACCACCCGCGCCGGGTTGACCTCGGCGAGAGGCAGCGGCCAGATCCGGTCTGCAAGCAGCAGCGCAATAAGCAGAGCAACCAGCGCCCCCGGCAGCAGCAGCCAGCGGGAGCGCCCTGTACGACCACGTTTCACGCTATGGCCGGACAATCAGCGGGCCGCTTGCTTCGCCCGTTGCCCGCCACTGGGGTACGTACATCGACTCGACCTGCGGCATCGGTACCTGGTAGCTGCCCGGTGTAACGGCGCGGGCCAGATAGACCAGCGTCACCGGCTGCCCCTCGTTTACCGCTACCGCTGCCACAAAGCGATCGTCCCGGAACTCCATATGCTGGATATCCGCCTGCTGCATCTGGTTAAGCAGGTTCTGCACCTCGCTGGCGCTCTCCTGCAGGCTGGCGCTGCTGCTGGCCAGGTTCTGGTTCTCCAGCTCCAGTCCGGCAGGCAGCAGATCGACTACCAGCGCATCCGGCACGCTCTGGCTGGCCTTCACCTCCAGCCAGACCAGCACCAGCTCGCCGCTCTTCAGCGCCGACAACGATTTGCTCTTGCCGTCGGTGCCGAGGATCTGCCGTTCGATGTGCAATACGTTCGATGACGGCGATGGCGCATACTGCGCATAGCCGCTGGTATCGAGACGCAGCCAGAGCGGTGCGCTGCCAGTGTTGGTTACCTGCAGCGCCGCGAGCGTATCCGCCGTCAGCGGCAGCGTACGGGCGCGATCGCCGCTGAGCACCTCCCCTGCGAGGGAGGTCTGGGCCTGCCAGTTACCCGGGCTTGCCGCCAGGGTTCTGCCTGCGAGGAAGAGTGCGTTGCTCTCCTGGGTCGAGAGCCAGCGCTGACCGAATGCCTGCGCGGAGAGCGTATGCAGCAGACGGCTTTGCTCGTTTGGCAGCAGGTTGTTCTCCTGCAACAGAGAGAGCATCAGGGCGTTATCACGAAGAGCGCTGCCGTAGTCTGCCAGCCAGCGAGTATCATCCTGACGCGGCGTTTTTAACCCCAGCTCCACGGCCTGATCGCCTCGCTCACCGTCGCCCATCAGTTTCAGAGCAATGCCTACCTGCACCAGAGGCAGCCCTGACGCCGCCTGGTCATGGCGCTGCCAGATCTCACGCAGCGCGCCGAGCGGCGCTTTCTGCTGCTGAGCCAGCACCAGCCCGGCGTAGGCCTGCACGGCAAACTTACTCGCCTTGTCGTTGTCGCTGTAGCGGATCGCCATCATGCCCGGGTCCTGCAGATAGCGCAGCAGACGATTGTTGGCCTGGGTCAGCGCTTCGGCGGGCACGCTGTAGCCCTGCTGACCGGCGCGGACCAGGAAGTCGGTAGCGTAGGCAGTAAGCCAGTACTCCTCTGGTCCCCCCTTATCCCAGAGTGCAAACCCGCCGTCGTCGCGCTGCATCTGCAGCAGACGCGAAATACCTGTATCCACCGCGGCGCGACGTTTCTCATCGCTGTCACCCACAATGCCCAGTGATTTGAGCTGCGCGGCATTGATATAGAGCGACGGGAAAAGACCGCTGGCAGTCTGCTCCAGGCAGCCGTAAGGGTAGGCTTTCAGTTCGCGGATGTAGCGTGCCAGGTTTAACGGTGGCTTGCCGCTCAGCAGCAGCTGCCCCTGCAGCGTGGCGGGCGCGAACCCTGCCAGCAGATCGGCAGGCGCGGTCCAGCTCTGGCCTGGAGCCAGCATCGTTCCGGCATTGACCGTTTGTGCAGGCCAGGCGGGACGCACGCCGATCTTCCACTGCTTGTGCTGCGGAGCGAAGGTTTCGCCAGGCAGCGTCAGGCCGTTAATCTGAGCGCTGATTTCGCCGTCGCCAAAGCCATCCCGGGCGGTGATGGGTATAAAGATTGTGGTCCGCGCCTGAGGGGCAAGGCTCACTGGAGTGGGCTGCTGACTTTGCAGCTCCACCAGACCGCTGGCAGAGAGCGCAACGTTCAGGGTTTGCGGGCTGTCGGTCAGGTTGGTGATATCCAACGCCAGCCGGGTACTGTCGCCGCTGGCAAGGAAGCGCGGCGTATTCAGCTCGGCGATCAGCGGCGCGGCTACCACCACCTTGCTTTCAGCGCTGCCGAACTCATCCTCGCTCCAGGCCTGGGCCATTACCCGCAGCTCGCCGTTGAAATCACCGATCGGTAACGTCACCGTCCCTTCACCGTGCTCATCCAGCGTCACCGGCTGGGCCTGCTGGGCGATGATATTGACGTGATTCACCGGCGGCTTCCCGCCCCGGTTCAGCTCGTCGCCGTCACCACCAAAGCGCAACGTGGCTGCCCGGCCCTGGCCTTCAATCACCTGGCCATAGATATCATAGATGTCGGCCCCGTAGCGCTTCTGACCAAAGAAGGATTTCCACGGATCCGGCGTGACGTAGTCGGTAATATTGAGCACGCCGCTGTCGACCGCTGAGAGCAACACGTTTACCTTTTTCGGCATCTCGCCTGCATTTACGCTGGCCTTGACCTTAACGGTCAGCGTCTGGTCAGGCCGCATCTTCTGCGGACCGTCAAGGCTTATCGCCAGACGGCGACCCTCATCACCGAGCGGCAGGTGCAGCAGGCCCACCGCGCGCTTCGGCGTGGCGGCGCGGGACTTATCGCCGGGACGCACCACCAGCGTGCTGAGGTAGAGATCGTGGCGCTGCCAGGCTTTATCCACCGGGATAGCCAGATCTAGCCCCTCGGCCGGAACGTCGATCTCCTGCCACCACAGCGGACCATCGCTGGACTCGACCATTGCATAGCCCTTACCGGCAGCAGGAGCGGCAATATGCAGCTGGATAGTATCTCCGGGACGATAGGCGGGTTTGTCGAGCTTCAGAGTGACGCGGTCAGGGCGCGCCGCATCCGCCCCCTCGTTATTATCCTGCCAGCTATAGCCTGCCCAGAAGCGCACGCTGCTGACGGTTTCATCTGGCGCTTTCACCTCAAGGCGGTAGGAGCCCCACTCTACCGGGAAGCTGACCTTGCCGGTCTCATCCGCTGCCAGATTGAGCGACTGCTCGCCCTCCACCAGATCCTTTTGATCGAACTGAGACTGCCAGCCGTCGCTCTCGGACCAGTTCCAGTAGTAGTCGCGACGCTCGCGGATCAGCCGCACCTGCAGATCGTTTACCGCTTTTTTTACACCGTTGGCATCAACGTAGACAATGTCAAACCCGGCCTGACCGTTCTCGTCAACCGTAGGTCGGTCAACGGTGGTATCGGTGCGGTAGTCATAGACTGATTTAGCCGCAAACTGCGGACGAATGCCCGGCAGCGCGGCGGCGGGCCAGATGGCCTGCTCGGCGCGACGGGTCACCGGACGACCGCCGGACTCCAGCAGGCTGGCCTGAAGGATCAGCTGCAACGGCGAATGGGCCTCCTGCCACTGGCTTTCAGTGGTCACCTCGCCGTGGCCTTTCTCGTCCAGCGTTACCTGGACCTCATCAAGGCTGCGAGAGAGATTCTCCTCGGCAATATTGCCGAACTGGAAGCCCGGCAGGGCGGCGACGGCTTCCCGTAGCGGGCGCAGGAACAGCTGCCCCTGTAGCGTATTGCCGTTGGCAGGTGCGCCGTAGAGGTAGCGCCCCGTGACGTCGAAGCTGACGCTGTCGGCCATCGCCAGCGGCGCTTTTTGCGCAGTCAGGTTGAGCGCCATGCGCTCCGGCATAAAGTCTTCCACCTGGAAGCGCCACTGCGGGGACTGGTTATCGCCAGTATTGGCGCGAACGTGCCACATGCCGGTTGGCGCAGCGCCGTCCAGCGTATAGGTAAATTGATAGAGGCCATCCTCCTGCGGCTGGCTGACCACCGTGCGCACCACCTGGCCGTCCGGCTTAACCACCTCCAGCTTCACCGGCTGGGCGGGAAGCGGCTTGCCGTCCCGATCGCGCAGCAGGGCGTTGAGGATCACCGTTTCGCCGGGGCGATAGAGATCGCGTGGGCCAAACATAAACAGCTGCTTGCTGTAGCCCGGCTCCCCGGCAATGGCGAACTCGGCCAGATCCAGCGCCGGTAGGGTGAGATCGAGCAGCGTGGTTTCACCATTTTTGCGCGCCAGCAGCAGGGCGGCCTCTTTGTTGGTGTTCAATACCGCATGGCCCTTAGCGTCGCTGGTGGCCTGGGCAAGAGTCTGCCCCTTCTCATTGAGCAGCGTGACCTCAACGCCCTCGCCCGCCGCGCCGTTCTCAAGGCCCTGGGTAAAGACATCCAGCTGATTGTGGTAGCGATGCACCGACAGGCCGATATTGCTCAGGGTAAACAGGGTAGCGGCATTGCTGTAGCTGTAGTGGCCAGCCTGGTTCATGACGGCGATATAGACCCCCGCCTGCTGGAGCGGTTTGATTTCGGCCAGCGGCAGAAGCAGCTTTTCGCGGGTATTCCGCGCCGGGTTAAGATCGAAACGCCCGGTATAGACCAGATCTGCCATCTTCAGCAGCGTATCGGACTCCCAGTTAGTCAGCGAGTTGCGGTACTCCCACTGGCTGACAAAGGATGTCAGCGACTCGGGCTTCACGCGATAGAAGTTAACGTCGACGTTGTTGACGTTGAGCGCCATCACCGGCAGCCCATCAACTACCTTGCCCGGCAGCAGGGAGCCACGGCTGGCAAAGCCGACGCTTGGCTCCACGTCGCGGGTGGTGATGGTTTTTTCAAAGCTGCTGCCGAAGGTGGCCTTATTCAGCGCCACCAGTCCGCTATCGACGGAGACGATCAGCTCCCGGTTCGGCTCCAGATGACGGAAGCGCAGCTCTTTCAGGTTTGGTGCCAGCTCCCAGGCCCCGTCCAGCTTGCCGCTCTTCTTATCGACAAGATGTACCGTACTGGAGAAGTCCTGATCGGGATCGAGAGGAATATTGAAGGCCAGCACCAGGGTGGCTGCGCCATCAAGCTGCACCTCTGAAGCATCCTGCAACGTCAGGGATTTACCTGCGCTCTGGGCCGCAAGCTTCTCCCGCTGGGCGCTATCAACTTTAGCCACCGGTTTTGGGTCAGCATCTGCGGCTTTGGTGACCGCCGCCTGGGGCGCGCCGCTGTTATCACAGCCCGCTAAAAAAGAGGTGGCAACCAGCGCCATCGCAAGCGCAGTAAAACGTAACGGTTTCATTCCTTTATCCCTGCCGTTGATCGAGAGTCAGCCATAGTATGCGCCAGTTTTTGCACCAGCCAAAAGAGAATGAAAACTTTGGAAAGCGGCTCGCAATCTTTGCCAGACGGCAGGCACAACTGTTACGTCGATCACAGCCCATAACGTTACATGTTACGTTGGCCGTCATTTGTCTTTAAAACAAGAAGATAGCTGGCATGAAACCGCCTGGCACTGCTAACGTTACTCTGTTATCGCACCCTGGTGCGCGGTTCATAATGAGAGACGACGATGAAAAGAGCCGTTAATGCCCTACAAAATTTTGGTAAGTCCCTTTATGGTCCGGTGCTGATTTTACCCATCGTCGGCCTGTTCATTGCCTTTGGTAATTTGCTGGGCAACGGCAATGTGGCGGAGTATCTGCCCTTCCTCGGCCACCCCTTTATTCAAAGCCTCGGCCAGCTGATGGCGAAATCGGCCGTGTCGGTGCTGGTCAACCTGGCGCTGGTCTTCGCCGTGGGGATCCCTGTGGGTCTGGCAGCCCGTGACAAGGGTTATGCGGCGCTAATCGGGCTGGTTACCTTCGTCGTTTTTATCAACGCCATGAACGTCACCCTGAGTTTGCAGGGCGAGCTGGCAGCAGCGGATCGGATGAAGGCTGCCGGTCAGAGTATGGTGCTGGGCGTTCAGGTGCTGGAGATGGGCGTCTTTGCCGGGATCCTCACCGGCGCGCTCTCGGGCTACCTCTATAACAAATACTCCGGGGTGCAGTTCTCCGGTGCGATGGCGGTCTACTCCGGTCACTGCTTCGTGGCCATCATTATGCTGCCGGTCTCCATGCTGCTCGGCGTGATCATGAGCGAGCTGTGGCCGTTCGCCCAGCAGGGCATCAGCACCGCCGCGCTGGCGATTAAGGGCGCGGGGCCGTTTGGCGTGGCCGTCTACGGTTTTCTGGAGCGCATTCTGGTCCCCACCGGCCTGCATCACCTGGTCTATACCCCGTTCCTCTATACCGAGCTGGGGGGCACGGCGGACGTCTGCGGCCAGACCTATCAGGGTGCGCGCAATATCTACTTCGCCGAGATGGCCTGCCCCTCGGTGCACCAGCTGAGCAGCACCGTGGTATGGGATGCGCGCGGCATCAGCAAAATGTTTGGTCTGCCCGCCGCCGCGCTGGCGATGTACATGACCGCGAAACCCGAGCGCAAAGCGGCGGCCAAGGCGATTCTGATCCCCGCGGCGCTCACCTCTCTGTTGGTAGGCGTCACCGAGCCGATTGAGTTTTCATTCCTCTTCGTCGCCCCGCTGCTGTTTGTGGTTCACGCGGTGCTGACCGGCATTGGCATGATGCTCTTCTACCTGCTCGGGGTTCACGCCATCGGAGCGAACGGCATTGTTGATTTCATTATCTATAACCTGCCGCTCGGCACCGAAAAATCAAACTGGCCGATGTATATCGTGGTCGGCCTGATTATGTTCGCCCTCTACTTTGTCATCTTCCGCTTCCTGATCCTGCGCTTCAATATGAAGACGCCGGGTCGCGAGGAGGAGGATCAGGAGACTCGCCTCTACAGCAAGCAGGAGTATCAGGCGAAGGGTAGCAACGACGGCCTGGGCGAGGCGATTGTCGCCGGGCTGGGCGGGCGCGACAACGTTGAGGTGGTGGATAACTGCTATACCCGCCTGCGCGTAACGGTGAAAGACGTGGCAATTATCGACGAGCCACGCCTGAAAGCCACCGGCGCGAAGGGGGTGATTAAACAAGGCAATAACGTTCAGGTGGTCTACGGGCTGCACGTCAAAAAAATGCGAGAGGCCGTTGAGGCGTTTCTTTGAAGGAGGCACACATGCTTACCCCCCCATTTATTCTCTCCATCGCCGGCGGCGGCAGCACCTATACGCCGGGCATCGTCAAAAGCCTGATGGTGCGGCTGGAGGATTTTCCGCTGGCGGAGATCCGCCTCTATGATATCGATGAGGCACGCCAGCGTACGCTGGCCCCGGTGGTAGAGAAGGTGATCCGCGACCACAGCGATACGATTAAATTTACCGTCACCAGCGATGCCGAAACCGCCTTCAGCGGGGCACACTTTATCTTTGCCCAGATGCGCGTCGGCCAGTACAAAATGCGCGAGCAGGATGAGAAGATCCCCCTGCGCCATGGCGTAGTAGGCCAGGAGACCTGCGGGCCAGGCGGCCTGGCTTATGGTCTGCGCACCATCCTGCCGATGGTCGAGCTTATCGACCTGGTAGAGCAGTATGCGGATAAAAAGGCATGGATCGTGAATTACTCCAACCCGGCAGCGATTGTGGCTGAAGGGGTACGTCGCCTGCGTCCTGACGCGCGGGTGCTGAATATCTGTGATATGCCGGTAGCGGCAATGCGTAACATCGGCGCCATCCTGGGGGTGGACCGTCACAAATTACAGGTGGACTACTTTGGCCTGAACCACTTCGGCTGGTTTACCCGTATCCTGGTGGATGGTGAAGATCGCCTGCCTGAGGTGCGTCGTCACGTGGCGCAGTTTGGTCTGCTGACCGAGGACGCCTCGAAGACCGATCCGCAGCACGCCGATCCCTCATGGGTGAAGACCTGGCGCAACATTAAGCCGATCATGGATCACTTCCCGGACTATCTGCCGAACCCCTATTTGCAATATTACCTGATGCCGAACCAGATCGTTGAGCATCAGGATCCGCACCTGACTCGCGCCAACGAGGTGATGAACGGCCGCGAAAAGAAACTGTTTGCCGCCGCCGAAGAGTACCAGCGCACCGGGATCCTGCCGGATGCTTTCCACGTTGGCGTCCACGGAGCGTTTATCGTCGATGTCGCCTGCTCGCTGGCCTTCGACCTGCGCCAGCGCCATCTGGTGATTGTCGAAAACAAGGGAGCAATCGCTAACCTGCCCTATGACGCCATGGTCGAGGTGCCAGCCTACATTACCGCCAACGGGCCTGAGCCGGTACGCATGGGCGCGGTGCCGCTGTTCCACCAGACCCTGCTGATGCAGCAGCTGGCCTCTGAGCAACTGCTGGTGGAGGCAACCATTGAGGGTAGCTATGAGAAAGCCCTTCAGGCCTTTACGCTGAACCGTACTGTGCCCACGATGCAGCATGCGAAAGCGATCCTCGACGATATGATCGAGGCCAACCGTGACTACTGGCCGCAGCTGCAAAAAGCCTGGCAGGATGGAGAATCCATATAAATTTCTGAAGCCTGCTCGCGGCGTTGCGAGGGTAAACTTGTCGGTGTGAGAAAAAACACCGACAATCCTTTAATCAACACATTAAAGGAGGCCCACCTGCTATGACTACCTCATTTTTCGTTGCTGCCGACTGGCTAATTGAACACGGCGACTCGCCTGACGTACAGATTATTGATGCGCGCATGGCACCGGTTGGCCAGGAGCACAGGGATATGCGCGCCGAGTACCGCGCCGGACACCTTCCGGGCGCGGTCTTTTTCGATATTGAAGCCCTCTCTGACCATACCTCTTCCCTGCCCCACATGCTGCCGCGCCCGGAGGCCTTCGCCGTTGCCATGCGTGAGCTAGGCATCAGCAGCGACAAGCACCTGGTGATTTACGATGAAGGTAACCTCTACTCTGCGCCCCGGGCGTGGTGGATGCTTAAAACCTTTGGCGTGGAGCAGGTATCGATTCTGGCGGGTGGCCTGGCAGGCTGGCAGCGCGACGAGCTGCCGCTTCAGCAGGGTGACGTGACGCTGCCCGAAGCTGAGTTTGAAGCTCACTTTGACGCCGACCGCGTGAAGCGCCTCACTGACGTGCTGCTGATTAGCCATGAGAAAACCGCTCAACTGGTAGATGCCCGTCCTGCCCCACGTTTCAATGCCGAAGCGGATGAGCCGCGTCCGGGGCTGAAGCGCGGTCATATCCCTGGGGCGCTGAACGTGCCGTGGGGCGATCTGGTGTTTGAGGGCGAGTTAAAGACCACCGACGAGCTGAGCGCTGTGTTTGGCCGTCAGGGTGTCGATCTCAACAAGCCAATTGTGGTGAGCTGCGGCTCCGGGGTTACCGCTGCCGTGGTGGCGCTGGCGCTGGAGACGCTGGGCGTCGAGGGCGTTACGCTCTACGACGGCTCATGGAGTGAGTGGGGCGCGCGGGACGATCTGCCCGTTGAACCCTCCTGAGCATGGACAACCGCCTTGCGCCGTTGCTGTCGCGCGGCGAGTCGCTGACCCGCGCGGAGTATCGCGTGCTGGCCCATCTCACCGCCCACCCGCTGCTGGTGGGCAACATCACCGTGCGCGAGCTGGCTCAGGAGACCTTTGTCTCTACCGCCACCATTATGCGCCTGTGTCAGAAGCTGGGTTTTAGCGGCTACAGCGAGCTGATCTGGTACTGCAAGCAGCTGCTCGCCGATACGCCACACATCGCGGTCCCGGCGGATGAAACCGCCGATCTCTCGCTGCGGTTTAATCAGTTTATCGCTAACTACCAGCAGACCTTTCGCTGGGCGACGGAGGAGAAGCGCCGTTGTTTCGCTGCTCTGCTGCGTGACAAAGAGAGCTTTTTTCTCTACGGGGCGGGCTTCTCCTATCTCTTTGCGGAGTATCTCACCAAGAAGCTACAGGTGCTGGGCAAGACGGCGTTTATCTCCGGGCCGGGAGACAGCCGCAATATTTTTCTCAGCAACGCCGCCCGCTATGAGGTGTTTATTGCCGTCTCCCGCAGCGGTGAGACGGAGCAGGTGCTGGATAAAGCGCGAATAGCGAAAAACGTTGGCATGACCATCGTGGCCTTTACCCGTGCTTCGGCCAATACCCTGGCGGGCATGGCGGATCTCCATTTCGGGCTGTATGACGAGGCGGTGCATTTTGCTGCCGAAGCCGCAGGAGTAACCTCGTTCGAGTCTAACCTGGTGCTGCTGATGGATTTGCTGCTGCTGGAAGCGACGGGGTGAACGCTCACCCCGTCAGAGGGTCTAGATAATACGCTGCTTAAAGTCGCGCAGGAAGCTGCCCCAGCGCCGCTCGTAGAAGGGGGGAATGTGCGCCAGCATAAAGTGGCTGATGCCCTTCTCGCCTTCGGCAACAAGGCAGATGTCGACAGGCTCATCGCCCGGCAACGTGTCGGTGGCAACGCTGCCAGCTGACTGGATTATCATGTCGATATCGCTGTCGGCCTCAACTTCAATGCCGATCAGTAGATTCGGCTGGGCGTCAGCCTCCTCTTTGATAGAGCAGAGAAACGCCCGCTTGACCGTTTTCATGGTTTTAAACAGCGTCGTCAACGAGTCAACCATCTGCGCAGGCGGCTCGGCCACCTCGGAGAGCAGCAGCGTGCTGCCGCCCTCTATCACCTTCTGCTGGCTGAGAGCGTTGCCCTCCTCTTTGCCCACCAGGTGGCTAATTTCACTCGGCGTAAACTCTTTACCAGTTGGCAATTTCGCATTGAGGAACAGCGTCTCGCCGAGGGTCATCTCAAACAGGGTACGCACCGGCATTACTACGAATGCCTGCTCATCCTCAACCGCCTGCTGTAAAGCCTCCAGGGAGGTGAAAAAGGGGATCACCGAGGTGCCGTCGTCTTTCTCCCAGTGCTGAATATCCAGGGCGCTATCTTCAACCACCGTCTGGCCCTCTGCCGCCGTACCGGGAACCCAGACGGTGGAGGCCATCAGCGTGCGGAAGAACGCAGGACGGTGACCCGGCTCGGTCGCCGCCTGCTCAAGCAGGGTCTCTAATTCGTTTTTCGTTTCAGACATAAAATGAGTCATTCACACATGCCGGGTGGCGCTGCGCTTACCCGGCCTACGTAACAGCCAGGCCTGTGCAAGCGCAGCGCCGCCGGGCGTAGCAATTATTTTGCTGTTAACAGGTTAGCGATGGTACGCACGCCCAGACCGGTTGCCCCAGCAGCCCACTGATCCACAGCCGCTTTGCGGTAGGTGGCAGAGCAGTCGATATGCAGCCAGCCTTCACGGTAGTTCTCAACGAAATGGGAGAGGAAACCGGCGGCGGTGCTGGCTCCCGCCGGGAAGGCGGCGCTGGCGGTATTGTTCAGCTCGGCAAAGTTAGACGGCAGCTGGCTACGGTGGATCTCTGCCAGCGGCAGACGCCAGAACGGCTCGTTCTCCGCGCTCGCGCTCGCCAGCAGGCGGTTTGCCAGCGTGTCATCAAAACTCAGCAGCGCGTGATAGTCGTTACCGAGGGCGGTTTTGGCCGCGCCGGTCAGCGTTGCCGCATCGATAATCAGCTCTGGATTTTGCTTCACCGCGTCGATCAGGCCATCGGCCAGCACCAGGCGGCCTTCAGCGTCGGTATTCATGACCTCAACGGTTTTGCCGTTGCGGTAGCGAATAATGTCGCCAAGCTTGAAGGCGTTGCCGCTGATCAGGTTATCTGCGCAGCAGAGGTAGAGCTTCACGCGTTTGTTCAGGCCACGGGTAATGGCAAACGCCAGCGCGCCGGTAACCATGGCTGCGCCGCCCATATCGGACTTCATAGAGTCCATAAACGCGGTCTGCTTAATGCTATAGCCGCCGGAGTCGAAGGTGACGCCTTTGCCGACCAGGCAGGCATAGACCGGGGCATTTTTATCGCCGGTGGGGTTGTAGTCCAGCGCCAGCAGGACCGGCGTGCGCTCGGAGCCACGCCCAACGGTGTAGATCCCCATGTAGTTCTGCTCGCGCAGATCTTCGCCTTTGGTAATGCGGTAGGAGATGTTCTCCCCACCCACGCCGCTCAACAGATCGACAGCGCGCTGGGCCAGCTGCTCCGGTCCCAGCTCTTCAGGAGAGGCGTTAATAGTGTCGCGCACCCAGTCGATAACGTTGCGGCGGCTCTCCAGCTCTTTCTGCTGGGCTTCGTCCAGCGTCGGCCACTCAACTTTACGGCTGCCTTTCGGTCCTTTATATCCCTGCCAGAATGCCCAGCAGCGATCGACGTTCCAGCCCTCGCCAGCCAGCTGAACGTGCTTGATACCCATGCCGTCGATTTTACGCGCCGCGCGTTGGATCAGGCCCAGCTCGTCCGCACCGGTAAGATGCAGCGCAACGCCTTCGCTATTGATGCTATAAGCCGCTTTCTCGCCCCAGCGCGCATCAGCGGGCTGAGTCGTCAGGGTAATTTTCATGGCTTCGGTTGTCATTATTCTGTCCTTATGATCAAGCCTGCGATGTGAAAACGGGCTACCCGAAGGCAGCCCGCTGTGCATTATGACGCTTCGTCTAACCAGACTAACAGAATCGCTTCCAGAATCTTTTCATTGGATGCGTTTGGTTCGTCATCAAAGTCGTCCAGTTCACAAATCCACTGGTGCATATCGGTAAAGCGCACGGTTTTTGGATCGAGATCCGGGTAAGCGTCATACAGCGCCTCGCCGATTTCACGGCTGTCACTCCACTTGAGACCCATATCAATGCTCCCGCGCGTGGTTGATAGTATAACGCGGCATCTCGACCACCAGGTCTTCGTCGGTTACGCGTGCCTGACAGCTCAGACGGCTCTCCGGCTCCAGACCCCAGGCTTTATCCAGCATGTCGTCTTCGTCTTCAGTGCTCTCCGCCAGCGAGTCAAAGCCTTCACGCACGACGCAGTGGCAGGTAGTGCAGGCGCAGGATTTTTCGCAGGCGTGTTCAATCTCAATGCCGTTACGCAGGGCAACGTCAAGAATGGTCTCGCCGACATTCGCTTCCAGAACAGCGCCATCCGGACAGAGATCCTGATGGGGCAAAAATACAATCTTTGGCATATTAAACCTCGTCCACGGAGTGGCCCTTCAGCGCTTTACGAACCGACTGGTCCATGCGGCGTGCGGCAAACTCCTGGGTTTGTTTGTCTATATTTTTAATGGCTTGTTCAATGGCGTCAGCGTCATTGCCCTCGGCGGCTACACGCAGACGTGCAGCGGCGTCGTCAATAACCTGACGTTCAGCGGCGCTTAACAGCGCGGCATCGCTGCCGAGCGCGCTTTGCAGACTCTCCAGCACGCGCGCGGCCTCCACTTTCTGCTCCGCCAGCATTCGCGCTTGCACGTCTTCGCTGGCAAAACTCATGGAATCCTGGATCATGGTGGCGATTTCGCCGTCGGTCAGCCCATAGGAGGGTTTAACCTGAATTGAGGCGGCCACACCGGTGGATTTCTCCATCGCGGTGACGCTCAGCAGGCCATCGGCGTCCACCTGGAAGGTGACGCGGATATGCGCCCCGCCGGCAGGCAGCGCCGGGATACCGCGCAGGGTAAAGCGCCCCAGCGAGCGGCAGTCGGCGACCAGCTCACGCTCGCCCTGCATCACGTGGATCGACATGGCGGTCTGGCCATCTTTAAAGGTAGTGAACTCCTGGGCGCGCGCCACCGGAATGGTGGTGTTACGCGGGATCACTTTCTCTACCAGTCCGCCCATGGTCTCAAGACCCAGCGACAGCGGGATCACGTCCAGCAGCAGCATTTCGCTGTCCGGCTTGTTGCCGACCAGGATATCGGCCTGAATAGCGGCACCAATGGCAACGACCTTATCCGGGTCGATGGTGGTCAGCGGCTGGCGGCCAAAGAACTCGCCCACGCGCTCACGCACCAGCGGCACGCGGGTAGAGCCGCCCACCATGACCACTTCCAGCACTTCGTCAGCCTCTACGCCCGCATCTTTCAATGCCCGACGGCAGGAGAGCAGCGTGCGCTTAACCAGGGAAGCGATGAGATCGTTGAACTCGGTGCGGGTCACGCTGCCCTGCCAGCCCGCAACGTCAATGTCGACGCTTTCGGCATCGCTAAGGGCAATTTTTGCCGCGATCGCAGCGTCCAGCAGCTGGCGCTGCAGGCGCGGATCCTCGCGGTCGGTAATGCCAGCCAGCTCACGGATACGATCCGCCAGCAGGTGATCGAAGTCGTCGCCGCCCAGCGCAGAGTCGCCGCCGGTTGCCAGAACTTCAAATACGCCACGGCTCAGGCGCAGGATAGAGATATCAAAGGTGCCGCCGCCCAGGTCATAGACGGCGATCACGCCCTCCTGGCCGGAGTCGAGACCGTAGGCAATTGCGGCTGCCGTCGGCTCGTTGAGCAGGCGCAGCACGTGCAGGCCTGCCAGACGGGCGGCGTCTTTGGTGCCCTGACGCTGGGCATCATCAAAGTAGGCTGGGACGGTGATCACCACCCCGTCCAGCTCACCCGCCAGCGCTTCCGTAGCGCGAGCGGCCAGCGCCTTGAGGATATCGGCAGAGATGCGTACCGGATTCAGCAGACCCGCGGCGGTGGCGATCATCGGCAGGCCGTTTTCGCTCGCCTGCAGCTGATACGGCAGATGCGGGTAGCGCGCCTGGATATCCGCCAGCGAGCGGCCCATCATGCGTTTGACCGAGCTGATGGTGTTAGCCGGATCGTTAACCGCATTGCTGCGCGCCTCAAAGCCCACCCGGTGGCCCTGCGGCTGGTAGTGCACTACGGACGGCAGCAGGTGACGCCCTTCGCTGTCCGGCAGCGTTTGTGCCTGGCCGCTACGCACGGTAGCCACCAGAGAGTGTGTTGTACCCAGATCAATGCCCGCCGCCAGACGACGCTGGTGCGGCGCGGCACTCATGCCCGGCTCACTAATTTGTAATAAGGCCATGTTTGCTTCCGAAATTTAAAAATCGAGCAGCTTTTCTTCGAGTTGTTCTGCTGTGCTGCGTAGTTTATCGAGAAAACGGAGTTTACGCACCGTCTCTGCGGCATCGCTCCACGACTCGCCGTCAAGCTGCTCGACCAGGGTCTGGTGGCGCGAGGTATACATCGCGGCGACGCGCTTCAGAAACGTCTCAAGCCGATCGGTATCGCAGGCCTGCTCAATCTCATCCAGCTCTTCGCGTAGCTCAAGCTGCTCCATCAGGAAGGCGGTGTCGCGGACGGTGTGCTGCTCGCTGGCAAGATCGAAGCCGTGCAGGGAGAGCAGATACTCGGCGCGCAGCAGGGGGTGGCGCAGCGTCTGCCAGGCCTGGTTGATGGTCGCGGAGCGTTGGACGGCGGCAAGCTGTTCAGCGGCGGTGCCGCTGGCAAACCGATCGGGATGGTATTGACGTTGCAGATCCTGAAAGCGGGTGGCCAGCGCCTGGGTATCCAGATGATAGCCAGCGGGCAGCCCAAAGAGGGTGAAGTAATCCATAACAGTCTCGGGGTTAGGCGGGTTAAAGCAAACCCCACCGCAGAGCAGTGGGGTTGAAACGTTCAGGCGCGGTTAAACGTGAAAGCTTTCGCCGCAGCCGCACTCATCTTTAACGTTCGGGTTAGTAAACTTAAACCCTTCGTTGAGGCCCTCTTTTACGAAGTCCAGCTGAGTGCCGTTCAGGAACTGCAGGCTTTTGCCATCGACGACGACCTTAACGCCTTTGTCTTCAAAGACGGTATCTTCTGCCGCAGGCGCGTCAACAAATTCCAGCACGTAGGCCATACCCGAACAGCCGGAGGTTCTCACCCCCAGGCGCAGGCCAAACCCTTTACCCCGGTTGGCCAGGAAGCTATTTACTCGCGCGGCAGCACTGTCGCTAAGGGTAATCGACATACAAACCTCTGCTCGTTATTTCGCGTCACGTTTGCTTTTGTAGTCCGCAATCGCCGCTTTGATTGCATCTTCCGCCAGGATAGAACAGTGGATCTTAACCGGCGGCAGCTCCAGCTCATCGGCGATGTCGGTGTTTTTAATCGCCTGCGCTTCGTCCAGAGATTTACCTTTCACCCACTCGGTCACGAGTGAGCTGGAGGCAATCGCCGAGCCACAGCCGTAGGTTTTAAAACGCGCGTCTTCAATGATGCCGTCATTGTTCACTTTGATCTGCAGCTTCATCACGTCGCCACAGGCTGGTGCACCCACCATGCCGCTGCCAACGCTGGCGTCGCTGTTGTCGAAAGAGCCAACGTTGCGCGGGTTTTCGTAGTGATCGATTACTTTTTCGCTATAAGCCATTTTAAATTCTCCTGATGCCGCTACCGATTAATGATGAGACCATTCAATGCTGTTCAGATCCACGCCCTGCTTGAACATCTCCCACAGCGGAGAGAGGTCGCGCAGACGGCCAATGGAGTTGCGAACCAGATTGATGGTGTAGTCAATCTCTTCTTCGGTAGTAAAACGACCTAAAGAGAAACGAATAGAGCTGTGTGCCAGCTCGTCGGTCATGCCCAGCGCGCGCAGCACGTAGGATGGCTCGAGGCTTGCAGAGGTACAGGCGGAACCGGAAGAGACCGCAAGGTCCTTCAGCGCCATGATCAGCGACTCGCCTTCAACGTAGTTGAAGCTGACGTTGAGGATGTTTGGTACACCCTGCTCAAGATCGCCGTTCAGATACACTTCTTCCATATCTTTTACGCCGTCCCACAGACGGTTACGCAGCGTACGCAGGCGCGCCATCTCGGTGTCCATCTCCTCTTTGGCGATGCGGTAGGCTTCGCCCATGCCGACGATCTGGTGTACAGGCAGGGTGCCAGAACGCATACCGCGCTCGTGACCGCCGCCGTGCATCTGTGCTTCGATGCGGATACGCGGCTTACGACGCACGTACAGCGCGCCAATCCCTTTCGGACCGTAGATTTTATGGCCGGAGAAGGACATCAGATCAACTTTCAGCTGGCTCAGGTCGATAGGCAGTTTGCCCACGCTCTGGGTGGCATCAACGTGGTAGATGATGCCGCGCGCACGGCAGAGTTCGCCGATGGTCGCGATATCCTGTACAACGCCGATTTCGTTGTTCACATGCATGATAGAGACCAGAATGGTGTCGTCGCGCATGGCGGCTTCCAGCTCTTTCAGGTCAATAATACCGTTGCTCTGCGGCGCGAGGTAGGTCACATCAAACCCTTCACGCTCCAGCTGACGACAGGTGTCCAGCACGGCTTTGTGTTCGGTTTTGCTGGTGATGATGTGCTTGCCTTTTTTCTGGTAGAAGTTGGCAGCACCTTTGATCGCCAGGTTGTCGGATTCGGTTGCACCGGAGGTGAAAACAATTTCACGCGGGTCAGCGCCAACCAGCTCGGCAATCTGATTACGGGCGATATCTACCGCCTCTTCAGCATGCCAGCCAAAACGGTGTGAACGGGAAGCTGGGTTACCAAAGTTTCCGTCCAGGGTCAGACACTGCATCATTTTCTCGGCAACACGCGGATCCACCGGCGTAGTTGCGGAGTAGTCGAGATAGATCGGTAATTTCATTGCTCTATAGACTCCGTACATCGCTTCAATGCAAGGAACCAGGCAACCGGCTGGATGTACGGCCGACGTGGCGGAGCGTGATGCTCCGGCCTGGTTCATAAATCTTTTTTATAGTCTGTTACCCGTATGAACGGGTAAATCAGGCACGCAGTTTGACGTTAATGGCGTCCTGCGCGCGGGTGCTGCGCTGTGTTTCCTGGCTGTGCTGGCGATCGGCAACGTCCATCACTTCCTGGTTATTGACCAGTTCACCCAGGGTGATATTGTTCAGGAAGCCGGTCAGACGATCGCTCAGGTCGCGCCACAGCGCGTGGGTCAGGCACTTATCGCCGCCCTGGCAGCCGCCTTTGCCCTGACAGCGGGTCGCGTCTACCGATTCATCAACGGCGCTGATCACTTCGCCAACGGCGATGCTGTTAGCATCTTTCCCTAACAGGTAACCGCCGCCCGGTCCGCGTACGCTGGCCACCAGGCCATTCTTCCGCAGGCGGGAGAAGAGCTGCTCCAGATAGGAGAGGGAGATACCCTGACGCTCGGAGATATCAGCCAACGGCACCGGGCCGGATTCAGAGTTGAGCGCAACGTCCAGCATTGCAGTAACGGCATAACGCCCTTTAGATGTCAGTCTCATGTCTTACTTAACCTCAAACTCGCCCCTGCCCGGGGTTGTCGTTATATAGATAGTTATAAAAACAGGCATATAGATGGTCTGTTACATAGCAGGCGCAAGTGTGACATTCCCGACTAAAATGGTCAACTATTTACTTGACTGTTTTAGTCAGGTATTAGGCGTTTTGTGCCGTTTTATTGCTCTTTATTCTTCTGCTCAATCGATGCCAGAATCCCGCGCAGGATGTTCAGCTCCTGGCTCTCCGGACGCGCGCGGGTAAAGAGCCGGCGCAGCTTGTTCATCACCTGGCCCGGATGATCGGGGCGGATAAAACCGGTTGCCAGCAGAGTCTGCTCAAGGTGGCCGTAGAAACGCTCCAGATCGTCCACCAGCGGATAAGGCGTCTCCTCCTCTGCCGGTTCAGCGTCTGCTTCCTGCGCCGCCAGCCAGGCCATGCGCACTTCATAGGCGATAACCTGTACCGCCATCGCCAGGTTCAGCGAGCTGTACTCCGGGTTGGCAGCAATGGCAACGTGGTAGTGGCACTTCTGCAGCTCTTCGTTGGTCAGGCCCACGCGCTCGCGGCCAAACACCAGCGCCACCGGGGCGTGCTGCCCTTCACTGACGCTCTTCAGGCCGCACTCGCGCGGATCGAGCATTGGCCACGGCAGCGTACGGGAGCGGGCGCTGGTACCCACTACCAGGCTACAGCCCGCCAGCGCGTCGTCGAGGGTGTCGACAATCTGCGCGTTACCGATGACGTCGCTGGCCCCGGCGGCCAGGGCGATGGCCTGCGAGTCCGGCTTCACCAGCGGATTAACCAGCCAAAGATTCGTTAAGCCCATGGTTTTCATGGCGCGGGCAACGGAGCCCATGTTGCCGGTGTGAGAGGTTTCAACCAGCACGATTCGTATATTTTGCAGCATAGTTTTTCAGCGTCTTAAGAATATTTGCGCATATTAGCATAAAGCAAAGACATATTCCGAACTCGCTGCTATACTCTGCGCCGTTTTCACCCCCGTTCTTTAACATCCAGTGAGAGATACCGATGCATCCAATGCTGACCATCGCCGTGCGCGCAGCGCGCAAGGCGGGTAATGTAATTGCCAAACACTACGAAACGCCCGACTCTGTTGAAACTAACCAGAAAGGCAGCAATGATTTCGTAACTAACGTTGATAAAGCTGCCGAGGCCGTGATTATCGACACTATCCGCAAATCTTACCCGCAACACACCATTATCACCGAAGAGTCCGGTGAACACGCAGGCGAAGATCAGGATGTGCAATGGGTTATCGATCCACTGGATGGCACCACCAACTTTATTAAACGCCTGCCCCACTTCTCGGTCTCTATCGCCGTGCGCATTAAAGGCCGTACGGAAGTTGCCGTCGTTTACGATCCCATGCGTAACGAACTCTTCACCGCGACCCGCGGCCAGGGCGCACAGCTCAACGGCTATCGTCTGCGCGGCAGCATCGCTCGCGATCTGGATGGCACCGTTCTGGCGACCGGTTTCCCGTTCAAGGCGAAACAGCACGCCAAGACCTACGTCAACATTGTCGGTAAGCTCTTCACCGAGTGCGCGGATTTCCGCCGCACCGGCTCTGCCGCGCTGGATCTGGCCTACGTTGCCGCTGGCCGCGTGGACGGTTTCTTTGAGATCGGCCTGAAGCCGTGGGATTTCGCCGCAGGCGAGCTGCTGGTTCGTGAAGCAGGTGGCCTGGTGTGTGACTTCACTGGTAACCACAACTACATGATGAGTGGTAACATTGTCGCCGGTAACCCGCGCGTGGTGAGAGCCATGCTGGCGAACATGCGTGACGAGCTGAGCGAAGCGCTGAAGCGTTAATCCCAGCGATGCCCGGCGGCGCAATGCTTGCCGGGCCTACAGGTTATGCGGCTAAAATGGTCGTAACCCGCCTCCTGGCGGCACCGCACTCAACCACATTACCGCCGCCGCCGTCATCAGAATCACGCCTCCGGCCAGAGCCAGCGTTAACCAACCCACCTGCTGCCAAAGCACCGGGGTCCTTTTATCACTCAGTCTGACTGCCAGCTGCCGAAAGCTATGCACCAGCAGTGCCAGGGCCGAGATGGTCAGCGAAGTACCTGCCGCCATCGCGATTGCCGACGCGACTCCCCAGCTAAATACGCCGATCACCTTGCTGAACAGCAGGATCATGATTGCCCCGGAACAGGGTCGCATCCCCATCGACAGAATAATCATCAATCGGGCGCGCCAGTCATCACCCCGGGTTAATTGCTCCGGCGTAGGCAGATGCTGGTGACCGCAGCCGCAGTGGGCATCATGCACATGGTGCGGCGTAAAGGATCTAAACTGCGGTCTGCGTAGCAGCAGACGCAGCTTTTTTAGCGCCCGCCAGCAGAGCAGCAGTCCCAGCACGCCCACCAGGGCGTAGCTCCCCCTCTCCAGCCAGTAGCTGCTGAGATGCAGCTGACGGGCGGGTAACCGGAGCAGGGTCAGCACCACCACCACCAGCACAATGGCCACCATCCCCTGTAGCAGCGACGAGGCCAGCGTCAGGCCAATACTCGACCTCAGCTTTGACGGATGGGTGGCAAGCCAGGTGGTTATCACCACTTTACCGTGGCCCGGCCCAAGAGCATGCAGCACGCCATAGAGAAAGCTAAACAGCAGCAGCGCGCCACCCGCCCGGGTCGGATCTGCCGCCACCCCTTTCAGCAGGCTGCTCATCTGCTGGTTAACCTGCCGCTGCCAGCCCGCGCTCTCCAGCATAATCCGCGGCCAGGCGTGCCACAGCACTACTCCACCCGCTACCGCAAGGATCAGCAGCAGGGCCAACGGCCAGAGCGCACGCCAGCGCGACGTACTTCTCAGATGAGTCAATATCACGCCTTGCACTCCAGGGTCACGGTCTGGGCAAACTGCTTGCCAAGCGCCATATCCTCCGGCGGGGCATCCTCTTTATCCAGCGACTGGGCAAAGGCTAAGGTTTCCTCTCCCGGCGTTGGCGTATCCACGGTTATTTGACATGTTTTTTGCAGATCAGCGGGCAGCGTAACGTCACGCTTATCCTGATAAGTCATATCGACATAGTAGGTGGGATCGAAGGTGGAAAAGGTGTAGCGCTGCCCGGCCAGCGGCTGCGGCGTGGCCAGCGGCAGGGTAAAGGCCAGCACCGCCTGATGATCGATCCGCGACATGCCGTAGTGCGTGGGCCGATTAAGAAACTTAACCCGCTGCCCGTTATGCCAGACCTCGGTAAAGTAGTGCTGCCCCAGCACGTTGGCCATCACCTCCGCCGCGAGCTTTTTCCATACCGGCGACTCCGGCTTAGCATCACCGGCGTCATAGAGCAGATCGGCTGAAGTGATCTCATCCATTGTCCAGCGCATATCAAGCGCCACCAGCTGCCCGCTCTCGACCACCGGCTCGGTTTGCAGACGAATAAAGCTGTGGGGATGGGCCAGCGCAGGGAGCGATAAAAACGCGAAAATCAGCGCGCCAGCGTACGGTTTGACTGTTTGCATGTGTTCCTTACGAGAAAAATTCTGTGACGCCCTCCGGCATTCCTGAGGGAAAGCCCGTCTGCGGGGCTTTCGCCGTCGTATCCTTTAGCTATTCTTATCGAAACCCCTAACTGGAATCCAGCAGATGACAACCGTAACGATACCGCCATCTGTGCTCTCCAGTTCACAACGCCGCTGTCATGTACTCCTAATGCTCGCCCTGCCAGGACAAACGGTGACACCAGATATGCTCGGCAAGATGAACAATGTGGACGGCACAGTTACCCGGCAAGATATTGCCGACACGGGTCATGAGATCCAGCGCTACCATCGGCTGAGTATCACCACGCAACAGGATGGCAGCTATCGGATTGAGGGCACGGCGCTCGATCAGCGTCTCTGTCTCGTTCACTGGCTCAAGCGCGCCATCCGCCTCTGCCCTAACTTTGTTAGCGCTTACTTTACCCCGGCGCTAAAAAGCGCGCTTAAGCAGCAGGGTATCGCCAGGACATTGTATGACGATACTAACCTGCATGCTCTGATTAATCTCTGCTCCCGTCGCCTTGAGCGGCAGTTTGAACAGCGGGATATTCAGTTTCTGCGTCTCTATTTACAGTATTGCCTGCTGGCAAACCAGCTTGGCTTTACGCCCGCTTTTGCGCCTTTGCAACAGGCCTGGGCCGAAGCGCGGGCAGAGTATCTGGTCGCCCAAGAGATTATTCGCCACTGGCAGCGCCGGGTGGTGCCGATCCCGCACGTAAGCGAGCATCTCTTCCTGGCAGTGCTGTTTATGCTGTTGCGCACCCCGGACCCCATTCGCGACAGTCACCAACAGGATACCCGGCTGCGGGAAGGCATCCGGAAGACCATCGAGCGATTTCGTGCCCTCTCCGGTATGGACTTTAGCGATGAGCAGGGGCTGACCGATCAGCTCTATATTCACCTTGCACAGGCGCTGAACCGCAGCCTGTTTGGTATCGGGATCGACACCAGCCTGACGGAGGAGATCGCTCTGCTCTACCCCCGCCTGATGCGCACCACCCGCGAAGCATTAACCTGCCTTGAAGAGGAGTATAAACTCTGCTTTACCCATGAGGAGGCGGGACTGGTGGCGGTGATCTTTGGCGCGTGGCTGATGCAGGAGAGCGATTTGCACGAAAAGCAGGTCGTCCTGCTGACCGACGATGCGCCCGAGCGGGAGCGAATGATCGAGGAGCAGCTGCGCGAGCTGACGCTGCTGCCGTTGAATATCAAGTACCTGCCTCTTGCCACTTTCCAGCAGGAGGGTGCTCCCCGTGAAGCGGCGTTAATCGTGACGCCTTACGTGACGCCGCTACCGCTCTTTTCTGCCCCGCTGATCCATGCGGTGATAACCCTGAGCGAGCAGCAGCAGCGACATATTCGCGACATGCTGGAGTCTTAAGTCCGGGCGGCAACGCCGGGCCGGATGAAAATAGCGGGCAGCGCGACCAGCGCCATCACCCAGAATACCCCCTGGTGCAGGTGCTGGTACAGGAAGCCAGCAAAAATGGTCATTACCGCGATGCTGCCTCCCATCGCTACCGCCGAGTAGACGGCCTGCAGGCGGATCACCTCGCCCCCCTTACGGGCAGCAATGTAGCGCATCGCCGCCAGATGGCAGACGGTGAAAGTTCCACAGTGCAGCACCTGCACCAGCAGCAGCCACGGCAGCGCCGTGGTCCAGCCCATTAATCCCCAGCGTACTATGCCGCACGCCGCCGAGAGCAGAAGTAGATCGCGGGCGCCCCAGCGACGGAACAGGCGATTGCTGAGTGCGAAGATAACCACCTCTGCAACCACGCCCAACGACCAGAGGTAGCCCACCGTTGAAGCAGAGTAGCCAGCCTCCTGCCAGTAGATGGCGCTAAAACCGTAGTAGGCAGCGTGCGCCCCCTGCAGCAGCGAAACGCAGGCAAGAAAGCGTCCGTTCTGACCTATCAGGCTGCGCCATGCGGGCCATCCTGCGGCAGTCTGCGCCCGGCTCTCCCCAAGAGGCATTACCGAAGGACGCAGCAGCATCCCCAGCAGCATAGAGACCGTCCCCAGGGTAAGCATCGCCAGGATCGCCCGGTAGTCGAAGAGGCTCACCAGCTTGCCGGTCAGCGCCGAGCCGATCACAAAGGCCACCGATCCCCACAGGCGCACGCGGCCATAGTCCATGACGATCTGCTTTTGCCAGGTATTCGCCAGCGCGTCGGTGAGCGGCACCAGCGGCGAGAAGAAGAGGTTAAAGCCGATGATGATAACCATCAGCCAGCCAACGTGGTTTCCGGCCCAGAAGGCCAGGGCAAACAGCAGCGTCAACAGAGCCAGCAGGCGCAGGGCGAACACCAGCCGGGAGGGATCGGTGACCCGAGGGGCAATAATCAGGCTGCCGAGAAAGCGGGCGACCAGCCCTGCCCCGAGCAGCAGGCCGATGGTTTCCGGCGTCAGGCCGGTGCCCTTGAGCCAGACGCTCCAGAAAGGTAAAAAGATGCCGTAGCTGAAAAAGTAGGTAAAGTAGCTCAGCGCCAGCCAGCGCGTAGAATGCAAAACCATGAATCCCTCCCGTTTTGGAGGCGTTAGTCTGGCGTTAAAACCCCGTAGGTGCAAGCAAACCCTAAACACCGAGACGGTTTGCCAGAGCGTGAATTTGCTTGTCTCGATTCAGTTCACATATTTGCAACTTCACACGCGGTGGAAAGGGGTAGAAAGAGGATAAATCACGCCTGACTTAAGTTAAATGTTAATAAAATGTTAAATGCAAGTTATTAAATAATCATTTTTTAACAGTAATAGCCATTTATAACGTAATGGCATTATTAATATTTAACTTATTTTTAACCTAAAATTATCCATAAATTTACATTTTCGTGCACCGATCACACTTCAAATTTTTGCAATACGTTTCTCCTTCCCTTCATTGCTAATCTTCTCTCCGTGACATGCCTCGGCCCCTACAAAAGGTAGAACTATGAAATTCAAACTCGCATTGCTCAGCGCAGCCCTGATTTCTGCATGCATGGTGTCCGGTACGTCGGTTGCAGCGGAGAAGTATGAAATTGCCGTGGTCGCCAAGGTGACCGGCATTCCGTGGTTTAACCGTATGGAAACCGGCGTCAACGAGGCGGCGAAAAAGCTCGACGTTAACGCCTACCAGACCGGCCCTTCAACGCCTGATCCGGCCCAGCAGGTGAAGGTGATTGAGGATCTGATAGCCAAAAACGTTAACGCCATTATCGTTGTGCCAAACGACGCTAAAGTGCTGGAGCCGGTGCTGAAAAAGGCTCGCGATAAAGGCATCGTGGTGCTCACCCATGAGTCACCGGATCAGCAGATCGGCCAGTGGGATATTGAAACCATCGACAGCGAGAAGTATGCGCAGGCCAACGTTGATGAGCTGGCAAAAGATATGGGCGGTAAAGGCGGCTATGCCATCTACGTTGGCTCCCTGACGGTGCCACTGCATAACGCCTGGGCCGATTACGCCATTAAATATCAGAAAGAGAAATACCCGGATATGTTTGAGGTCACCTCACGCCTGCCGGTAGCCGAGAGCATCGACAAATCCTACTCCACGACGCTGGACCTGATGAAAACCTATCCGCAGATGAAAGGGGTGATCGGCTTCGGCTCCCTCGGCCCTATCGGTGCGGGTCAGGCGGTGCAGAAGAAGCGTGCGAAAGAGAAAGTGGCCGTGGTAGGTATCGCTATGCCAGCCCAGGCTGCACCTTATCTGATGCGCGGCGATATCAAAAAAGCGCTGCTGTGGGATCCGAAAGATGCGGGCTATGCGCTGGTGACCGTTGCCGACCAGCTGCTGAAGGGTAAAGAAGTCACGTCCGATCTCACCATTGACGGTTTAGGGAAAGCCGATGTCGACATGGAGAAGAAAGTGATCCGCTTTAACAAGATCCTCGAAGTCACTAAAGATAACGCACAGTCGCTCGGTTTCTAAGGCTCTCCGCCTACACCAGGGAACCTCAACGCCGGCCGTCTGGCCGGCACACTCGTACTAAATGACTTAAGCGCCCAACCGGGCGCTCGCAGGGGTATTGTCCATGGCCGACACCACCGCATTTATCACTCTTGAGAATATCAGCAAGCAATTCCCGGGCGTGCTGGCGCTGGATAATGTGAATCTGACGCTGCAAAAAGGCGAAGTTCACTGTCTGGCAGGGCAGAACGGCTGCGGAAAAAGCACCATTATTAAGGTGATCTCCGGCGTCTATCATCCGGAAAAAGGGGCGCAGATCCAGCTCGACGGCAAGCTGTTCCACCACCTGACGCCCCAGCTCTCCGCCCACTATGGCATTCAGGTCATCTACCAGGATCTCTCCCTGTTTCCCAACTTCAGCGTGGCGGAGAATATTGCCGTCAACCGCTATCTGCCGGGAGGCGATATCTGGGTGCGGCGCGGCGCGATGAAGAAGCAGGCGCTGGCGGCAATGCAACGCATCGGCGTGCACATTGATCCGGACAAAAAGGTAGAAAAACTCTCTATTGCCGACCGCCAGCTGGTGGCGATTTGCCGCGCTATCGCCGCCGATGCCCGACTGGTGATTATGGATGAGCCAACCGCCTCCCTCACCCGCCAGGAGGTCAACGGCCTGCTACGGGTAGTCAACGAACTGAAGGCCGCTGGGATCTGCGTGGTATTCGTTAGCCACCGTCTCGATGAAGTGATGGAGGTAGCGGATCGCATCAGCGTTATGCGCGACGGCAAGCTGGTCGGTACCTATCCGGCGAGCCAGCTCGACAGCCACGAGCTGGCATTCCTGATGACCGGGCAGCGTTTTCACTACAGCCCGCTGCCGGAAAAACCGTCTGTCGAGCAGGAGCCGATGCTGGAGCTGCGTAACTTAAGCCGGCGGGGGAAATACCAGAACATCAACCTGTCGCTGCGCAGCGGTGAGATTGTCTCTATCGTCGGCCTGCTGGGGGCCGGCCGAACCGAGCTGTGCCTGAGCCTGTTCGGTATGACCCACCCGGAGAGCGGAGAGATACGCATTAACGGCAAGCCGGTCCGGCTTCGCAATAACCATGACGCCATTAAGCATGGGATCGGCTACGTCTCTGAGGATCGCCTCACCCAGGGGCTGATCATGGAGCAGTCGATCTACGACAATACCATCGTGACGGTCTATGACAAGCTGCATACCGGCAGCGGCATGCTGGATCACGGCAAGGCGAAAAAGCTGGTCGCCGATCTGATCCGCAACCTGAACATCAAGGTCTCCGATCCGCAGCTGCCGGTAAAAACCCTCTCCGGTGGCAACGCTCAGCGAATTGCCATTGCGAAATGGGTCGCAACCGATCCGCGCATCCTGATCCTCGACTCGCCCACCGTCGGGGTCGATATCGCCAACAAAGAGGGGATCTACCAGATCGCCCGCGATCTGGCGGAACAGGGTATGGCGGTGCTGATGATCTGCGATGAGATCCCGGAGGCCTATTACAACAGCCACCGCGTGCTGGTGATGCGCCGCGGCAAGCTGGTCGCAGAGTTTAATCCGCATCGCTGTACTGAGCAGGAGATTGCTGAAGTGGTCGAGGTGATCCATGAATAACAGACTTTCCCGCCTGATCGGGCAACATGAGTTCTGGCTTGGACTGCTGGTGGTCGCGCTGGGCGTTGGACTGAGCGTCACCACCGACGAGTTTTTCTCGCTGGGCAACCTGACGGACGTCGCCACCAGCTACGCCATTCTCGGGATCCTCGCCTGCGGTCTGTTTGTGGTGCTGATCTCCGGCGGAATTGATATCTCATTCCCCGCGATGACGGCCATTGCCCAGTATGCGATGGCAAGCTGGGTGATTGGTCACGGCGGCAATTTCGCCCTCGCGCTGGCGATCGCGATGGCCGTCGGGCTGTTGCTCGGGCTGATCAACGGTTTCCTGGTCTACTGGCTGCGGGTTCCGGCGATCATCATCACCATCGCGACGCTTAACGTCTACTACGGCCTGCTGGTTTACGCCACCAAAGGTACCTGGCTGTACGGCTTCCCGGACTGGTTTATGAACGGCATCAACTGGCTGTCGTTTACCGCCGCCGACGGCTACGACTACGGCCTGACCCTGCCCTTGCTCTGCCTGGCCGCGGTTATTATCTTTACCGCCGTGCTGATGAACTATACCCGCCTTGGCCGCCAGATCTACGCCATGGGCGGCAACCGCGACGCCGCATCGCGTCTTGGTCTTAACCTGGTGAAGCTGCACTTCTGTGTCTACGGCTACATGGGCATTCTGGCCGGGATCGCCGCCGTGGTGCAGGCGCAGATCACCCAATCCGTTGCCCCCAACTCGCTGCTCGGCTATGAGCTGACGGTGCTGGCGGCGGTGGTGCTGGGCGGGACCAGCATGAGCGGCGGACGCGGTACCTTAACCGGCACGCTTCTGGGGGTTGTGCTGCTGGCGTTTCTGCAGAACGGCCTGACGCTGCTGAGCGTCTCCTCTTACTGGCACACCGTCTTCAGCGGCGTCATTATCCTGGTCAGCATCAGCGCCACGGCGTGGAATGAAAAACGCAAACTCGCAAGGGAGCTTTGAGATGAAAGCAATCGCACGACTCTTCCCCGGTGATGCCATCATCCGCCTGCAGTGCGTGATCATCATCGTTGTTGCCGTGGTCTTCTCGGCGCTGCTGGGCAGCCGCTTCTTTAGCGTTGCTAACTTCCAGTCCATCAGCTCACAGCTGCCAATCCTCGGCATGCTGGCGCTGGGGATGGGCATCACCATGCTCACCGGTGGCATTAACCTGTCGATTATCGCCGGGGCTAACGCCTGCTCGCTGGTGATGGCGGCGGTGATCGTCAGCCATCCGGATAATCCGCTATTTCTGGCGCTGGCCCTGCTGGCCGGGGCGGCGGTAGCGGTGGCGATTGGCACGCTGAACGGGGCGCTGATCGCCTGGGTGGGCGTATCCCCTATCCTCGCCACCCTCGGCACCATGACGCTGATCTCGGGTCTCAATATTCTGCTCTCTAACGGAACGGTGATCTCTGGCTTCCCGGCGGCAATCCAGTTCCTCGGCAATGCCACCGTGGTGGGCATCCCCGTGGCGCTGCTGCTCTTCTTACTGGTAGCAGTACTGCTGTGGGTTCTGCTGGAGCACACCACCCTCGGGCGCAGCCTCTACCTGGTAGGCTCCAACGAGCAGGCCACGCGCTACAGCGGCGTGAATACTGTCCGCGTGCAGATTGCGGTGTATGTCATCTCTGCCCTGCTCGGCTGGGCCGCCGCTATTTTGATGATGGCAAAATTCAACTCGGCAAAGGCGGGCTACGGTGAATCCTATCTGCTGGTGACTATTCTCGCCTCGGTGCTGGGCGGCATCAACCCCGACGGCGGATTTGGCCGCATTGTCGGCCTGGTGCTGGCCCTCATCGTGCTGCAGATGCTGGAAAGCGGCTTTAACCTGCTGGGGATCAGTAGCTATCTGACCATGGCGCTGTGGGGTGCCGTACTGATCCTCTTTATCGCATTACAGAATCGTAAAGCCTGATGTCAGGAGAACAAATTATGGCGAGTTACTTCATTGGTGTGGACGTAGGCACAGGGAGCGCCCGGGCGGGCGTGTTTGATCTTAACGGCAGAATGGTCAGTCAGGCCAGCCGGGCCATTGAAATGTATCGTCCGCAGGCTGATTTCGTTGAGCAGTCCTCCGACAATATCTGGCAGATGGTGTGTAACGCGGTGCGCGATGCGGTTAACCAGGCGGATATCAATCCCATTCAGGTGAAAGGCCTGGGGTTCGACGCTACCTGCTCGCTGGTGGTGCTGGATAAAGAGGGTAAGCCGCTGACGATTAGCCCCTCCGGGCGCAGCGAGCAGAATATTATCGTCTGGATGGATCACCGCGCCATTACCCAGGCCGATCGCATCAACGCGCTGCACCACCGGGTGCTGGACTACGTCGGCGGGATTATCTCCCCCGAGATGCAGACCCCGAAGCTGCTGTGGCTGAAGCAGCACATGCCGAATACCTGGGCCAACGCGGGTTACTATTTTGACCTACCCGATTTTCTTACCTGGCGCGCCACGGATGACGATACACGCTCGCTCTGCTCTACCGTCTGCAAATGGACCTACATGGGTCACGAAGATAAGTGGGACGGCAGCTATTTCCGCCAGATTGGGCTGGAGGATCTGCTTGAGCACGACGCGGAAAAAATTGGCCGCTACGTTAAAACCATGGGCGAACCGCTCGGCCACGGCCTGACGCAGCGTGCCGCCAGTGAGATGGGGCTGATCCCCGGCACCGCGGTGAGCGTGTCGATTATCGATGCCCATGCAGGTACCCTCGGCACGTTGGGAGCCAGCGGCGTCTCTGGTGAGGTAGCGGATTTCGATCGCCGCGTGGCGCTGATTGGCGGTACCTCGACGGGCCATATGGCGATCTCCCAGCAGCCGCGCTTTATTGGCGGCGTCTGGGGGCCTTACTACTCGGCGGTGCTGCCTGACTACTGGCTTAACGAAGGCGGCCAGTCGGCGACCGGGGCGCTGATCGACCATATTATTCAGTCTCACCCCTGCTACGACACCCTGCTGGCGCAGGCTAAAACCCAGGGGCAGACCATCTATGAAGTACTCAACGCCCTGCTGCGCAAGATGGCCGGCGAGCCGGAGGATATCGCTTTCCTGACCCGCGATATTCATATTCTGCCCTACTTCCACGGCAACCGCTCGCCGCGCGCGAATCCGACGTTAACCGGCGTGATTAGCGGTCTGAAGCTCTCCCGGACGCCGGAGGATATGGCCCTGCAGTACCTGGCGACTATCCAGGCGATTGCCCTCGGTACCCGGCACATTATTGAGACCATGAATCAAACTGGCTATACCATCGACACCATTATGGCCAGCGGCGGCGGCACCAAGAACCCGATCTTTGTACAGGAGCACGCTAACGCTACCGGCTGCGCCATGCTGCTGCCGGAAGAGAGTGAAGCCATGCTGCTCGGCGGCGCGATGATGGGCACCCTTGCGGCGGGCGTGTTCGAAACCTTCCCGGAGGCGATGTCGGCCATGAGCCGGATCGGTAAGACCGTGACGCCGCAGACCAACAAGATCAAGCAGTACTATGACCGTAAGTACAAGGTGTTCCACGCGATGTATGAGGATCACATGAAGTACCGCCAGTTGATGCAGGAGGGCGCATGAGTTCATCGTGGCAGCAGGCAACCGTCGCCTGGGGAATCTATAGCGAGGCGCTGGCCGGGCTGGGTCAGCACCTTAATGAGCCGCAGTGGGAGGCGCTGCTGGCCGAACTGCGCGGCTGCAAAGGCAAGATTGTCGTGACGGGAGTCGGCACCTCCGGCATCGCGGCACGTAAGATTGCCCATATGCTGGCCTGCGTAGAGCGCCCGGCGATCTACCTGAACGCCACCGACGCGGCCCACGGCGATCTGGGCTTTCTACGCGCCGACGACCTGATGATCATGCTCTCGCGCGGGGGTAACTCCGATGAGCTGACCCGCCTGCTGCCAGGGCTTGCGGCCCGCAGCGTGCCGCTGGTTAGCGTGACCGAGAATGCTGATTCAGCGATTGCTCACGCCTCCCGACTGGTGATCTCTACCGGCGTGCAGCGCGAGATCGATCCGCTGAATATGCTGGCAACCACCTCCATCGTGCTGGCGCTGGCGATTTTTGATGCCGCCTGCGCCTGCCTGATGAACGAGAGTGGCTATTCAAAAGAGAGCCTGCTGGCAGTGCATCCCGGCGGCGACGTGGGCGTTACGCTGCGCAGCGAGCGGTAATGTCAGCTTACAGGCCAGTACTTTTGCAGGGTTTTGTAGGCTGGGCAAGCGAAGCGCCGCCCGGCGTTTAGGCTGGTACGTTTTGGTCGAAAAAAGGCCGCATCAGCCATCATGCTAATCGGTTACGATCCGGAAATGCTCACTTATTTCCGGATTTTTTATACCTGCTATTCAGGCGGCTTTCTGTTATCTGGTTACAGACAGTAATTTAATGTAAGTAACAGAATGATCATAGAGTTAACGCGGCCTACAGGGCCGTTATCTTTTTTGAATAACATAAACTGTCGGCGTTATTATTACCCTGCTATTTATCCATATAAAAAAAGGGGCTTTACATGACGAAGCAGTATACCAATGAGCTTACATCTGAGCTGCTGGCTCCACTTAGCAAGCCATCTCATACACCTGAGCATGAGGGGCAAAATGATGGCAACTAACCGTGCTATATGGGATGGTATACCAGAAGGACTTGATGGTGACCGTACGACAACAGGTTCCTATGCGATAAGTTCTTTACCAAATTTCAATACTGAAGGAATCGGCGCCCTTCGTCATGGGGACAAAACAACGCCATGCCCGGTCTGCGGTCAGGTCGGTGAACTTATCGGCAATATTCCATTCGTCATTCTTCATGGGCGATGCGCTGCGGGGAATAATGCTGTGGTTACCTGTGGTTGCCCCCCTGGTTCAAATCGTCTTGTCTCCTCTGCCGGGCCTGTAGGCAGGAGTAGGCCGCAAAGTACCAGGATAGTGAGTCAACCTCAACCCATTCAGTTTGCGCAGACAGTTAAAGCCCCTCCTCAAACATCTCCTTCACCAAAACCTGTTACAGCACCACCTAAAAAGTCCCATACCCCTGTTGATGCGGGCTACTGTATTCTTCCCTATGGCGCAACGGCTAAAGGTTATGAATCATGGTTATTTAATGACGAGCTCATACCCGGAACAAAAGCCCTTTATCATTCACTGAATGGTTCAGAGGAATATAAAGCAGGTTCTCTTCTATTAATCGTCGATCCTGAAAAACAGGATGATCGGCAGATATCCCATATGAAAGCCGCGAAAGCACGTGTTGATGCGGCACTGGCACCACTCAGCCACCAGCAGGCCAGGTTTCTGCACAAAAACCGTGATGTACTGGCAATGGCTGCCGCAGCCCTGGATGCATCGGGAACCGGAAGGGATGCTGCAGGGAGTATTGCAGAAGCGGCAAAAGGCTATTTTGAGCATATAGAGCAACTGCTACTACAAATTCAAACAACCTATCAAAACGCCTATATCACCCAGGGTGCGCTTATCGGAGAGGAGTTTTATGTCCAGCGCCGTCAGCTGCTGGCTCAACTCGACAGCGTATTAAGATCATTCATGAATAAACGTTTCATGTTTAATCAATATGAAAGTCTGAAAACATCATTAGGCCTTTCCACTCATGCTATTACACACCAGTGGAACGAAACCGGTGTAGGTGATATAGAGAACTACGCCACGCATATTGAAAAGGTTGCCAAAATTGTTAAGGCGATGGAAGTTTTCGGTAGAGTCGGGATCGGCCTAAATGCCCTTAATGCAGCCGGAAAAATCTATGATGCCTGCACGACCGGACGCGACTGTGAGAAAACTACGTTCACCTCCATGGGGGGGTTTGCTGGAGGGTTAGCGGGCGGCATAGTTGCCACTAAAATTTTAACATCGGAGATAGCGGATGCTGGATGTGCGGTCGTTTTAGGAGCATTAAGTATTGAGGCTGGGGGAGTTCTGGCTCTCACGTGCTCACTGGCGGTTACAGGAACTGCAGCATATAAAAGTGATAAGTTATTTGGTGCAATCGGTGAATGGGCTGGTGAAAAAATTAGTGAGCAAATAGTAAATGAATAACTTACGCGATGTATTGGCATTAATCTTGGGGGCAATTTTCCTGACCTGCTGCTTTCTAACAATTTTAATGGCAATATTTAGCAAAAGTAGGTTCAATGAAGTCTGCGATTTATATGAGCATGAGTTTGGAGAACTACCATTAGCTGTTTCCATCCTGAAAGAGTGTAGTCCGTTTGGCTTCGCTGCTGGTTACGCAGTAAAAAACAGCTTTATTTTACGCCCATTGATATTTGGAAAAAAATCCATTCATAGCAAAGTGGATGACGTTTTATTTATGAAACAACTGCCACCAAGACTTAAATATTGGTTTATTATCGATTTCTATATTTCTTTAATAGCGTTTATTTCTATGATTGCGTGTGGTGTCATTAAAGGAAGCTTTTAATATCGCTTTAAACTTCAATAAAAAAGGCCGCATCAGCGGCCTTTTTTCACATCTATGAAGGATTACGCGTAAACCGGGAAGCGGGCGCAGATATCCAGCACTTTCTTTTTGGTGCTTTCAATGACGGCTTCGTCATTGATGTTGTCCAGAACGTCACACATCCAGCCCGCCAGCTCTTTCACTTCCGCTTCTTTAAAGCCGCGGCGAGTCACAGCCGGAGAACCGATACGGATACCAGACGTCACAAACGGGCTCTTCGGATCGTTTGGTACGCTGTTTTTGTTGACGGTGATGTTGGCGCGGCCCAGGGCAGCGTCAGCTTCTTTACCGGTCAGGTTCTTATCAACCAGATCCAGCAGGAACAGGTGGTTTTCAGTACCGCCAGACACCACTTTGTAGCCACGGTTCAGGAACACCTCTACCATCGCTTTGGCGTTTTTCGCAACCTGCTGCTGGTACACCTTGAACTCTGGCTCCATCGCTTCTTTCAGTGCAACCGCTTTTGCTGCGATAACGTGCATCAGCGGGCCGCCCTGCGCGCTTGGGAAGACCGCGGAGTTCAGTTTTTTATACAGCTCTTCATCACCGCCCTTCGCCAGGATCAGGCCGCCGCGTGGACCCGCCAGGGTTTTGTGGGTGGTGGTGGTCACAACGTGTGCGTGCGGAACCGGGTTCGGATATACGTCGGCGGCAATCAGACCCGCAACGTGCGCCATATCAACAAACAGGTAAGCACCGATGCTGTCGGCGATTTCGCGCATTTTTGCCCAGTCAACCACGCCAGAGTAAGCGGAGAAGCCACCGATGATCATCTTCGGCTTGTGCTCTTTAGCCTGCTTCGCCATGTCTTCGTAATCAATTTTACCGGACTCATCAATACCGTAAGGGATGATGTTGTACAGCTTGCCGGAGAAGTTAACCGGGGAGCCGTGAGTCAGGTGGCCGCCCTGCGCCAGGTTCATACCCAGTACGGTATCGCCCGGCTGCAGCAGTGCGGTATAGACCGCAAAGTTAGCCTGGGAGCCGGAGTGCGGCTGAACGTTAGCGTAGTCTGCGCCAAACAGTTCTTTAGCACGGTCGATAGCCAGTTGCTCAACCACGTCGACGTATTCGCAGCCGCCATAGTAGCGCTTGCCCGGATAGCCTTCGGCATATTTGTTGGTCAGCTGAGAACCCTGTGCCTGCATAACGCGCGGGCTGGTGTAGTTTTCGGAGGCGATCAGTTCAATGTGCTCTTCCTGACGTACTTTCTCTTGTTCCATCGCCTGCCACAGTTCGGCATCATAATCGGCAATGTTCATTTCACGCTTTAACATCCGCATCTCCTGACTCAGCTAACGGTAATTTTCAATAGCCCTCGGGGCAACGGCGACCAGTATAACCGATCCATTTTCTGATAACAGGTCTTGACATGGGTTTTTACGCAAACGATTGGCTCCGCGTGGCGCAAGGGTTTGTCGTAGATGGCCCCTCTCCTGTAATCACGATTTCTTTTCAGGTATATCGTGCAAATATTTCATGACATCTCGACGCAACCTAAATACGCTATTAACCATTTACAATGCAGGGGAACTTTTATAAGATGCATTTAAAATACAACTTATAGAATAATCAATAAGGAAAAGGCAATGCTTGATGCTCAAACTATCGCAACCGTAAAATCCACTATTCCCCTGCTTGTTGAGACCGGCCCAAAGCTAACGGCACACTTCTATGATCGCATGTTTAAGCATAATCCTGAGTTGAAAGAGATCTTCAACATGAGCAACCAGCGCAACGGCGACCAGCGTGAAGCGCTGTTTAACGCCATTGCCGCCTATGCCAGCAACCTTGAAAATCTCCCGGCGCTGCTGCCCGCGGTAGAAAAGATCGCCCAGAAGCACACCAGCTTCCAGATCAAACCTGACCAGTACAACATTGTCGGTGAACATCTGCTGGCAACCCTTGATGAGCTATATAGCCCGGGTCAGGCGGTGCTGGAAGCCTGGGGTAAAGCCTACGGCGTGCTGGCGGGCGTGTTTATCAACCGCGAAGCCGAGCTGTATGAGGCGCACGCTACCCAGCCCGGCGGTTGGGAGGGCACCCGCACTTTCCGCATCGTGGCGAAAACGCCGCGCAGCGCGCTGATCACCAGCATTGAATTCGAGCCGGTCGACGGCCAGCAGGTAGCCGGGTATCGTCCTGGCCAGTATCTCGCCGTCTGGCTGAAACCGGACGGTTTCCCGCACCAGGAGATCCGCCAGTACTCACTGACCCGCAAAGCCGATGGTAAAGGGTATCGTATCGCCGTGAAGCGTGAGCAAGGTGGTCAGGTCTCCAACTGGCTGCACGACGAAGCCCGCGTGGGCGACGTGGTTCAGCTGGCCGCTCCGGCAGGTGACTTCTTCCTTGATGTGCCGCCGCAGGCCCCGGTAACGCTGATCTCCGCAGGGGTAGGTCAGACCCCGATGCTGGCGATGCTGGATACCCTCGCCAGCGCGCAGCATGCGGGCCAGGTGAACTGGTTCCATGCAGCCGAGAGCGGCGAGGTGCACGCCTTTGAAGATGAAGTTGCCACCCTGGGCAGCACGCTGCCGCACTTCCAGGCACATACCTGGTATCGTATTCCCACTGAGGCAGATCGCAGCGCAGCGCGCTTTAATAGCGAAGGGCTGATGGATTTAAGCAAGCTGGAGGGGGCGTTTAGCGACCCGACGATGCAGTGCTATCTCTGCGGCCCGGTCGCTTTCATGCAGTTTGCGGCGAAACAGCTGATTGCGCTGGGGGTTGATGCCGATCGCATTCACTACGAGTGTTTCGGTCCGCACAAGGTTCTCTAAAATCTCGCTGACCCCGGCCTGCGCAATGGGGGCCGGGGTCAGCCTGCGGACCTTTAGATAGCCGCGTCGTCCTCTTCGCCGGTACGGATACGTACTACGCGCGCCACGTCGAAAACGAAAATTTTACCGTCGCCAATCTTCCCGGTCTGCGCCGTGCGGATAATGGTATCTACGCAGGTATCAACGATATCATCGGTCACCACGATCTCAATTTTTACCTTCGGCAGAAAATCCACCATGTACTCCGCGCCACGGTACAGCTCGGTGTGGCCCTTCTGGCGACCAAAGCCTTTCACCTCGGTGACGGTCATCCCGGTAATGCCGACTTCAGCCAGCGCCTCACGCACATCATCGAGCTTGAAAGGTTTAATAATCGCATCAATCTTTTTCACGGTGATCCCCTAATTCTTTTGCCTGTCAGCAGCGTCGTAATCGATTGCTCACACTACCATATTTCACGTGCGTGTGCGGCCTACTCTTTAAAGTCGTTGGCGTCCAGCTCGTGACGAGAAAGCAGCTTATAAAACTCGGTGCGGTTACGCCCGGCCATCCGCGCGGCGTGGGTGACGTTGCCCCTGGTGATCTGCAGCAGCTTGCGCAGATAGTTAAGCTCAAACTGGTTGCGGGCATCAGCAAAGGTCGGCAGGGCGGTGTTTTCGCCTTCCAGCGCCTGCTCTACCAGCGCATCGCTGATCACCGGCGAGGAGGTGAGCGCCACGCACTGCTCGATAACGTTGACCAGCTGGCGGACGTTACCCGGCCAGCTGGCGGTCATCAGGCGTTTCATGGCGTCGGTAGAGAAGGCCCGCACAAACGGCTTATGCCGGCTGGCCGACTGGCGCAGCAGGTGGTTGGCCAGCAGGGGGATATCCTCTGCCCGCTCCACCAGCGCCGGGATCTTCAGGCTGACAACGTTCAGGCGGTAGAAGAGATCCTCCCGGAACTCGCCCCGCTCCATCGCCTTAGGCAGATCGCGGTGGGTGGCGGAGATAATCCGCACGTCGATATCAATATCGCGGTTGCTGCCCAGCGGACGCACCTTGCGCTCCTGCAATACGCGCAGCAGCTTGACCTGCAGCGGGATGGGCATGTCGCCTATCTCATCGAGAAACAGCGTCCCCCCCTCCGCCGCCTGGAACAGCCCCTCCCGGCTGCTGACCGCGCCGGTAAACGCCCCGCGCGCGTGACCAAACAGCTCCGACTCCAGCAGCTGCTCCGGCAGTGCACCGCAGTTGATGGCGATAAACGCTTTTTTGCCGCGCGGGCTGGCGTTGTGGATCGCCTGGGCAAGGATCTCCTTGCCGGTCCCGCTCTGGCCGCTAATCAGCACGCTCACGTCGGACTGGGCCACCATGTGCGCCTGCTCCAGCAGACGCAGCATCACCGGGCTGCGGGTGATGATATTCTCTCGCCACCTCTCATCGCTGGCGGGTGCGGCGTGCTCCAGGGCATCGTCGATCGCTTTATAGAGCGCATCTTTATCCACTGGCTTAGTGAGAAAACCAAATACCCCGCGCTGGGTGGCGGCAACGGCATCGGGAATTGAGCCGTGGGCGGTGAGGATGATCACCGGCATCCCCGGCTGAACCCGCTGGATCTCGGCAAACAGCTGCATGCCATCCATCTCATCCATGCGCAGGTCGCTGATCACCAGATCCACCTTCTCCCGCGCCAGCACGCGCAGCCCCTCCTGGCCGCTTTCGGCGGTCACTACGCTATAGCCTTCGCTGGTCAGACGCAGGCCCAGCAGCTTCAGCAGACCGGGGTCATCATCCACCAGCAGCAGATGGGCAGGTTTACGCAGCGTCATGGCTTAACCTCCTCCTGTTGGGTATCCGGCTGCGCCGGACGGGTAGTGTCGGGCATCTCCGTCCCGCCAGGTTTGCGGGTTGAAAGTCGCCGCTCAATATCGGTTAAGTTCTCCAGCTTACGCGAGGTGATCTCCAGCTCCTCGCGCAGATGCTGCTGCTGCTGGCGCAACGCCTCCAGATCGCTGTCGCGCGACTGCTGAAGCTTGGCATAGCGAGAGCGCTCCTCCGCCAGCTGCAGCTGCGTCGCCTGGCCGTCACGCCAGACCTGAAACAGCGTCCGGACCTGCATCGGCAGCTGTGGGCTGAGGGTGTCCATCCGGGTAGTAAAGGCGCGTCTCTCAAGCGGGGTGATTTTGGCATTGGCCAGCAGAATGCCGCGCTTGAAGGTAGCCTGCCAGGTATCATCAGGCCAGCGTCTGGCTTCTGCGCGCGCCATCACCGGGGAGAGGCGCTCCGCGCAATCCATGCCCCGCAGCCAGTAGAGCGGATTTGACTCCACGGCCTGCCCGGTCAGCGACCAGACGTTATCACAGGGCGTTGACAGAAAATCAGCCAGCTGATGCTGGGGGAGCTTCTCTTGCTGAACTTTATTAACGGGCTTAACGGGCGCGTCCGGTGCACAGCCCGTCAGCAGCAGGCAGCATAAGCCAACAGGCAACGCGAAATGCGGCGAAATCATTTTCACAACGCGACTCAAAATATGCGACATAGTTACCTGATCCAGGTTCAATTAGCTTTTATCCGATCCAGCCAGCGGCAGCTCAATGCGAAAACAGACGCCCGATTCATCGCTGGTGACCAGCTGCAGTTCACCCTGCATGCGCAGAATACAGTCCCTGGCGATACTCAGCCCCAGCCCACTGCCTTTAACCGCGCCTTTACGCTGGTGGCTTCCCTGATAAAAAGGTTCGAAAATCATCTCCCGCTCGGCCTGCGGAATGGGTGTCCCGGTATTGGCAACGTCTATCCGCAGGCGCGTGCCGTGTGGATAGCTACGAATAAGAATGTTACCGGATTCAGTGCCATAGTGCACCGCGTTAGAGTAGAGATTGTCCAGCACGCTCAGTAACAGCACCGGCTCCGCCAGACAGCTTTCCGCCTTCAGCGCAACCTCCGTATGCATCATTTTAGCCCGTGCCGGTAAACTGTGAGCGGAGATTACCGTCTCGATCAGCGGCGCGATGGCTACCGTCTCCAGCTCCACGGCTCCGTCAGCAAGTTTGCGGTTGTAATCCAGCAGCTGCTCAATCAGCTTTTGCAGATTGCGGCTACTGCTGTCCAGAATATCCACCACCTCTTTTTGCTCCGCCGTCAGCGGTCCGACCACCTCATCGGCCAGCAGCTCTGTACCCTCGCGCATGCTGGCCAGCGGGGTTTTCAGCTCGTGAGAGATATGGCGCAAAAACTGATGGCGCTGGGACTCCAGCCACGCCAGCCGCTCGCTGAGCCAGATGATACGCTCGCCAACGGAGCGCAGCTCACGCGGCCCCTTAAAGGCTACCCGGCTGTTCAGCGACTGCCCTGCCCCCAGCCGGTTGATCATCCGTTCAATGCCCTTTACCGGGCCAATGATCATGCGGGTAAAGAGCAGCACCAGCGCCAGGCTAACGAGGAAAAGCAGCAGCGCCTGCCAGCCAAAGAACTGGCCGCGAGCGGCGATCTCCTGCTGGAGCTGCTGCCCCCGGTTAAAGACAACCTTGCGGGTGGTTTGCACCATCTCGGTATTGCCCGCCGCGAAGGCTTCAAGGCTGGCAGAGGCCGCCTGCGAAGGGCCGCTGTTGTGGCACTGTAGCTCGGCGAGGGCGCTAAGGTCGTCACGCAGAGCCTGGGAGAGTCGCTCATCCGGCAACACGTCAGCATGGGCATCAAGCATGTCGCTGTAGCGTTTGCGCTGGCTCTGGTAGACCCGCGCCAGGGTGGGATCGTCAAGCACGCAGTACTGCCGGTAGCTGCGCTCCATCTCCAGCGCCGCGTTGGTCATCGCCTCGCTGCGCCGGGCATCGATAAGCGTGGTTCGGTTGGTGCGCGCCGCCTGGGCGCTGAGCGTGTTCAGGCTTTGCCACGCCTGCCAGGCCAGCACCAGCAGCGGCAGCAGAACCAGCAAAAACGCCATAATGACAAGCTGTCGCAGGGAGTGGGGAAATGCAGGCCAGCGTTTCAACGCGTTACTCTCGTTAGAAAGGATTTACCGGAATGCTAGCTGAGGATGACCAAGGGGGGAAGGCTAAAAATAATAAAGCCGGGTAAAAACCCGGCATTATCATGGAATAGGCGGTGCCTTACTCGACGTTTCGCCTCGGGCCTGAAATAGCAGCGCTATGATCAGAAGTGAGACGGCAGGCACCTGTTTGTGCGTCATTCCAGGGTTTATGTAGCGCGTCCCGAAGGGGCTGACATAAGAAGGTGAATGAGCCACTGCGCTATTATATGCACAAGTTATGCCAATGTATATTTTTAATGCATAACTCTCTGTTTATGCAGTAATTAATTATTATGTGAACTGCATCATATTTGCATTCTTTTTAAGCAAAGCGTCGTCAATTAGCAACACCACAAAAGAACCAGAAATAAATTCAATAAAATCAATAAATTAGTTGTCTCCAATTGGAGACACTACATTCTGCCGCTGTCGTGATTTTGCGACAGCGGCATATTGCTGTCAGCCCAGCTGCTTACGGGCGTTGCGGAAAATACGCATCCACGGGCTATCCTCACCCCAGTTTTCCGGGTGCCAGGAGTTCGCTACGGTACGGAACACGCGCTCCGGGTGCGGCATCATGATGGTGACACGTCCGCTTTCGCTGGTCACCGCCGTGATACCGTTCGGCGAGCCGTTCGGGTTGGCCGGGTAGGTCTCGGTGACCTTACCGAAGTTATCCACGTAGCGCAGCGCCACCAGCCCTTTGCTCTCCAGCTGGGCGAGATGTGCATCATCACGCACTTCCACCAGGCCTTCACCGTGCGAAACCGCGATAGGCATCATCGAACCGACCATACCCTGCAGCAGCAGCGACGGGCTTTGCGTGACCTCAACCAGGCTGAAGCGCGCCTCGAAGCGATCGGAGACGTTACGCACGAAGCGCGGCCACAGCTCGCTGCCTGGGATCAGCTCGCGCAGATTGGACATCATCTGGCAGCCATTGCACACGCCCAGGGCCAGGGTCTGCGGACGATGGAAGAAGGTTTCGAACTCGTCGCGTACGCGCTCATTGAAGAGAATCGATTTCGCCCAGCCCTCACCCGCGCCCAGCACGTCCCCGTAGGAGAAGCCGCCGCACGCTACCAGCGCGTGGGCGCTCTCGAGCGTACTACGGCCCGCCAGCAGGTCGCTCATGTGCACGTCAATGGCGTCAAAGCCCGCACGGTGGAAGGCGGCTGCCATCTCAACGTGGGAGTTCACCCCCTGCTCACGCAGGACGGCCACTTTTGGCCGTGCGCCGGTGGCAATATAGGGCGCAGCCACGTCTTCATTGATGTCGAAGGAGAGCTTCACGTTGAGGCCCGGATCGTTATCCTGCGCCTTGGCGTTATGCTCCTGATCGGCACAGGCCGGGTTATCACGCAGGCGCTGCATCTGCCAGGTGGTCTCTGCCCACCACATACGCAGCGTGGTGCGGCTTTCGCTAAACACCGCCTGGTCGTTAGCGGTGATCACAAAGCGATCGCCGGCCACGGCGCGGCCCAGATAGTGTACGCAGTCGGCAAGGCCGTGAGCGCTGAGGATATTCTCCACTGCCTCACGATCCTCGGCGCGTACCTGGATCACCGCCCCCAGCTCTTCATTAAATAGCGCAGACAGACGGTCACTGCCCAGCGCGGCAATATCTGCCTCAATACCGCAGTGGCCGGTGAAGGCCATCTCGGCGAGGGTCACCAGCAGGCCGCCGTCTGAGCGGTCGTGGTAGGCCAGCAGCTTACGCGCCGCTACCAGCGCCTGCATGGCGTCGTAGAAGCCCTTCAGCTGATGCACGTCGCGCACGTCGGCTGGCTTATCGCCCAGCTGGCGGTACACCTGGGCCAGCGCCGTCGCGCCCAACGCGTTGTGGCCCTTGCCAAGGTCAATCAGCAGCAGGGCGTTATCGTCGGTAGAGAGCTGCGGCGTCACGGTGTGGCGCACATCCTCAACGCGAGCAAACGCGGTGATCACCAGCGACAGCGGCGAGGTCATCTCACGCTGCTCGCTCCCCTCCTGCCAGCGGGTTTTCATCGACATTGAGTCTTTACCCACCGGGATGGTCAGGCCGAGGGCCGGACACAGCTCTTCGCCTACCGCCTTCACCGCCTCATAGAGGCCAGCATCTTCCCCCGGATGACCCGCTGCGGCCATCCAGTTCGCGGAGAGCTTGATGCGTTTGATATCGCCAATCTGCGTGGCGGCAACGTTAGTCAGCGCTTCGCCAACCGCCAGGCGGGCGGAGGCGGCAAAGTCCAGCAGCGCCACCGGAGAGCGTTCTCCGATAGACATTGCTTCACCGTAGTAGCTGTCGAGGCTGGCGGTGGTCACCGCGCAGTTGGCTACCGGTATCTGCCACGGGCCAACCATCTGATCCCGGGCAACCATGCCGGTAACGGTACGGTCACCAATGGTCACCAGGAAGGTTTTCTCTGCCACCGCAGGTAGGTGCAGCACGCGGTTAACCGCGTCGGCCACGCTAATGCTTCGTGAATCGAATGCTTCCCCGGCGGCTTTCAGCGACGCAACGTCACGCGTCATCTTCGGCGTTTTACCGAGCAGGACGTCCAGCGGCAGATCGATAGGCTGATTGTCGAAGTGGCTGTCGGTCAGGCTCAGATGACGCTCTTCGGTCGCTTCGCCGATCACCGCATACGGGGCGCGCTCACGGCGGCACAGGGCGTCGAAGAGATCCATCTGATCGGCGGCCACCGCCATCACGTAGCGCTCTTGCGATTCGTTACACCAGATCTCCAGCGGGCTCATACCCGGCTCGTCGCTCAGGATGCTGCGCAGGTCGAAACGGCCACCGCGGCCGCCGTCGCTCACCAGCTCCGGCATGGCGTTAGAGAGACCGCCCGCACCAACGTCGTGAATAAAGAGGATCGGGTTAGCATCGCCCAGCTGCCAGCAGCGGTCGATCACCTCCTGGCAACGGCGCTCCATCTCCGGGTTGTCACGCTGCACCGAAGCAAAGTCGAGATCGGCATCGGACTGACCGGACGCCATGGACGAAGCCGCCCCGCCACCCAGACCGATATTCATCGCCGGGCCGCCGAGCACCACCAGCTTCGCACCAACGGTGATCTCGCCCTTCTGTACGTGGTCGGCGCGGATGTTACCGATACCGCCCGCCAGCATGATCGGCTTGTGGTAGCCGCGCAGCTCTTCACCGTTGTGGCTGTTGACCTTCTCTTCGTAGGTACGGAAGTAGCCGGTCAGCGCCGGACGGCCAAATTCGTTGTTGAACGCCGCGCCGCCCAGCGGACCGTCGGTCATGATATCCAGCGCGGTAACGATACGATCCGGCTTGCCGAAATCCTCTTCCCAAGGCTGCTCAAAGCCCGGAATACGCAGGTTAGAGACCGAGAAGCCGACGAGGCCCGCTTTCGGCTTCGCGCCGCGTCCGGTTGCGCCTTCGTCACGGATCTCACCGCCGGAGCCGGTTGCCGCGCCCGGCCACGGCGAGATCGCTGTCGGGTGGTTGTGGGTCTCGACCTTCATCAGGATATGGGTAGGCTCCTGATGGAAATCGTAGCGGCCTGCTTCGCTATCGGCGAAGAAGCGCCCAACCTCTGAACCTTCCATCACCGCCGCGTTGTCTTTATAGGCAGACAGCACATGGTCCGGGGTTTTCTCAAAGGTATTTTTGATCATTTTAAACAGCGACTTCGGCTGCTGCTCGCCGTCGATCACCCAGTCGGCGTTGAAGATTTTGTGTCGGCAGTGCTCGGAGTTCGCCTGGGCAAACATGTACAGCTCGATGTCGTTCGGATTGCGCCCGAGGGTGGTGAAGGCATCGAACAGGTAATCAATTTCGTCTTCCGCCAGCGCGAGGCCCAGACGCTGGTTAGCCTCCACCAGCGCTGCACGTCCCTGCCCCAGCATGTCCACGCTCTCTACCGGCGCGGGCTGATGGTGGGCAAAGAGTTTCTCCGCCTCTTCCAGTGCGTCAAAGGTCGTCTCCATCATACGGTCATACAGCCCGGCAGCCACCGCCTGCCACTGCTCAGCGCTCAGGGTAGACGCTTCAACGTAGTAAGCGACGCCGCGCTCCAGGCGGGCGATCTGCGTCAGGCCGCAGTTGTGGGCGATATCCGTTGCTTTGGAAGACCACGGGGAGATGGTCCCCGGACGCGGGGTGACCAGCAGCAGTTTGCCCGACGGGGCGTGGCTGCTCAGGCGCGGGCCGTAGGTCAGCAGACGGCCAAGCTGGACGTGTTCATCGGCATTTAGAGGAGCGTTGAGGTCAGCAAAATGGACATACTCAGCGTAAATGTTGCTTACCGGGAGGGCGGCTGCCTGAAAGCGTGCCAGCAGTTTGTTGATACGGAATGCAGACAGTGCAGGCGAACCACGCAGAATTTCCATCATAAGTCTCTCGTCTTTAGCGCGTCGATGACGCTGTAAGAATGCGCCAGGGGGAAAACGGGCGTCATTATAAAGAATCCTGCCCGCCGACGAAACCGTTTGCGTGGAAATAAAATCGCCCGCATCGTTTAACAATAGATGTGGCCTAATTCTCTAATAAGTTGCTAAGTGCCGCAATCTTAAGCAAAATGCCGCTCACTTCCGGACAAATGCTTTTCTATAATAATGACGGCGGACTGAGGCGTCAGGCGACGCAGAGAATTAACTCATTGAGAAAATTAAAGTTTAATTATCTGCTTATCGGCATTGTTACCCTGCTGCTGGCAGCAGCCCTGTGGCCCTCGATCCCCTGGTCGGGTAAAGCCGAAAACCGCATCGCCGCTATTCAGGCGCGCGGCGAGCTGCGCGTCAGCACCCTGGTCTCTCCGCTTACCTGGAATGCCACCAGCGATAAACCCACCGGCCTTGATTACGAGCTGGCCGAACAGTTTGCTACCTATCTCGGCGTGAAGCTGCGCATCACCGTGCGGCAAAACATCAACCAGCTGTTTGACGATCTCGATAACGACAATGCCGATATGCTGGCGGCCGGGCTGGTCTATAACAACGAGCGTATCAAGCACTATCAGAGCGGGCCGGTCTACTATTCCGTCTCCCAACAGCTGGTCTATCGGGTAGGCAGCCTGCGTCCACGCACGTTAGCTTCAGTGACCGATGCGCAACTGACCGTCGCGCCGGGGCACGTTGTCATTAGCGATCTGCAGGCGCTAAAGGAGAAGAAGTACCCGGATCTGAGCTGGAAGGTGGACGAGAAGCTGGGCACTAACGATCTGCTCTTGCGGGTTGCCCAGGGAAAGCTGGCCTATACCATCGCCGACTCCGTGGCCATTAGCCTGTTCCAGCGCGTGCACCCCGAGCTGGCGGTAGCGCTGGATATTACCGACGAGCAGCCGGTGGCGTGGTTTAGCCAGAATGATAGCGATAACGCCCTCTCCGCCGCCATGCTGGACTTCTTCAACGTGATTAACGAGGATGGCACCCTGGCGCGCCTTGAGGAGAAGTATCTCGGCCACGGCAAAGGGTTCGACTATGTTGATACCCGTGCCTTCCTGCGCGCCATCGATAGCGTCCTGCCTGACCTGCGTCCGCTGTTTGAAAAGTACGCCCAGAAGATTGACTGGCGTCTGCTGGCGGCCATCTCTTATCAGGAGTCCCACTGGGACACGCAGGCCACCTCCCCCACCGGCGTACGCGGCCTGATGATGCTGACCAAAAATACCGCCCAGAGTCTGGGCCTGACCGATCGTACCGACGCCGAACAGAGCATCAGCGGCGGCGCCCGCTATCTGCAGGATATGATGGATCACGTCCCGGCAACGGTGCCCGAGGAGGAGCGGATCTGGTTTGCGCTGGCGGCCTACAACATGGGCTATGCCCATATGCTGGATGCCCGCGCCCTGACGGCGAAGACCAAAGGCAACCCGGATAGCTGGTCTGACGTAAAGCAGCGCCTGCCGCTGCTTAGCCAGAAGGCATGGTACAGCAAATTAACCTACGGCTACGCCCGCGGCCATGAAGCTTATGCCTATGTGGAAAATATCCGTAAGTATCAGATTAGCCTGGTAGGTTATCTGCAGGAGAAAGCGCGACAGCAGGAGCAGCAGCGCGCCCATGAGCAGCGCATGGCGCAAAGCTATCCGGTCGTAGCCTTGCAGGAGCTTGAGGAGACGCACTACGGCGTGATGCCGCTGAGCGCGTTCTCTCCCGCCGATGCCTTTGGCCAGTCCGGCTTTACGCTGCCGGGGATACTCAATCAGGCGTCAACGGGCGCAGAGCAGCATTAGCGCGCCTGCTTTTGCGCTTTGATCGCCAGCCGACGCTGGCGGAAAAATTCGCTGAGCATCCCTGAACAGTCTTCACGCAGCGTACCCTCAACGATCTCTACCCGGTGGTTCATCCCAGGATGGTGCAGGACATCCATCAGGGAGCCTGCCGCGCCGGTTTTCAGATCGCGCGCGCCAAACACCAGCGTGCCGATACGGCTATGGACCATCGCCCCTGCACACATCACGCAGGGTTCGAGGGTAACGTAGAGTGTGGTATCGAGCAGGCGGTAGTTTTGCAGCACCTGTCCTCCCTGCCGCAGAGCCATGATCTCGGCGTGTGCGGTGGGATCGTGGCGGCCAATGGGCCGGTTCCACCCCTCGCCAATCACGCGGTTGTTGTGCACCAGCACTGCCCCGACCGGCACCTCCCCTTCATCCCAGGCGCGCTGCGCGAGCATAAGCGCGTGGCGCATCCAGTATTCATGGGTCAATTCGGTATCGGACACGGCTCAGCACTCCAGTAGTCAAAACGGGGCGCATTATACACAGGTGTAAGTACGCACACACTATTCGAGTTGCTGAAGCTCGCCGTGGGGGGTGACGCGCCAGCGATGCTCGCAGAAGTAGAGCAGCGGGTTATCCTGCTTGCTGTCGCTGTAGCCGCTGTAGAGGCGAAGCGGCGTGCCAATTTTCCGCTCCAGCTGCACCACCTTCTCGTGTCCGAGGCAGCGCATGGAGAGTACCCAGCCACCGTGGCTGCGGCGGATCTGGCTGGCGATCAGGTTGACGCGGGGCAGCCAGGGGGTATCAAAATAGACCTGCTCTACCAGCGGCTGCGGGGAGCCGGTGATCAGCCAGATATCAGCATCTGAGGCGTCGAGATAGTTGGTCAGGCGATCCTGCACCACCGGGAAGGCGGTGACGCGCTCGCGGAACCAGGTTACAAATGACTTTTCCAGCGCCTTGAGCCGCGCCTCGCTGTGGCCAAAGGTGCAGCCCCATAGCAGCAGGCTCATCGGCCAGCGGGCGGCCCGCCCCTTTACCAGTAACGCAATGCCGATAACCGGCAGCAAAGGTAGAACGAGCAGCGCATTGAGTGGCTGATGCCGCAGCAGATACCGCAGAAATGTCCCGAACATATCCTGCTGATGCAGCGTTCCATCCAGATCGAAAAAGACAACACGACGCTCGCTATTTGCCAAACCCTACTCCTTTGGATCGTTAAAACCTAACAGCCAGGTAAACACAAACCCGGCGAGGACAGCCAATAAATAGCCTAACAGATAGATCGTGACTTTTCCGGTAACAATCGTTAAAGCCAGCGGTAAACCGGAAATGCCAAAGGTAATGACCGTCGCCACTTTCCAGTAGCAGACCAGCGCTCCCCCCACCGCCCCGCCCAGACAGGCACCGATAAACGGCTTACCCAGCGGCAGCGTAACGCCAAAAATCAGCGGCTCACCGATGCCGAGCAGCCCCACCGGCAGCGCACCTTTGATAACGGTTTTTAGCCGGTCATTGCGCGTCTTCAGTAACACGGCCAGAGCTGCGCCGACCTGACCAACGCCCGCCATGGAGAGGATGGGCAGCAGGGCGTTATAGCCATGCGCCTGGACCAGCTCTACGTGGATCGGCACCAGACCCTGATGCAGGCCGGTAAGCACCAGCGGCAGAAAGGTCCCGGCCAGCACCGCCCCCACCAGCAGGCCGCCGCGATCGATAGCCCAGCCTGCCCCATGGGCAATAGATTCAGAAATCCAGCCCCCGAGCGGCTGTAGCGCCACGATTGCTATCGCCCCGGTGATGAGCGTGGTCAGCAGCGGATTAAGAATCAGCTCCAGCGAACCCGGCAGCCGCTCACGCAGCCGCTTCTCAAACCAGCACATCAAGGCCACCACCAGCAGCACGGCGATCACCCCGCCGCGCCCAGGCTGCAACGCTTCGCCAAACAGGGTGATCTGCGCCAGCTGCGGGCTGGAGAGAATGCCTGCCATCACGCCGCCTAACGCCTGCGAGCCGCCGAAGACCTTTGCCGCGTTGACCCCCACCAGAATATTCATGATCGCAAACACGGCGCTGCCAAAGATGCCGAGCAGCCCCAGCAGGTTGGGGTAGTGAATTGCGATATCGCCAGCAATATCAGGCCGCTTCAGGATATTGATAATGCCGGTGATTAGCCCGGAGGCGATGAACGCCGGGATAAGCGGAATGAAAACGTTCGCCAGCATTCGCAGGGCGTCGCTCATCGGCGCTTTATACTGGGCTTTTGCCTGCGCCTTGTTACGGGCGATCTCATTCGGGATCGGGGCTGCCCCCGCCCCGTTAACCAGCGAGCGCATGGCATCTACTACCTGGCCCGCTCTTCCCGGGCCGACAATCAGCTGATGCTGCTCGCCCTGCTTAACGTAGCCGCTAACGCCAGGAAGCGCTTTCAGCCTGCCGATATTGAGCAGCCCCTCATCCTGCACCTCAAACCGGACGCGGGTCATACAGTTTTCCAGCCGCAGAATGTTGCCCTGCCCGCCGATGCCCTGCAGGATCTCTCCTGCCAGCGTCAGTGACTTATCCATGTGAACCTCTTAGCCATTCAGCGCGGCGCGTAAGAATCCCTGATGCATGTCGAGCCGGGCGCGGGCGGCGTCCACGTCCAGGCCGGTGAGCACCATCAAAATAGCGGGCTTGACGTCATACCCGGTCTGCTCCAGCACGCTGCGCGCCTGCTCAAGGGTCACGCCCGTGGCTTCAACTACCATCCGGCAGGCGCGGTCAACGAGCTTGATATTGCTTGCTTTCATATCGACCATCAGGTTTTGGTAGACCTTGCCAAACTTAACCATCGCCCCGGTGGAGATCATGTTCAGCACCAGCTTCTGCGCCGTGCCGGACTTGAGGCGGGTAGAGCCGGTCAGCGCTTCCGGCCCTACGACCGGCGAGATAGCAATATCCGCCGCCTGAGCTATCGGCGAGTCAGGATTACAGGAGATAGCCACCGTGGTGCAGCCTGTAGCCCGGGCATACTTCAGTCCGCCGATAACGTAAGGCGTGCGTCCGGATGCGGCCAGACCTACTACCAGATCCTGGGGGGTGAGGGTCAGGCCACGCAGATCGTCCTCTCCTAGCTGTGGGTTATCCTCTGCTCCCTCTACCGCTTTCAGCAGCGCCCCTGGACCACCAGCAATCAGGCCAATTACCAGGCCGTGCGGGACGCCAAAGGTCGGCGGGCACTCCGAGGCATCCAAAACACCGAGCCTGCCGCTGGTGCCTGCGCCCATGTAGATGATACGTCCACCTTCTTTCAGCGCCGTTGCGGCAGCATCCACCGCCCGTGCAACATCTGGCAATGTCTCTTTCACTGCCAGCGCGACCAGCGTATCCTGTTGATTAAAACGGGTAACTAACTCTATAGTCGAAAGTGCGTCCAGATCCATCGTCTCGGAATTTCGCGTTTCAGACACCAGTGAGCCAAGATTCATTATCAGTACCTTTTGAATATTTAATTCGTGTCCCGCGCAGTATAATGGAATATATAATTCATTGATGCCTGCGAACAGGATGTTTGTTGCCGTTGTCACGTTTTGCCCTGGAGTTGTCATGAACTGTTTGATCCACATCCGTCAGCGCTATGCGGGCCTGGCACAGAGCGATAAAAAGCTGGCGGATTTTCTGCTTACCCAGCCCGATCGTGCTCGCTATCTGAGTTCGCAGCAGCTGGCCACCGAGGCGGGCGTCAGCCAGTCGAGCGTGGTGAAATTTGCCCAGAAGCTGGGGTTTAAAGGTTTTCCGGCGCTTAAGCTGGCGATTAGCGAAGCGCTGGTCAGCACGCCAACGCCCCACTCCGTTCCGGTACATAACCAGATCCGCGGTGACGATCCCCTGCGCGTGGTAGGCGAGAAACTGATCCATGAGAAGGTCAGCGCCATGAACGCGACCCTTGATGTTAACGCTGAAGATAAGCTACAGGAGAGCGTGATCATGCTGCGCGATGCGCGGCGGATCGTGCTGACAGGCATCGGCGCATCCGGTCTGGTGGCGCGTAACTTTGGCTGGAAGCTGATGAAGATTGGTTTTCACGCCGTGGTCGAGCAGGATATGCATGCCCTGCTGGCAACGACGCAGGCGATGGAGAGCAGCGATCTGCTGCTGGCTATCTCCTATACCGGCGAACGGCGGGAGATCAATATGGCGGCGGATGAAGCCTTACGCGTTGGAGCAAAGATCCTGGCGATCACCGGCTTTACCCCTAATGCGTTGCAGCAGCGTTCAACCCGCTGCCTCTATACCATTGCCGAAGAACAGGCCACCCGCAGCGCCGCCATATCCTCTACCAGCGCCCAGATGCTACTCACCGACCTGCTGTTTATGGCGCTGGTGCAGCAGGACCTGGAGCACGCCCCGGAGCGGATCCGCCATAGCGAGGCGCTGGTGAAAAAACTGGTCTGAGCACAAATCGGGCGTATAATACCCACCCTGCTTGTGTAGCTTCTGAGATTTTCCGATGGCGTTGCTGATCACCAAAAAATGCATAAACTGCGATATGTGCGAGCCCGAGTGTCCGAACGAGGCCATCTCGATGGGTGAGAGCGTTTATGAGATTAACAGCGATCGCTGTACGGAGTGCGTCGGCCACTACGAGACGCCGACGTGTCAGAAGGTCTGCCCAATCCCCAATACCATTCTCAAGGATCCGGCGCGCAGTGAGAGCCAGGAGCAGCTGTGGGACAAGTTTGTCCTGCTGCACCACGCCGATAAGATCTAGCTCTCGATAATCACCGTCGCACAGGCGTAGCGCCGTTCATCCGCCAGGGTGACGTGCATATGCGCTACGCCCAGCCGCTCCGCCAGCTTCAGCGCCTCGCCCCACAGGCGCAGACGCGGCTTGCCTAGCTCGTCGTTAAACACTTCAAACTGGTTGAACGCCAGCCCGTTGCGGATCCCGGTCCCGAATGCTTTCGCCGCCGCCTCTTTCACCGCAAAGCGCTTGGCAAGAAAGCGCACCGGCTGCTGGTGCGCCTGGTAGATCTCCCACTCGTTAGCGCTCAGTACCCGTTTTGCCAGCCGATCCCCGGAGCGGGAGATGACCGCTTCAATGCGGTCGATCTCCACGATATCCGTGCCTAAGCCCAGAATAGCCATCAGGCGCGCGCTTCCAGCATCAGGCGTTTCATCTCGGCAACCGCCTCTTTCAGGCCGCTCATCACCGCCCGGCCAATAATGGCGTGGCCAATGTTCAGCTCGTGCATCTCCGGGATGCGGGCGACAGGTTTCACGTTGTGGTAGGTCAGGCCGTGGCCGGCGTTAACCTTCAGGCCGAGGCTTGCCGCATAGCTGGCGGCCTTAGCGATGCGATCCAGCTCTTTGGCCTGGGTGGCGTCGTCTTCCGCGTCCGCATAGCAGCCGGTGTGAATTTCGATGTAGGGCGCCCCCACCTCTGCAGCGGCTTTGATCTGCTCGGCATCGGCATCGATAAACAGCGACACCAGGATCCCGGCCTCCGCCAGCCGCGTGCAGGCATCGCGCATCTTATCCCGCTGCCCGGCCACGTCCAGCCCGCCTTCGGTGGTAACTTCCTGCCGCTTCTCCGGTACCAGACAGCAGAAGTGAGGTTTAGTCTCGCAGGCGATAGCCAGCATCTCTTCGGTGACCGCCATCTCCAGATTCATGCGTGTGTCCAGCGTCTGACGCAGCACCTTCACGTCGCGGTCAGTAATGTGGCGGCGATCCTCGCGCAGATGCACCGTAATACCGTCCGCCCCCGCCTGCTCGGCAATAAACGCTGCCTGAACCGGATCCGGGTATGCCGTGCCACGCGCATTACGCAGGGTGGCAATGTGATCGATATTAACGCCTAACAGTAGTTCAGCCATGACAATACAATCCTCGAATATCCTTTGTTTTACGATCCATCCGGCGCTGGCCGTTTCGGCACGAACTGGCGAAACAGCTCCCGGCTTTTTAACGGCTTACCGCCAAGATACGGCTTCAGGGCCGCGCGGGTAAAGCGTTTCGCCGCTTTTAACGTATCGCTATCGGGAAACTCACGCTCGGCGAGCGCCCGCAGCTGACGGCCGGTGAAGGTGCGGTTATCGATCACCACGCTGGCGATAAACCCCTTCTCCTCCCGGTAGCGGTAGGTCATAGTATCCTCTACCGCTTCGCCGGTCCCGGCGCAGTGCATAAAATCGATGCCGTATCCCAAATGCCCCAGCAGCGCCAGCTCAAAGCGCCGGAGGACCGGTTCGGGCGAGCCGCTCAGGCCTGCCAGCGCCTGGATACAGTGCAGGTAATCGAAAAAAAGTTCAGAGAAGCGCGTCTCATGTTCAAGTACGCGAGAGATAAGCTCGTTAACATAGAGACCGCTGTAGAGCGTGATGCCGCTCAGCGGGAGAGCCAGCGAGACGGCTTCCGCACTGCGCAGGGTTTTGACTTCACCCCGGCCACTAAAGCGTACCAGCAGAGGCGTAAAAGGCTGGAGTGCGCCTTTCAGGTTGGATCGTTTTGCCCGCGCGCCTTTCGCAACAAGGCGCACGCGGCCTGACTCTTCCGTGAAGACGTCCAGCATCAGGCTGGTTTCGCTCCAGGGACGACTATGGAGAACAAAAGCGCGCTGCCACCCTTCCATTAGACTCGATACTCGTCGTCTTGCAAATCGCAGGCACGCTGGACGTGCCCGTTCGTTTCAGCCAATTACTTAAGGTCGTCAACGTAACCGAGGCTACGCAGGGCGCGCTCGTCGTCAGCCCAGCCGGATTTGACCTTCACCCACAGCTCAAGGTGCACCGGGGCTTCGAACATCTCCTGCATATCTTTACGGGCTTCGATACCGATGGTTTTGATCTTGGCCCCTTTGTTGCCGATCACCATCTTCTTCTGCCCCTCACGTTCAACCAGGATCAGGCCGTTGACGTCGTAACCGCCGCGCTCGTTGCTGACAAACTGCTCGATCTCGACGGTCACCGAGTAGGGCAGCTCTTCGCCAAGGAAGCGCATCAGTTTTTCACGGATGATCTCCGAGGCCATAAAGCGCTGGGAACGGTCGGTGATGTAATCTTCCGGGAAGTGATGGATCGCTTCCGGCAGATGCTTACGCACGATGCTGGCGATGGTATCCACGTTCATTCCAGTCTCCGCAGAGAGCGGCACGATGTCGAGGAAGTTCATCTGGCTGGCGAGGAACTGCAGGTGCGGCAGCAGATCCGCCTTCTCCTGCACGTTATCGACTTTGTTAACCGCCAGGATCACCGGCGTTTTACCGTCGCGCAGCTTGTTAAGCACCATCTCGTCGTCCGCTGTCCAGCGGGTACCTTCTACCACGAAGATCACCAGCTCGACGTCGCCGATAGAGCTGCTGGCAGCCTTGTTCATCAGGCGGTTGATAGCACGCTTCTCTTCCATATGCAGACCCGGGGTGTCCACGTAGATGGCCTGGTAAGCGCCTTCGGTATGGATCCCCGTGATGCGGTGACGCGTGGTCTGCGCTTTGCGGGAAGTAATAGAGATCTTCTGCCCAAGCAGATTGTTTAGCAGCGTAGATTTGCCGACGTTGGGACGCCCAACGATAGCAATAAATCCGCAGTATGTTTTTTCGTTGCTCATTCCAGCTCCAGTTTTTTCAACGCCTGTTCGGCGGCTGCCTGCTCCGCCTTGCGGCGACTGGAACCTGTGCCGACTACCGGTTCACTCAGGCCGCTTACCTGGCAGTGGATAGTAAATTCCTGATCGTGGGCTTCGCCACGCACCTGCACAACCAGATAGGTTGGCAGCGGCAGGTGACGACCCTGCAAAAATTCCTGCAAACGCGTCTTCGGATCTTTTTGTTTATCCCCTGGGCTAATCTCGTCCAGACGGGACTGATACCAGTAGAGGATCAGCTTTTCGACGGTCTGAATATCGCTGTCGAGAAACACGCCGCCAATTAACGCCTCTACGGTATCGGCCAGAATTGACTCCCGGCGGAAGCCACCGCTTTTAAGCTCGCCCGGCCCTAAACGCAGGCACTCGCCCAGTTCGAACTCGCGGGCAATCTCGGCCAGCGTGTTGCCGCGCACCAGCGTGGCGCGCATTCGGCTCATGTCGCCCTCGTCTACACGAGGAAAACGGTGATAGAGCGCGTTGGCGATAACAAAACTTAAAATGGAGTCACCCAGAAACTCCAGACGCTCGTTGTGTTTGCTGCTGGCGCTGCGGTGAGTCAGCGCCTGCTGCAATAACTCCTGATGTTGAAAAGTGTAGCCCAGCTTCCGTTGAAGCCGATTAATTACGATGGGGTTCATGCGATACCAATAGAATGAATGCGTCAAAAATGCAGCACACGAAACC
>JBCNNW010000069.1:0-22648 GCA_039594205.1 Pseudescherichia sp. | reverse complement strand
GGCCTTCTACTGAGAACTCGGCGAAGAGGTCCTCTTCACCGTTCAGCAGGCAGCGGGAGATCTCCTGCTCGATGTTCACCAGCAGCGGGCGCAGGGTATGCGTCAGGAACTGAAGGTTCATTCCCTCGAGGCTCGATGCCCAGCTGCTTTGCTTTGACGTGTGACCCACCATAAACGGTGGCACGCGGAACCAGCGGCAGATTTCCTCAATACTGAAAGCCCGGGATTCAAGCATCTGCGCCGCCTCGGGGTTCATAGTGACGTTCTGATACTCCAGCCCGCCTTCGAGAACCATGATCTTTCCTGCATTTCTCGAACCGGTAAATGCCTGCATGTAGCCACGCAACCGCTCTCGCTGCTCTGCATCAAGGGCCTTTTCAGAAGAGAGAAAACCCGAGCTCTGAAGGCCATTCTCGAAAATCTTGGCTGCTGACTCTTCAACGGCCATCGCCGCGCCGATCACGTCACGACCTGTCATCATTGGCATCATGCCGCAGACGCCATCGAGTCCAAACCCGCGGATGTGCATCAGGCTCTTTTCCTGGATAACACGCGGTTTACTGTTCTCGGTATAGGTATACTCCAGCCGCCCGGTATCAAGTCGCTTCACTACCATGTTCTGTGGTAACAACGGCATCAGCGATACCAGCTTGCTGCCGATGAAACGCTTTTCCACGAAGGCGTTACCGCGCAGGCAGATACTCGCAACCACCATCAGCATAAAGCGGGAGGGTGTCATTTCCAGATTTGGTCGACGGCACAGCACCTGGTAAACAGGGTGGTTTTGCGCCAGCTTGCGCGAACCGTCAGCCTGCCGGGTGTAGATCTTAACCGGTAATGTGGAGACCGACTCGCTTAACAGCCGGACGCAGGACCAGACTGCTGACAGCCGTATCGCTTTATCCGCCGTAACCGCTTTGCCGCTGCTGCTTGTGCCGTACCACTCCTGCCAGAAGGTTCCGGTAGTAAGACTGATGGGGACGCCCAGCCAGTTAAGCAGCGCGCTTTTCACCCTGCCGGGCTGTTTGTTCTCTTTCATCAGACACCTATCATAATTGGGTTATCAAAGAATCCGCTCAGGTCCTCGGTATCGTTGCCGCCATTCACCAGCATTCGGCTTTTAGCGGTAAAAAGTGCCACCGGTCCGTCGATTTTGTTTTCGGGTGTGGACTTGTTGGGGAAGATATTGTCGTTTTTGTCAGGTTTAACCGTGACGTTCGACATCATCCAGGTCATGACAGGGTTTTCGTCATGATGGAATTTGTTGCCATAAATCTCCGCCTGTACCGACTTCATCGACTCAGACAGGTTTTTGACTGTCTGAGCCACTTCCACAAGCGGTAGCCCCTCTTCCGCCAGCGAAAGGCTGAACTGAACGGCACTCCAGGGATCGAAGGAAATCTCTTTGATGTTCTCACCCTGAACCCACTTCACAATGTCTGCCTTAATCAGGGCGTGATCGATAACATCACCATCGGTCAACTCAAGGTGGCCAGCGTCAGACCATTTTCTGTAAAGCTCGGCAATATGTGCTGGCGCTGTTTCCAGGCGACCTTCAGGAATCCAGAAGCGGGGCTGCATGTGCGTTTCACCTTTCGGATCGCGCCAGGCCTTTACCGCCGCGCAGATATCAATTTTGTTAGCGAGGTCAACGCCGACCCATAGTGGCCACGCTTTTCTCTCCTCTTCTGAGGCTATACCCGGCATTCTCGACCAGCGATCCATATCCATCCAGGCGCTTTCAGCTGTAACCCAGATGTTCAGGTGCTTGGTAAAGAAGTTCGGCCGCGCCGCTACCTGCTCTTTCGCCTTCTTGGCAAGACGGCGCATATCATCCCAGCGCTTACAGATGCCCAGACCAGGGTTGGCTTTCGGCCAGTTGGCCTCGTCAAATGGATCATCACCCTCGTCCAGGGTGTAGATCAGAGCAAAGTAGGTATCGTCCTCCACCACACCGCGCAGCACTTTGATGGCGTAGTCGCGCTGCTCAAAGCAAATGCCTTCTTTGTTAGTGCCGGCTGTAGTGATGGCAAAAAGCAAAGACTGAAGACGGGCGCCGGTCGCTGTTTCCAGCACGTCCCATACATCACGGGTGCGGTGAGCATGTAGCTCATCGACTATTCCGCAGTGAATGTTCAGGCCGTCGAGGTTATTCGCATCGCTGGAGAGTGGTTCGAACTTTGAGGCCGAACGCTCCTGATGAATGTTCAGCTTAACGTGACCAAAAAGACGGCCCAGCGTGCGGGGGGCTTTCTTGATCATGTTCTTGGCATCATCAAAAACAATTCGAGCCTGGTCGCGGGTCGTCGCAGCTGAGTAAACCTCAGCACCGCCCTCGCCGTCGGCACCGGTCATGTACAGCCCGATACCGGATGAGAGTGTGGATTTGGCGTTTTTACGCGCCACCTCGTCATAAGCAGTTCGGAAGCGGCGCACCATGACAGCTGCGCCATCTTCCATAACCACTTCGCCCGTCATCTCATCAACTAAATGTATGACGAAGCCAAACAGGTTTATCAATATGAAGACGTGCCAAGGCATCAGCTTGATGGGCTTTCCAGCCAGCGCACCTTTGACGTGGGGTACAAAATCATAAAAATCGAGAATGTGCTGGGCGCGATCCTCGTTGAAGTAGACGCCCCGCTTCGGTCCGTACTCTAAATCATTGAAGAATCGCTGGCACGCCAGGCGTACCAGTTCGCCAGCAACAATCTCGCCAGACAGCACGCGCTCGGCGTACTGAATACCTTCCGAAACCGTTGCCATTCATCATTTGCGCTTATTAAGAAATGCTTCCAGGGGATCGGCCTCAGCCGGACCTTTTGCGCCAACCTTTGATCGGCTGGCAGGGGTCATGCCAAATTCAGCGAGCATTGCTCTTATTCGCTTCCACGCATCAGCTTTCATCACTGCCGCCGGGTGCGGCTTAATCATCCTGATCTCCCGCTCCTTCCCTTCGTCCGGCTCTTCCTCGCTGTAGACGGCATAGGTGTAGCCTTCCCGCTCTAACGTATCGCAGTGATTCCGGTACTCGGTGTAAGCCTCGATCAGCAGTTCAAGCGCTTTACCGTCCAGAGTGGTCATCACACCGACGGCATCAAGCTCTTCCCCAATCCGCTTAAACCAGTATTTCCCCATCTTGTCGAAATGCTTCGGCACTGGGGGTACCCCTGACGCGGGTTTTGGCTCTGCTTTGTTAACGGTTCGTTTTGATGGGTTCCCCTTCACCAAAGCCAGATGTGTCGGGGTTTTCGGTGGTCCTGGCATAATCGAAAACTCCTATTAATCGATGGCTGGGGTATCCCAAAAAAAGTTTTCTAACCTGCGGCGGTGTGAAAAAAGGTTAGGCGGCGGTCCTCAGGCGGCAAGGCCCTGAACTTTCGACCCGCCCCCGTTGATGAGAATCGATATCATTCACTCTGAAATGATTGCATTTGAAACCATTTGTCGATACTGATTCTCATTTGAGGTTGTCATGAACCGATCTGGCAAGCTTCCTGCCTGGCGGGCCGCTGTTCCCGATGCGAGGGCTAAACACCTTGTTGACATCCCAGCCTGCATTCAGCCGGTACTCAATCGAGTTGCGTGAAATGCCAAGATGCTCAGCCCACTCACTGAGACACATAGTCTTGCCATGAGCCGTATAGCGTCTTTGCGAATTATTTCTGTGCGTGGCTTTCATCTTTTCACTGCCGCGCTGCTGATTACACACTGCACAGCTGGCAACAAGATTTGACTCAGCGTTATTGGTTTTGCAGTCATCAAGATGATCGACATGCATATCATCCCAGGTAACCAGGGTGCCGCACCAATGGCAGCTGAAAGGACCGTTGCCATGATGCTGATGGTAGACGACACGATGCTCATAGACTCGGTTACTGTTACGGCTTAACGGGTGAGTGGGGGCATTTACCAGCACATAACCACCCGAGTGAGTGAGGTTGCCTGGCTTGAGTGTACTTAACTTTTCTGTCGAGCCATGTCGACGAACACGCATGTAATGTTTTTCACAATACGGCGTGTTGTTGGCTCTTGTTGGCAGCCCACATTCCTCAACAGAACAGGCAGGTCGCAATGCCTTAGCACCGACGTGCGCGTGCCCTGAGTCAATTAATGAATCAGTCATTCTTTCACCTGTAAGGGTCAGTTTGGGTTTAAACGATCCCTAGCCGTTTTGGCCTTATGGCACTTGAAGCAGATCGCAACCAGGTTGCTGTCGTCGTCGGTGCCGCCATGAGCTTTGGGTTTGATGTGGTCAACCGTAGTTGCCGGGACTGGCCTGCCGTTCGCAAGGCATTGCTGGCACAGGTGCCGATCTCGGGTAAGGATGCGCGCCCGAATTATGTCCCACTTACTGCCATAGCCGCGCTGGTGGCGGCTCAGTCCCCGCTGATGCTGTTGCCAGCCTTCGTTGCGGTGAGCCTCGCAGTAACCTGACCGGTCTGTGGTCGTGCCCGAGCATCCGCGCTTACGGCAGGCTCTGGGGATGGCTGCAGGCATTGTAGTAGCTCCAATAAAAAAGCCACCAGCGGATGCAGGTGGCTATGTACGTTTGAGATCGGATTATGGGTCTAAATAGCTCTCAGCGCGGCCTCTATCTCAGAGTCCGAGATCTCCGACTGCGTGCGGGCAAAGTAGCATTCAGCACCCTTTAAAATGTACGTCTCAATTGGCATCGTTAGCTCGTGCTGGTTGTACATTACAGAGATCGCCCTTCTGTCCTCTGGTACGGCCATCTTCTTAACTTGGCCATCAGGATAAATCACAGCGACATCGATCGTCATAATCAAGCCTAATCAGTGAAATAGTGAAGTCTGACATTATCACAGGCACTCAGTGAATGCGTGCTGTAATGCCTTAGCAGTCAGCATCAGGCCGGGCCACAGAGCGACAGGCAGCCATACATGCCCTCTTCATGTCCATTTCAGCTTCGCGGATCCATTCCGTCGTTTCCCAGCGCTGATCATCGTTCGGATGAAGGTCACCCGCGTGCTCTCGCAGCAACTGGATAAACTGGCGGCTCAGTTCCTTGAACTGGTTCATCTTACCTATCTCGCCATGAGACAGCGTGCGGTAGCCCTTAACGGTGCTGCCGTCCTGCGGTTTTGCTTCGCTCATTGATTTACCTGTGGGTTAAAAGTCCAGCTTCGCGACGCTTCACAGCGTGGCTAACCATGTTGTGCAGAGTGGATAACATCATCAGGCGCTCTTCTTTTTTAAGCGCAAACGAGAAAAGGCCGCGGATACATTCGCGGCCTTTGTTTGTTACTGCCATTGTTTTGGGTTCTGATAATTAGGAGCCACCCGGAATTATCAGTCCCTGAGCTGGCAGTAAGCTCTGACACTCTGGTGTTGGCTGGCAGTATCAGAGCTGAAACGAGTGTAGGGGCCTATCAGAATTCCACATGTTAAAACTGGATTGCGGCCCGGTAATGTTGTTGTGTGCAACTTTCTAGCGCATTAACTCTGCATAATTAGATTATTATGCTACTAATAAATGCGATAACTTATTTTTTTATCGCAATGGCGCGTCTAAGAAGAATAAATAATTCGCCAGATTCCGAGGGCAAGACAATGCCAGAAGGCTGTTATTGTTCCTTAATGATCGCTGGCCTGATCTCACAGCCCCTGAACTGGTAATCACCGTATTCGTCGCGCAGTTCTGCATCAACTTCATCAAAGATCCGGTCATACAGCTGGCGCGTCGGCTCGTTCTCCTGTGCCCGAACAAAGTGGATGCCCTGGCCGTCCGGGACAGCGGCCGTGGAGAAACGGAACGTAAGCTGCCATACCGCTACTTTGTTCAAATTCAAAGGCTGTTTCATATCCCCTCCGCGTAAATTGGTCACGGTCAGAATAGGTCATTAAATATGCAATGGATACGGCGCTACTTCTAAACTTTGAGGCCAGACACACTACGTGCTGAAAGACAGGCGGCAACTATTTACCTTAACTGCACCTATAAATTTCTAAAAATGCTCATAAATGAAAATTATTATTAAAAGTAAAGATACAGTTAATGCCTTTTTTACGATAACAGTATCTATTCACGCAGATTAGTCTATGCTGCACTCAACTTGAAACGAAGACCATTTGGTCACCCTTCTGAAGTACTGGATTTCATTTCAGAGGGGCAATTTTTTTAAAGCCCTGATCACTTAACCGCATTGTACCAGGCCTGCCAACGGTACTTGTCCAGCCGCAACTCGCGCAGGCACTCCGCCATCTCGATATCCGCCTGCAGGTCTTCATCGCTGTTCGCCCCTGCATCACTTGCCTTGCACGGCTCCTGCATCAAATCCGCTGATGGAGTTGGCAGCGTCGATAGCCTGTTGCCGCAGCCGGACAGACTCATCATCAAAAGCACAAACGGTACGATTCGGATCCTGGACATATTTCACCACGTCACGGGTTATGGTTCGGTAGATGATTCGGCCCTCGTCGCTGGCCTGCGCGGCCTTCTGCTCAACAGGCTGAATGGCCTTATCTGCTTTTGCGCGCTTATCAGCGGCCAGGGCGTTGATATGATCTGCGTGAGCGTTCCACCCGGAACGCCAGCTGAACAAGCCCGTTAAACCGCAGAGCGCGGCGCAGAGGGCTATCACATAGCGGATCTTCATTTCTGGCTCCACGTGCAAACCTGATATTCAACGTCCCGGCGATTCATCAACCCTTTCCACTTTTTGCCACCAGCGTAGATCCAGCGCTTTAGCTCGCTGCACGCGCCAGCGTAATCCCGAGCGTTCAGTCTCTTCAGAAGCGTGGACTTGATAGCCGCTGTCGCACCTACGTTATAAGCGAACGAGTAGATCGCTGCCCTTTGGGTATCCGTCGTTTGCACTTTGATGTGCGGATCAACCTGCCAGGCGATGCGTGTCATGTCGGCGCGCGTCAGGGCATCACACTCACGGTCGGTGTAGCGCTTGCCGGGTATGATGTCGCCGCCGGTGTGCCCATCACAAACAGAGAGAACGCCAACGACATCACGGTAAGGCACATACTCACGCCCCTCCAGGCTGTCTTTGCCAGAGACCATCACCGTCGCGATAGCAATGGCGCCACCACCACCAGCGATTGCAGCAACGATGCGCTGCTTCAGTACAGGAGACATTGCCATGTTACTTCTCCTGCTGCGGCTGCATTACGGACTCGATGTCATCGACGATCTTGACCGCTTCCGGGATGCTGTTGACGTCGCCGCGCGCATAGGCCGCTTTCAGAATGTCAGTGCGCTTGCGCTGCTCTTCCGTGGCTGCCCGGTTGCGGCGATCGTTAGAGCGGTAGGTCAGCCAGGCGAAAACAGCCGTTACAATAGAACCGAGGACAAACAGGACATCCTGAAGCGTCAACATAGCGAAGATTCCCGTAATACCTGACCACAGATACGGCCAGAATCCGTTATTGGTATTCATACGTAGCATTTCTCTCACCTCCGTTTAGGGGTCGGAAGTGCTGTGTGAAGGAGTTAGGGGATGGCCGCCAGCAGGCAACCAAATGCACTCTGTCAAAGGCCGCCGGAGCGACCTTTTGCACAGTGTTATTTTTTGGGTTTGAACGGCCAGTAGCGGAATACCAGCAGCGCACACAGCAGGACGACCAGCAGCACCAGATCCACCAGCGCGCCAGCCAGCCTCCAGGCGACCAGCAGCGCAACGGCGAAGATCAGCCAGAATGCGAAGCGCCTCAGCATCTACTTGCCAGCGCCCAGCACGCGGCTGATATTTTTCAGCAGCACCGTAGAAGCGGTTTCCAGCATGTCGTCGCCCGCGTCTACGTTAGCAATCACCAGCGTCTTGGTGCATGGCACCTTAACCTTCGAATCGCTCAGCCAGCCGGATTCAGTGGTTGCCTTCTTCAGCTCGTATACCGGCTTGCCGTTTGGCAACTTGTCGTCGACGTGCCAGCCGTTCATGTTGATGACGGTCAGGCCGCTGTCTTTCTGGTTCACGGCCTCCAGGAACTTGTTACTGCGGTCAGGGGCAGACACCCACAGGAAAGCGTCATACTCGCCGGTGGTGACCTTAGCCAGCGAGCGCACGCCGCCTTTGGCGTATGTCTCGACTTTGGCGTAATCCTTTTCGAGCGACTGAAGATATTGCCAGGACGCATAAGATCCGCTGGTGGGCTCGCCGACGGCAATTTTCATACCTGCTTTCAGGTCGCTCTCGTCGCCGATCTTGCCGCCAGACTTCACAGCCACGAACACGCACTCATCAGCCAGCTCGCCGATGATATCCACATGCTGCGCCTCATTGCCGTGGCGCTGTCGCCAGTACTGGTAAGCGTCTGCCTGGGCAAAGCCGATCTGCGCCTCTCCGGCTGCAACCTTATCGAGGTTATCCAGCGAGCCTTTGCTCGGGATCACCGTTGATGAGTAGCCGTATTCGCTCAGCGCGCTGGCGAGGTTCACACCATACACTGCGTTGTAAGTAAGGCCCTGCTGGCCGGTGGTGATCGTGATTGCGTTTGCCGCTGCACCAGCAGAAGCGCACAGCAGTACCGCCGCCGTAACAGCGGAGAGAAAACGTTTCTTCATCGTGACTTCCTTTGAGGGGTGAGCCAGCGCTCAGGATGGTCAGCCCACAGAGACGGTCACACCGACCATCACTCTGGCTCACCTCTGAAAGGCTCTGTGGTTGAAGCGCCGAGCGTGGCGCAGAAATGAAAAAACCCCGCCGAAGCGAGGTTTAAAAAGCGTTTTAAGTCCGTGGCGTAGAAACCACTCTTAACAGGTTATGATAGTTTTTGCGGACCGCACTAATGATTTTTACTCATTCCTGAGTAAAATGTTGATCTGATCATCTTTCGGAAGCTAAGCCTATGTCTCTACAACTAGTGAAACATCAGTTAAATGAATTTCTTTGCTGTGAAGAAGCTAGAGTAATTTGCCTTAAGGGAAGGTGGGGTGTTGGTAAAACATATGTATGGGAAAATGCGTTTAAAGAGTCATATGAAAATAAAAGCATAAGGTATAATCTTTACTCTTATGTTTCGCTATTTGGTCTAGACAATATTAATGATGTTAAAACGGCTATATTCGAAAGTACTTTAACACGTGAAGATTTCTTGGATAACCCTAATATTAATACTTTTGAAAAAAGCATCCAACAAACCACGAACCGATCAAAAAAGTTAAAATATTTTTTTAAATTAATTGAATCAATATCAGGTCGCAAAGGAGTTATCGACTCTCTTACTCATATGGGATTTATGAACATAAATCAACAGATAATCTGCCTGGATGATTTTGAGCGCGCAGGAAAAAACCTTAAACCCTTAGAGTTATTAGGCCTAATATCTCTTCTGAAAACGTCACATAATTGCAAAACTATAATTATTATTAATGATGCTGAACTTCACAATGAAAAGGGAGAAGATTTTTTCCGTCATTTAGAAAAAGTTTGTGATAATGTCATAACTTTAGAGCCGACACCAAGTGAGGCTTTTGGAATCGCTTTAAATGAATCAAGCCCTTTATATACTCTAATTTGTAACGAATGCCTTAAACTCGGAATCACAAATATAAGGATAATTAAAAAAATATTACAGACTAGTGAAATAGTCATAAACATAGTTAATACAACGATAAATGAAATCAAGGAGCATTGTATCAATACCGTTGCGCTTGGTGTTTGCGCAGTTTACATTCCTTCAGAATTCCCCCCAATAGATTTTATTAAAAATTATCAAAGCCTTGACTGGTATATAAGCGGTGAGGATGAAAAATCAAAAATCGATGCTCAAAAAAATGCATGGTCTAAATTATTAGATAATTATGGTTATATTGATACAGATGATTTAGATAAAGAAATATTTGATGGTATTGTTAGGGGTTTTTTTTATGAACATGAGATTTTGCGCGCAAGAGATGAGCTCGAAAAAGAACTCGCAATCCGGTCCAAAGATAATTCTCTTCAAAAAGCCTGGGATCAATTCCGAAACGGCTCGCTATTATTAGACGATGAGATTATTCTTGGCGACATATTAGCAGCCACAAAAGAAAATATGCAGATATTAACCGTAAATCACTTAAATTCTTCAGTAAGAATAATTCGTGAGTTCGGAGAGAAGAATGCTGCAGATAGTTTAATATCAGAGTTTATTGAGTTTAATAAAGAAAAACCATTGGACTTCTGGGATATCAATACCCATATGATATCAGGCACCAGCGATATAGATTTAAATTTGGGAATTGCGTTTAACAACGAACTTCTAAAATTTAAATCTAGGCGCTCTAAAAATGATATTATCAATGCTGTTGCTTCGGGAAAACCTTCAAGAGATGATTACTTTTTTTTATCGACTCTTTCTCCTGATGAGATGAAAGAACTCATTTTGAGTATAGATGACCATCTGCTTGTTAATTTTTTAGAAGAAATATCTAAATTTCATCTTAAAGAAGATCCTAGAGCTAAGATGGCACATTCCCTAGCACATGAGGCATTAGTCGATATCGCAAAAAAATCCCCATTGCGAGCAAGAAGACTACAAAAGTACAATATTTATTTAGAATAGCCTTATAAAATAAAAGCCCCATCTCTGGGGCCATTTATCTAACAGTCGCTATCTAACTTTATCGATAGTATTGATAAACACCCCTCGATAAATCCCTCCGCAAGCTGAAGTTCGATCCTAATTAACTTTTCATCTTTTCTTAACTTCTTTGCGATCTTCCTTTTGGGAATATTAAATAAATAATATGCTACTAAAATAGTATGCTCGTAAGGTTTGTGATTTCTTAACTTAGCTAAACATCCTTCAACAATCAAAGCATCATCATCTGAACACGAAAGTCTTGCTTTGCCTTTATGCGGCAGCAGTCCCTTGAAGCCAGCAGCGATAGGAGAATAATCTACACCTGCGTTGTCGCTAGCAGCCCACCCGCCCCATAATTCCAGAACCTTCTGAATATCACGCATTAATTCTCTCCACAAAATTACGCCAGCACGCCGATTGCCAGCGCGCGATCTAATGTCTTCAGCAGCAGCTCGGGCTGCGTGCCATATTTTTCTTCAAACGCCTTCATGTCAGCGTGCAAATCGTCGTGATGCGCTCTGCACAGCGGTATCACAAACAGGTCATGCGCCTTGGTACCCATTCCGCCCTGACCGTAGCCAATCAGATGGTGCGGATCGTCAGCCTGCTGGCCGCAGCATGCGCAAGGTTGCGCCTTAACCCAGCGGGTATACTTCTCACACTCCCAGCGCGTCCGCTTCGGGCGCAGCATGAAAGACTGTGGGGACTCCGGGTCAACGCGCAGCGCCAGCACCTGTTTTGCCCTCTCCTGTACGATCTCGGTAGCGGCGGGCATATACGTTAGCTCGCTTTCCCGGTAAACCGGCTTGATAGGCTCCGCCGGGAGCTGGAGAACGTGACGGGCCAGATCCTCGGGAATGGTGTCGGCCAGGCCGTTACGCGCCAGCCACCAGCACAGCTCCGGGATGGTCAGCTGGTGGTCAGCATCAAAACGCAGATCAGCCATTACAAATTTGATAATCCAGGCGGCCATATTCGCCCGGGCCATGTCGCCTAACGTTTTGTTGTGCTGGTCGTTCAGCAGGTTGTCGCAGTGCCAGCACAGACGAATAGCGCCCGGCTCGTGACGCAGCGGCGTCATATTGGAGTCGTGCCAGTCGCTGTGTGGCCACTGGCAGCCGGCACCACGCATCAGCCAGTTCTCCAGCGCCGGAACGCCTCCAACGCGGCGGATCACGCGCTCATTTTCGAATACCGGCACCAGCAGCGGATCTTCGGCCAGCGGCTGCGCAGCGGGCGGAATCTCTCCCGTTGGCAGACTGGACAGCCTCTCCGGTTCGTTCTCCAGCAGCACGCGGCCCTGACTGAACAGCGGCAGCAGCTCGGCGCCCGGGCGGAACATCACCACGCCCAGCTCGCGAACCACCACCGGATTGAGTAGCGCCCTCATGCCGCCCGCCCCGCTGCCAGGTGCGCCGCCCAGAGACCGCCAACCCACTGAACGCCTTTGGCGGTAAACCGCGCCTGGCTGAACGCGTGGTTAGAGGCAGCGGCGGTACCGGTCTTAACCTCGAAACGCCCCGCCTCGGTGTGCTGGTGGTACGGAGTTAGCGTCCCGCCCAGCCGGTACATGATGTTGCTCTCCAGCAGGAACAGGCGGAACTCCGGCTCTTTGGCTTTCAGCAGCTTCGCCACCTGGCGGAACGACATCGAGCCGCTGGCGTCGACGTAGCGATCAACAAACTCCACCTTAGGCGCGGCGGCGGCAAGCTCGTCGGTCAGGCGCTGCTTTTGTTCGGCCAGATCCGCAGCCAGGCGCAACGCCTCCGGCAGTGATTTCGGTACGCTAACCTGCTGCCCGTTCTCCAGCTCCTGCCAGCGATCGACAACCGCGGCGGTAAATTCTGGCGACAGCCGGGCGACGACCACCAGCGAGTCGCGTTTGTTGAACCGGTACTCCTGATAAACGTTGCCATTATGCTCAAAATCGAACTGCGCCAATGGCGCGGTTAAAACTCCACCAGCAGCGAGACGCTCTGCAGAGCGTTTCACATCGCTGTGTTTGCTCTGTACCAGATCCGCAATTTCCCGGCTGGACATTGTCACTGCTCCATTCACGATTAACTGATTCATGCGTTTCTCCACTTATTCAGGCGGCTGCAACCGCCGGTTCGTATTTACTGATCGTGATCTCTACCCTGCCTTGCTTGGTAACCAGCCCCCACTCGACCAGCATCCGTTTAACCTGGCTGTCGTCCTCCCACACGCCAGCATGCGTCAGCGCGTCGAATAGCGCCTTGTTGTAGTTGTCGATATCCCGGCGGCGCGCGTCCGGCGGGAACAAGGTGATCTCCACCGCTGCTGCGGTGGTGGTCGGCTTCGGCAGACGGCGCAACTGTTCGACGATCGCAGCACAGGCGGCGCTCTGATACGCGCGGCCTTTGGCGCTGATGAGGTGGCGGCCAGCCAGCGGCCCCTTGTTCGGTGCGCGCCAGTAGGTGTTAACGCTCGGCGGGAACGGGAGCACCAGTTTCACTCACCCTCCTGAACCAGCTGCGGGGGCTGGGTGTTAATGCTGATACCGCGATGCGCGGCAGGGATCAGAGATATCGCCCCCTTGCGCTGAAGTGCACGCAACTGCTGGGCAGCCGCATTTGAAGACGCCACACCCATCAGGCGGGCCAGCTCAGTGATAGTCGGCGCATAGCCGTGCTCGTTCTGGTATTTCACCAGCAGATCCAATACCTCCTGCTGGCGCAACGTTAATGTTTTATTTCCCACGGCTACCTCCTACAGAACCGCAACGATGTCGTTGACGGTTTCGCGTGTGCTGGATTTGCTTGATATCGCGCGGCGGGCGCGGACGTAGTTGAGCTCGAAGCCGTGCTGCTGGTACAGCTCGACGATGCGCGGTGCGGATGAGTTACTGATCACCACCCGGGCACCGCGCTGGTGGGCGGCGACACAGCATTCCGCCAGGGCGATCTGGTCGTCCCAGCTAAACCCGCCCGGCGCGTAGTTTGTGAAACCGTTAGTGCCTGGCAGCGGTTCATACGGTGGATCGCAATAAACGACGTCGCCCTCACCGGCCAGCGACAACGTGCGCCGGTAACCGGCATTCATAAATACGCAGTTATGCGCCAGCGCGCAGAACGCCTCGATCTCGGCCGCCGGAAAATACGGCTTCGGGTACTTGCCCCAGCCAACGTTGAATTTACCTGCGAGGTTGTACCGGATCAGTCCGTTGAAGCAGTGCCTGTTCAAAAACAGCAGCGCTGCGGCGCGTTCTGGCCCGTTCAAGGTCTGCGCGTTGAAACCGTCGGCAACATCAGCGTAGCCGGCGGCGCTGTTCATGGTGCTGAACAGCAGGCGTGCGTGCCGCAATATCGCATCCGGTACCACGGCCAGCATCTGATAAAGATGGATCAGGTCCGCGTTAACGTCTGCCAGCAGGAAGGAGTTGTGCTTCTCGGAGTTGATGAACACCGAACCGCCACCCACAAACGGCTCAATCAGGCGCTGCCCGGCAGGGATCAGGCGATCAATGTCAGGCAGCTGGTGGTATTTGCCACCAGCCCATTTCAGGAACGGCCGTTGCCAGGTGCGTGCCGTTGGTTCAGCTGGCTGTTCAGCAACCTCCAGCACCGCCGCGATGCGTTCACCGATCCAGCGCATAACCGGTACAGCCATAGAGTTGCCGATCGCTTTATAGCGCGGGCCATCAACTGCTTGGCGGTAAGCTTCTTCCGCCGTGATACCGGGGATGTGGTGCCGCAGGTACGCGTACTCATCCTCAGTGATTTTCTTTTTTTTGCTGACCGGGATCAGAGTGTGGTTGTCAGGGAAGCCCTGAAGCCTTTCGCACTCCACCGGCGTCAGACGGCGGACGGCCATATTAACAACCGCTGCCGGATAGCCCTGCCCAGGCTTACCGCCACCGCAGGACAGTGGGCCAACGATCTGACCATCACCACTCTGAAGGCGAATTTCACCGCGGCTGTTCTCTGCGAATGCTACCCCGTGCTGAGCTCCAGCCTGCAAGGTAAACATTGGATCGCCATCGTCGCCTATACCCAGCCCAGCACGCGGGTCAGTGGTGCTGCTGCCTGTGCGCTTGCCAACCTCCAGCAGCGGATAGGCTACAGCTGGCGGCGCGCCAGCGTTGGCATGGCTTTCTCCGTGACCAGCAGCGCGCAGCGTCGGGGAAATTCCCTCGGCGGCATCCTGCCCGTGATCTTTGCTATTGAAGGCGATAGCACATGCTCGCTCAGCAATGAATGTTTCAGTATCGAAATCCATTCGCATGCCGTGGGCAGTACAGGCAGTAGCGACATCTATCGGCCCGCTGCAATTTCCACCGCCGAAGGCAGCTACAATCCCTGAACCGCGCTGACTAAATAGCTCCTGATTGCTCGAACCTATTCCACCGGTGTTGTGTGACTGGTTGAGTGTAGGGTGCGGGTTCAGATCTGAGTCCCAGTGGCTACCGACTTTAATGCAGCTTCCAGTAAGGGCGGCAACTTCCGGCCCCGAGCTTCTGCTCGGCGGAGTATCCCGGCGCATGCTGTGGAACTCAAAAAGTACTTCTGCGGGATCGAGGTCTGCTCGAGCACTTGCGACAACGAACACACGTTTGCGTCGTTGTGCCACTCCGAAAAATTGAGCGTCGAGCACTCGCCAGGCGACAACGCGCGCGGGTCCATACACACAACCAGCGTTTGACCATTTTCCCCCTGCCGGGAGCAGCTCACTGCTTTCTCCCGCAAGCCCTGCAAGAAAGCAGCCGAAGGCGTTGTCTTTGCTGGTGAGGACGCCCGGGACGTTTTCCCAGACGAAGATCGCTTCTTCTCCGCTTTCGCGGCGCTTGTCATCGATGGCATCTGCTAATTCCACATATGAGAGGGTTAACTGGCCGCGCGCGTCGGCGAGCCCATTACGTAATCCGGCGATGCTGAATGCCTGGCACGGCGTACCGCCCACCACAACATCGGGCGCTTCCACGGTACCTGTACGAACGGCCGCCGCGATCAGTGTCATATCGCCGAGGTTTGCCACTTCTGGCCAGCGCGCCGCCAGCACTGCGGACGGGAACTTCTCTATCTCGGAGAACCATGCCGCCTGCCAGCCCAGAGATTCCCAGGCAACGCTCGCCGCCTCGATACCGCTACAAACAGATCCGTATCTCATCCCCTGAACCCCGCTGGAATCTGTGAATAATCAACGTTGTCAAAGCTGGCGCGTGCTGCATCGCTGTTAACCCAATGCCCGTTACGGCGCTCAGGACGCCCGGCTTTTTCCCAGTTGGTAGCCGCCTGCAGGTAGGCCGGGAACTTGCTCGGCTGGAATAGCGTGGTCGGGCGCAGATACTCGGCCATTTTCAGGTCTTCGCCCCACTTAGCGGTGCTGTAGTCCACCACAAGCATCAGTTCGTCCAGCGTGAAATCTTCTCCAAGGCGGGCACGGATGTTCTCCAGCGAGGACTTGCAGACCTGGTACCGTGAGTTGGTTTTCTGGTTCAGGTGGGTTAATACCTGTTTGGCCTGGTCAGTGATCAAAACCTCAGGGTCGGGTTGCCCGGCAACCTGACAAAGGGTTTCAGGTTTTACTTGTGGATCTGGTTTTGAATTTACTGACGGATCCCCACCAGATTCTGACGGGTCAAAACCAGCGCCAGCACCGTTTTTTGATGCCTCAAATTTTGACGGGTCAGATTTTGATGCGTCAGATTTTGACGTGTCAGAATCTGACAGGTGAGCGAATGCCCCCGCCTGAAGTTTCGCCACATTGAGCCGGTAGACGTTCGACGCGTTGCGGTTCCCCTGGCGGCGCTGCGTGCGGGTCAGCCAGCCATCTTTTTCCAGCTTAGCGATCGCCGTTCTGACTGTGCTCGGGCCTGCACCCAGCTGGCGGGCGATGGTTTCAATGCTCGGCCAGCAAACACCCTCGTCGCTGCTGAAATCAGCCAGTCGTGCCATGATTGCCACGGAGGATAATTTCATGCCGGACGCCGCGCAGGCATCCCAGACGTAGCCGGTTAATTTAGTGCTCATGATCGGCCTCTATTTCCCTGAAATCGCGTTTGAAAACTTGGAGCGGGCTGAAGCACTCATGTGGGTAACCGTTCCGCAGATAGATAACGCGCTGCGGCCCTGGTTCCCAGCGGATAACGCGGACGGGGATCCCCCGACGGTCTTTAAACCAGCGGTTGAGTTCGCGCATAACGCCTTAGCCCTCCGGTAGTACACACCCACGATTCCAGTGGCGCGACTGTGGTTACATGCCACCCAGCGGTTTGCTACTCTGCGTTCATACCGAAACAGCGGAAGGCCCGGCACCGGGATCATCCGAAGTTGCGGTAAACGGTTATTTACCGTTACACTGTTCATGCGTTAGTTTCTCCACTTACAGAAGCACAAGACGCCACGACGCCCGGAGCTGCACACTCGCGGGCGTTACTCTTTTCTGATGGGCTATAAACGCGGCTGCCGAGGTTCAGGTGCTCCTGGAGCTTAACTGTTGCCAGATAGAGCTCGTCTTTGAGTTGTTCAAATTCTCCCTTATCCATCACCCCGTCTTTAACGGCATCGCGAAATACTTCGGAATAGCGACTGATCTGCTCGAACGCCTCAAGCAGCTTTTCGTTAATGTCAGAGTTATCTACCTCAGTGACCTCACCACCCGGAATGAAATACCCCCCGCTAGCTCGAGCAACAGCATGGGCTACGTGATGGGAGCCACCAGCCTTCTGAAGCACGATCGCCCAACCAAGGGGTAGAATCTGATCCCCCTCAGGGCGAAGCCGATTGAAAAGGGAATCAAGAGTGGTCCCCTCTTTTTCCTTACCGTCTTTTTTGCCAATCCAGGTGACGGCTTCTTCGTACCCGCCGGGCAAGTTGGAGATCACCTTCTTAACTGCATCTGAATACCACTCAGGCTGCATTTTGTTTCGCCAGTTCTTTTGATCCACGGTTGACTCCTTGTTTCTGTGGTTACTTTTAAGCTGCCGTTTCGTTAGGCTTGGCATAAAGTGAAGGCTGCACCTTCAGTGTCCCTTTAGTGATGGCCTGAATCTCAAATGCTCGGCCTTTTGGAATGACATTCCCCCAACCCGAAACCGAGGCGTGAGAGATACCCAAGGCCCTTGCCAAATTGCTGACACCACCGAAGTAGGAAAGCACTTCATCTTTGTTCATATAGCCCTCTCATGTAGTTTTGGGAACACTAGGATAGTAGGATATCTTACATATGGAGGTCAAGGATTCTTACCCTAACAAGTGGTAGGATTACCTACATGAAAATGAACGATCGCATCCGCGCACGCCGCAAAGAGCTCAAGCTCACTCAAGCCGTATTAGGGAAGCTGGTCGGCGTTAACCGAGTAACAGTAACCGGGTGGGAATCCGGTGATTATGCCCCTGGAGGCTCGAACCTTCAGGCGCTTTCTGCTGCACTAAAATGTAACCCTCAATGGCTGATTGATGGCATTGGCGATCCTGAAAGTGACGCCCCAGCCGTGCGGCCTACCGAGCTGTTTGGCATCAAGCGAATTCCAGTTTTATCTTGGGTTCAGGCTGGAGAGTGGACCGAGTCGGGATCTCCGGTCACTCGCGAGGATGTCCGGGAGTGGATATACACCACTGCTAATCTTTCAGATGAGGGCTTTGCGCTGCGCGTGCGTGGCGACTCAATGACCAACCCCAATGGCTCGCCGAGCATTCCTGATGGCTCAATGGTAATCGTTGATCCTGATTATGGTAGCCCTTATGAGGTGAATGGCCGAATTGTGGTGGCTCAGATTGACGGATCAGAAGAAGCCACCCTTAAAAAGTTTGTCATCGACGGACCGATAAAATACCTAGTTCCGCTTAACCCAAATTACCGGGTGCTTGAAGTGAACGGAAATTGCCGCCTTGTCGGTGTAGTTAAGCAGGTTGTAACCGATTTTAACTGATACCACGCCAAAAGTAGCCGCAATTGAGCGGCTATTTCTTTACCCTTAAATGTAAGTTTTCCTACTATCAGTATTGACACCTTTAGGTAAGTTATCCTACATTAATCTCATCAACAGCGAACAGGCAGGACGCCCACGCAGTAGCCGCCCCAGGCGTATGAAGATGGGGATGATTCACCGGTAACAAAAAAAAGCGCCCCGTAGGACGCTTCGCTCTTTAAGAATCTGATTATCCCAAACATTAGTTAGGTTTTGGTTGAGGCTTAGGGCGTGGCTTATTCGGCGCATGTTCAAACATTGCATCTTGTTGAGAAACGCTGAAAAAATGCTCAGAAATTTTAGGAGCGGGAGGTCTTGGTTTTGGCGGAACATGGTTAGGTATTATTGGAGCAGGTTTAGACATCTTTTTTAATCTCTTTTGTTCTTGGAAGATCTCCGGCAAACCAAGCGATAGCACTATGTAAAAATGACATTTCTGAATCATCAACGCGCCCTAAAGCAATGCTTGCTCGTTTGAAAGCTGCATCCTGTAAGGAGCGCCATGGATTACTGTCAGCATCCTGAATTTTGAGGTACCTGACACGTAAATCGTCGTCTGACAGAATCGGAAACTCAATAATTAAACGTTTGTACTGCCGCATCTGTTCTTTTGATAAACCTGCCTCTTGGCCAAATTGATATACCAGTTGAAGAACAGACATGATTGCTACGGAAACGCCAAAGAAAAACATATTACTGAATGGTGCAAAGACCGAAAAACCTAAGACGATAAGAGCTAAAGTGATGCCTTTATCTATTCGATTTAAAAGGGTGTAGTTCATCTTTTCAATGAAATACGAATAGTTAATATCGAATTCAAGGTCGTCTCGGTTCATAAAATCCCTCAGTCTTCTTTTGGCGGCGCTGGTGGCCTTTGCCTAACCGGCATATGTTTTTCGAAATAGTCAAAATCTTCATCAGACATTTTTCGACTCCTACCTGTTGTTGGGGATATCCAGATTAACCGAATCCTTGTTGTTGGGGAATAGCCAGGATCCACCTCGCCTGATGTGGCTAAAAGCAGGCTCGCAGGAGTCAGGTTGCTATCAGTTGCCTGACCACTGCGAAGGATACGCAAAGCTGTGCAGTAATATTGGCGGTACCAGAGTTAACCCATGAAGTCGCTGGTACCGCCCCTTTTCACAACTGAAAGCGCGCTCCACACACTCCCTTTAGTGTCTGGTCGTTAATGCAAACTCCTCGGAGCGCGCTTCCAGTTGTGTGGAGAACCTAACCGGCGGTTATGCCGCCCGCTTCATTAAGCGCCTGTGCAGGGTGCTTATTAAAGCGAAACCCATTTTATCTATCGCCTTCGGGCGAGGGATTCGTGCAATCAAAATTCAGGCGCGGTGCAGCGCGTAAGGAGAAAGCAGTGAAAGAGCAACTGGCTAACATGACCATCATCGAACTGGTCACTACGGTACAAAGTTATGCCACCAGCATTCAGCAGATTGATACCTATTCAGCGATCGTAGCTGAGCTGGCCAAACGACTGGAAGCGCTGAACATCGCGCATATAGGCGGGATCAATAGCCTTAGCAGCGCCACCAGCACTATCAACAAACTGGCGGCTGAGAATGCGGCGCTGAAAACGCCCGCACACTGGTTGGCAGCAGCAGACATTGGCGACCAGGCTGCCGAGAACGCGGCATTAACCGGTGCCAATGATGACGAGCAACTCCTGGCGGGAATGGTGGCGATTATGGAGTCAATATCGACTACCGCCACCGACGCCTTCCTGCGCGAGCTGCGACAAACGGCATGGGCTGAGGGTATTAATTACGCTGCTGGCCGCCTGGCCGCCGCCTTCAATCAGGGCTGTGTTAACAAACCGATGGCAGAAGTCGGCGATGTTGTCCGAATGATTCTGACCGCCAAGGATGATTTAGCCAATGATCCGGGCCCGGCGGCTGATGGCCTGTCGGGTGAGTATGCCGAGAAAGCGCTGGAAGATTGGGAACAGCAGCTGCGCGCCGGGGAGGCATCATGAGCACCAATATGACACATTACTTCGAGTTCCCGGCATCACGGGGATTACAGGGCGGTACGCTCACCCTGTTGATGTCCGTCCCTAGCCGCACTCTGGCGCGCGTACTGGCTTCCGATAACGTGGGCAGCACCCTTGAACGCTCCCAGCGGGAGATCAACCCAGCCCGCGTGCGGAAGTTTTACGAATACCTAGTGAACGCTCATGAGAATAAAGAACCGTACATCATTCCGCCGCTGGTAGGTAACTGCAACTCAGAGATCGAGTTTGAAGAGTTCGGTAATACCAACGTCGGCGTGGTTCGCTTCCCTATGGACGCGGAGATCAAGCTGTTTGATGGCCAGCACCGCGCTGCTGGTATTGCCGAGTTCTGCCGTAACGTTGGCGAGCCGATTAGCGTTCCCCTGATGCTGACGCACAAGCTGCCACTCAAAACGCGCCAGCAGTTCTTTTCCGATATCAACAACAACGTATCGAAGCCGTCGGCCGCCATCAATATGGCGTATGACGGGCGTAACGAAACAGCTCAGAGCATGGTGTCGTTCCTGACGTCTCACTCCGTTTTCTCTGAGATCGTCGACTTCGAGCACAATATTGTGCCAGGCAAAAGCGATCTGTGGGTCAGCTTCAAAGCCCTTAGCGATGCGACTGCAAAATTCATTAACGCTGGCAAAGAGCCGCCGCTTCAGGAAGACGTGCATGCTATCTGGCAGTGCTGGATTGGCCTGACCGGCATTGACTGGGTGCGTAATGGCACCAATCAGGCGGAATATAAGCGGGAGTACATCCAGTTCCACGCAGTGATGATTAACGCATTCGGCTATGCCATTCAGTCTCTGCTTAGCCAGTATCATCCTCGCGGGATCGTGCTGATGCTGGAAGAGCTGGCGCTGAACTCTACCGCGGCGGAACTGGAGGATTTCTTCTTAATCGCGCACTGGGGAGGCATCTGTGCCAATACCGAAAAAGATCGCCCTACTGTCATTGCCAGCGTGTCCGCACAAAAAGCTGCAGCTGTACGACTGGCTGCCGTCATCGCTGCGAAATCTTTTAAGGTTGGTCACAACGGGGAGGCTGTATGACTGAGCGCGGCATGATTTTTAACGCAGAGATGGTGCGCGCCATCCTCGACGGCAGTAAGACCCAGACGCGGCGGATCATGAAGTTGCAGCCTGAGTCGAATCAGTTCGGACTGTTACGTATCTCTGATTCAACGAAGCGTAGTGATATTGGCAAATACCACTGGTCCGAGTCCAATTCCACCGGCATCCATGCCCGATCTGCTTTGTTCTCTTGCCCGTTCGGTATCGTTGGTGATCGCATCTGGGTGCGGGAGACCTGGGCGGAGGCTGGAGTTAATGCACCGGAGCTGCAGCTGTATCGCGCAAACTATCCCGACCATGTTCCGTCAAGTTACGAGAACCTGAAATCAGCAGAGGAAATCCGCTGGCGTCCCAGCATCCACATGCCGCGCTGGGCTTCCCGCATAACGCTGGAGATTACAAATTTGGGAGTTCAGCGCCTTCAGTCAATCAGCCAGAATGACGCCGCACGGGAGGGTTTGGTTAGGTTACCGGCCAGCGGCCGCTACTGTATCAATCAGGGCGATCAATATTTCGGTGGTACGAGTCATGATGCGATAGAGGTATTTTCCTGGCTGTGGTCATCCATCTACGGCGCTGAGAGCTGGCAGGCTAACCCGTGGGTGTGGGTGATCGAGTTTAAGCAGGTCGATGGGGAGTAGGGATATGGCTAAATCACAAATGCAGTTAGCAAACCGCGCATGGCGCACAGAAACAAAAGCTTTGGGTTGGCATCTAGGATGGAAAACAGGACGTAAGGGGTGGAAAACATTCTGTCGTGAGAATGCCGCAATCACAGTTGAAGAAAACCTGAAAACCGACCCGCCGTTTACGGACCAGGCTGACGCTAACTGGCATGTTGCCGAAGAACTCACCTACTGGACGCCTTAGGACTAACCCATGAACACACTCAGCAATGAAAAGCTGGAGCACTATGCGGCGAACACAGAGGGTCCAGTTAAGTCAATGGCCCGCGAGCTTCTGGCGCTGCGCAAAGAGCGGGAAGCGGCTGTGCCTGCCATTCACCGCTGGCGCCGCGTTTCTGTAGAGCCTTACGGGCCATATCCATGGCATTACGAAAACTTCAAAGATTTTTCCAAGCCAGTGGAAGGG
>JBCNNW010000068.1:0-23643 GCA_039594205.1 Pseudescherichia sp. | reverse complement strand
GCCATCGGCGGTTTGCTCTCTGTTGCACTGGTCGTGGGCTGTGACACCCCCCAGGCGTTACCTGGCACCTTGCCCTATGGAGCCCGGACTTTCCTCCCCTCCGCCCGTCTCCCCCGAAGGAGGACGACGACGAAGCGGCGACTGTCTGGTCAGCTTCGGCGCGCAGTATAGAGGGTTTACGCCCCGCTGTCACCCCCGTGTCAACATCCCGACCCGCAGGGTGGCGGCAATGTTGCGTGAAGCGCGGTAGATATTGTCGAATGCACCGCGGAAGGCCTCTTCCAGCGTGCCGATGCTGGTCAGCACGCTAAACACCGCGTCGATGCCGTACTGATGCACTACGCCCACGTCATGGGTCAGACTGCCCGCAATGCCAATCACCGGCTTATGGTATTTCTTAGCCACCTTCGCCACGCCCACGGGCACCTTGCCGTGAATACTCTGGCTGTCGATGCGACCCTCGCCGGTGACCACCAGCGTACAGTCGTGAATATGCTCTTCCAGGTTCAGCGCCTGGGTAACGATCTCAATGCCGCTCTTAAGCTCCGCGCCCAGGAAAGCCATCAGCGCCGCCCCCATACCGCCCGCCGCGCCGGCGCCCGGCACCGCTTTGACATCCACGCGCAGGGATTTTTTAATCACGTCGGCATAGTGGCTGAGGTTGTTATCCAGCTCAACGATCTGCGCGTCGGTCGCCCCTTTCTGTGGGCCAAAGATTCGCGATGCGCCCTGCTCCCCCGTCAGCGGGTTGGTCACATCGCAGGCGACGCGGATAGTGCATGAGGCCAGACGCGGATCCAGCCCGCTAATATCGATGGTGTTGAGGCTCATCAGGCTACCGCCGCCGTGGCCAATCTCGGTACCGTTGGCATCGCACAGCTTCGCGCCCAACGCCTGGACCATACCGGCGCCGCCATCATTGGTGGCGCTGCCCCCGATACCAATAATGATATTGCGCGCGCCGTGCTCCAGCGCATGCAGGATCAGCTCCCCGGTGCCACGCGAGGTGGTAATCAACGGATTACGTAATTCAGGGGAAACGAGAGCCAGCCCGCTGGCGGCGGCCATCTCGATAAACGCTGTGTGACCGTCGCCGGACATGCCCCAGCGGGCGTCTACGCGCTCGCCAAGCGGGCCGGTCACCGACGCCGTATGCTCCGCGCCGTGGGTAGCGGCGATCATCGCCTCAACCGTGCCCTCGCCACCGTCGGCGACCGGAACGGAGACGTAGTGTGCATCCGGAAAAATTTCCCGAAATCCTTTTTCTATCGCCTGGGCTACCTCGGTAGCAGACAGGCTTTCCTTGTAAGAGTCTGGGGCGATTACGATTTTCATATCAGTAGCCTGTTACTGCACGCGGCATAGATGCCGGGCGCGTTGCCGCGCCCGTTTTTGTTAGCGAGAGATTTCCACTTTCGCCAGTTTTTCGTAGTAGCACGCAAGGGCGCTATGGTCGTCGTTGCCGTGACCGTCAGCACGCAGCGCCTGCATCATCTCCATCACCGCTGCGGTCAGCGGCAGCTGCGCGCCCACGCCGTGAGAGGTATCCAGCGCGTTGGCCAGATCTTTGATGTGCAGATCGATACGGAAGCCCGGCTTGAAGTTACGATCCAGTACCATCGGCGCTTTCGCTTCCAGCACGGTGCTGCCGGCCAGGCCGCCACGGATTGCCTGGAACACCAGATCCGGGTTCACGCCTGCCTTGGTCGCCAGACTCAGCGCTTCAGACATGGCGGCAATATTCAGCGCCACGATCACCTGGTTTGCCAGCTTGGTAACGTTGCCCGCGCCGATGTCGCCGGTGTGCACCACCGATCCCGCCATCGCTTTCAGCAGGTCGTAGTATTTATCAAACAGCGCCTTGTCGCCGCCCACCATTACGGAGAGCGTGCCGTCGATCGCTTTCGGTTCGCCGCCGCTTACCGGTGCGTCCAGCATCTGTACGCCTTTCGCCTGCAGCGCGTCGCTGATTTCACGGCTGGCCAGCGGGGCGATAGAGCTCATATCGATCAGCACGGTGCCCGCTTTTGCCCCTTCGATAATGCCGCCTTCGCCCAGCGCCACCTCTTTAACGTGTGGGGAGTTCGGCAGCATGGTGATGATCACATCACACTGCTCGGCAATCTCTTTTGCCGTAGAGGCAGTTTCTGCACCGGCGGCAATCACTTCAGCAATAGCCTCAGGATTACGGTCAGAAACCACCAGCGAGTAACCGGCTTTAATGAGGTTTTTACTCATTGGTTTACCCATGATGCCCAGGCCAATAAAACCAACTTTCAGTGTCATATTGCGTCTCTCTCTCGTTCGGTGGTGGTTATTTCTTAAATGAATCAGCTAAACGCTGGGTTCCGGCGCGGAATACGCCCAGGTCACTCCCGACGGCAACGAAGGTTGCGCCCCACTCCAGGTAGCGGCGCGCATCGGCCTCGACCGGCGCGAGGATGCCGCTCGGCTTACCGTGCGCTTTCGCACGGGCAAAGATGTGCTGAATGCAGCGCTGTACTTCCGGGTGCGATGCGTTGCCTAAGTGGCCCAGCGCGGCGGCAAGGTCGCTTGGGCCGACGAAGATCCCGTCCACGCCGTCGGTGGCGGCGATAGCATCAACGTTATCTACGCCCTGCTGGCTCTCGATCTGTACCAGGATGGTGATGTTCTTGTTTGCCTGGCCGAAGTAGTCCGGCACGGTGCCAAACATGTTGGCGCGGTGGGAGACCGACACGCCGCGAATGCCTTCCGGCGGATAGCGGGTCGAGGCCACCGCCAGCACGGCCTCCTCTTCGCTCTCGACAAACGGGATCAGGAAGTTGTAGAAGCCGATATCAAGCAGGCGCTTAATGGCAATCGGATCGTTAGCCGGGGCGCGAACCACCGGCGCGCTGCTGCTGCCCTTGAGGGCCATCAGCTGCGGGATAAAAGTCGTGACATCGTTCGGCGCATGTTCGCCGTCGAGTACCAGCCAGTCAAAGCCCGCCAGGCCCAGCACCTCGGTGCTGATCGGGCTTGCCAGCGCGGACCAGCAGCCAATCTGAATCTGATGCGCTGCCAGCGCAGCCTTGAATTTGTTTGGGAAGATATCGTTAGTCATCATCTATACCTTGAAGTAACCGTTGCTTAATTCCGCAGTTCCATACGCTTGATGTCGCCCACCACGAACAGGTAGCAGAACATCGCCATCAGGGCTGAACAGCCGACGAACACCAGAGCAGCGTTAAAGGAGTGCAGCTCGCTGACCAGGTAACCAATTACCAGCGGGGTGACAATGGAGGCCACGTTGCCAAACACGTTAAATACCCCGCCGCACAGTCCAACAATCTCTTTCGGCGCGGTATCGGAGATCACCGGCCAACCGAGGGCACCAAAACCTTTTCCGAAGAATGCCAGAGCCATCAGCGTGACCACCAGAGTGGTGTTATCGGTGTAGTTACACAGAATGATGCTCGACGCCAGCAGCATGCCCAAGACAATAGGCAGCTTACGCGCCAGGGTGATGGTTGCGCCACGTTTGATCAGGTGATCCGAGAAGACCCCGCCCAGCACGCCGCCTGCAAAGCCGCACAGCGCCGGAATGGAGGCCACGAGGCCCACTTTCAGAATCGACATCCCTTTCTCCTGCACCAGGTAGATAGGGAACCAGGTAAGGAAGAACCAGGTGATGGTGTTGATAAAATACTGGCCGAAGAACACACCCAGCATCATGCGGTTGGTCAATAATTGCTTGATGTAGTGCATTTTAGGCCCAGCAACTGCCGCGCCCGGCTTTTTATGGTCCATATCGACCACTGCGCCACCCCTGGTGATGTACTCCAGCTCGTTGGCTGACATGTTCGGGTGGTCGGTAGGATTATGGATAAACTTCACCCACATGCCGGTCAGCACAAAGCCAATTACGCCCATCACCGTAAACACATGCTCCCAGCCCCAGGCAAAGGTCAGCCAGCCCAGCAGCGGGGAGAAGAGTGCCAGAGAGAAGTACTGGGCAGAGTTGAAAATAGCCGACGCCGTACCGCGCTCTTTGGTTGGGAACCACGCGGCAACGATGCGGGCGTTCGCCGGGAATGAGGGTGCTTCAGAGAAGCCAAGCATAAAGCGCATGATGAACATCGACACGCCAGCCCATGCCAGCGGAAAGACGTCAACAAACCCTTGCAGGAAGGTGAACAGCGACCAGAAAAAGAGGCTGTAGGTATACACTTTCTTCGAGCCGTAGCGGTCCAGCAGCCAGCCGCCGGGGATCTGCATCAGAAGGTAAGCCCAGCCGAATGCGGAGAAGATATAACCCATGGAGACGGCGCTGAGCTGCAGCTCTTTGGCCACTTCGGTCCCGGCGATAGAGAGGGTTGCGCGATCCGCATAGTTAATCGCCGTAACGATAAAGATAATGAGCAAGATTAAATAGCGGGTAGGCATACCCTTTTTTGACTCAACGGCAGTATCCAGTATCATTTATTTATCCTCGGGCACGGTAATCTATTTTTATATTTTTATGAGGTGTATTTTCCTGATTATTTATCGATAGCAGGCAATATCAGTTAACTAACCAGATGCAATGAAATCGTGAATCAGTATAATCAGGCCTCAACCATCCCGCATTGTATCCATGCTCAATTAACACGGTGATTTTGGCGATTATATTGAGCATATGCACAACTCTCTGGGCGCTGATCCACAGATTTAGGCATTAGCCCTGCCGCCGGACCTGCTACAACAATAATGAGTGATCTGGATCACATTCTTAACCGGGAACTCCTGACACTATTTATTCCATAGCAATGTTGTTTATTTCCGATAACAAGAAACACGATACGCATTTCCCCGTTTTTGTTATCCCATACCTGGCGGAGAATACTGGACAATGGCCGACATCGAAATTAGACAAGAATCGCCAACGGCGTTTTATATTAAGGTTCATGAAACCGATAACGTAGCGATTATTGTCAATGACAATGGCTTAAGAGCCGGGACCCGTTTCCCGGATGGGCTTGAACTGATTGAGCATATCCCGCAGGGACATAAAGTTGCGCTGGTGGATATTCCCGCGCACGGCGACATTGTCCGCTATGGTGAAGTTATCGGCTACGCGGTGCGCGATATTGCCCGGGGTAGCTGGATTGACGAATCCACCGTAGCACTGCCGACAGCGCCGCCGCTGGAGACCCTGCCGCTGGCAACCAAAGTGCCGGAGCCGCTGCCCGCCCTGGAGGGGTATACTTTTGAAGGCTACCGCAACGCCGACGGCAGCGTCGGGACGAAAAACCTGCTGGGGATCACCACCAGCGTGCACTGCGTCGCGGGGGTGGTGGACTACGTAGTCAAAATTATTGAGCGCGATCTGCTGCCGAAATACCCCAATGTGGACGGCGTGGTTGGCCTGAATCACCTCTACGGCTGCGGCGTGGCGATCAACGCCCCGGCAGCGGTGGTGCCTATCCGCACTATCCACAACATTGCCCTGAACCCCAACTTCGGTGGCGAGGTGATGGTGGTCGGCCTCGGCTGCGAGAAGCTTCAGCCGGAGCGCCTGCTGCAGGGAACGGAAGACGTGCAGGCTATTGCGGTAGACAGCGCCAGCATCGTGCGTTTGCAGGATGAGCAGCACGTCGGCTTCCGCTCGATGGTGGATGATATTCTTCAGGTTGCCGAGCGCCATCTGATCAAGCTGAATGCTCGCAAGCGCGAAACCTGCCCGGCCTCGGAGCTGGTCGTTGGGATGCAGTGTGGGGGCAGCGATGCCTTCTCTGGCGTAACGGCCAACCCGGCGGTGGGCTACGCCTCTGACCTGCTGGTCCGCTGCGGTGCGACGGTGATGTTCTCGGAAGTCACCGAGGTGCGCGATGCTATTCATCTGCTCACCCCGCGCGCTATCAACGAGGAAGTAGGCAAGCGCCTGCTGGAAGAGATGGCCTGGTACGATAACTATCTCGATATGGGCAAAACCGACCGCAGCGCCAACCCCTCTCCGGGCAACAAAAAAGGTGGTTTGGCGAACGTAGTTGAAAAAGCGCTTGGCTCCATTGCCAAGTCGGGGCAGAGCGCCATCGTGGAAGTGCTTTCGCCGGGCCAGCGGCCAACTAAGCGCGGTCTGATCTACGCGGCGACGCCTGCCAGCGACTTTGTCTGTGGTACGCAGCAGGTCGCGTCCGGGATCACCGTTCAGGTGTTCACCACCGGACGCGGTACGCCGTACGGCCTGGTGGCGGTGCCGGTGATTAAAATGGCGACCCGTACCGAGCTGGCTAACCGCTGGTACGATCTGATGGATATCAATGCCGGGACGATCGCGACCGGGGAAGAGAGCATTGAGGACGTGGGCTGGAAGCTGTTCCACTTTATTCTCGACGTTGCCAGCGGCCGGAAAAAAACCTTCTCGGATCAGTGGGGCCTGCACAACCAGCTGGCGGTGTTTAACCCGGCTCCGGTAACGTGACAGAAGGGCTGTAACAGTCTGAATAAACGCCTTATCGTCATTTATAAAGAAGCCCCTAACGGGGCTTTAATCATTTCTGTTACGCGTTCCTGGCTGGCTTATTCCATGAATCGCTATATTTAATTACGCCCTCTAAATAGAACCACTCAATACCAGCAAATCTAAGACCACATGTTTCAATCATATTTGAGCTGTTAGAACCAGGAATATAGGTGTGATTAGCATTAATATACATCACTACGACATCATTCATAGTAACTCTATATACTTCCCTTTCCATTCCTGCTTCAGTAGTTTCGTAATATCTAACTTCTGCCTTCTGAAGCCTACGTCCTTCACAGACGCAAATAGCCAGATAGGGTGATAACCTGTCTATCTGCTTATGGATGACATAGGGTTCATGTTGCCGAGTTCCGCCCATTCTACCAGTGTGAGGATCTACAGGTTGTGCCACACCATAACTACTACTCATTACTTCTATAGCCCCTTCTCTTCCTGATACTAAACTTCCTCCGTTAACTCGCATCCCGTTTTCATCATATAAAAATAAATAGGCTGGCAATGACATAATTTACCTCCCTAAATCCAAAAGATTGCCTTCATTATCAATAATGAAAGAGTAAGCGTAATTTTTATTACTTAATGCATAAGTAGCAGAATACGCAACTCCTTTACTTAACTGAACAGTAAAGCATGTTTTAGGATAGGTAAGACTAACCCCCTCGCCACCCGTTATTACTTTATAATTTTTATTATTTATGGCTAAGGAGTAACGTGTTAGTACCTCCTCTCTCTTGACAGTAAAACATACATTTTCACCATCTATATAGACAGGCTTCCATTCGCCAGCGCCTAAACGCTCTCCTCCGGGGCATCCAGTAAGCGTTAATACTACAGGGAGAAAAGCTCTCTTTTTCATGCTGGGAAGCTCCCAAGTATTTTTTGATAATCTCTTATTAGGTCATCATTTGAAATGCCGGGATTATAACCCCTAAGCTTAATGAGATAAGTGTTTCCATAGAATCCATATGTTTTTAGCAGCCAATAATCGCTAACGATACAGGCTTGCTGCTCCATTGAATAGTCACTCAGCTTTTCTTCATCAAGCGAATAAGTGTAATCAGCAGCCCATGAAAATGCACCTCTAAACCTGACCCACATTCCCCTTTGTTGCTGCCATACATGCATCATCTCATGTAAAAATATATGTTGCTGACCTATTCTATCTCTTTTAGGCATAGAAAAATCATTTTCATAAACTCCTTCTTGAAACCACATCTCCCCGTTAGGTGTCATTGCAGTATTATTACTTTGCATGTTAAAAGGCAGATAACTGCCTCTGTGGATCCAAATTTTATTATAGTGGATAGTGTAACCGTAGAGCGTACTGGCCAAGTTAATCTCACCTAAGCTTAGGAGCCTTAAACTGCCTCTTTTTATGCCGCTTTCAATAGCCATTTACAGCCCTCCCTATAAAGAGAACATGCTAGCACTACAGTTAAAGATATCAATTATTTAGATAATGAATGAATCAAGAAGAAGTATCACTGGAATGAAATATAACTCTTACAGGCAAGCAGTTAATCGATATGCAAAACAGGAGGAAAAGAGAGATGAATACTATATAATTTACCGTGTTATCTGCACATCACAGAAACGCTGCAATACATGGGACGGCTAATTAAGTTAGCCGATGCTGAGTATAAATTGTATCTGTTTAACTGGAGATCAATAAAAATGACAACGCTTAAACAGTTGCTGGCGAAACGTTCACATGAAAGCCAGGGAAGGATCGCAGCGCATGCAGCTGAGATTCGCCAGGAAATTACCCGCAAAACGCCGGGCGGCACTGCGTTTGCCCGGCCTACGCTACGCTACTCAACAAGATGCCAGTAGCCGCCTTTCGTTGAACCGATGCGCTCCAGCCTGACCTGTTTTTGTAGTGTCTGGAGCTGACGTTCTACCGTGCGTGTCGTTACGCCAAATCGTGTGGCCATGTCGGCAATCGTGCTGGTCGGATGCCGACGGAGCCAGACAAAATACGCCTGCGTTTTAGGTGACAACGCGAACACCTTTTCTTCCGACATTTTCGACGCTGAATTCAGCCCCTCTTTCAGCGCCGCCGCAATGTTTCCCAGCATAAACTCGATAAACAGAGTGCAGTCACTGGCCCTGTCGCACTCGCCTAATACCTGGTAATAACGCTCCTGCTGGTAATGGATCAGCGTTTACCATAGGCCATTAGCAGATGCAGATCGGTACTGTCCAGCCAGTTGAGTAGTTCGCCAGCGAAGCCTGAATAGTGCGGATCCGGTTCTCTTTACGCAGCAAAGGAGAGGCGCGCCCGGTCTGGGCAGCCCAGTGCCCAAGCAGCTCTCCTATTTCAATCACTAAATTCAGGATTGACGGCGTAATGGTAAACGGCGGCTGATAGCGGCTCATAAACCTTATCCCTGCTGCTCCAAAGCATACTTATAGAGGGCATTTTTCTTCACACCATGGATCTCGGCGGCCAGCGCGGCGGCTTTTTTCAGGGGCAGCTCGGCCTGAAGCAGTGCCAGAGTCCGCAGCGCATCGGCGGGCAAATCCTCTTCCTGAGCCTTATGCCCCTCGATAATCAGCACCATCTCCCCTTTGCGGCGGTTTTCGTCTTCCTTCACCCACGCCAGCAGCTCGCCGATAGGCGCGCCGTGAATTGACTCCCAGGTTTTGGTCAGCTCGCGGGCCAGTACGACATAGCGGGATTCCCCCAGCACGGTGCAGATGTCCTCCAGGCTATCGAGCAGGCGATGGGTAGACTCATAAAAGATCAGCGTGCGCGGCTCGGCCTCCAGCGCTTTTAGCGTATCGCGGCGGCCTTTTGATTTAGCGGGCAGAAAACCTTCGTAGCAGAAGCGATCCGACGGCAGCCCGGCGGCGCTGAGGGCGGCAATCGCGGCACAGGGGCCAGGCAGCGGCACCACGCGGATCCCCGCCTCGCGGCAGGTGCGTACCAGGTGGTAGCCAGGATCGTTGATCAGCGGCGTCCCGGCGTCGGAAACGAGAGCGATGTTCTGTCCCTCTTTCAGCTTCGCCACCAGCGTCTCTGCCTTCTGCTGCTCGTTATGATCGTGAAGGGCAAACAGGCGGGCGCTAATGGCGAAATGTTGCAGCAGCAGGCCGGTGTGGCGGGTATCCTCTGCTGCAACTAAATCAACGCTTTGCAACACGGTCAGCGCGCGCTGGGTGATATCAGCCAAATTCCCGATAGGAGTGGGTACAATATAGAGCTGACCTTGAGAATTCTCAGCCGATTCGTGTTGTTTCATTGTTTCATCCGTATTGCCGATTTAATATTGAGCATTGCGTAAAAAATATCACTGGATACAGAATGGTACAGTCAACATTTTTCCGTTTAAAAGCAGCGCGTTGTCTGCCTGTCGTGCTGGCCGCCCTGCTTTTTGCAGGCTGTGGAACACAGACGCCAGACCAGAGCAGCGCGCACATGCAGGGTACAGCGCAGGCCGATTCTGGCTACTACCTTAGCCAGATGCAGCAAAGCACTGATGATACCAAGACCAACTGGCAATTACTCGCCATTCGTGCCCTGCTGAAAGAGGGTAAAAGCCAGCAGGCGGGCGATCTGTTTAACCAGCTGCCGCAGGAGCTGACCGATACCCAGCGTAAAGAGCAGGCGCTGCTGGCCGTGGAGCTTAAGCTGGTACAGAAGGATGTTGCCGGCGCACAGGCGCTGCTGGCTAAGCTGAAGCCTGCCGATTTCGAGGGTAACCAGCTGGCACGCTACTGGCAGGCGCAGATTGACGCCAGCCAGGGCCGCCCGTCGCTGGCGCTGCTGCGGGCCTTAATTGCCCAGGAGCCGCTGCTGGCCGCCAGGGATAAGCAGAAAAATATCGATGCCACCTGGCAGGCGCTCTCGGCTATGACGCCGGAGCAGGCGCAGGCGCTGGTGATCAACGCCGATGAGAACGTGCTGCAGGGCTGGCTCGATCTTCAACGCGTCTGGTTCGATAACCGTACCGATCCTAACATGCTAAAAGCAGGCATCAGCGACTGGCAGACCCGCTATCCGCAAAACCCTGGTGCGAAGATGCTGCCAACGGCGTTAACTAACGTGCAGAATTTCAAACCCGCCTCCACCAACAAAATCGCCCTGCTGCTGCCTCTGAACGGCCAGGCTGCGGTCTACGGTCGTGCTATCCAGCAGGGCTTCGAGGCGGCGAAAAACGGCGTACCCGCCGTGAGCGGTCCGGCAACGCCGGTTCAGGTTGCCCAGGCGGCGACCACGGGAAGCGCCGACGTCGTTAGCCCCTCTCAGGCTCCGGTGGATGAGCTGACCCAGACACAGCCTGCCGAACCGGTAGAGGCCCCAGCGGCCGCGCCCGAAGCGACTCAGGCGCCAGCGCCCCCTGAAACCGCTGCGCCAGCCGGGACTGCTGCGCCAGTGAGCGCCCCGGAAACTCAGGCACAGCCCGCTGCGGCGGCCAGCGTCCCGGCGAATCCCTCTGCCGATCTGAAAATTTACGACACCAGCTCGCAGCCGCTCGACCAGATCCTCAACCAGGTCCAGCAGGATGGGGCCAGCATCGTGGTCGGCCCGCTGTTAAAAGGTAACGTTGAAGAGCTGATGCGCAGCAATACCGCCCTTAACGTACTGGCCTTGAACCAGCCGGAGTCGGTAGAGAGCCGGGCAAATATCTGCTACTTCGCCCTCTCTCCGGAGGATGAAGCCCACGACGCCGCTCGCCACATGTGGGAGCAGGGCCGCCGTGCGCCGCTGCTGCTGGTTCCGCGCAGCGCGCTGGGGGATCGGGTGACCACCGCCTTTGCCGAAGAGTGGCAGAAGCTGGGCGGCGGTACCGTGCTGCAGCAGAAGTTTGGCTCTACGGCGGAGCTGAAGATGGGTATTAACGGTGGGTCCGGTATCGCCCTGACCGGCACCCCGGTCACCTCCAGCCTGCCGCAGCAGCAGGGTGTCACTATCGGCGGCCTGACCATTCCTGCCCCGCCGACCGAGGCGCAGATCACCGGTGGCGGCAACGTCGATGCGGCCTATATCCTGGCAACGCCGAACGAGATCGCGCTTATCAAACCGATGATCGCTATGCGTACCGGCAGCCACAGCGGCGCGGCGCTCTACGCCAGCTCGCGCAGCGCGCAGGGCGGTGCAGGTCCGGACTTCCGCCTTGAGATGGAGGGATTACAGTTTAGCGAAATCCCGATGCTGGCAGGCAGCAACCCTGCGCTGATGCAGCAGGCGCTGCGCAGCGTCAATAACGACTACTCGCTGGCACGCCTGTATGCCATGGGCGTTGATGCGTGGGCGCTGGCTAACCACTTCGCCCAGATGCGTCAGGTTCCTGGCTTTGAGATTGGCGGCAACACTGGCGATCTCTCGGCGACCCCAGACTGCGTGATCAACAGGAAGTTATCATGGCTCAAATACCAGCAGGGGCAGATCGTCCCAGCCAGTTAAGCCGTAAACAGACCGGCGACGCGTGGGAAGCCACAGCGCGCCGCTGGCTGGAGGGCAAAGGACTGCGCTTTATCGCCGCCAACGTGCGTTCGCACGGCGGCGAGATTGACCTGATTATGCGCCATGGCCCTGCAACCGTCTTCGTTGAGGTTCGCTACCGTAAAACGGCCCGCTACGGTGGCGCAGCGGCCAGCATCACCCGCAGCAAGCAGCTGAAACTCTTATCGGCAGCACGTTTTTGGCTTGCCCGCCACAATGGGAGTTTTGATACTGTGGATTGCCGGTTCGATGTGGTAGCCTTCACCGGAAACGACGTGGAGTGGATACAAGACGCCTTTAACGACCACTCATACTAGCTGACATAAAGGGATCACCGTGCTCGAAAGAATTAAAGTCTGCTTTACGGAAAGTATTCAAACCCAGATTGCGGCGGCGGAAGCCCTGCCGGATGCGATCTCCCGTGCGGCCATGACCCTGGTTCACTCCCTGCTTAACGGTAACAAAATCCTCTGTTGTGGCAACGGCACCTCCGCCGCCAACGCACAGCATTTTGCTGCCAGCATGATCAATCGCTTTGAAACAGAGCGCCCCAGCCTGCCAGCGATTGCACTTAATACCGATAACGTGGTCTTAACCGCGATCGCTAACGATCGGCTACACGATGAGATTTATGCCAAGCAGGTGCGTGCGCTGGGTCATGCCGGCGACGTGCTGCTGGCGATCTCCGCCCGGGGTAACAGCCGGGATATCGTGAAAGCCGTTGAGGCGGCCGTCACCCGCGATATGACCATCGTGGCGCTTACCGGCTATGACGGCGGCGAGCTGGCGGGTCTGCTGGGGCCACAGGATGTCGAAATTCGTATTCCTTCCCACCGCAGCGCACGCATCCATGAGATGCATATGCTGACGGTGAACTGCCTTTGCGATCTGATTGATAACACGCTTTTCCCTCACCAGGATGATTAAGGAGTAGACATGAAGGCACTTTCGCCCCTTGCGGTAATCCTCTCCGCGCTGCTGCTTCAGGGATGTGTCGCAGCGGCCGTGGTCGGCAGCGCTGCCGTAGGCACTAAAGCAGCCACCGATCCGCGTACCGTGGGCACGCAGGTTGATGACGGAACGCTGGAGCTGCGCGTTAACAGCGCGCTGGCTAAAGATGAGCAGATTAAGAAGAGCGCACGTATTAACGTGACCGCTTACCAGGGTAAAGTTCTGCTGGTCGGCCAGGCACCTGATACCGAACTGGCTTCCCGCGCGAAACAGATAGCGATGGGCGTCGATGGGGCAACCGAGGTCTATAACGAGATCCGTCAGGGCCAGCCGATTAGTCTGGGCACCGCCTCGTCAGACACCTGGATCACTACCAAGGTCCGCTCCCAGCTGCTGGGTAGCGATCAGGTGAAATCGTCGAACGTGAAGGTCACCACCGAAAACGGCGAGGTGTTCCTGTTGGGGCTGGTGACAGAGCGTGAAGGCCGCGCCGCTGCCGATACCGCCAGCCGCGTGTCCGGCGTCAAGCACGTGACCACGGCGTTTACGTTTATTAAGTAAGTGTTGATAAGCCGGATGGCGCAGCGTCATCCGGCGTTTTTCTTATAGCAGAGCCAGCGCCCCCACAATCACCCCACTCACCGCCACCAGCCCACCGGTTAGCCACAGCGCCTTCGCCGGGAAGGATTTGCGCAGCATTATCAGCGACGGCAGGCTTACCGCCGGCAGCGTAATCAGCAGGGCCAGCGCGGGAGCCATGCCCATTCCGGCCATCATCATGGTCTGCACGACAGGAATTTCTGCCGCGGTTGGGATCACAAACAGACAGCCGACGATAGCCATCGCCACGACCCACATCAGCGAGTTGTCGATAGCGCCATCGGCGTGAGGGAAGAGCCAGACCCGCGCCGCACCCAGCAGCAGCACGGCCAGAATGTAGACCGGAATGGTACTCCAGAACAGCGTCCACAGCGCCCGGCCCCAGCGAGCCATAAATCCGCCCTGCGGCTCGGCGGCGGTGGCCGTCTCAGGCAGGGGCGACGGTCGGTCGCTCTCCTTCACCCAGCGCTGCACCAGCAGAGCCACGCCCGGTACAATCGCCAGACCGGCCAGCAGGCGAATCAGGGCAAAGTGCCAGCCCAGCACAAAACCCATAAACACCAGCGTCGCCGGGTTAAGCAGCGGATTGCCCATCCAGAACGCCAACGCGCCGCCCATCGATGCCTGCTGACGGCGTAGCCCGGCGGTCACCGGCGCAGCGCAGCAGGAGCACATCATGCCCGGCAGGGAGAAGAGCGTGCCGAACAGCGTGCCGCCCACGCGCTTCTGGCCCAGGGTGCGCAGCAGCCAGTCGCGGGGAATAAGCACCTGCACCAGCGAGCCGAGAAGCACGCCCAGCACCGCGGCTTTCCAGACGGCGAGGAAATAGACCATGGCGTAGTCGAGCGCGGCCCGGAGCGGGTTCGTCTCGGCGTTGGCAAGAATAGATTTGCCAATGCTGTGGGTCTCAGCGGCGGTAAAGGCCTTACCGTAATAAGGCTGCCACTTCACATACCAGAGTCCAACGACAACAACGAGAAAAAAGAGCGCGGGCTTCCACCATTGGAGAGGTGCTGCCGCCTGAGATGAAGACTGACCAGTCATTGCATTCCCCGGAAAGATGTATGGATTATTAATAGCCGGAAGATACTACGCCTGACTGGACACTTTTGGAAACAGTTAATTCTCCTCGCCGATGGCAATTGCATGCAGCTGCTCAGAGGTCAAAATAGTCACCCTCTCGCGGCAGGGAGAGAACGCCGTCAGCAGCATGGCACGCGCAACGTCGCGTGCCTCAATGGATTTCCACCTGCCCGGCAGCAGGTGCAACACGGGTCCCAGCAGAGACTCGCCAAACCGCTGCTTCGCCCGGCGGCCCAGCAGCATCGCCGGACGGGCAAGGGTCAGACGCGGCCAGTCCTGAGCCATTAAGGCCTCCTCCATCTTCCCCTTCACCCGGTTATAGAAAAAGGGCGAACCGGCATTGGCCCCCATCGCACTGACCACCAGCATATGCTTCGCGCCTAGCCGCAGCCCGGTCAGCGCGGTATCCACCACCAGGGTGTAATCGGCGTGGATAAATGCCTCTTTGCTGCCGGCTTCCCGGCGGGTCGTGCCAAGGCAGCAGAAGACTATGTCGACAGGATCGGTAACCTGGGCCAGCGCGTCGGTGAGCTGGCGATCGCAGGGGTTAAATACCCCCGGCATGCCCAGCAGAGGCCGACGCGTCGGGGCAGCAATAGAGTTAACCCGCGGCTCCTGAATGAGCATACGTAACAGGTGGGAGCCAACCAGCCCGGTGGCCCCGGTAATCAGTACCTGACTCATCTCGCCTCCTTTTGCAGATTAGTCCGCCTTGCAATGTGAGATCGCTGAACCACACTTATTCATACGTCATTATTAACGATAGATGGCGAAATAACCCATCCAGAGCAAAAACAATGGAGGAAACATGGGCAAGAAAATCGCAGTCTTGATCACTGATGACTTTGAAGATTCAGAATTCACTTCACCCGCTGAAGCGTACCGTAAAGCGGGCCACGAAGTCGTGACCATTGAGAAGGAAGCCGGGAAAACGGTGAAGGGGAAACAGGGCGAAGCCAGCATCACGATCGATAAATCGATTGATGAGGTATCGCCGGACGAGTTTGATGCCCTTCTGCTGCCAGGCGGCCACTCTCCAGATTCACTGCGCGGTGACGACCGTTTTGTCTCCTTTACCCGCGACTTCGTGAACTCCGGTAAGCCGGTATTTGCCATCTGCCACGGCCCACAGCTGCTGATCAGCGCTGAAGTGGTACGCGGACGCAAGTTGACGGCGGTTAAACCGATCGTTATCGATCTGAAAAACGCTGGCGTAGAGTTCTACGATCAGGAGGTGGTAAATGATAACGATCAGCTGATCACCAGCCGTACGCCAGACGATCTGCCGGCGTTTAACCGGGAGACTCTGCGCCTACTGGGGAACTGATCCCCGTAGCCAGTGAAGCTTTGTACCAAAGCCCAGCGTGTTGTCGGTAAACTTAATTTCGTCCAGGGAAATCTCCCATACCGGGGCCGACAATGCTCTGGCAACCGGAAAGCGACGGTTATAGCGCTCGCGCGCGGCCTCGCTTTCCGCTCCCTCCAGACGCCGGATCTCGCCTTTAAACTGTACGCCACGGATCAGCGCCACCGTTTTCGGCTGGCCGTTAACCGTGCCCGCTACCGGGGCGCGAGGCCCGCTCATCTGCGCATGCCGAGTGCGATCCTCACTCATCACGTAGAAGGCGACCTTCTGCGGATCGTAGTGGTAGAAGGCGTTAGCACACCAGAGATCGCCTTCGCTGGCGACGCACCACGTCACCACGTGCTGCTTTGCCAGCCAGCGATGAATGGCGGCGAGAGTTTCCATTTTTTATCTACCTCATGCTAAGGTGCGCTCACCTTATCCTGTTAAATTCTGCTATGACGCCCTGGTTTTTGTATCTTATCCGGACCGCCGATGATGCGCTCTATACCGGCATTACCACCGACGTTGCCCGCCGTTTTACCCAGCATCAGACGGGGAAAGGTGCCAAGGCGCTACGCGGCAAAGGCGAACTGCGGCTGGCCTTCTCGGCACAAGTAGGTGAGCGTTCACTAGCGCTGAGAATCGAGTACCGCATTAAGCAGCTAACGAAGCGCCAGAAAGAGCGCCTCGTTGCCGGGGATGGATCGTTTGATAGGCTGCTGGCGGCGTTACAGCCCGAGGCGCTTAAACCCGATTGAAGCGATCGTGGTACTCCACCAGGCCATGTACGCCGTTCAGGGCATCATCCGCCAGGCGATGCACCTGGAAGGCGTTCTCCGTGCCCGGCCAGCGACAGTGGAGATCGTAGCGTGCCGCCGGCTCAAAGCCGAGACGCTGATAAAAATCAGCCTCACCCAGTGCAACCACGGCGGCATAGCCAAACTCGTTGAGCGAGTCCAGCCCCTCGTAGACCAGCTGGCGTGCCAGCCCCTGACCGCGATAGTGTTCATCCACCGCCAGCGGTGCCAGGCCGACCCACTGCAGATCTTCACCCTCAACGTCTACCGGACTAAAGGCGACGTAGCCAATAACCTGCCCTTCATCATCGGTGGCGACAAGCCCTAGCGTAATCAGCCCATCCTCGCGCAGGGAGTGGACCAGGTTGGCTTCGCTCTCCCCGCCGAAGGCGCGACGAAGAAGTGCATCAATGCCTGGCGCATCGATAGGTATTTCAACTCGAATTAGCATGCCTCACCTACAGAAGTTGGTTTAGTCGCAGGCGGGGCTTGCAGGCCAGCCTCGACGAACTCCGCCAGTTGCAGCAGCATGATGCGCAGCGGTTTAGGCATCTGCTCCAGTTCAATGGCGTCCATCAGGTTCTTAACGTATAACCCCAGTTCGGTATCGCCCTCAATTACCAGTCGGCGCTGGAAGAATAGCGTATCCGGATCCTGCTTGCGTGCGGCAATCATCAGCAGATCGCTGGCGTCGGCGCTAAAGCTGACGTCGGCAGCGGCGGACTCACGCACAATTAACTGCTCATTCTCAACGGAAGTAAACCACCGCAGGCCAATATCGCGTACTTCAATGCTCAACCAGCGGCCCTCCAGGAACGCCAGCTCGCCGTCCGCCAGCGCCTGCTGGAACTGCCAGCGCAGAAGCTGCTCCAGCACCTGACGTTTAAGCACAAAAGGCGCGAGCTTTACCGGCACGCTCAGCAGAGACGGCGCGGCATGAACGAGACGTGAGCGCACTATATCCAACACAAGCTTTACTCCCTGATATGAAAAGTCCGGCTATTCTGCCATAACCCCGAACTCACATAGCGGCATAAATCAACAATTGCGCAGATGAAACTACCCCCTTATTCCTCCCATCAATACGCGATTAGCTGCCTTAAATCAAAAATTGTCGCCGAAGGGTTAACTAAAATCCCAGTCCGTTAACAATTTTTGCACCTTATCGGTGCCCACGGGCCACCCGGCCCCTGACCTGGGATACACTATGGAGTTGCTCTGCCCGGCCGGAAACCTACCGGCGTTGAAGGCGGCTATCGAAAACGGTGCCGACGCGGTCTATATAGGCCTGAAGGATGATACCAACGCCCGCCATTTTGCGGGTCTCAACTTCACTGAGAAGAAGCTGCAGGAAGCGGTCAGTTTTGTTCACCAGCGGCGTAAGAAGCTGCACATTGCGATCAATACCTTTGCCCATCCCGACGGCTACGCGCGCTGGCAGCGGGCGGTGGATATGGCCGCCCAGCTGGGGGCTGATGCGCTGATCCTCGCCGACCTGGCGATGCTGGAGTACGCCGCCGAGCGCTATCCGCACATTGAGCGCCACGTTTCGGTGCAGGCTTCAGCCACTAACGACGAGGCGATCCGCTTCTATCATCGCCACTTTGACGTTGCCCGCGTGGTGCTGCCCCGCGTGCTGTCGATCCATCAGGTGAAACAGCTGGCCCGTACCTCGCCGGTGCCGCTGGAGGTCTTTGCTTTCGGCAGCCTGTGTATTATGGCCGAGGGGCGCTGCTATCTCTCATCCTATTTAACTGGTGAATCTCCCAATACCGTAGGGGCCTGCTCCCCTGCCCGCTTTGTCCGCTGGCAGCAGACACCGCAGGGGCTGGAGTCGCGCCTTAATGAGGTGCTGATTGACCGCTATCAGGAGGGCGAGAACGCGGGCTATCCGACGCTGTGCAAAGGCCGCTACCACGTCGACGGCGAGCGCTACCACGCCCTGGAGGAGCCGACCAGCCTGAATACGCTGGCGCTGCTGCCCGAGCTGTTAGCAGCAAATATCGCCTCGGTAAAAATCGAGGGGCGTCAGCGCAGCCCGGCCTACGTCAGCCAGGTGGCAAAGGTGTGGCGTCAGGCCATCGACCGCTGCATGGCTGCGCCAGAGAGCTACGTCGCGCAGCCAGCATGGATGGAGACCCTGGGTGCCATGTCAGAGGGCACGCAGACCACCCTTGGCGCATACCACCGTAAATGGCAGTGAGAGAGAAGATGAAATATTCATTAGGACCGGTCCTCTACTACTGGTCAAAGGAGACGCTGGAGGATTTCTACCAGCAGGCGGCTAACAGCAGCGCCGATACCATCTACCTGGGCGAAGCGGTATGCAGCAAGCGCCGGGCGACCAAAGTGGGCGACTGGCTGGCGATGGCCAAATCCCTCGCCGGGAGCGGCAAACAGGTGGTGCTCTCTACCCTGGCACTTGTGCAGGCCGCCTCCGAACTGGGGGAGCTGAAGCGCTACGTGGAGAACGGCGACTTTCTGCTGGAGGCGAGCGATCTTGGCGTAGTGAATATGTGCGCCGAGCGTAAGCTGCCTTTCGTCGCAGGGCATGCTCTGAACTGCTATAACGCAGTCACCCTCCGTCTGCTGCTGAAGCAGGGCATGGTGCGCTGGTGCATGCCGGTGGAGCTGTCCCGCGACTGGCTGGTGAACCTGCTTAATCAGTGCAGCGAGCTTGGCATCCGCGAGCAGTTTGAGGTGGAGGTGTTGAGCTACGGTCATCTGCCGCTGGCCTACTCTGCCCGCTGCTTTACCGCCCGCTCCGAGGATCGCCCCAAGGACGAGTGCGAGACCTGCTGCATTAAGTACCCCACCGGACGCAACGTGCTCTCCCAGGAGAATCAGCAGGTGTTTGTCCTGAACGGTATCCAGACCATGAGCGGCTATGTCTACAACCTCGGTAACGAGCTGACCTCCATGCAGGGGCTGGTGGATATGGTGCGCCTCTCGCCGCTGGGGACGGAAACCTTCGCCATGCTCGACGCCTTCCGCGCCAATGAAAATGGCGCCTCGCCGCTGCCGCTGACGGCGAACAGCGACTGCAACGGCTACTGGAAGCGCCTCGCTGGCCTTGAGCTGGTTTGAAAAAAAGCTCACTTTGTTAACTACGGTTATCAATTTTTAATGCAGTATTAAAAGATTGCCGTCGACAAAGTGAGCATATGATGACTGACAAAACCGTTTCCTTCTCGGTGCTGGATTTAGCCCCGATCCCGCAGGGCGCTACGGCACGAGATGCTTTCCAGCGATCTCTGGAGTTAGCCCAGCTGGCAGAGAAGCGCGGCTATCGCCGCTTCTGGCTGGCCGAGCACCACAACATGACCGGTATCGCCAGCGCGGCGACATCGGTACTGATTGGCTATCTGGCCGCTAATACCCGGACGCTGCACCTTGGATCCGGGGGTGTCATGTTGCCTAACCACGCGCCGCTGGTGATTGCCGAGCAGTTTGGCACCCTGAATACGCTCTATCCGGGGCGTATCGATCTGGGCCTGGGCCGTGCGCCGGGCAGCGATCAGCGGACCATGATGGCCCTGCGCCGTCACATGAGCGGCGATATCGATAACTTCCCGCGTGACGTGGCGGAGCTGGTGGACTGGTTTGACGCCCGCGATCCGAACCCGCACGTGCGTCCGGTGCCGGGCTACGGAGAGAAAATCCCGGTGTGGCTGCTTGGCTCCAGCCTCTACAGCGCCCAGCTTGCCGCCCAGCTGGGGCTGCCGTTTGCCTTTGCCTCGCACTTTGCCCCGGACATGCTCTTCCAGGCCCTGCACCTCTACCGCACGAACTTTAAGCCCTCGGCGCGGCTGGAGAAACCGTACGCGACGGTGTGCATCAATATTGTCGCCGCCGACAGCAACCGCGACGCGGAGTTTTTGCATACCTCGATGCAGCAGGCGTTTGTGAAGCTGCGCCGGGGCGAAACCGGCCAGTTACCGCCACCGATTACCGATATGGGAACCTTCTGGTCGCCATCCGAGCAGTACGGCGTGCAGCAGGCGCTGAGCATGTCGCTGGTTGGGGATAAAGCGAAGGTGCGCCACGGGCTGGAAACACTTCTGCGTGAGACCGAGGCCGATGAGATCATGGTCAACGGCCAGATTTTCGATCACCAGGCGCGGCTGCACTCATTTGAGCTGGCGATGCAGGTGAAAGAGGAATTATTGGGATGAGGTATCGCCGGGCGGCGCTACGCTTGCCCGGCCTACGATTCCTGGTGATCTAATGATATACGGGTAACAGGTTAAAGCTGGAGAGCAGGTGCACCACGGCGTTGCCTACTCCGAACAGCAGGATCAGCATAATCATCGGCTTGCCGCCCCAGACGCGGAATTTGGGGCTACCGAAGCGCTTGCGTGATGCCCGCGCCAGCAGGGCCGGAACAATTGCTGCCCAGATGGTTGCCGCCAGACCTGCGTAACCAATGGCATAGAGGAAGCCGTTCGGCCACAGCAAACCACCGATAATCGGCGGCAGGAAGGTCAGCAGCGCGGTTTTAAAGCGGCCGCTGGCTGAGTCGTCAAAACCAAAGAGATCGGCCAGGTAATCAAACAGCCCCAGCGTTACCCCCAGAAACGAACTGGCGACCGCAAAGTTAGAGAACACTACCAGCAGCAGATCCAGGCTGCGGCTGTTCAGCACGCCGCTCAGGGCCTGCACCAGCACGTCAATGTTCCCCCCCTGCTGTGCAATGCCAATAAACGCCGGACGGGTGATATTGCCCATCGTCACCAGTAACCAGATGGTATACAGCCCCAGCGCCAGCAGCGAGCCGTAGGCGATGCAGCGCGTGATGGTGCGCGGATCCTTCCCGTAGTACTTCATCAGGCTCGGCACGTTGCCATGATAGCCAAACGAGGCGAGGCAGAATGGCAGGGTCATCAGCAGGTAGGGCGTATAGGTGGCGTTGCTCTCGGCGACGTTAAACAGCGTGGCTGGCTCGACGTGCCCCAGCAGGCTACCGAAGGTCAGGAAGAAGGTAATAACCTTTGCGCCCAGCACGATGGCGGTCATACGGCTCACCGCGCGGGTTGAGAGCCAGACAATAAACGCGACGATTAATGCGAAGCCCAGCCCCGCCAGGCGCGGCGAGACGTTGAGCGACATCTCCGAGAAGGTGTGGTGCAGAATCGATCCGCTCGCCGAGATATAGGCGTAGGTCAGAATATAGAGCACAAAGGCGATAGAGACGCCGTTGACCAGGTTCCAGCCTTTGCCCAGCAGGTCACGGGTGATGGTGTCAAAGCTGGAGCCAATGCGGTAGTTGAGGTTGGCCTCGAGGATCATCAGTCCGGAGTGCAGCATACAGAACCAGGTAAAGACCAGCGCCGCCAGCGACCAGAAGAACCAGGCGCCCGACATCACCACCGGCAGCGAGAACATCCCTGCGCCAATAATGGTTCCTGCGATGATCACCACGCCGCCAAGCAGCGACGGGGTAGTATGGGTGGTGGAAAGCGTAGCCATTCTCTCTTCTCTCTAAAATGCGGTTCGCTGCGCATTGTACCAGTACATGAGTACATTACCGATAAAAAAAGCCCCGATTGTTGAGATCGGGGCTGGAACGCTTACTTTACAGTAACGTTTCTATGCTTACACGCTTACGCGTCGTTGTTAAAACGACGGCGCGGCGTGGAGGCGTCATCACGGCGCGGGCCGCGGCTTTCACGACGCTCACCGCTGAAGCGACCTGCACCCGCTGGCGCAGAACCTTCGCGACGTGGGCCACGACCGCCTTCACGACGCTCGCCGCCGCCGAAGCTACGACGCTCGCCAGCCGGACGGTCACCGCCACGGCGCTCACCACGTTCGTGCGGCTGTGCATCGCCCAGCAGCTGCATATTCATCGGCTTGTTCAGAATACGCGTGCGGGTGAAGTGCTGCAGAACCTCACCCGGCATGCCTTTCGGCAGCTCGATGGTGGAGTGAGAAGCGAACAGCTTGATATTACCGATGTAACGGCTGCTGATGTCGCCTTCGTTAGCGATAGCGCCAACGATATGACGTACTTCAACGCCGTCATCACGGCCCACTTCAATGCGGTACAGCTGCATATCGCCAGCATCACGACGCTCGCGACGTGGACGGTCTTCACCACCACGCTCCGGACGGTCGCCGCGCGGGCCACGATCGTTACGGTCGCCACGACGCTCGAAACGGTCATCACGCTCACGGAACTCGCGCTTCGGACGCATCGGTGCGTCTGGCGGCACGATCAGCGCACGCTCGCCCTGAGCCATTTTCAGCAGTGCGGCAGCCAGGGTTTCGATATCCAGCTCTTCACCTTCCGCTGTCGGCTTGATCTGCGCCAGCAGGGCACGGTACTGATCCAGATCGCTGCTCTCCAGCTGCTGCTGAACTTTCGCGGCGAATTTTTCCAGACGGCGTTTGCCCAGCAGCTCTGCGTTCGGCAGATCGGCTTCCGGAATGGTCAGCTTCATGGTGCGCTCGATGTTACGCAGCAGACGACGCTCGCGGTTCTCAACGAACAGCAGCGCACGGCCTGCACGACCTGCACGACCGGTACGGCCGATACGGTGAACGTAAGACTCGGAGTCCATCGGGATGTCGTAGTTAACTACCAGGCTGATACGCTCAACGTCAAGGCCACGAGCCGCAACGTCGGTGGCGATCAGGATGTCCAGACGACCATCTTTCAGACGCTCCAGGGTCTGCTCACGCAGCGCCTGGTTCATGTCACCGTTCAGCGCGGCGCTGTTGTAGCCGCTGCGCTCCAGCGCTTCAGCCACTTCCAGGGTCGCGTTTTTGGTACGGACGAAGATAATCGCCGCATCAAAATCTTCCGCTTCCAGGAAACGTACCAGCGCTTCGTTTTTACGCATGCCGTAGACAGACCAGTAGCTCTGGCTGATGTCCGGACGCGTGGTAACGCTGGACTGAATACGCACTTCCTGCGGTTCGTTCA
>JBCNNW010000067.1:0-23909 GCA_039594205.1 Pseudescherichia sp. | reverse complement strand
CGCCTTGTCGCTGCTGCGTGTGGTTGGTAAAGTAAGCGGATTTTGTTTTCCGCCCCAGCTTTCAGGATTATCCCTTAGTATGTTGAAAAAATTTCGTGGCATGTTTTCCAATGACTTGTCCATTGACCTGGGTACTGCGAATACCCTGATTTATGTAAAAGGACAAGGCATCGTATTGAATGAGCCTTCCGTGGTGGCTATTCGTCAGGATCGTGCCGGTTCTCCGAAAAGCGTTGCTGCTGTAGGTCATGAAGCTAAGCAGATGCTGGGCCGTACCCCTGGCAATATCGCGGCTATCCGCCCGATGAAAGACGGCGTGATCGCTGACTTCTTCGTCACGGAAAAGATGCTGCAGCACTTTATCAAGCAGGTGCACAGCAACAGCTTCATGCGTCCAAGCCCGCGCGTACTGGTCTGTGTGCCGGTGGGTGCGACCCAGGTTGAGCGTCGCGCCATTCGTGAATCCGCGCAGGGTGCTGGTGCCCGCGAAGTCTTCCTGATTGAAGAGCCGATGGCGGCTGCAATCGGTGCCGGCCTGCCGGTATCAGAAGCGACCGGCTCCATGGTGGTGGATATCGGTGGTGGTACGACCGAAGTGGCGGTGATCTCCCTGAACGGCGTGGTCTACTCCTCCTCCGTGCGTATCGGCGGCGACCGTTTCGACGAAGCCATCATTAATTATGTGCGTCGTAACTACGGCTCCCTGATCGGTGAAGCGACCGCGGAACGTATCAAACACGAAATCGGCTCTGCCTATCCGGGCGATGAAGTGCGCGAGATCGAAGTCCGTGGCCGTAACCTGGCCGAGGGCGTGCCGCGCGGCTTTACCCTGAATTCCAACGAAATCCTTGAAGCGCTGCAGGAGCCGCTGACCGGTATCGTGAGCGCGGTGATGGTGGCCCTCGAGCAGTGCCCGCCGGAGCTGGCGTCCGATATCTCCGAGCGCGGTATGGTCCTGACCGGTGGTGGCGCGCTGCTGCGTAACCTTGACCGTCTGCTGATGGAAGAGACAGGCATTCCTGTCGTAGTTGCAGAAGATCCACTGACCTGCGTAGCCCGTGGCGGCGGCAAGGCGCTGGAAATGATCGACATGCACGGCGGCGACTTGTTCAGCGAAGAGTAGTCCGCATCGGATCTGGGGTAGCAGTGATGTTGCCCCGATCTATCCGGCCTGAGAAGACGCATAGCCTATGAAGCCCATTTTTAGCCGTGGCCCGTCGCTACAGATTCGCCTGATCCTGGCGGTACTGGTTGCGCTTGGTGTCATTATCGCCGACAGCCGCCTCGGTACGTTCAGCCAGATCAGAACGTACATGGATACCGCCGTCAGTCCTTTCTACTTTGTCTCAAATGGTCCCCGTGAACTGCTCGACAGCGTGTCGCAAACTCTGGCCTCGCGCGATCAGCTTGAACTGGAAAACCGGGCGCTGCGTCAGGAGCTGCTGCTGAAAAACAGCGAGCTGCTGATGCTGGGACAGTACAAACAGGAGAACGCGCGCCTGCGCGAGCTGCTGGGCTCACCCCTGCGTCAGGATGAGCAAAAAATGGTTACCCAGGTCATCTCAACGGTCAACGATCCCTACAGCGATCAGGTGGTGATCGACAAGGGCAGCGTGAACGGCGTCTATGAAGGCCAGCCGGTGATCAGCGATAAAGGCGTTGTCGGCCAGGTGGTGGCCGTTGCCAAACTCACCAGCCGGGTGCTGTTGATCTGCGACGCGACCCACGCGCTGCCAATCCAGGTGCTGCGAAACGATATCCGCGTGATTGCCGCCGGTAACGGCTGCACCGACGATCTGCAGCTTGAGCATCTGCCTGCAAATACCGACATTCGCGTCGGCGACGTGCTGGTCACTTCCGGCCTCGGCGGTCGTTTCCCGGAAGGCTATCCGGTGGGGGTTGTCTCCTCCGTGAAGCTCGACACCCAGCGTGCCTATACGGTTATCCAGGCGCGTCCGATGGCAGGTCTACAGCGTCTGCGCTATCTGCTGCTGCTATGGGGAGCCGATCGCAACGGCGCGAATCCAATGACCCCGGAAGAGGTGCACCGCGTGGCCAACGAGCGGCTGATGCAGATGATGCCGCAGGTACTGCCTGCGCCGAATTCGATGGGACCGCCTGCGCCTGTCCCTGCGCCTGCCACCGGCCTTAACACGTCGGCGCAGCCCGTATCCGGGGGGCAATAGTGGCAAGCTATCGTAGCCAGGGACGCTGGGTCATTTGGCTCTCGTTCCTCATTGCGCTGTTGCTGCAAATCATGCCCTGGCCGGATAACATCCTTGTTTTCCGGCCAAACTGGGTGCTGCTCATTCTGCTCTATTGGATCCTTGCCCTGCCGCACCGCGTAAATGTCGGTACAGGCTTAATGATGGGTGCCATACTGGATCTCATTAGCGGCTCAACGCTTGGCGTCCGCGCCCTGTCGCTGAGCATCATCGCTTACCTTGTCGCCCTGAAATACCAGCTCTTCCGCAACCTGGCGCTCTGGCAGCAGGCGCTGGTGGTGATGCTGCTGTCGCTGGCGGCAAATATCATTGTCTTCTGGGCCGAGTTTTTAGTTATCAACGTGTCGTTCCGTCCGGAAGTTTTCTGGAGCAGCATTGTGGATGGCGTGCTCTGGCCCTGGCTCTTCCTGCTGATGCGTAAAATTCGCCAGCAGTTTGCGGTGCAATAAAAGGTATTTATGATCGATCTCTATCTTGCTTCCGGTTCGCCACGTCGTCAGGAGCTGCTTACCCAGCTCGGCGTCTCTTTTGAGCGCATTGTTCCGGGCGTGGAGGAGCAGCGCCATGCCCAGGAGAGCGCCCAACAGTACGTGGTACGCCTGGCGCGAGAGAAAGCCCAGGCCGGCGTCGCGCTGGCCGCGCAGGACCTGCCGGTGCTGGGAGCGGATACCATTGTCATCGTAAACGGTGAAGTGCTTGAAAAACCCAGCGATACCCACCATGCTGCTGCAATGCTGCGTCAGCTTTCGGGGCATACCCACCAGGTGATGACCGCCGTCGCGCTGGCCGACAGCCAGCGGGTGCTGGAGCGCCTCGTGGTCACCGACGTCACCTTTAAGGTGCTTGCCGAGCGCGAAATTGCCGCCTATATCGCCAGCGGCGAACCGATGGATAAAGCAGGCGCGTACGGCATCCAGGGGCTGGGCGGCTGTTTTGTCCGCCGCATCAACGGCAGCTACTATGCTGTCGTTGGCCTGCCGCTGGTGGAGACCGGCGAACTGATAAGCGATTTTAACGCACTGCGTGAGGGAAGGGACAAACATGACGGCTGAATTGCTGGTGAACGTAACGCCATCGGAGACGCGCGTCGCCTATATTGACGGCGGCATCCTGCAGGAGATCCACATTGAGCGTGAAGCACGGCGCGGTATCGTCGGTAATATCTACAAAGGGCGCGTGAGCCGGGTCCTGCCGGGCATGCAGGCGGCTTTTGTAGATATTGGTCTCGATAAAGCTGCGTTTCTTCACGCCTCCGACATTATGCCCCATACCGAGTGCGTGGCGGGTGAAGAGCAGAAGAACTTCACCGTTCGCGATATCTCCGAGCTGGTGCGTCAGGGCCAGGATCTGATGGTGCAGGTCGTCAAAGACCCGCTGGGCACCAAGGGCGCACGGTTGACCACCGATATTACGCTGCCCTCGCGCTACCTGGTCTTTATGCCGGGGGCCTCCCATGTCGGTGTCTCCCAGCGTATTGAGAGCGAGAGCGAGCGCGATCGGCTGAAGAAGATCGTCGCGGAGTACTGCGACGAGCAGGGTGGCTTTATCATCCGTACGGCGGCAGAAGGCGTCTGCGATGAAGATCTCGCCTCGGACGCAGCCTATCTGAAGCGCGTCTGGACCAAGGTGATGGAGCGTAAAAAACGCCCGCAGACCCGCTACCAGATGTATGGCGAGCTGGCGCTGGCCCAGCGGGTGCTGCGCGACTTCGCCGACGCCCAGCTCGACCGCATTCGCGTCGACTCACGCCTGACCTTTGAAGCGCTGCTGGAGTTTACCGCCGAATACATTCCGGAGATGACCAGCAAGCTGGAGCACTACAGCGGACGCCAGCCCATCTTCGATCTCTTTGACGTCGAGAACGAGATCCAGCGCGCGCTGGAGCGCAAGGTAGAGCTGAAGTCCGGCGGCTATCTGATCATCGATCAGACCGAGGCGATGACCACTGTCGATATCAATACCGGCGCGTTTGTCGGCCATCGCAATCTCGACGACACCATCTTCAATACCAATATTGAAGCGACCCAGGCGATCGCCCGCCAGCTGCGCCTGCGCAATCTGGGCGGCATTATCATTATCGACTTTATCGACATGAGTAATGAGGATCATCGCCGCCGGGTGCTGCACTCTCTGGAGCAGGCCCTGAGCAAGGATCGGGTCAAGACCAGCATCAACGGCTTCTCGCAGCTCGGCCTGGTAGAGATGACGCGCAAGCGTACCCGGGAGAGCGTAGAGCACGTACTCTGCAACGAGTGCCCTACCTGCCACGGGCGCGGAACGGTTAAAACGGTCGAGACCGTCTGCTACGAGATCATGCGCGAAATCGTCCGTGTGCACCACGCCTACGATTCCGACCGATTCTTAGTCTATGCTTCTCCTGCAGTGGCCGAAGCGCTTAAAAGCGACGAGTCCCATGCGCTGGCAGAAGTCGAAATCTTTGTTGGCAAACAGGTAAAAGTACAAATTGAGCCGCTCTATAATCAGGAGCAGTTCGACGTGGTAATGATGTAATTACGCAGCATGCTGCGACACGAGCAAGGCCTGTTTTTTGGCTGACAAGGAGAGATGCGTGAGGCGACTGCCTGGGATACTGCTACTGACTGCCGCGACGTTGATTGTCATCGTCGCGCTGCTGGTGAGTGGGCTACGTCTTGTGCTGCCGCATCTCAATAGCTGGCGTCCGGCGCTGCTGGCAAAGATTGAATCCGCTACCGGTATGCCGGTCAACGCCAGCTACATTCAGGCCAGCTGGCAGAACTTTGGCCCGCAGGTTGAGGTACGCGATATTAGCGCTGGCCTGAACGACGGCGGCGAATTCTCAGTTAAGCGCGTGACTCTGGCGCTGGACGTCTGGCAAAGCCTGCTGCATCTGCGCTGGCAGTTTCGCGATCTCACCTTTTACCGGCTGCGCGTCTACACCAATACCCCGATACAGCAGGGCGACAGCCAGCAGGGCCTCGAAGGCAACCGCCTCAGCGATCTCTTTCTGCGTCAGTTCGATCACTTCGATCTGCGCGACAGCGAGATCAGCTTCTTAACCCCCTCCGGCCAGCGGGCCGAACTGGCGATCCCCCAGCTCACCTGGCTGAACGACAGCGCACGCCACCGGGCCGAGGGGCAGGTGAGCCTCTCCAGCCTGACCGGCCAGCACGGCGTGATGCAGGTGAGGATGGATCTGCGGGACGATAACGGCCTCCTCAACAACGGGCGTCTGTGGCTACAGGCAGATGATGTCGACGTTAAGCCGTGGTTAGGAAAATGGATGCAGGATAACGTCGCCCTCGATAGCGCTCGTTTTAGCCTTGAAGGGTGGGTAACCGTCAGTAAAGGCGAGATTGCCAGCGGGGATGTGTGGCTGAAAAAGGGCGGTGCGAGCTGGCAGGGCGAGGCGAAAACGCACCGCCTGAGCGTGGACAACCTGACGGCGCACGTGACCCGCGCCGGGGATGGCTGGCAGTTTGCTATCCCCTCTACCCGCGTCACCCTGGATAATAAACCCTGGCCAAAAGGGGCGCTGACTCTGGCGTGGATCCCTGAGCAGCCGGTGGGCGGCGTAAATAACACCCGGAGCGATGAGCTGCGCGTGCGCGCCAGTCACCTTGAGCTGAGCGGGCTGGACGGTCTGCTGCCGATTGCTGAAAAATTCTCTCCCGCGCTGGGTGAGATCTGGCGAGCGATGCAGCCTGCCGGGCAGATTGAGCAGCTGGCGTTAGATATTCCGCTTCAGGCCACGGATACAATGCGCTTCCAGGCACGCTGGCAGGACCTCTCCTGGCAGCAGTGGAAGATGCTACCGGGCGTCCAGCATCTGGCCGGAACCCTGAGCGGCAGCGCGGAGGATGGCCGGCTAACGGCTGAAGTGACCCAGGCCACTATGCCCTATAAAACCGTGTTTCGTGCCCCGCTGGAGATCAAAAAAGGCGTGGCCACCCTTAACTGGCTGAAAAACAGCCACGGCTTCCAGCTGGATGGCCGCCAGATTGACGTGGAGGCCACCGGCCTGCGCGCCCGGGGTGATTTCCGCTATCTCAAGCCCACCAACGATGAGCCATGGTTAGGGATCCTCGCCGGTATCGCCACTAACGATGCCGGGCAGGCATGGCGTTATTTCCCGGAAAACCTGATGGGCAAAGCGCTGGTGGACTACCTGAGCGGCGCGATCCAGGGCGGCCAGGTCGATAACGCCACGCTGGTCTACGGCGGTAATCCACATCTCTTCCCCTACAAGCACAACGAAGGGCAGTTTGAGGTGCTGGTGCCGCTGCACAACGCCACCTATGCCTTCCAGCCAGGCTGGCCAGCGCTTAAGAATTTCGACATTGAGCTGGACTTCCTCAACGACGGCCTGTTTATGAAGAGCGATGAGGTCAGCCTCGGCGGGGTACAGGCGCGCAACCTGGCGGCGGCGATCCCGGACTACCGGGAAGAGAAGCTGCTGATCGACGCCGACATCAACGGTCCGGGCAAAGAGGTAGGGCCGTACTTTAACGAGACGCCGCTGCAGGACTCTCTCGGCGCGACTCTGGACGAGCTTCAGCTTGATGGTGATGTGAGCGCTCGCTTACATCTCGATATCCCGCTGGACGGCGAGATGACCACGGCCAAAGGCGAAGTCAGGCTGCGGGATAACAGCTTGTTTATCAAGCCGCTGAACAGCACTTTGCACAATCTCAACGGCAATTTTAGCTTCGTAAACGGTAATCTGCAGAGCGAGCCGCTGACCGCCAGCTGGTTCAATCAGCCGCTTAACGTCAACTTCTCCACCACCGAAGGGAAAAAGGCCTATGAGGTGGCGATCGACATGAACGCTAACTGGCAGCCTGCCCGCACCGGTGTGCTGCCAAAACAGGTCAACGATGCCCTCAGCGGCAGCGTGGCATGGAACGGCAAGGTCGGGATCGAACTGCCTTACAATGCAGGTGCGCATTACAACGTCGATATTAAAGGCGATCTGAAGAATCTCGCCAGCAAGCTCCCCTCGCCGCTAAATAAACCGGCAGGCCAGCCGCTGCCGGTGAAGCTGAACGTGACGGGCAACCTGCGCAGCTTCGATTTGACCGGCGCGGCGGGCAGCGATAACCACTTCAATAGCCGCTGGCTGCTGAATCAAAAGCTGACCCTGGACCGCGCTATCTGGGCCTCGGAGAGCCAGACTATTCCGCCGCTGCCGGCGCAGCAGGGCGTTGAGCTGAACCTGCCCCCGCTGGACGGTGCGCAGTGGCTGGGTTTATTCCAGCAGGGCGTGGCCAGCAACGTCAGCAGCGCTACGGCCTTCCCGGAGGCAATTACCCTGCGTACTCCGGCGCTCACCCTCGGCGGACAGCAGTGGAATAACGTCAGCCTGGAGACGCAGCCCGTGGCGGGCGGCACGAAAGTCGACGTACAGGGGCGCGAGATCGCGGCGGCGCTGATGATGGCGGATAACCGACCCTGGAGCGCCGCTATTCGCTATCTCTACTACAACCCAACCCCGGTAACCAGCGAGCCGCTGTCGCCAAAGGCTTTGCTGACCGGCAAGACGCGGATCGATTTCAGCGGCTGGCCGGATCTCCAGCTGCGCTGCGCCGAGTGCTGGCTATGGGGACAGAAATATGGCCGCATTGAAGGCGATTTTACCATCAAGGGCGATACGCTCTCGCTGGCCAACGGCCTGGTGGACAGCGGCTTCGCCCGCCTGACCGCCGACGGCGAGTGGGTTAACCGCAGCGGTGCGGAGCGCACCTCAATTAAAGGCAAGCTGCGGGCGGATAAGATCGACTCGGCCACCGAGTTCTTTGGGGTCACTACGCCAATGCGTGATGCCTCGGTCGATGCCGACTACGATCTGCACTGGCGCGCTACGCCGTGGCAGCCGGATGTGGATTCCCTTAACGGCGTGCTGCACACCCGCCTCGGCAAGGGCCAGATCGCCGATGTGAGCACCGGCCGCGCCGGGCAGCTGCTGCGCCTGTTGAGCTTTGATGCCCTGCTGCGTAAGCTGCGCTTTGATTTTAGCGATACCTTTAGCGAAGGCTTCTATTTTGACTCTATCCGCAGCACGGCGTGGATCAAAGATGGCGTTCTGCATACCGATGATACGCTGGTAGACGGTCTTGAAGCGGATATCGCCATGAAGGGATCGGTTAACCTGGTGCGCCGGGAGCTGGACGTCGAGGCCGTTGTCGCGCCGGAGATCTCCGCCACCGTCGGCGTTGCCGCCGCGTTCGCCGTTAACCCGATCGTTGGCGCGGCGGTGTTTGCCGCCAGCAAAGTGCTGGGGCCGCTGTGGAGCAAGGTCTCTATTCTGCGCTACCACATCAGCGGCTCGATGGATAAACCGCAAATCAACGAAGTGCTGCGTCAGCCGCGCACCCCGCCTGTGAAGAAATAGCAATGATTTGACGAGTTGAGCGAATTGCCTCACTCTCAATAGATATGAATTTTTAACCGCCCCGCGCGGCAACCTGAGAGTAGCAAAACGATGAGTTTGAACCTGGTTAGTGAACAATTACTCGCGGCAAACGGCCTGAGCCATCAGGATCTGTTTTCCATCCTTGGCCAGCTGGCCGAGCGCCGTCTCGACTACGGCGACCTCTATTTCCAGTCGAGCTATCACGAATCCTGGGTTTTAGAAGATAACATCATTAAAGATGGCTCTTACCATATCGATCAGGGCGTGGGCGTACGCGCCGTCAGCGGTGAGAAGACCGGCTTTGCCTATGCCGATCAGATCAGCCTGCTGGCCCTCGAGCAGAGTGCTCAGGCGGCACGCACCATCGTCCGCGACGCCGGTGATGGCCGGGTGCAGACCCTTGGCGCAGTAGAGCACAGCGCCCTCTACACCAGCGTCGATCCGCTCCAGAGTATGAGCCGGGAAGAGAAGCTGGATATCCTGCGCCGGGTCAACAACGTGGCCCGCGCCGCTGACAAGCGCGTGCAGGAGGTTACCGCCAGCCTGACCGGCGTCTATGAGCTGATCCTCGTGGCGGCCACCGACGGCACTCTGGCGGCGGATGTTCGCCCGCTGGTGCGCCTGTCGGTCAGCGTGCAGGTGGAAGATGACGGCAAACGCGAGCGCGGCTCCAGCGGCGGCGGCGGTCGTTTTGGCTACGAGTGGTTCCTCAGCGACGCTGACGGCGAAGCGCGTGCAGACGCCTGGGCTAAAGAGGCGGTACGCATGGCGCTGGTGAATCTTACTGCGGTCGCCGCCCCGGCGGGTACGCTGCCGGTGGTGCTGGGCGCGGGCTGGCCGGGTGTGCTGCTGCACGAGGCAGTAGGTCACGGGCTGGAAGGGGACTTCAACCGTCGCGGCACCTCGGTCTTCAGCGGACAGATGGGCGAGCTGGTGGCCTCTGAACTCTGCACCGTCGTAGATGACGGCACCATGATGAACCGTCGTGGCTCTATCGCTATCGACGATGAAGGCACGCCGGGCCAGTACAATGTGCTGATCGAAAACGGCATCCTGAAAGGCTACATGCAGGACAAGCTCAACGCGCGCCTGATGGGCGTGGCCCCCACCGGCAACGGTCGCCGTGAGTCCTATGCCCATCTGCCGATGCCGCGTATGACCAACACCTATATGCTGGCCGGGAAATCGACCCCGCAGGAGATCATCGAGTCGGTAGAGTACGGGATCTTTGCCCCGAACTTTGGCGGCGGCCAGGTGGATATCACCTCCGGCAAGTTTGTCTTCTCCACCTCGGAAGCCTATCTGATTGAGAACGGTAAGGTGACGACGCCAGTGAAAGGTGCGACGCTGATTGGCTCCGGCATTGAAGCCATGCAGCAGATCTCGATGGTCGGCAACGATCTCAAGCTCGACAGCGGCGTTGGCGTCTGTGGTAAAGAGGGGCAGAGCCTGCCGGTGGGCGTGGGTCAGCCAACCCTGAAGGTCGATAACTTAACCGTGGGCGGCACCGCTTAATCCTGCTCGCCTATCCTGCCGGCGATGCCCGGCAGGAGAAGCCTCACTTCTCTTTTGCGCGCCCGCGCATCGCCTGAAACACCTGCGAGACCTCAACAAAGTAGTTGGTTAGCGAATCAATGCAGACCTGGACCTTCAGCGGCAGCTTATCCTTCTCGGTATAGAGGGCATAGACTGGACGCGGATCCGACTGGTAGCGTGGAAAGAGGATCTCCAGCGTGCCGCGGTTGATCTCGTCGATCACCCACATCAGCGGAACGTAGGCTACCCCCGCGCCCACCGTCAGCCAGCGGGTCAGGGTCATGGGATCGTTAGTGACAAAACGGCCCTGAGGCACGATCTTCGTCGACAGCCCTTCCGGAGCGATCAGCTCAAACTCATTGTCAGGACGCACGCTATACTCAAGCCATGAGTGGTTAGCGAGATCGGCTGGCTTTTCCGGCACGCCGTACTGCGCCAGATAGCTTTTCGCGGCGCAGACCACCATCGGCATGGCCCCCAGACGCCGGGAGAAGAGGCTCGAATCCTGCAGCGCGCCGACGCGGATCACCACGTCCAGCCCGTCGGCAATCAGGTCCGGGGCAGGAATGCCGGTAACCAGATCCACCGCCAGGCCAGGATAGTCGCGCAGCATCTCGGCGGTCATTTTGGCCAACACGTTCTGCGCCATGGTGGAGGAGCAGCCGATGCGCAGGGTCCCGATAGGGGTATTGTTAAAGGCATAGAGCTGTTCATGCACATCCTGCGCCTCGTGCAGCATGCGGCGACAGCCCTGGTAGTAGATCTTGCCCGCTTCGGTCAGGGCCAGGCTGCGGGTACTGCGGTTGAGGAGCTTAACCTGCAGCTCGTCCTCCAGCCTGGCAACGATCTGGCTGATAGAGGAGACGCTCATCTGGAGCTGGCGAGCGGCAGCGGTGAACGACCCCAGTTCAACCACTTTGGCAAACACCGACATGCGCTTTAATCTTTCCATTGTTCACTCTGGCTTAAAAGTGATTTAGATAACACAATATAGATAACAACATAACAGTTACGGTAAAATACTGTTAGCTAAGTAACAGATACGTCGCTCTCGCCCGGCCTCTCCGGCCCTTATTCCTGCGGTGACGTGAATAATAAACCATCGCCTGCACGCTCTCTAATCAAGGTTAACATGAGTCTGTTTCCCGTTATCGTGGTCTTCGGCCTGTCATTCCCGCCGATATTCTTCGAGCTACTCTTATCGCTGGCCCTCTTCTGGCTGGTGCGCCGCGTGCTGATCCCCACCGGGATCTACGATTTTGTCTGGCATCCAGCCCTGTTTAATACAGCGCTTTACTGCTGCCTGTTCTACTTATTGTCGCGCCTGTTCGTCTGAGGTTGATGTGAAAACGTTTATTAAAAATATCTCCCGTACCGCCATCACCGTAGTCCTGGTAGTACTGGCTTTCATCGCTATTTTTCGTGCCTGGGTCTACTACACCGAGTCGCCATGGACGCGCGACGCCCGCTTTAGCGCCGACGTGGTGGCGATTGCCCCTGACGTCGCCGGACTGATTACCGACGTAAAGGTCCATGATAACCAGCTGGTGAAGAAAGACCAGGTGCTGTTTACCATCGACCAGCCGCGCTATCAGAAGGCGCTGGAGGAGGCCGAGGCGGACGTCGCCTACTATCAAGCGCTGGCTACGGAAAAACGCCGGGAAGCCGGGCGGCGTAATAAGCTGGGCATTCAGGCGATGTCGCGTGAAGAGATTGACCAGGCGAATAACGTTCTGCAAACCGTGCTTCACCAGCTGGCAAAAGCCGAAGCCACGCGCGATATGGCGAGGCTGGATCTGGAGCGCACGGTGATCCGCGCCCCGTCCGCCGGTTGGGTAACCAACCTGAACGTCTATACCGGGGAGTTTATCACCCGTGGTTCAACGGCGGTGGCGCTGGTAAAACATGACTCCTTCTACGTGCTGGCCTATATGGAAGAGACCAAGCTGGAGGGGGTGCGTCCCGGCTACCGCACTGAGATCACGCCGCTGGGCAGTAATCAGGTGCTGAAAGGCACGGTGGACAGCATTGCCGCCGGGGTGACCAACGCCAGCAGCAGCCGTGATGCCAAAGGGATGGCGACCATCGACTCTAATCTGGAGTGGGTCCGCCTGGCGCAGCGCGTGCCGGTGCGTATCCGCCTCGACAGCCAGCCGGGCAACCTGTGGCCAGCGGGCACTACCGCCACGGTAGTGATCACCGGGGAGAACGATCGGGACGCCAGCCAGGACTCTTTCTTCCGCAAGCTGGCCCACCGTCTGCGTGAGATGGGCTAAGCACGATGGGAATCTTCTCCATCGCCAACCAGCATGTACGCTTTGCCATCAAGCTGGCCTGCGCCATTGTGCTGGCGCTGTTTGTTGGCTTCCACTTTAACCTTGAAACGCCGCGCTGGGCGGTGCTGACGGCGGCGATTGTGGCCGCTGGACCGGCCTTTGCCGCCGGGGGCGAACCCTACTCGGGAGCGATCCGCTACCGGGGCATGCTGCGTATCGTCGGCACCTTTATCGGCTGCGTTGCCGCGCTGGTGATGATTATCGGCATGATCCGCGCCCCGCTGGTGATGTTGATGGTCTGCTGCCTCTGGGCGGGCTTCTGCACCTGGGTCTCCTCGCTGGTACGGGTTGAGAACTCCTATGCCTGGGGCCTGTCGGGCTACACCGCGCTGATCATCGTCATTACCGTGCAGGCCGAGCCGCTGCTGACCCCGCAGTTTGCCGTTGAGCGCTGCAGCGAGATCGTCATTGGGATCGTCTGCGCCATCGTGGCCGATCTGCTCTTCTCGCCGCGCTCGGTAAAGCAGGAGATCGACCGCGAGCTGGACGGTCTGCTGCTGGCGCAGTACCAGCTGATGCAGCTCTGCGTGCAGAAGGGCGACGGCGATGAGATGGATAAAGCCTGGGGCGCGCTGGTGCGACGTACCAACGCTCTGGACGGGATGCGTACCAACCTCAACATGGAGTCATCGCGCTGGACGCGGGCCAACCGTCGTCTGAAGGTGATCAATACTTTGTCGCTGACCCTGATTACCCAGGCGTGTGAGACCTGGCTGATGCAGCAGGCACGTCCTGAGTCGGTGAGCGATACCTTCCGTGAGCTGTTCGCCACGCCGGTAGAGACGGTGCAGGACGTGCATAAGCAGCTCAAGCGGATGCGACGGGTGCTTGCCTGGACCGGCGAGCACGATACGCCCATCACTATCTACAGCTGGGTCGGCGCGGCGACGCGCTTTCTGCTGCTTAAGCGCGGCGTGACTGGCAATACCCGCATCAGCGCCGCCGAAGAGGAGGTGCTGCGCGCTGAGACGGTGGTCAAAGCGGAGTCGGCAGAGCGGCATCATGCGATGGTCAACTTCTGGCGTACCACGCTCTCCTGTATGGTGGGGACCCTGTTCTGGCTCTGGACCGGCTGGACCTCCGGCAGCGGAGCGATGATCATGATTGCGGTGGTCACCTCACTGGCGATGCGCCTGCCCAACCCACGCATGGTAGCGATGGACTTTGTCTACGGCACGCTGGCAGCGCTGCCCATCGGTGCATTCTATTTTCTGGTGGTGATGCCTGCCACCCAGCAAAGCATGCTGTTGCTGTGCATTAGCCTGGCGGTGCTGGCCTTCTTTATCGGTATTGAGGTGCAGAAGCGGCGGCTGGGATCGCTGGGGGCGCTGGCGAGCACCATCAACATCCTGGTACTGGATAACCCGATGACCTTCGAGTTCAACCGCTTTCTTGACAGCGCTCTCGGGCAGATTGTTGGCTGTGTGCTGGCGCTGCTGGTGATCCTGCTGGTGCGGGATAACTCCCGGGCGCGCACCGGTCGCGTGCTGCTGAACCAGTTTGTCTCGGCGGCAGTCTCGGCGCTGACCACCAATACGGCGCGACGCAGAGAGAACCACCTGCCCGCGCTCTATCAGCAGCTCTTTTTACTGCTGAACAAGTTTCCTGGGGACGTGGGCAAATTCCGTCTGGCGCTAACCATGATTATCGCCCACCAGCGCCTGCGCGATGCGCCGATCCCGGTCAATGCCGATCTCTCTGCCTTCCACCGCCAGCTGCGGCGTACGGCAGACAGCGTTATTGCCGCCCGCAGCGACGCGACGCGCCGCCGCTACTTCAGCCAGCTGCTGGAGGAGCTGGAGGTCTACCAGGAGAAACTCCGCGACTGGGACGCCCCGGAGCAGGTGACCCATCCGGTGAAACGGCTGGTAGAGGTGCTCCACAAATACCAGTCTGCGCTGACTACCCGCTAAGCCAAAACCGACGCCAGAGGCGTCGGTTTTTTTGTAGCTATACTTAGCGGAGTCATTCATTCACGGGGATCGGGAGGACGTATGGCAACCCAGGCACTTCAGGACAATGCGCTTTTTCAGACAGGCTATTTTGTAGACGGCGTATGGAAAACGCTGGATAACACCTTTGACGTTTCCAACCCGGCAACCGGCGAGGTGATTGCGAAGGTCGCTAAAGCAGGTAAAAGAGAGACCGAAGAGGCGATTGCCGCTGCCGCGCGTGCGTTTCCCGCCTGGCGGGCGAAAACCGCGAAAGAGCGCTCCACCATTCTCTATCGCTGGTACTCACTCATCATCGAAAACAAAACCTGGCTGGGACAGCTAATGACCAGCGAGCAGGGTAAGCCGCTGAAAGAGGCGGAGGGCGAAGTCGAGTATGCCGCCAGCTTTATTCAGTGGTTTGCCGAAGAGGCCAAGCGCGCCAACGGCGAGATCATTCCACCGATTAAACCCGGTTCGCGCATCCTGGCCACCCGCGAGCCGATTGGCGTTGTGGCGGCGATTACGCCGTGGAACTTCCCGATGGCGATGCTTACCCGCAAGCTGGGTCCGGCGCTGGCCGCGGGCTGTACTGGCGTAATCAAGCCCGCCAACAATACGCCTCTCAGCGCCTTTGCTCTGGTACAGCTGGCGAAAAAAGCGGGTGTCCCGGACGGGGTACTCAACGCCGTAGCAGGCACTACCGCTGAGATTAGCGATGCGATCATGGCCAGCCCGCAGGTGCGTAAAATCTCCTTCACCGGTTCGACGGCGGTAGGTAAAACGCTGGTGCGTAACGCCGCTGAAACCATGAAAAAGGTATCGATGGAGCTGGGGGGCAACGCGCCCTATATCGTCTTTGACGATGCGGATATTGATGCTGCCGTCGAGGGAGCAATTGCTAATAAGTTCCGTAACGCCGGACAGGTGTGCGTCAGCGTTAACCGTTTCTATATTCATGAAGCCGTGTATGAAGAGTTTACGAACAAGCTTGCCGAGCGGGTTAACGCTCTGAAGGTGGGTAACGGCATGGAGGATGGTGTCGTCGTCGGGCCGCTTATCGAATCGGCGGCGGTGGATAAGGTACGCGAGCATGTAGAGGATGCGATCGCCAAAGGCGCAACGGCGCTGGCCGGAGGGAAAGCCCACGCGCTGGGGGGCAACTTCTGGCAACCAACGGTGCTGACCAACTGTAGCGACAGCATGAAGCTGGCGGCGGAGGAGACCTTTGGCCCGGTGGCCGCCTGTTTCCGCTTTACCACCGAGGATGAGGTCATTCATCGCGCTAACGATACGCCGTTTGGCCTGGCAGCCTACTTTTATAGCCAAAACCTACAGCGCGTTTTCCGCGTCTCGCAGGCGCTGGAAGCCGGGATGATTGGGGTTAACGAGTGCGCGGTATCCACCGAGCTGGGACCGTTTGGCGGGGTGAAAGAGTCTGGCCTGGGCCGCGAAGGATCGGTGCTGGGGCTGGAAGAGTATCTGGAGGTTAAAACTCTTCATCTTGGAGGGCTATAAACGCTGGGGCGGCGCAGGCCGCTCATTCGGCAGGGTGGCGAATAATGAATATTTACACATTTGATTTCGATGAAATAGACGATCAGAATGCCTTTTATCGCGAGTTTTGCCGTACGTTTACTATCGATCGGACAAAGGTGAATAATCTGGACTCGCTGTGGGAAGTGGTAACCGGTGAAGATACCCCTCTGCCGATGCCGCTTGAGATCGAATTTGTCCATCTGCATGAAAAACAGCGTCGTCGCTTTGGCGCGTTAATCCTGCTCTTTGACGAAGCTGAAGAGGAGCTGGGCGGCATGCTGCGCTTTAACGTGCGCCCCTGAGGACAAATTGCCGGCATAAAAAAGCCCCCGACAGGCGGGGGCAAGTCGTAGGTTATACGACGAGGGTTTATTTGTAGAGTTCGGCAGTGGCGTGCCAGTGGTCACCGGTACGTGCTTCGATAACACGGTAGGAGGATGCGCCCTGCGCTTCGGCTTTTTGGTTCAGCGCATCGCGCATATCCATTGGTGAGGAGCTGACTGCGCCTACGGAAACCGTACCGATTGCCTGACGGCCTTGAGCCTGGTCAGCGCTGATAGAGTCGGCAGCAAAAGCACCGAAAGAGAGTGCGGAAAGGATACTTAGAGCAGCTACAGTTGTTTTGATTTTCATGATATCTACCTCGTCAGATTCTTATTTACTGGGGTCTTATTTCGTGACCCTCATCACAAAATCAAGTATACACTAATAACTGCAAAAATTAATACCATGCTAATGGTTTCACAGGTTATTACGTCACATGAATTTAACTTCTTATAGCGTAAAGGAATAAAAAAACGGTTTTAAGAGGGGGTTATGCACTTTAAATCTAAGAAAATCATATGGATAGGTATTTTTAACTTTTTGTGCGGTCTGTAAGGTGAAATACACTGAATAGCAGTGATATTAGAGAGAGTCGCACATTCTGTTAAATAAGCAGGCAGTGGATTGTGGGGATAAACAGCCTGACTGAGGAAGATTCCCCCTCGACAAGGCGCGAGGGGGAGAGAATTACAGCTCCTGTTCGAACAGGACCAAAATGGCGTCGTAGAGATCCTTGACGGTAAAGCCGCTGGCAGGCGTAGTAAAGATGGTATCGTCCCCGGCGATGGTGCCAAGAATACCTTCTGATTTGCCTAATGAGTCCAGCAGACGTGCAATCAGCTGTGCTGCGCCCGGGCTGGTATGGATAACGACCACCGCATCGTTATAGTCGATGTCGAGCACCAGGTTCTTTAGCGGGCTGGAGGTAGTTGGCACGCCAAGCTCTGCGGGCAGGCAGTAGACCATCTCCATTTTGGCGTTACGCGTACGCACCGCGCCAAACTTGGTCAGCATCCGGGAGACTTTGGATTGATTAATGTTATCAAACCCTTGCTCCTGAAGCGCCAGGACGATTTCGCCCTGGGAGCTGAACTTTTCTTCTTTAAGTAGCGCTTTAAACGCCTTAACTAACTCTTCTTGTTTTGCCGAGCTTCGCATAAGTCACCCGTAGAATGGCGATTGAAACAACATTATTATGCATATAAATGAATTTTTATGCAAATAGTCTGCCACTATTAAGGCTGAAATAATGTTATGAAAGCCGCGGATTTTATCAAAATAACTTATCGAGAAACATGCCTGTGTCACGAGTCACAAATAAGATTAAAAGTAAAATAAATGTTATTAAAGTGCTGTTGTTTTGCTAGCTTTACAGGGTGTATCGTACCGCCTGCTGGAGCATGGCTGGCATGATGAAGGAAATTTTCATGCTGTCAGAGAGGACGACAGGGAGTGAATGATGCTAAACGCGTGCTGAAGCGCGTTTTTTCCGCAGGATGATCGCTATCATTTACCCCATGTTTTAATGTCTTCAGTAACGGAGTAACGGTATATTTCGCTAACCATAATAAGGAGTTTAGGATGAAAGTTGCAGTCCTCGGCGCGGCAGGCGGTATCGGCCAGGCGCTAGCCCTTCTTCTCAAGACCCAACTGCCTTCAGGCTCAGAACTCTCTCTGTACGATATCGCGCCGGTAACCCCTGGCGTTGCTGTCGATCTTAGTCATATCCCTACTGCAGTAAAAATAGAGGGCTTTGCCGGTGAAGATGCCACCCCAGCGCTGAAAGGTGCAGATGTGGTGCTGATCTCCGCAGGCGTAGCGCGTAAACCGGGTATGGATCGCTCCGATCTCTTTAACGTCAACGCCGGCATTGTCAAAAATCTGGTGAATCAGGTCGCGAAGACCTGCCCGCAGGCGTGCATCGGCATCATTACCAACCCGGTTAACACCACCGTCGCTATTGCCGCTGAAGTGCTGAAAAATGCAGGCGTCTACGACAAGAATAAGCTGTTTGGTGTCACTACGCTGGACATCATCCGCTCTAATACCTTTGTGGCCGAGCTAAAAGGCAAGCAGCCCGATGAGGTGGAAGTACCGGTTATCGGCGGCCACTCTGGCGTCACTATTCTGCCGCTGCTGTCGCAGATCCCGGGCGTTAGCTTCTCCGAGCAGGAAGTAGCCGATCTTACCAAACGTATCCAGAACGCGGGCACCGAAGTGGTTGAAGCGAAAGCGGGTGGTGGGTCTGCAACCCTCTCTATGGGCCAGGCGGCGGCGCGTTTTGGCCTCTCGCTGGTGCGCGCCCTTCAGGGCGAGCAGGGCATCGTTGAGTGCGCCTACGTTGAAGGCGATGGCGAGCACGCTCGCTTCTTCTCCCAGCCGCTGCTGCTGGGTAAAAACGGCGTGGCAGAGCGCCAGCCAATCGGCACCCTGAGCGCATTTGAGCAGCAGGCAATGGAAGGGATGCTGGAGACGCTGAAAAAAGATATTCAGCTTGGCGAAGAGTTTGTGAATAAGTAATACCGCCCCGTAGGCCGGGTAAGGCTGTAAGCCGCCACCCGGCATTACCGCAAGGCCCGGTGGCGCTACGCTTACCGGGCCTACAGAACAACAAAACTGCGCTAGTTGGTAGCCGGGTACTCCTGAATCGTGACGTGTAGCAGCAGTTTTTTCTCGTCACGCATCACCTCTACCGGGATCTCCGAACCCGGGCGTATCTCCGCCACCTGATCCATGGTCTCCAGTGCCGAAATAGCTGGCTTGCCGTTCACTGAGACAATCACATCGTTGACCTGAATCCCCGCGCGCGCCGCAGGGCCGTCCGGCGCTACCTCGTTCACCACGATCCCTTGGATCTGATCGATCCCACCGCCCTGGGTATGCAGAGGCGCGATCTCTCTGCCGCCGATACCGATATAGCCACGGATCACCCGCCCGTCGCGGATCAGCTTATCCATGATCTTGGTTGCCAGCTGGAAGGGAATAGCGAAGCCGATGCCCTCTGGCGTTTCGCCATCGTTGCTCTTATCAAACGAGAGGGTGTTGATGCCCATCAGCTCGCCAAGGGAGTTAACCAGCGCCCCGCCGGAGTTACCGTGGTTAATGGAGGCGTCGGTCTGCAAAAAGTTCTGCCGCCCGGAGGGGTTCAGGCCGATGCGACCGGTAGCGCTGATAATCCCCTGGGTAATGGTCTGGCCGAGGTTATAGGGGTTACCGATCGCCATCACCACGTCGCCAATGTGCGGTGTGCGCTGGCGGTTAATAGGAATGACCGGCAGACCACCGGTGGCGTTGACCTTCAGCACCGCCAGATCCGTGAGCGTATCGGAGCCGACCAGCAGCGCTTCAAAAACGCGGCCGTCCTGCAGGGCGACGATGATCTGATCCGCATCATTGATCACATGCTTATTGGTAATAATGTACCCGCGCTGGTCCATTATTACCCCCGAACCCAGGGTACGGATCTCCAGCTGATTATTCGTTGAGCTGGCCGCACTGCGGTTATAGACGTTCACCACCGCAGGCGCAGCCCGGCGCACCGCCTGGTTATAGCTCACCGGCGTTTCATCGGTGCTATCAAACTGTGGGGTAGAGGAGGCGCTCAGCTGACGTAGCGAGGGCAGGGCAGCCAGCAGCAGGCTACCTACAATGAGGCCAATAGCGACAGATCGTAATAGCTTTACTAACATGATGCGGACGTCGTTAAAGAGGGTGCGGGCAGCATAGCACGACTTATCCGGACATCACACAGCAGCGGTGATGTCCGGCAGTCTGGGGCTAGCGCAGGAGTAAATAGAGCGTATCGTTGCCGCGTACGACGTGTAGCGCAATGATATTAGGCTTCGTCTCCAGCACCTTACGCATCTCGGCGATGGACTGCACCCGCTCGCGGTTGACGCCGATAATCACGTCATCTTTATGCAGGCCAGCCTGGGCGGCGGGGCTGTCCTTGGCCACCTCCTCAACTTTGATGCCCTTCGTACTATCCTTCAGCTGTCCATCGGCCAGGCTGGCGCCCTGTAACGCCGGAGAGAGGCTCTCAGCGCTGGCGGAGGAGGCGGTGCTTTTATCCAGCGTCACGTCCACCTCCTGGCCTTTGCCATCGCGCAGCAGGCCAAGCTTGACCTTAGTGCCAGGCGCGGTGGTGGCGATGCGCGAGCGCAGTTCAGCAAAGCTGTTCAGCGGTTTACCGTTCAGGCTGACAATCACATCGCCCGACTTAATGCCGGCTTTAGCTGAGCCTGAGCCAGGCAGCACTTCGCTGACGAAGGCCCCACGCTGCACGTTGAGGTTAAATGCCTTGGCGATATCGGCGCTCATCTCCATGCCTTTAATCCCCAGCAGGCCGCGCTGAATTTCACCGGACTGGATCAGCTGCTGGGCCAGGGTTTGTGCCATGTTGCTGGGGATGGCAAAGCCGATGCCGATGCTGCCACCGGTGGGCGCAAGAATAGCGGTGTTAATGCCGATCAGCTCGCCGTTGAGGTTGAGCAGCGCGCCGCCGGAGTTGCCGCGGTTAATAGAGGCATCAGTCTGGATAAAGTTCTCCAGCCCCTCAAGATTCAGTCCGCTGCGTCCGAGCGCCGAGATAATCCCGGAGGTCGCGGTCTGGCCGAGGCCGAAGGGGTTGCCCACCGCGACGGCAAAGTCGCCCACCCGCAGCTTATCGGAGTCGGCAACGGCAATCTGCGTCAGCCCGGTGGCATTCTGCAGCTGTAACAGGGCGATATCGCTCTGGTCATCGCCGCCAATCAGCTTAGCTTCAAACTCACGCCCGTCGTTAAGCTGGACGTTGATCTTTTGCGCCTGGTTAATGACGTGGTTATTGGTCAGCACATAGCCTTTGGCGGCATCGATAATCACCCCGGAGCCGAGGCCTTCGAACGGCTGCGCCTGGCCATCCGGCAGCTCGTCGCCGAAATATTTCTTCAGCTCTTCAGGGATTTTCTGTTCGGGGGCAACCGCCGTGCCTTCTACCTGCACGCTCACTACCGCAGGCAGCACCTTCTCCAGCATGGGCGCAAGGCTGGGTAGCGCCGGCTGGCCGGGGATCTGGGCGGGCAGCGAGGCCGTCGCCGGGAACGGTGCCGAGAGAGATAATCCGACACTTAACGCTAATGCACTCAACAGCGGGTTTCGTTTCTTCATTGAGCAAGCTCTCGTGACCTGAAGTGAAAGAGAAAGATGTCCCAGAACGGATCGATGTTATTGAATTTTCAATCGGGTAACAATGCGGACAATGATTAAATAATAGCTGGGATGATGAAAGAAGAGGCGGGCGTAACCTGTACGCCCGTAAAAAAAGTGGCTTAAAAACTTAGTCGCGCTTAGGCGCGCCGCGCAGCAGGCCCGACGCACTGTCGGAGTAGTCACGCGGCATCTGGACCGGCGCCTGATCGTTACCGGCTTCAGACTCGGCAAGGCGATTGCGGAACGGATTCTCTTCCGCTGACATCTCCGGCAGCAGCTGGCTGGAGCTTTTTGCCATGTGCTGATAAAGCTGACGATAGTCGTGGGCCATGTTATCGAGCAGCTCTGCGCTGCGGGCAAAGTGGCCGGTAAGCTCTTCGCGATACTCTTCCAGCTCGGCTTTGTTCTTCTCTAACTCATACTGAAAGGCCTGCTGCTGGCGCAGTTTGCGGTTTCCAAAGCGCATGCCCACAGCACCAATGATGATGCCGACGACTAATCCAATTAGCGCATATTCCCAGGTCATGAACATCTCCCGTTGTGTTGTAGTTCCGTAGGGTGTAGGCGATGAGGCTCCTTGCCTGTACCTCATTATGCCACTATAACCGTTAAATCCGTATAAGTGGAATCCTGGCACAGCATCGCGTAGTGTAGAACGGCCTTTTTTTCGCCAGCCAGGACCTGCGGAAAATTAATAATCAAGGAATAACAATAGCATCATGCAGAGCCTTACCCCTACATCGCGTTATCAACTGGCCCTGGAAGAGGGCAGCCATCAGCCTGACGACGTTCAGCGCGAAGCCGTCAACCGGCTGGAGACGATCTACCGGGAGCTAACAAACCGCACAGAGATGCCCGCTTCCGGCGGTGGACTGCGAGCCGCGTTTGGCAAGCTGCTGGGCAAGCGGGAGACGCCCACTGCCGCGCCAGTGCGCGGCCTGTACATGTGGGGCGGCGTCGGGCGGGGGAAAACCTGGCTGATGGATCTCTTCTACCATAGCCTGCCGGGCACGCGTAAACAGCGGCTGCACTTTCACCGCTTTATGCTGCGAGTGCATGAGGAGCTGACCCAGCTGCAGGGGCAGAGCGATCCGCTGGAGACTGTTGCCGACCGCTTTAAAGCTGAAACAGACGTGCTCTGCTTTGATGAATTTTTTGTCTCAGATATCACCGATGCCATGCTGCTGGGGAGCCTGATGCAGGCGCTGTTCGCCCGGGGAATTACGCTGGTGGCAACATCGAACATCCCGCCGGATAATCTCTATCGCAACGGCCTGCAGCGCGCGCGTTTCCTGCCGGCTATCGAGGCCATTAAGCAGCACTGCGACGTGATGAACGTTGACGCCGGAATTGACTACCGTCTGCGTACCTTGACCCAGGCGCATCTCTGGCTGTCGCCGCTGAATGACGCGACGGCGCAGCAGATGGAGACGCTGTGGCAGGCGCTGGCGGGAGCGAAGCGGGAGAACCACCCGACGCTTGAGATAAACCACCGTCCGCTGCCGACGCTGGGAGTAGAGAACCAGACGCTCGCGGTCTCTTTCACTACCCTGTGCGTGGATGCCCGCAGCCAGCATGACTACATTACGCTCTCACAGATGTTCCATACCGTGCTGCTGTTTGATGTTGCGGTGATGACCCCGCTGATGGAGAGCGAGGCCCGGCGCTTTATCGCACTGGTGGATGAGTTTTACGAGCGGCACGTTAAGCTGGTGGTCAGCGCCGACGCGGCACTGCATGAGATCTACCGCGGCGAGCGGCTGAAGTTTGAGTTCCAGCGCTGCCTGTCGCGTTTACAGGAGATGCAGAGCGAAGACTATTTAGCCCGGGAGCACCTGGCTGGCTAAAGGCGAAAATCGCTTCTTGAAGTACAAAAAGGGGTCGATCTTTGACCCTGACTTCTCTATAATCTTGCGACCCCACGTTACGAGAAGGTTTTTTTCCCAAAACTTTCTATGTGCTGGCATTTGCTATTCGAAGGGGTAGGTTTGCCGGACTTTGTCGTGTGAGCCTCAACTGACTAAACGTTTGGGTGTTCACCAACGTGTAACTTATTACTTGGGTAAGCTTTTAATGAAAACTTTTACAGCTAAACCAGAAACCGTAAAACGCGACTGGTATGTTGTTGACGCGACCGGTAAAACTCTGGGCCGTCTGGCTACCGAACTGGCTCGTCGCCTGCGCGGTAAGCACAAAGCGGAATACACTCCGCACGTAGATACCGGTGATTACATCATCGTTCTGAACGCTGACAAAGTTGCCGTAACCGGTAACAAGCGTACTGACAAAGTGTACTATCACCACACTGGCCACATCGGTGGTATCAAACAAGCGACCTTTGAAGAGATGATTGCCCGCCGTCCTGAGCGTGTGATTGAAATCGCGGTTAAAGGCATGCTGCCAAAAGGCCCGCTGGGTCGTGCTATGTACCGTAAAC
>JBCNNW010000066.1:0-23928 GCA_039594205.1 Pseudescherichia sp. | reverse complement strand
ATCAGCAGCAGCTGGTCGACACCCTGGTAGAGCAGCTTACCGCTACGCTGGCGCTGGATCGCCATCAGGAGCGCCAGCAGCAGCTGATGGTGATGGAGGAGCGCGCCACTATCGCCCGCGAGCTGCATGACTCAATTGCCCAGTCCCTCTCCTGTATGAAGATGCAGGTCAGCTGTCTGCAGATGCAGGGGGAGAGCCTGCCCGCCTCCAGCCAGCAGCTGCTGGGGCAGATCCGTAACGAGTTAAATACCTCCTGGGCCCAGCTGCGCGAACTGCTGACCACCTTCCGCCTGCAGCTCAACGAACCCGGGCTACGTCCGGCCCTGGAGGCGAGCTGCCAGGAGTACAGCGCCCACTTTGGCTTCCCAATCAAGCTGGACTATCAGCTACCGCCGCGCTTCGTGCCCTCCCATCAGGCCATCCATCTGCTGCAGATCGCCCGCGAGGCGCTAAGCAACGCCCTGAAGCACTCAGGAGCCAGCGAGGTCACCGTCACGGCGGTTCAGCAGGGACGACAGGTGAAAGTGAGCATTACCGACAACGGCTGCGGCGTGCCGGACAACGCCGAACGCACCAACCACTACGGATTAATCATCATGCGCGATCGCGCCCAAAGCCTGCGCGGAGATTGTCAGGTCCGGCGGCGGGAGTCCGGCGGCACCGAGGTGGTGGTGACATTTATACCCGAAAAGCTTCTCTCATCCGTACAAGGAGATAAACATGAATAATCAGGATCCCGCCACCATTCTGCTCATTGACGATCATCCGATGCTGCGCACCGGCGTCAGGCAGCTTATCAGCATGGCCAGCGACATTCGTGTGATCGGCGAAGCCAGCAACGGTGAACAGGGTATTGAACTGGCGGAGACGCTGGATCCGGATCTGATCCTGCTCGATTTGAATATGCCTGGCATGAACGGTCTGGAGACGCTGGACAAGCTACGGGAGAAGGCCCTCTCCGGGCGCGTGGTGGTCTTTAGCGTCTCGAACCATGAAGAGGACGTGGTCACCGCCCTGAAGCGCGGCGCGGATGGCTACCTGCTAAAGGATATGGAGCCAGAGGATCTGCTGAAGGCATTGCAGCAGGCGGCAGCGGGTGAGATGGTGCTGAGCGAAGCCCTGACGCCGGTACTGGCGGCCAGCCTGCGCGCCAACCGCGCCACCTCGGATCGGGACGTGACCCAGCTGACGCCGCGCGAGCGCGATATCCTGAAGCTGATTGCCCAGGGGCTGCCCAACAAGATGATTGCCCGCCGTCTGGACATCACCGAAAGCACGGTGAAGGTGCACGTTAAGCATATGCTGAAGAAGATGAAGCTCAAATCCCGCGTGGAAGCGGCGGTCTGGGTCCACCAGGAGCGTATTTTCTAATTCGCTTCCGGCAGCGGCGGCCAGCGCGGAGCGGTGTTCTGCTCACTTACCAGCGGCTCAGCCAGCGTGAGCGCAATCTCATTGGAGGAGACGCGCTGCCCCTGTTCATCCTCTACCGTGACTGACAGACGCCACGTATTGGTGGCCCCCTCCTGGCTGTCCCAGGCGGGCATAATAATGCTCCAGCCTTCGCTGCTATTGGCATTAACCGGCGGCGTCAGGCTTAGTGCCTGGGTGTCACCCTGCCAGTTAATAGATCGGATGCCGTAGCGACTGCGCACCTGAACCACCATCTGTACCGTTTCACCCGGCTTGAGATCCCACGGCGGCGTAGCCAGAAAGACCGACAGGGTCTTACGCTGGCGATACTCTATCACCGGCAGGTTATTGCGCGCCGGGCTGTCATAGCGGCTACCCCGCAGGGAGCGGCTCTCAGCCACTTCGCTGGCGGTAAGCTGTTTTTTCAGCGGCACGCCGAAACGGTAGTTCAGATTAAGACCGAGATTATTCTGGCTCTCTCCGCTCTCCCCCTGCTTATGCTGGGCGGTAACCGTCACCAGCGGCACGGGGGTATAGTTGACCCCCACGTTGACCGCCACGGGATTGTGGTAGCCCGAGCCGGAGTCGAAGAGATCGACATTATCGCCAAAGTACTGCTCAAGCCGCAGGCTGGTATTGATATGTTCATAGAACGGCAGACGTGCCTGGGCGGTAACATCATAGCCCCGCGCCATCCGCTGCTGAACCGCTGCGCCGGAGTAGTCCCAGCCCGAGAGCGGCTGGTAGTAGTTAGCGGAAAGGCGGAGATACTCGCCCCAGGCCTCAGCGCCCAGCCCGGCCCGCTGCAGATTCTCATCCAGCAGATTGTCGTAGAAGGTGTTATAGCCCAGCAGCCAGTGCCCGGCGACCCAGCGCTGGCCGATACCGGCATTGCTCACCAGGCCCTGATCCTGCTGGGTAAGCCCCAGCTGGCTCCAGCTCAGATAGCGGTTGTTATCCTGCCACGGAATAAACCAGCTGCCCTGGCTGCCGGTAAAGCGCCCTTCATCGTTCACTAATACGTTAACGCTGGCGTTCCCCCAGGGCGAGAGCCACGACTCCAGCTGCTCGTTAACATCTTCGCTGACGGCATCACGGATCTGCCCAAAGGCGAACTGCCGCGCCTGCTGCCCGGCGGTAAGGCCGTTATCGGTCTGGCTGGCTTCACCGAACGCTTTTGCCATCTCGGCCACGCTCTTAACGCGGGCATCCCCGGTGGCGGTCAGCCCCAGATCCGGCAGGCTGTCGTTATCAAAGGGGTTATGAGGCGGCGGCTGAGAGATAGCGCGGGCATCGCCTATGCCTCCTGCCAACAGCAAGAGTAAAAGAAACGGGAATTTCAACAGCGAGTCAGGGCGAAAGTTCAGCGGTAGCGTCTCCGGTCTGGACAAAGGGTAACGCACTATTTTATCGATTTTTTCGCTGCTTTTCAGTTTTGAGCAAAATTTCAGGAAAAACCTTAACGGCTCCCGTCTCGTCAGGTCTACAGTTAATTTATCTCTTAATACGTCTATTTATTGCAAGGTATGTCGAATGAGCACTATCAGTAAAACGCTAAAATGGGCTTTATGGAGTTCACTGATGTTTTACGGCGCGGCAGCGCAGGCGGGTGAGCTGTTTATCCTGCAATCCCCGGCGTTTCCCGACAACGCCCTGCTGGATAAAAAATTTGCCGGTAACGCCAGGGATAACCCGAACTGTACCGGTGAAAACCACTCCCCGGCGCTGATCTGGAGCAACCCGCCGAAAGAGACGAAAAGCTTTGCCCTTATCGTTCACGATCCTGAGGGGGCAAAAGGCCTCGGCGTCACGCATCTGGTAGCGTACAATATTGCCCCATCCACTACCGGTTTTCCGGCCAACGCCCTACGCGATGGCAAGATGTTTACCGGTGGCAAAAATAGCCCCGGCTCCGATCGCTGGCATGGTCCCTGCCCACCGTCGGGCAGTGGCGCGCACCACTATACCTTTACCCTCATCGCGACCAGTCAGGCACCGGATCTTCCCGCAGGGCTGACCCGTGAAGCGCTGCTGGAGAAGCTCAAAGGTAAAGCGCTGGCCGCGACCGGCCTGATTGGCCGCTTCGGGCAGTAGCGTTGATAAGGAAAAAAAATGCAAAAGATTGTGATTATCGCCAACGGCGCGGCCTACGGCAGCGAGTCCCTGTTTAACAGCCTGCGTCTGGCGATTGCCCTGCGCGAGCAGGCGGAGGAGCTGGATCTGCGTCTGTTTTTGATGTCGGATGCGGTCACCGCCGGGCTGCGCGGTCAGAAGCCTGCCGAGGGCTACAATATTCAGCAGATGCTGGAGATCCTGACGGCACAGAACGTGGCGGTAAGGCTATGTAAAACCTGCACCGATGGACGGGGCATCACTGAGCTACCGCTTATCGATGGCGTTGAAATTGGTACGCTTGTCGAGCTGGCGAAGTGGACCCTGACGGCAGACAAAGTGTTAACTTTCTAATAATACCTTAACTAAAATATATTTTTCTTATAGTTCCGCACCGGACATCAAGTTTACCTGCTGCGTTGCCGATAGGCTTTTAAACAACACAGCAGGTATAACAATTATGTTCAGGACTATACGCGCACGTATTACCGCAGCCGCCGCAGGCTGTCTGGCTATCGCTTTACTGTTCAACACCGTGATCAACTACCAGGTTACACGCCAGGATAACCAGCAGGCTCAAGGGGATATTCTCGCCAGCACCAGCATCAGCCACAGCGGCGCCATCGCCGACTGGGTAAACAGCAAGATGACGATGATCGCCTCGCTGCAGGGCGCTGCGCTAACGGCGGATCCGGTTCCCGCTTTTGCCCAGATTGCTCAGGCTGGCGGCTTTATCAATGTCTATGCCGGCTACGCCAGCAAAACGGCAAAGTTCTCCGACTCCAACGGCATCCCGGCCGACTACGATCCGACCATTCGTCCCTGGTATCAGCAGGCGGTGAAGGCCGACGCGCCAATTGTTACCGCACCCTATGTTGATGCCGCCTCTGGCAAGCTGGTCGTGACCTTTGCCATACCGGTGAAGGAGAACGGCACGCTGAGCGCGGTGGTGGCAGGCGACGTGGCGATGGACAGCGTGGTGGCTAACGTGCGCACTATTCAGCCCACGCCGCAGAGCAGCGGCATGTTAATCAACAGCGACGGAACGGTGATTGCCGCCAGCAATGCCGATCTGACCCTGAAGCCGTTCGGCGAGGCGATCTCCGGAGCGAATTTTAGCGAGTTGCAGGCGGGCAGCCCCGCGACAGGTCTCATTGATGGCGCGCAGAAGGCGCTGATAGCGAAGCCAGTTAAAGGGACCAGCTGGCTGCTGGTTGTGGCCCTGGATACCAACGATGCTACCAGCGGCATGCGCGCCCTGCTGAAGGCCTCCGCCCTGTCCCTGATCGTGCTGGTACTGACTGGTGTGGTGGTGATGCTGTGGCTGGTCACTACCATGCTGAAACGCCTGGTGGTGATTCGCGATGCGATGCACGCCATTGGCAACGGCACGGACGATCTCTCCCAGCGTCTGCCGGAGAGCGGCAATGACGAGGTGGCGCAGATTGCCCACGCCTTTAACATCTTCAGCGACAAGCTGGCGGTGGTGATGGTGAAGCTGCGGGACTCCAGCACCTCAGTGCAGCATGCCGCGCAGGAGATTGCCGCCGGTAACCAGGATCTCTCCGGTCGTACCGAGCAGGCGGCCTCCAGCCTGCGGGAAACTGCCAGCGCAGTGGAGCAGATCACGGCGTCGGTGGCCCAGTCAACCGACTCTGCAGCCCAGGCGAACAGCCAGGCGCATACCGCCTCTGAAGCGGCATCGCGCGGCGGCAGCGTAGTATCGCAGGCCATCTCGACCATGCAGGCCATCGAAGAGGCGTCGGCCAAAATCGGCGATATCACCAGCGTCATTGACGGGATTGCGTTCCAGACCAACATTCTGGCGCTCAATGCCGCCGTGGAGGCCGCTCGTGCCGGTGAGCAAGGACGCGGCTTTGCGGTGGTCGCGGGCGAGGTTCGCACCCTGGCCAGCCGCAGCGCCCAGGCCGCGAAGGAGATCAAAACGCTGATCGAGTCCACTACCGAGAGCGTGGCCACCGGGTCGCGCTACGTCCGCCTTGCTGGCGAGAGCATGACCGACATCGTCTCCAGCATCGACAGTGTCTCGGTAATAATGCGTGAGATCACCGTCGCCACCAGCGAGCAGATGAAAGGCATTCAGGAGATCAACCACGCGGTAATCGATCTCGATCGCATGGTACAGCAGAATGCCGAGCTGGTGGTGCAGTCCGCCGCTGCCGCCGGGGCGCTTCAGTCGCAGGCGGGCGAGCTGGCGGAAACTGCAGGTCATTTCCGCATTTAATCCCCTCCCGGCGCGTTTAAGGATAATTTAGCGCGCCGGAACAGCGCTTTAACGCATAATGTCACTTTTGTTTAATCGTTACGCCATTTTTTGATCAAAATCAGCATCGTTACCCTACCCGTTTGGTGTGATGCAGGGAGCGAGTGTGAACAAAATCACACGAGGATTATCCAGCAGGGAGCGCTTAATCATGATTAACGGGGTAAAGAGAATGGCGCTGGTGAAAGCAAGTTTGACGTTGTTTGGTGGGGATACGGTTGTGGTTCGCTGCTCAGAGCGCTGTCATATCCATTTGATGAGTGCGAGGAGCCACACGGCGAACGCCCAAACTGATATTCTGAGCGTACAGGATCGTAATAGTGCGTACCTGACCGTGCCCTACAGCGGGACCTGGAACGTATTGATCGACAGCCACAGTCAGTCGCTGGAGCACTCTATTAGCTACGTGGCTGCCTGACCTCTTCTCAGGCGAAACCGGGCTGCAGAGACGGCCCCGGTTTTTCCCCAGCTATCAGTCCCCGTACCTTGCCAACCAGATCGTTCAGGCAGTCGTCGTGCATGCCGAGTTTGATCAGCTCCTGCTCCAGCGAGAAGAGATACTGTGCGTTAGTGCCCAGCGGGCCGCTGGCCGCCGCGATCAGCGGCGCAATGACCTGAGCACGCGTATCTGACTCATAGAGCGCATGGCGTGGATCCATAATAAATACCAGGGCGTTCACTGTGCGACCATCATCAAGGGCGAGCCTGCACCAGGTCGGCAGATAGCAGCCAGTGATCATCTCCCGCTTCCACAGCAGGGTCAGCTCCTGCTCCAGAGTCTCATCGGGCAGGCGATAGGCGACGCCGGTGGTGCGTCCGCCCTCTTTCAGGGCAAGCATTCGTCCAGGCTGGCAGGCCGTGCCGCGACCAGCGGTAAGACGCAGGCAGAAGGCACGATGCCAGCCTACCAGCGTGCCGGTGCAGGATTCATTAAACTCCAGCGCCGGGTTCCACATCAGCGATCCGTAGCCGAAGATCCAGACCGGATCGTTGTCGGGCCGACAGGCCAGGGTGGCTGCCAGCGACGCGGCGCGCTGTTCCGCAGACCAGAGCAGCGCCGCCTCAATATCACCAAAGGCGGTTTTGCAGTCCGCCTGTATTAAAAAGTCGCGTGTTAACACCTTCTACCTCCACCACTGCGTGCTTCCATGCGACCGTTATCTTGCTTTCCGGGCATTTAGCTGCTGAATAAAAGTGCAGCCTGTGCAGACGATATGCAATTCGCGGGCCGCTTGCAAGCCTGGAGAGCAGCAAAGCCGCAGCCTAAAAAGAGGCTTGAGGTGGTAACAACAGCTATTTCAGCGGCTTATTTCTTTTTATGCCATTTATCATCGTCGCCCTTCTCATACTCATGCTTCACTGCGGCCCAGGCGACCTTATGCGCGGTCTCCTCCCGGCTGTCATCCCCGCGTCGGTCATCTTTATCTTTGTACTGATCCCAGGCGCTGTTGAACGCCTCTTTATAAATATCTTGCGCATGGGCGGGAAGTACGTTTTTTACGTTGTCAGGCAGATCGCCTTTCGCTTTATAGGGCATGGGATAGCTCCTTATTGACTAAACTGGCTAACAAACCTTAAGTGTGGATGACAAAGTCACGCCTCGCCAGCGGCAATGATAATCTGCGAATACCGTCGCGCAATAATATGTTTATTAAACCAATTTTCAACAAAGTATTGTAATCCGGGCGTCATAGGCAAAAAGAGTGGCAACGCGGTAAAAAAAGGTAAACATTGGCTTAATATGGCCGCCATTCTGCTATTGTAATCTCCTGAAAATTCTTAACTATACTCATTTGCAAACGCACAATATGGAGATTTACGATGACAGCGACGCACGAGGCGGTTAAAACCCGCCATAAGGAGACCACGCTCATTTTCCCGGTACTGGCGCTGGCAGTGCTGTTCTTCTGGGGTTCCACCCAGTCGCTGCCAGCCGTAATCGGAATTAACCTGCTCGCGTTAGTGGGCATTCTCAGCAGCGCCTTCAGCGTTGTCCGCCATGCGGACGTGCTGGCACACCGACTGGGAGAGCCTTTTGGCTCGCTGATCTTAAGCCTCTCCGTGGTTATCCTCGAAGTGAGCCTTATCTCGGCCCTGATGGCGACCGGCGACGCTGCGCCGACGCTGATGCGTGACACGCTCTACTCTATCATCATGATTGTTACCGGCGGTCTGGTTGGCTTCTCGCTGCTGCTGGGCGGGCAGAAATTTGCCACCCAGTATATGAATCTGTTCGGTATCAAACAGTATCTGATCGCCCTTTTCCCGCTGGCGGTGATTGTGCTGGTCTTCCCGATGGCGCTGCCGGGGGCCAACTTCACCACCGGCCAGGCGCTGCTGGTCGCGCTGATCTCAGCGGCAATGTACGGTGTCTTCCTGCTGATCCAGACCAAAACCCACCAGAGCCTGTTTGTCTATGAGCATGAGGATGAAGGTGACGACAGCGATCCGCACCACGGCAAGCCGTCGGCGCACAGCAGCCTCTGGCACGCGGTATGGCTGATTATCCATCTGGTGGCGGTGATTGCAGTCACGAAGATGAACGCCAACCCGCTGGAAGCGCTGCTGACGGAGATGAATGCCCCAGTGGCCTTTACCGGCTTCCTCGTGGCGCTGCTGATCCTCTCTCCTGAAGGGTTGGGGGCGCTACGGGCGGTGCTGAATAACCAGGTTCAGCGTGCGATGAACCTCTTCTTCGGCTCGGTGCTGGCGACCATCTCCCTGACGGTGCCGGTGGTGACGCTGATTGCCTGGCTGACCGGCAACGATCTGGTGTTTGCTCTCGGTGGCCCGGAGATGATTGTGATGCTGGCCGCGCTGCTGCTGTGCCAGATTTCGTTCTCCACCGGGCGCACCAACGTGTTGAACGGTGCGGCGCACCTGGCGCTATTTGCTGCCTATCTGATGACGATATTTGCCTGATGTGATGCCCATAAAAAAACCCGCCGAGGCGGGTTTTTTTATTAATTCTCGGTATCCAGCTCGTCGAAGCTCTTCACCAGATCGTCAATGGCTTTGATCTGTTTGAGGAACGGCTCCAGCTTATCCAGCGGCAGTGCGGACGGTCCATCGCATTTAGCATGGGCTGGATCCGGATGCGCCTCAATGAACAGGCCCGCCAGCCCGGTTGCCATACCGGCACGCGCCAGCTCGGTCACCTGACCACGACGGCCGCTGGAGGCTTCGCCAAACGGGTCGCGGCACTGCAGGGCGTGAGTGACGTCGAAGATCACCGGCGAGTTGCCAGAGACCTTTTTCATTACGCTGAAGCCCAGCATATCGACAACCAGGTTGTCGTAACCGAAGTTGGCGCCACGGTCGCAAAGGATCACCTTCTCGTTGCCGCCTTCACGGAACTTGTCGACGATGTTACCCATCTGCCCAGGGCTAACAAACTGCGGCTTCTTCACATTGATTACCGCACCGGTTTTCGCCATCGCTTCCACCAGATCGGTCTGACGGGCAAGGAACGCCGGAAGCTGAATCACATCAACAACTTCAGAAACCGGCTGCGCCTGGTGAGCTTCGTGCACGTCGGTGATCACTTTTACGCCGAAAGTCTGCTTCAGCTCCTGGAAAATTTTCATCCCCTCTTCGAGGCCCGGGCCACGATAGGAGTGAATAGAGGAGCGGTTGGCTTTATCAAAAGAGGCCTTGAACACGTACGGAATACCCAGCTTCTGGGTCACGGTAACGTAGTGCTCGCAAATACGCATTGCAAGGTCGCGTGACTCCAGCACGTTCATGCCGCCAAACAGCACGAACGGCAGATCGTTTGCCACGTTAATATCGCCAATGCTAACCACTTTTTGTTTCATAGAATCGCCTTATCAGGTTTGAATCGGAACTCATCGGATTAATGCAGCGTAATCTGCCGATGCGAAATAGTATTAATCTGCGCACGGATCATTTCGCTGATCGGATCTTCCGGACACTGCTCCACAAAATAGCTTAAATCATGCAGCGCGACGTGATCGCAATCGAGCTGGGCGTAAATCAGCCCGCGATCGCGGATCTCGTAGGGATCTTCCGGGTTAAACTGCAGCAGCGCTTCACTGGCCCGCAGCGCCAGCTCCATCTGCTGCTCTTCCATTAGCGCCGACTTCAGCGTGTCGAGCAGCTTGCGGATCACCTCGGCATTATCCGCCTCGTCGAGATCCTCGTTAAACAGCTCCGCCATCGGGCTGATGTTGCCCTTCAACCACACCTCAAGGGTGTGCTCATCCAGCGTATCGCCGTTAAAGGGATTGATTAACCACATCTCACCGTCCAGCCACTCGGCGCGGAGGATCAGCTGCGTCGGGAAGATCACCGGGCTGAGCGGGATATCCAGCTGCTCGGCGACCCACAGCAGGATTGCGCCAAGGGAAACGGCGCTGCCCTGGCGGTTTTTCAGCACGCTATCAAGCCACAGCGCATCAGACAGGCGATAGACTCCCTGCGAATCCTGAAAACCCCAGTCACCATAAAAGAGTGCGATCAGCTTCTCCAGCTGCCCTTCCTGCGGCTGCGCCTGGCTTATCTCTTCGCGAGCCAGTGCAACCAGCTTCTCCAGTTCATCACAGACATACTGCGACGGAAAGTCGTCGCGGATAAGTTGTGAAACGAGGATCATCCCGTCGCATAACGGTGCTTTATTAAATTCGAAATCGGCTAACGACCTCATTACTTACCCCAGTCACGGTATTCGACGTTGATGATAACGCCAAACGGCGCTTCAGTCAGCCTTGCTTATGGATGCGATGGATTTAACCTGCCCGCAGTCAGCCGCTCGTTGTTACCGTAATCACGCGTGGTTTCAACGTTCTGGTAGTGATTTTTAGCAAAAAGTGCGCGCACCTGCTCGCCCTGCTGCCAGCCATGCTCCAGCAGCAGCCAGCCGCCGGGCAGCAGAAACCTGCGCGCCTGCTCAATAATCCACGCCAGATCCGCCAGCCCCTGCTCCGCCGCCACCAGCGCACTGCGCGGCTCAAAGCGCACATCGCCCTCGGCAAGATGCGGATCCTGCTCATCAATATAGGGGGGGTTACTGACGATAGTGGCGAAACGCTGCCCGGCCAGCGCGCTGAACCAGTGGCTCTGCAGCAGCGTGACGTTCGGGATGCCTAAGTGCTCCGCGTTACGCCGGGCAAGCGCCACGGCGTCGGGCATAACATCCACAGCGGTGACATGACAGTCGGGACGCTCGCTGGCCAGCGCCAGCGCAATCGCGCCGGTGCCGGTGCCTAAATCAAGGATATCGCAGGGCGTTGCAGGCAGGCGGGCCAGGGCCTGCTCAACCAGGCACTCGGTATCCGGGCGGGGGATCAGGGTTGCCGGAGAAACAAACAGCGGCAGCGACCAGAACTCGCGAATGCCCACCAGATGCGCCACCGGCTCACCACGCTGACGACGGGCCAGCAGTTCCTCAAGCTGCGCCTGCTCAGCAGGCAGCAGCGCGGTCTCGCCGAAGGCGAGAATAAAGGTACGCGCCCTGCCGGTAACAAAACCCAGCAGGATCTCCGCATCGCGGCGAGGGCTTTCGCTCGCCGCAAGCTGGCTTACCGCCTGACGTAGCCAGTGCTGATAATCCATTAGTCCTGCTCGGCCAGCGCCGCCAGCTGATCGGCCTGGTACTCCTGCACGATCGGCTCAATCAGCATATCGAGCTTACCTTCCATCACCTCATCCAGACGGTAGAGCGTCAGGTTGATACGGTGATCGGTGACGCGCCCCTGCGGGAAGTTATAGGTCCGGTTACGGTCGCTGCGATCGCCGCTGCCCAGCAGGTTACGGCGGGTGGACGCTTCTGCCTGCTGACGTTTATCGATCTCGGCGGCGCGAATACGCGAGCCGAGCACCGCCAGCGCCTTGGCTTTGTTCTTATGCTGAGAACGTTCGTCCTGGCACTCTACCACGATGCCGGTAGGCAGGTGGGTAATACGGATCGCCGAGTCGGTGGTGTTAACGTGCTGGCCGCCCGCGCCGGAGGAGCGGAAAGTATCGATACGCAGATCCGCCGGGTTGATGTCCGGCAGCTCGGCTTCCGGCAGCTCTGGCATCAGCGCCACGGTACAGGCGGAGGTGTGAATACGCCCCTGCGACTCGGTGGCCGGGACGCGCTGCACGCGGTGGCCGCCGGATTCAAACTTCAGGCGTCCGTAAACGCCCTCGCCGCTCACCTTGGCGATCACCTCTTTAAAGCCGCCATGCTCGCCTTCGTTGGCGCTCATGATCTCCACGCGCCAGCGGCGGGATTCGGCGTAGCGGGTGTACATCCGGAACAGGTCTCCGGCAAAGAGCGCGGCTTCGTCACCGCCGGTTCCGGCGCGGACTTCAAGGAAGGCGTTGCGTTCGTCGTCGGGATCCTTCGGCAGCAGCAGAACCTGCAGATGGGCCTCAAGCGCCTCACCCTTCTCTTTCAACTCGCGCAGCTCTTCCTGCGCCATCTCGCGCATCTCGGGATCGTCGAGCATCATCTGCGCGGTTTCTATATCTTCCTGAATCTGTCGCCAGTCAGTAAAGCAGCGTGAAACATCGCTTAATTGCGCATATTCACGCGACAGCGCGCGAAAGCGATCCTGATCTGCAATGGTTCCCGCGTCGCCGAGCAGCGCCTGAACTTCTTCATGGCGTTCGTGCAGGGCTTCCAGTTTGGCAACAATAGAAGGCTTCATAGGCGTAAATGCACCCTGTAATAAGAGGTTGTTGTGCTACTCCAGCCCGAGGCTGTTGCGCAGAATATGCAGGCGTTCGTCGTCCCCGTCACGGGCAGCCTGCTGAAGTGATTTGGTTGGAGTGTGGATCAGGCGGTTAGTCAGCTTGCGGGCCAGATCCTGCATGATGGCCTGGGCGTCACCGCCCTGCTCAAGCGCGGCAAGGGCCTTCGCGGTAAGCTCATCGCGCACCTGCTCTGCCTGGCCGCGGAACTCACGGATCGTCTCGCTGGCGCTCTGGGCGCGCAGCCAGGCCATAAACTCGCTGCTCTCCTGAGCAACGATGGTCTCCGCTTCCACGGCGGCGGCTTTCCGCTGCGCCAGGTTGTGCGAAATAATGCTCTGTAAGTCATCAACGCTGTAGAGATAGGCGTTCGCCAGCTTGCCCACCTCCGGCTCAACGTCACGAGGCACGGCGATATCTACCAGCAGCATCGGCTGGTTGCGACGGGATTTTAGCGCGCGCTCAACCATGCCTTTACCGATGATCGGCAGCGGGCTGGCGGTGGAGCTAATAATGATATCCGCGTCCTGCAGGCGGGCGTCGATATCGCTGAGGGAGATCACCTCGGCGCCTACCTCATCGGCCAGCAGCTCGGCGCGCTCGCGGGTGCGGTTGGCGATGATCATCTTCTGCACCTTGTGCTCGCGCAGATGACGGGCTACCAGCTCGATGGTCTCACCTGCGCCCACCAGCAGCACGGTCACGCTGGAGAGCGACTCGAAGATTTGCCGTGCCAGGGTACAGGCGGCAAAGGCCACCGACACGGCGCTGGCCCCGATATCCGTTTCGGTACGCACCCGTTTAGCCACCGAGAAAGACTTCTGGAACATGCGCTCCAGCGCGCTGGCATTAATGTGGCCGCGGCTGGAGTCAGCGAAGGCTTTTTTAACCTGGCCTAAGATCTGTGGCTCGCCCAGCACAAGCGAATCGAGGCCGCTGGCAACGCGCATCAGGTGGCTGACGGCGTCGTTGTCCTGGTGCCAGTAGAGGCTTTTACGCAGCTCGTCTTCGTTCAGGTGGTGATAGTCACACAGCCAACGGATAAGCGCTTCCTGCAGGTTGTCCTGCTCTTCCACGCTGAGATAAAGCTCGGTGCGGTTACAGGTCGACAGGACTACTCCACCCTGCACCATAGGCTGCGCCAGCAGGCTCTCCAGAGCCTGGTCGAGCGTGTCCGGCGTGAACGTAACGCGTTCTCGCAGCGAGACAGGTGCTGTTTTATGGTTGATGCCGAGCGCTAAAAGAGTCATGTCAGCGGGAGTAGTACCAGCGTTGATAAGGTTAGTCTGAGCGCATCATACAGGATGAGCCGGGTCAATAAAAGAGACAGCCCCCTTTTGGAGTAATTGGTAATTTCATGATTTAAGACAACTTGAACGTAGACGGTATTCCTGCTCAGCGCTAGCATTAAAGATTATAACCGTAACGCACCACAAGGATTTGTCCCCATTATGACTTTACCGGACCGTCGACTGCTTCGTCTGTTACCCCTTGCAAGCCTGGTACTTACCGCCTGTTCTATTCATGCTCCGAAAGGCCCGGGTAAAAGTCCGGACTCGCCGCAGTGGCGTCAGCATCAGCAGGAGGTGCGTAACCTGAGCCAGTACCAGACGCGCGGGGCTTTTGCTTACCTCTCCGATAGCCAGAAAGTGTATGCCCGCTTCTTCTGGCAGCAGACCGGTCAGGATAACTACCGCCTGCTGCTCACCAACCCTCTTGGCAGCACCGAGCTGGAGCTGAACGCCAAACCGGGCAGCGTAGAACTGGTGGATAACAAAGGCCAGCACTACACCGCCACCGATGCCGAAGAGATGATCGGCAAACTGACCGGCATGCCAATCCCGCTGAATAGCCTGCGCCAGTGGATCCTTGGCCTGCCTGGCGACGCTACCGACTATAAGCTTGACAGCCAGTACCGTCTGAGCGAGCTTAACTATACCCAGAACGGGAAGACCTGGAAGGTGACCTACGGCGGTTATGATGCTAAATCAACCCCGGCGATGCCGTCCAACATGGAGCTAAACCAGGACGGACAGCGGATCAAACTGAAGATGGATAACTGGATTGTAAAATGATGACCCAGTGGCCTTCGCCAGCAAAACTTAATCTTTTTTTATATATTACCGGCCAGCGTAGCGATGGGTACCATGATCTGCAGACGCTGTTTCAGTTTCTCGACTATGGTGACACTCTTCGCATCGAACCGCGCAGCGACGGCAAGATTCGTCTGCTGACGCCGGTAGCGGGCGTCGCCGAGAGCGATAACCTGATCGTGCGTGCTGCGCGGCTCCTGCAGCAGGCGGCGATCGAGCGCGACTGCCTGCCAGCGGGCAGCGGCGCTGATATTCGCATTGAGAAACGTCTGCCGATGGGCGGTGGGCTGGGCGGAGGCTCCTCTAACGCAGCGACGGTGCTGGTTGCGCTTAATCATCTCTGGGGCTGTGGGCTTTCGGTCGATACGCTGGCGGAACTGGGGTTAACCCTTGGCGCGGACGTGCCGGTTTTCGTCCGCGGCCATGCGGCGTTTGCCGAGGGCGTTGGCGAGGAGTTAACCCCTGTCGATCCGCCGGAAAAGTGGTACCTGGTAGGTCACCCCGGCGTTCAGATCTCGACCCCTGCTATCTTTAACGATCCTGATTTGCCTCGCAATACGCCAAAACGGCCAATTAATACGTTACTGAACTGTGAATTCGGCAACGATTGCGAGGTTATCGCAAGAAAACGTTTTCGCGAGGTTGATGCCGCGCTTTCCTGGCTGTTAGAATACGCGCCGTCGCGCCTGACTGGCACAGGAGCCTGCGTCTTTGCTGAATTTGACTCAGAGTCCTCCGCTCGTCAGGTGCTTGAGCAAGCCCCGGAATGGCTGCAGGGTTTTGTCGCGCGAGGCGTAAACGTTTCACCGCTTATGAACGCGCTACACCCTAAAGATTCCTGATAATGCCGTAACAAGCATTAGGGGCTAATTGAGACTCGGTGACAACGTCACCTCTGATCCAGACGTTGCATCGCGCTCTTTAAATACATCGCCTGGATAGCGTAGCCTGGCCCGCACAGTTTTCGGCGACGCTATCCACCACTGGACGCATGCCTGAGGTTCTTCTCGTGCCTGATATGAAGCTTTTTGCTGGTAACGCCACCCCGGAACTAGCACAACGTATTGCCAACCGCCTGTACACTTCTCTCGGCGACGCCGCTGTAGGTCGCTTTAGCGACGGCGAAGTCAGCGTACAAATTAACGAAAATGTACGCGGTGGTGATATTTTCATCATCCAGTCCACCTGTGCTCCAACGAACGACAACCTGATGGAATTGGTTGTTATGGTCGATGCCCTGCGCCGTGCTTCTGCAGGCCGTATCACGGCTGTTATCCCTTACTTTGGCTATGCCCGCCAGGACCGTCGCGTCCGCTCCGCGCGTGTGCCAATTACCGCTAAAGTTGTTGCTGACTTCCTCTCCAGCGTAGGCGTTGACCGTGTTCTGACGGTTGACCTGCACGCTGAGCAGATCCAGGGCTTCTTTGACGTTCCGGTTGATAACGTATTCGGCAGCCCAATCCTGCTCGAAGATATGCTGCATCTCAACCTGGACAATCCTATTGTGGTTTCTCCGGATATCGGCGGCGTGGTTCGCGCACGTGCTATTGCCAAACTGCTGAACGACACCGACATGGCGATCATCGACAAGCGTCGTCCGCGCGCTAACGTCTCTCAGGTGATGCACATCATCGGTGACGTTGCTGGCCGCGACTGCGTGCTGGTTGATGACATGATCGATACCGGCGGCACCCTGTGCAAAGCCGCGGAAGCCCTGAAAGAGCGTGGTGCTAAGCGTGTATTCGCTTATGCAACACACCCTATCTTCTCGGGTAATGCGGTAAACAACCTGCGCAACTCCGTTATTGATGAAGTTGTGGTTTGCGACACTATCCCGTTAAGTGATGAGATCAAGGCGCTGCCAAACGTGCGCACCCTGACCCTCTCCGGGATGCTGGCCGAAGCGATTCGTCGTATCAGCAACGAAGAATCTATCTCGGCTATGTTCGAACACTAATCGGACGCAGCCTGAAAACCCGCTACGGCGGGTTTTTTTGTCTGTGAGTTTCATTTGTATGATTAATGCCTCCTTCACCTGCCATTGATATGACAGATGATGCGCACACGGATGATGATTGTGAAAAACGCTTCCTCTCATGTTCTGCCCTTTCGCGCCCTCATCGACGCTTGCTGGAAAGAAAAGTACACCCTATCGCGCCTGACGCGTGACCTGATAGCCGGGATCACCGTCGGCATTATCGCCATCCCGCTGGCGATGGCGCTGGCGATAGGCAGCGGCGTGGCGCCGCAGTATGGCCTCTACACCGCCGCAGTGGCGGGGATCGTTATCGCCCTGAGCGGCGGATCGCGCTACAGTGTCTCCGGCCCCACCGCCGCCTTTGTCGTGATTCTCTATCCGGTTTCCCAGCAGTTTGGTCTTGCCGGCCTGCTGGTTGCCACCCTGATGTCAGGCGGATTTCTGATCCTGTTTGGCCTGGCGCGCTTCGGCAGGTTGATTGAGTACATCCCTCTTCCGGTGACCCTGGGCTTCACCTCCGGGATCGGGATCACTATCGGGACCATGCAGATAAAAGATTTTCTTGGCCTGCAGTTAACGCATGTGCCGGAACATTACTTGCAAAAGGTGGGCGCGCTGGCGATGGCGCTGCCGACGGTCAATCTGGGGGATGCCGCGATTGGCATCGTCACGCTCGGCACCTTAATTCTGTGGCCACGGTTAGGCATTCGCCTGCCGGGGCATCTTCCGGCGCTACTGCTGGGCTGTGGGGTCATGGGCGTAGTGAACCTGTTGGGTGGGCAGGTGGCCACCATCGGTTCGCAGTTCCACTATCTTCTGGCGGATGGCACGCAGGGCAACGGTATTCCGCAGCTGTTACCCCAGTTGGTTCTCCCCTGGGATATGCCGGGTTCTGATTTCACCCTGAGCTGGGATTCTCTGCAAGCCCTGCTTCCCGCTGCGTTTTCAATGGCGATGCTGGGTGCTATCGAATCACTCCTGTGCGCCGTGGTACTGGACGGCATGACGGGCACCAAACACAACGCCAACAGTGAACTGATAGGCCAGGGGCTGGGGAATATCGTTGCGCCGTTCTTTGGCGGGATCACCGCCACGGCCGCGATTGCCCGTTCTGCCGCCAACGTACGCGCCGGGGCGACGTCGCCCATCTCCGCGGTGATCCACGCCCTGCTGGTGATCCTCGCCCTGCTGGTGCTGGCACCGTTACTCTCATGGTTGCCGCTCTCGGCGATGGCTGCCCTGCTGCTGATGGTGGCCTGGAACATGAGCGAGGCGCACAAGGTGGTGAACCTGCTGCGCCGGGCCCCGAAAGACGACATCATCGTGATGCTCATCTGTATGTCCCTGACCGTCTTGTTCGACATGGTGATAGCGATTAGCGTCGGGATCGTACTGGCATCCCTGCTCTTTATGCGCCGTATTGCCCGCATGACGCGACTTGCCCCGGTAAACGTCATTGTGCCCGACGACGTGCTGGTGCTGCGGGTTATCGGCCCGCTGTTCTTCGCAGCGGCGGAGGGGGTGTTTAATGACCTGGAGGCCCGAATCGTAGATAAACGCGTCGTGGTGCTGGAGTGGGACGCAGTGCCGGTACTGGATGCGGGCGGTCTGGACGCCTTCCAGCGCGTTGTGCAACGTCTGCCGGAAGGCTGTGAATTGCGGATCTGTAACTTGGAGTTCCAGCCGCTGCGCAGTATGGCGCGTGCGGGGATCCAGCCAGTTGCTGGCCGCTTGTCATTCTATCCGACCCGCGACGCAGCGTTAGAAACGTTATGAATAGCGGCGCTGCATCATGATGCCAATCGCCTGTTGTAGCCAGTCAAGCACTTCAGGCGTCATCCAGGTTCCTTTCATCAGATGGGGCTCCTGCTCCATCGCCTGGCGAAATTTCTGCTGCGTCACCGGGTCGGTCCCTGCATAGGACTGAAACAGTTCGAGCCACGTTTGCGCCAGAGCCTGCGCCTGTGGGCTCGCGGCTGACAGCCCTTCCCGACAGGCCTGGTGCAGTTTCGCCACCAGCGAGGGCCACTCCATCATCCGATCAAAGTAGTGGGCGCGGGTAAAGGCCATCTCCTGCGGGGTGAGATAGCGCTGCCAGATGGCGAGCTTGCTCTCGGCAAAGGCCCGGGTGATAAAGTCGAGGATATTGGCGTTGATACCGGTCTGTTCGCGCATCTGCGGCTCCACGCTGTGCATCTCGTTCAGCCGGGTCAGAAACTCGGGCTTGCCGGCGGTATCTTGCTCCAGCTGCGTCATCCAGCGGGTGGCTAATGCTGTCGCGCGCGGATCATCCACCCCAACGTTCTCTGCCAGCAACGCCTGCGCCTCGGCAACCAGCCCGCTCCAGATGTCGGCAAGCGCCTCTCCCTGTACGGCAAACGGCAACTGCTGTAACTCTTCTTTGCTAAACCAGCGATCGTACATATTCATTAACTCCAGCGTATGTAGCCAGGACTCCAGATCGGGCTCGCCGCCGGCGGCCAGTTTGCAGCGCAAGCCAGCCAGCTGCTCTCGCAGGGTATGAATGCTGCGTAGTTGCTTATCCAGCAAGGCAATTTGCCCATCAAGCAGTTCAGCCATAGAGTGCGTATCCCGATCGAGGCAATCCTTTATCTCAGCAAGCTCCAGCCCGGCTTTAGCCAGCACCTGAATACGGTGCAGGCGCTGAACATCCGCCAGGTTATAGAGTCGGTAGCCTGCCGCACTTCTGGCGGAGGGGAGCAGTAAGCCTGTTTGTTCATAGTGGTGAAGTGTCCGGACGGTGATCCCCGCTCGCGTTGCCAACTGCCCAACCTGAATTAACATTGCTGCTCCTTTTTTCGCGCCATCGATGACACTGTGGATCCTGACGTTACGTGAGGGTCAAGGCAAGGGGCAAAAAAAAACGGCTCCCGCAGGAACCGTCTTGATGGCATCCCAGATTAACTGGGCTTATGTTGATCGCGGCGACAACGTTTGTCGTAGTGGCGTACCCACCAGTATTTGTCGCAGACTTGCTCATGGCCGCTGACGCGGGCTCCTGCGAGCCAGAGAACGGCGCCCAGGAAGATGCTCAGTATCGCGCCATGCGCAAAGTATTGTGGCAGGTTAAATTGCGGAAGCTGGTTTAAAATAGAGTAACCGACGCCCCCTACCATGACGATCAATCCCAACCCCATGAGCACGTTACCGAGTAACGAAGCGTTTCTGCGTTTCATGTGTCACCTCCGGAACTTTGGGTTGCAGGGTTAACTATCCCTAATCCTGATGTGCAAAGTATAGACAGCCCCCCTTTTATTGATTGCGGGAGCGATCACATTTATGCACTTTGAGTCAACAAAACTTTACAAATAACCTATTGAGCTACTTGAAAATCTAATGATTCAGCGGAGCAATTATTCCATTCCCAAACATCGGGCGGCAGAATTTTGTCAAGCGGCGCGGCAGACAGTACACTACGCGCCAGACTTAGAACCCTCAGGAAGTTAAACGTGACGATTAAATTGATTGTCGGCCTGGCCAACCCTGGCGCGGAATATGCGGCAACCCGCCACAATGCGGGCGCATGGTATGTCGACCTGCTGGCTGAGCGGTTACGTGCCCCCCTGCGCGAAGAGCCAAAATTCTTCGGCTATACCTCCCGCATTAACCTTGCCGGCGCAGATGTGCGTCTGCTGGTGCCGACCACCTTTATGAATTTAAGCGGCAAAGCCGTGGCGGCGATGGCCACCTTTTATCGCATCAACCCGGACGAAATCCTGGTGGCGCATGATGAGCTCGACCTGCCGCCCGGCGTGGCGAAGTTTAAACTCGGTGGCGGCCACGGTGGCCATAACGGCTTAAAAGACATTATTAGCAAACTGGGCAATAACCCGAATTTCCACCGTTTGCGCGTCGGGATAGGCCATCCGGGCGATAAAAACAAAGTTGTAGGCTTTGTGTTAGGTAAACCTCCCGCCTCCGAGCAGAAATTGATCGACGACGCGGTTGACGAAGCGGTGCGTTGTACGGAGATCTGGATTAAAGAGGGCTTAACCAAAGCCACTAATCGTCTGCACGCTTTCAAAGCGCAATAAGCGGCGTCACGCCCCTTTTTTGCCCCGCGCGCTGCGGGTTACGTGTATAATAGGCGTAGTTATTTACTTTTCTTCGACTCGTTATGCTTAACGTGTTGAATATCAAGATATTAAGGTGATTCAGAAATGGGATTCAAATGCGGTATCGTTGGTCTGCCTAACGTTGGCAAATCCACCCTGTTCAATGCGCTCACGAAAGCGGGTATCGAAGCGGCTAACTTCCCGTTCTGTACCATTGAGCCAAACACCGGTGTCGTGCCGATGCCTGACTCACGCCTGGATCAGCTGGCAGAAATTGTTAAGCCACAGCGTATTCTGCCGACGACGATGGAGTTCGTGGATATCGCGGGGCTGGTAAAAGGGGCTTCTAAAGGTGAAGGTCTGGGCAACCAGTTCCTGACTAACATCCGTGAGACCGAAGCGATTGGCCACGTTGTGCGTTGCTTTGAGAACGACAACATTATCCACGTGAACAATAAAGTGGATCCGGCTGATGATATTGATGTGATCAACACCGAACTGGCGCTGGCGGATCTGGATACCTGTGAACGTGCGCTGCAGCGCGTGCAGAAGAAAGCCAAAGGCGGCGATAAAGACGCGAAAGCGGAACAGGCTGCGCTGGAAAAATGTCTGCCACAGCTGGAAAACGCCGGCATGCTGCGTGCGCTGAAAAACTTGACCGACGAAGACAAAGCGGCGATCAAATACCTGAGCTTCCTGACTCTGAAGCCAACCATGTATATCGCAAACGTCAATGAAGACGGTTTCGAGAACAACCCTTACCTGGATAAAGTACGTGAAATCGCCGCTGCGGAAGGCTCCGTTGTGGTGGCGGTTTGTGCGGCTGTTGAATCCGACATCGCTGAGCTGGACGACGCCGACCGTGAAGAGTTTATGGCCGAGCTGGGTCTGGAAGAGCCGGGTCTGAACCGCGTGATCCGCGCGGGCTACCAGTTGCTGAACCTGCAAACTTACTTCACCGCTGGCGTGAAAGAAGTGCGTGCATGGACCATCCCGGTAGGCGCAACGGCTCCGCAGGCGGCTGGTAAAATCCATACCGACTTCGAGAAAGGCTTTATCCGTGCACAGACCATCGCCTTCGACGACTTCATCACCTATAAGGGTGAGCAAGGGGCGAAAGAGGCCGGTAAGATGCGTGCGGAAGGGAAAGATTACGTAGTGAAAGATGGCGACGTGATGAACTTCCTGTTCAACGTCTAATCTCTCACCTGCCCAAACAAAAATCCACGCCCCGGCGTGGATTTTTTTTAGCTGTCCTTAGAACTCAACCCTTGCGCCAAGGTTGTAGCGGCGCCCTTCCAGGACCGACGCTTCGTTATAAGAGGTGGAATGAAGCGGATTCGCATCAAACAGGTTATAGATGCCCGCCATTAACGTCAGGTTCTTATTCACCCGATACCGCGTCCCCAGATCCATCACCGCATAGGCTTCGGTCGAGGTGGATTTACCGATATCCGGCGTGTTGCTCCGCCAGCTCGCTTTCGTCCAGAGTTCCAGATCGTTCAGCGCTTCCCAGGTCAGGGAGATATTGGCCATGCTGGTCGGGAATTCGTTCAGCGCATCCCCTTTATACTGGCCGCTCTTCTGCTCGCTGTGGGTATAGGTGTAGTTGACGTTAGCCTTCAGGGTCGGCGTGGCCTGCCAGTCACCGTTCAGCTCCAGACCATAAATTTCCGCATCACTGACGTTAAAGTACTGGGAGACCGATTCGGCTTCATAACCGTTGTAGACACACATCTGCGTCGCGGTCGCGGTACAGATGGTGTAATCGCTGATCTTGTCTTTGAATTTGGTGTGGAAGACTGTGGCATCCAGCGCCAGCGTATCCTTCTGCCAGTAAACCCCCAGCTCGGTGTTGACGCTCTTCTCCGGTTTCAGGTCGTCATTACCGATTCCAATCTCAGAGTAGGGATAGCTGCCATACACGCTGGTAAAGCCGGAGTTGTTCTGACGGAGATCTGGCTTTTTATAGCCCGCAGAGACGCCGCCTTTTACTGCCCAGTTTTCATCGAGCGTCCAGTTGCCGTAAAGTTTTGGCGTTACGTGGTAGCCGAAGTAGCTGTCGTGATCCAGACGCGCCGAGGTGGTCATCGTAAAGTCTGGCACAATCATCCAGGCATCTTCAGCGAATACCGCCCAGCCATCGCGGCTGATCTTGCTTACCGGCGTTACCCCTGGCACCTCTTTGTCGGCGATGCCGAAGGTGTCGTCCAGCTCATTACGCGTATAGTTTGCCCCCAGCGTCAGCTTGTGATCGCCCAGGGTGAAGGTGTTGGCACTGTTGGCCTCAAAGTTATTCTGTTTGACGAATTGCGGTGACAAATACGGCACGCGGTACTCAGTACGTGCTTTTTCATAGCTGACAAAGTTCTTCGACTCGAGGATATCACCGTACCAGGCGTGCTGAGACAGCGAGATTGCATCGCGATCGAAACCCCAGTACCAGGGGTTACCGTGGCGGGTTTTCTCCTGATGCCCTTTGACCGCATTGAGATCCCAGAGCTGTGTATCGGTCGGCGACATGGAGATGGTGGCATCCAGGTTGCCCGCCTCGTGCTTAACGAAGCGCTCTTTATCGGGGCTGTCATCATCGCGACGATCCAGATAATCCGCCGCCAGGCTAACGCCAAGCTTGCCCGGAATAACGGGCCCCATCAGGAACAGATTGGTCTGGTTGGTATTACCGTATTCGCTCTTTTCCTGCAGGAAGTAGTTATCCTCCAGCACGCCGGTCCAGCTATCAAGGTTATAGCCTTTTTTGGTGATCACGTTGACCACCCCACCGATGGAGTCCGAGCCATACAGCGAAGACATAGGTCCACGAATGACCTCTATACGCTCGATGGCCGCAATCGGCGGCATAAAGGCCGCTTCGGTACCAATGTGGTGACCATATGGACGAGATTCACGGGTCCCCTGCTTGATCCCGTTCACCATATACGACGTATAGGACGAGTCCATACCGCGCATCTGCACGTCACCGGTCGCCAGGCTACCGTTGCCGCTGCCCGTTAACACACCCGGCATCTCGCGGAGTGCTTCGGTAACGTTCTGATTCGAGCGGGTGTTCAGCTCTTTCTCGTTGACCACCGAGATGGTGGCCGGTGCTTCGCGGCGCTCCTGGCTGAAACCGGTGGCGGTCACTACCAACTGATCTTCGTTCGCCGGATCGCTATCGGCGGCGATGGCGGCAGGCGTTATGCCGGTTAAGGCGAGCGAAATCGCCACGGCCATGCGTGTCCTGGTTATCACGACGTATTCCTTAAAGTTGGGTTA
>JBCNNW010000065.1:0-24507 GCA_039594205.1 Pseudescherichia sp. | reverse complement strand
GTGCTGTTCTACGAAGCGATCAACGGCTTCCATGATACGGCGAACGCTGTGGCAACCGTGATCTATACTCGCGCATTACGCTCGCAGATTGCGGTCGTTATGGCGGCACTCTTTAACTTCTTTGGCGTTCTGCTTGGTGGCCTGAGCGTAGCCTATGCTATCGTGCATATGTTACCGACGGATCTGCTGCTGAATGTCGGCTCTGCTCACGGCCTGGCCATGGTCTTCTCCATGCTGCTGGCCGCCATCATCTGGAACCTGGGTACCTGGTACTTTGGACTTCCAGCCTCCAGTTCACATACGCTCATCGGGGCAATCATCGGAATTGGTTTAACCAATGCGCTGATGACCGGTACCTCGCTGGTGGATGCGCTGAACATTCCGAAGGTACTGAATATCTTCGCTTCGCTGATCCTCTCGCCGATTGTCGGCCTGGTCTTTGCAGGCGGTCTGGTCTTTATCCTTCGCCGCTACTGGAGCAATACCAAGAAACGCGCCCGTATTCATCTCACTCCTGCCGAGCGTGAAAAGCAGGACGGCAAGAAAAAGCCGCCGTTCTGGACGCGTATCGCCCTGATCCTCTCTGCTATCGGCGTCGCCTTCTCTCACGGTGCGAACGACGGCCAGAAAGGCATCGGCCTGATTATGCTGGTGCTGATTGGCGTTGCGCCGGCGGGCTTCGTGGTGAACATGAATGCCTCCGGCTACGACATCACCCGTACCCGCGACGCGGTCAACAACGTTGAGACCTGGTTCCAGCAGCATCCCGATCTGCTGCTGAAGGCCACCGGCGCCGATCCGGTGATCCCTACGCCCGAGCAGACCGTAGGCCCTAACGGCGAGTTCCACTGCCATGCAGGCCGTGCCGTCGTGGCGCTGGATCGCGCAAAAGCGATGCTGACCAACATCGAAAGCTATGACAAGCTGCCGATTGAGCAGCGCAGCCAGCTGCGCCGCATCATGCTCTGCATCTCGGATATCACCGATAAGGTTGCCAAACAGCCGGAAGTCAGCGCTGACGACCAGCGTCTGCTGAAGAAGCTGAAAGGCGATATGCTGAGCACCATCGAGTATGCCCCGGTGTGGATTATCATGGCGGTCGCGCTGGCGCTCGGCCTGGGTACGATGATTGGCTGGCGTCGTGTTGCTACCACCATCGGCGAAAAGATCGGTAAGAAAGGCATGACCTACGCCCAGGGGATGTCGGCCCAGCTCACCTCGGCGGTCTCTATCGGCCTGGCGAGCTATACCGGGATGCCGGTCTCGACCACCCACGTTCTCTCTTCGTCAGTAGCGGGAACGATGATCGTGGACGGCGGCGGTCTGCAGCGTAAAACCGTGACCAACATCCTGATGGCCTGGGTGCTGACCCTGCCGGCAGCGATTTTCCTCTCCGGGGCGCTGTACTGGGTGGCGCTGCACCTGATTTAATTGGCTGCATAACGCCGGGTGGCGCTACGCTAACCCGGCCTACAAATTGCACTAACCTGTAGGCCCGGCAAGCAACGCGCCGCCGGGCAAACATAAACAAAAAGCGGGCTACGATGGCCCGCTTTTTTTATCTCTCAATTTCAGTGCCAAATCATCAGCGCAATCAGGCTGACCACCACCAGCCCGCAGAGGGCGCTGGTTAAAACAAAGTGGCGGCGGACCCGCTCACAGCGACGAATAAACTCATCGTCATGGTGGTCGCGATAGCGCTGGGCGTAGATATACCACACCAGACGCATCTGCTTACTGGGCTGGCCGTGCGAGGTAAAAAAACCGCCGCCATCCACATATTGATAGAGCAACGGATCGCAACCACGAAGGACAACCAACAGTGCGCGTAGCGATGAGAAGTAACGCGCCATGTTAACCACACAAACGATACACAAAGCCCAAAACAGCGCGACAGTGCTGACCATACCCCCTCCCCGGCGACCACCCACGGAGATAGACTCCAGGGCTGGCGCTCCCCGATTTCCGGCCAATGAGTTCTTTGAAGTGTGTACCAGAAGCCGACGTGGATCACAATTCTACATCCGAGCGGCTTATTTAATAGTGTAGGAGATCTGTTAATTATTTCGCCACATCATCGATCTATATCAATGTCGTAACCGACATTTTTTGATGATCTAAACCGTGACCCAGGACAATTGACGACGGGTTTAGCGCGTTATAAGGTAGAAATATCTTCTACAATTAGATCTTTAAGGCCGGGCATTCCCCGCGCAGTGGCACGCAGGACGCGGGATTGACCGCAGCGCGAGAGCAGCGGCTATATACCCCACGGTCATCGACAACTTATGGAAGGAGTAACATCATGGCTTACAAACATATCCTTATCGCGGTCGATCTCTCCCCAGAGAGCAAGGTACTGGTCGACAAAGCCGTCTCTATGGCTCGCCCCTACAATGCAAAAATCTCCCTGATTCATGTCGATGTCAATTACTCCGACCTCTATACCGGGCTAATCGACGTTAACCTGGGCGATATGCAGAAACGCATCTCTGAAGAGACCCACAATGCGCTGGCAGAACTCTCCACTAACGCAGGCTATCCAATCACTGAAACCCTGAGCGGCAGCGGCGATCTGGGCCAGGTGCTGGTCGATGCGATTAAGAAATACGATATGGACCTGGTGGTCTGCGGTCATCATCAGGACTTCTGGAGCAAGCTGATGTCCTCTGCGCGCCAGCTGATCAACACCGTTCACGTTGATATGCTGATTGTTCCGCTGCGCGACGAGGACGACGAGTAAGCGAATAGTGCCCGGTAGGCGTCACGCCGCCGGGCAATGACTACGCCGGGGTGCCAGTGTAGATATCAAACCGGTGCCCTTTGGTCACCACCGCATTCTGCGTGGCAACGTCTGCCAGCGGCGGCGCATAATCAGGGCGCTTCACAACCACGCGCTTCGTTGCCAGCGCGCGGGCAGGCTCCAGCAGGCCATCGGCGTCCAGATCCGGCCCCACCAGCGACTGAAAGACCCGCATCTCCTTTTTCACCAGCGCACTCTTCTGCTTGTGCGGAAACATCGGATCGAGATAGACCACCTGCGGCCGCGGAGTAATATCGCTCAACGACGTCAGGCTTGAAGCATGGATCAGCTGTAGGCGCTCCTGCAGCCACTCTCCAATCTCCGCATCGGCATAGCCGCGCGTCAGGCCATCTTCCAGCAGCGCCGCCACCACCGGGTTACGCTCCAGCATGCGTACCCGACAGCCAATGGACGCCAGTACGAAAGCATCGCGGCCTAATCCTGCCGTGGCATCGACGACGTCCGGCAAATAGCTGCCTTTAACGCCTACCGCCTTCGCGACCGCCTCGCCGCGACCGCCGCCAAATTTGCGCCGGTGCGCCATTGCGCCAGAGACAAAATCAACGAAAATACCACCAAGCTTTGGCTCATCGCGCTTGCGAAGCTCAAGATGCTCCGCCGTTAGCACCAGCGCCATCGGGTTGTCATCGTCATGCTGCAGGCCAAAGCGCGACGCAAGACGCAATAAGGCACCGTCTCCGGTGCCTGTTTCATCTATTAAGCAGATTTTCACGCCGTGCTTAGCCTTTGATGCCGTAGTGCGCCAGCATCGCGTCCAGCTGCGGCTCACGGCCACGGAAGCGTTTGAACAGCTCCATTGGCTCTTCTGAACCCCCACGGGTCAGAATGTGATCGAGGAAGTCCTGTCCCGTTTTGCGGTTGAAGATCCCCTCCTCTTCGAAGCGAGAGTAGGCATCCGCCGCCAGCACGTCGGCCCACAGGTAGCTGTAGTAGCCAGCCGCGTAGCCGCCAGCAAAGATATGGCTGAAGGCGTGCGGGAAGCGTCCCCAGTTTGGACCCGGAATGACTGCCACCTGTGATTTAATCTCGGCCAGGGTTTCGAGAATTTTCGCCCCCTGCTCCGGGCTGAACTCGGCGTGCAGACGGAAATCGAACAGGCCGAACTCCAGCTGGCGCAGGATAAACAGCGCGGCCTGGTAGTTTTTAGCCGCCAGCATCTTATCCAGCAGGGCTTTCGGCAGCGGCTCACCGGTTTCGTAGTGGCCGGAGATAAATGCCAGCGCGTCCGGCTCCCAGCACCAGTTTTCCATAAACTGGCTCGGCAGCTCCACGGCGTCCCATGGTACCCCGCTGATGCCCGCCACGCCCGGGACGGCGATCTGGGTCAGCATATGGTGCAGGCCGTGACCAAACTCGTGGAACAGGGTAATCACTTCATCGTGGGTGAAGAGCGCCGGTTTGCCGCTCACCGGACGGTTGAAGTTACAAGTCAGGTAGGCAACCGGCTTTTGCAGCGAGCCGTCGGCTCTCAGCATCTGCCCGACGCAGTCGTCCATCCACGCCCCGCCGCGCTTGTTCTCACGTGCGTAGAGATCGAGATAGAAGCTACCGCGCAGTTCGTTGCTTTCGTCATACAGCTCGAAGAAACGTACGTCCGGATGCCAGACGTCGATATCCTTACGCTCTTTGGCCGTGATGCCGTAGATGCGCTTAACCACTTCGAACAGGCCGTTAACGGCTTTGTTCTCCGGGAAATAGGGCCGCAGCTGCTCATCGCTGATGCTGTAGAGGTGCTGCTTCTGTTTTTCGCTGTAGTAGGCGATATCCCACGGCTGTAGCTCATCTACGCCAAATTCCGCGCGGGCGAAGGCACGGAGCTGCTCCAGCTCTTTCTCACCCTGCGGACGGGCGCGTTTCGCCAGATCCATCAGGAAGTCCAGCACCTGCTGCGGATGCTCGGCCATTTTGGTGGCGAGAGATTTATGAGCATAGTTGTCGAAGCCCAGCAGCTGGGCCAGCTCGTGACGCAGAGCAAGGATCTCCGCCATCACCGGGCTATTATCCCATTTGCCCGCGTTTGGCCCCTGGTCAGAGGCGCGGGTGCTGTAGGCGCGGTAAAGCTCTTCGCGCAGGGCCTGATTGTCGCAGTAGGTCATCACCGGCAGATAGCTCGGGATGTCGAGGGTTAACAGCCAGCCCTCTTGCTCTTTGGCCTGCGCCTGAGCCTGGGCCTGGGCCAGCGCGCTCTCCGGCATACCGGACAGCTCAGACTCATCGGTAATTAGCTTGCTCCAGCCCATGGTGGCGTCGAGCACGTTGTTGCTGTAGGTCGAACCCAGCTCGGAGAGACGGGCGGCGATTTCGCCGTAGCGTTTCTGCTTCTCTTTCGGCAGGCCGATGCCGGACAGTTCAAAATCACGCAGGGCGTTATCCACCGCTTTCATCTGCGCCAGATCCAGCACGGTATAGGCTTCGCCGTCACGCAGGTTACGATAGGCCTGGTAAAGACCCTCGTGCTGGCCCACCCAGGTGCTGTACTCAGAGAGCAGCGGCAGCGTCTGCTCATAGGCTTCACGCAGCTCCGGGCTGTTCTGCACCGAGTTCAGGTGGCTGATGGGGGAGAAGATACGGCCCAGGCGATCGTCCACCTCGGCCAGCGGCTGGCAGAGATTGTCCCAGGTATAGGGTGCGCCCTGGGCTACCACGCGCTCTACCGCCTCGCGGCAATCCTCCAGCGCTTTCGTCACGGCGGGAACCACATGCTCAGGTTTAATCTGGGAAAACGGCGGCAAGTCGAAGGGCGTCAGTAATGGATTGGTCATAAGCGCTGTCCTGTAGAAATAATCGCAAGCGCTCGGGCGGCGCTCGTTCCTGTAAGGTCTAGGATGGGGTTTAGTGTAGTTAATTTCAATGCTGCAGGTTGCGCTTTTGCGTCCTGGCAACGGCGCCGCTGCGGTAATTTGCCGCAATCTGCGGTAAACTATCGGCTATCTGTTTTTACTTCCCAGGATTGTTCCCTCCATGCTCAGTTATCGCCACAGCTTCCACGCCGGCAACCATGCCGACGTTTTAAAACACACCGTTCAGAGCCTGATTATTGAATCGCTGAAGGAGAAGGAGAAACCCTTCCTCTATCTGGATACCCACGCAGGCGCGGGCCGTTATCAGCTGAGCAGCGAGCATGCCGAGCGCACCGGCGAGTACCTCGAAGGCATCGCCCGCATCTGGCAGCAGGACGACCTGCCTGCCGAGCTGGAGCCGTACATCAGCGTGGTAAAGCACTTCAACCGTAGCGGCCAGCTGCGCTACTACCCGGGTTCGCCGCTGATTGCCCGCCAGATGCTGCGCGAGCAGGACAGCCTGCAGCTGACCGAGCTGCACCCGAGTGATTTTCCGCTGCTGCGTTCAGAGTTCCAGAAAGATAGCCGCACCCGCGTCGAACGTGCCGACGGCTACCAGCAGCTGAAGTCCAGGCTGCCGCCGGTGTCACGTCGCGGCCTGATCCTGATCGACCCACCCTACGAAATTAAAAGCGACTACCAGGCAGTGGTCCAGGGCATCAGCGAAGGCCATAAGCGCTTTGCAACCGGCACCTACGCGCTGTGGTATCCGGTGGTGATGCGCGCGCAGATCAAGCGCATGTTGAAAGAGCTGGAAGCCACCGGCATCCGCCGTATTTTGCAGATTGAACTGGCGGTGCGTCCGGACAGCGACCAGCGCGGCATGACCGCCTCCGGCATGATTGTCATCAACCCGCCGTGGAAGCTGGAGCAGCAGATGAAAAACGTTCTGCCGTGGCTGCACAGCAAGCTGGTTCCGGCGGGCACCGGCCACACGCTGGTGAACTGGGTCGTACCTGAATAATCACAGCCATCGGTGGAACCTTAAGGGCATCGCGTTACACTCTAAGCAAAAATTCATTAAGGAAACGTTATGACTAAGCACTACGACTACATCGCCATTGGCGGCGGCAGCGGCGGTATTGCGTCTATTAACCGTGCGGCCATGTATGGCCAGAAATGCGCCCTGATTGAAGCGAAAGAGCTGGGCGGAACCTGCGTGAACGTAGGCTGCGTGCCGAAAAAAGTGATGTGGCATGCTTCACAGATTGCCGAAGCGGTTAACCTCTACGGTCCGGACTACGGCTTTGACGCCACCATCAATAACTTTGACTGGCAGCGCCTGGTGGCCAGCCGCACGGCCTATATCGATCGTATCCACAGCTCCTATGAGAACGTGCTGGGTAAAAATAACGTGGATGTGATCCGCGGCTTTGCCCGCTTTGTCGATGCCAAAACCGTTGAGGTCAACGGCGAGACCATCACCGCCAACCATATTCTGATCGCCACCGGTGGGCGTCCGAGCTACCCGGATATTCCCGGCGTTGAGCACGGCATCGACTCCGACGGCTTCTTCGAGCTTACTGCCCTGCCGAAACGCGTTGCGGTTGTTGGTGCAGGCTATATCGCCGTTGAGCTGGCAGGGGTGCTGCACGGCCTGGGGGCGGAGACGCACCTGTTTGTGCGTAAGCATGCCCCGCTGCGCAGCTTCGATCCGCTGATCGTCGAGACGCTGGTTGAGACAATTATGGCCGACGGCCCGTCGCTGCATACCAACGCCACGCCAAAAGCCGTGGTGAAAAACAGCGATGGCAGCCTGACGCTGGAGCTGGAAGATGGTCGTAGCGAGACCGTGGACTGCCTGATCTGGGCGATTGGTCGCGAACCGGCTAACGATACCTTCAACCTGGCCGTTACCGGGGTGAAAACCAACGACAAAGGTCATATCATCGTCGATAAATTCCAGAACACTAACGTGGCAGGGATCTACGCGGTAGGTGATAACACCGGTGCGGTAGAGCTAACGCCGGTTGCGGTGGCGGCAGGCCGTCGTCTCTCCGAGCGTCTGTTCAACAATAAGCCGGACGAGCATCTGGACTACAGCAATATTCCTACCGTGGTCTTTAGCCATCCGCCGATCGGCACCGTGGGTCTGACCGAGCCGCAGGCCCGCGAGCAGTACGGCGATGACCAGGTTAAGGTCTACACCTCCTCCTTTACCGCCATGTACACCGCCGTCACCCTGCACCGCCAGCCGTGCCGGATGAAGCTGGTCTGCGTCGGTCCGGAGGAGAAGATTGTTGGCATTCACGGCATTGGCCAGGGCATGGATGAGATGCTGCAGGGCTTCGCCGTTGCGCTGAAGATGGGCGCAACCAAGAAAGACTTTGATAACACCGTGGCCATCCACCCGACGGCGGCAGAAGAGTTTGTGACGATGCGTTAAGGGTCTTTAAAAACGCTGGGATCGCAGGCCTGATAAGCGTAATGCTATCAGGCCTCGTTCGTCATGCAGGATGGCGGCTAAAGCCTTACCCAGCCTGCGTTGTTTCAGTGCGCACGCTGCTGAAACCCCTTTCGTGCTCCCATAGCCCGGAGTATGATCGCAACTACAACAATAAGATTACAGTTCAGGGGAAAGCGATGGACTATCGTTGGTTAAACGCCTTACATATCATGGCAGGCGTAATTTGGCTGGGCGGCATTTTTATGATGGCAGCGATGGTCGCGGCCTGGTCGCAGAGCCGCAGCGTGGCGGCACAAGGCGGTAGTAATGCGCTGCTGGAGTATGCCCGCCGCTGGAACCGGTTTGTTACGTCACCAGCCATGATCTTACTATGGGCGTTTGGTATCGCCTTGATCTTAAAAGGCGACTGGCTGCTGCCGCTCTGGTTAGGTATTAAGCTGGCGGTACTGGTGTTCCTCTCGGCGGTGCACGGCATCCTGTCGGGGTCGCTGCGCAGACTCGCCACCGGTGAAACCGCTACCGTGTCCCTGCTGGCACGTAACGCTGCCTGGCTCACCGTAGTGGCCGTTGTCATCGTTGTGGCTTTAGCGGTGGTAAAACCGTTTAGCGGTTAAACGTTATCTTGAATGCTCTGAAAATGCAGTCTGTTTAGTCAGACTGCAATATCAAATTTTTATTATAAAAAACAGAAATTTATCTCACATCTCTTTACAAAACGGCATGTATAATTGTGATCTTGCGCACACTTTGTACTTCAATACCCATATCAAATGACTAAACTTTAGACTTAAATAGCAACCGGGAAAACCCGATCTTTTTACGACGCCATCCGGAGGTCGCCACTATATGTTCAACCAGAAACTACAGCTTGTTGATACTGTCGAATTCGAGATCGAGGAGAAGATCCGCTACGAGACCGATCCTTGCGAATTAAAACTGGATGAAATGATCGAGGCGGAACCGGAACCGGAGATGATCGAGGGCCTGCCCGCGTCTGACGCGCTGACTCCTGCCGATCGTTATCTGGAGCTCTTTGAGCAGGTACAGTCTTCAGGCCTTTTTGCCGATAGCAAAACCTTTCCTGACTGTGCACCGAGAATGGATCCGCTCGATATCCTTATCCGCTATCGTCGCATCAAGCGCAGACCGGACTTTGACCTGCGACTGTTTGTCTCAAGACACTTCTGGCTTCCGGTGCAGATAGATAGCCAGTATGTCTCTAACCCAGAAAACTCGCTAAAAGAGCATATCGACCAGCTATGGCCGGTGTTGACCCGCGAGCCGCAGGATCATATTCCCTGGTCATCGCTGCTCGCCCTGCCGCAGGCCTATATCGTACCCGGCGGACGGTTTAGCGAAACTTACTACTGGGACTCCTACTTCACCATGCTGGGGCTGGCCGAAAGCGGCCGTAACGATCTGCTGAAGTGTATGGCAGATAACTTTGCGTGGATGATTGAAAAATACGGGCATATTCCAAACGGTAACCGTACCTACTACCTGAGCCGCTCTCAGCCGCCGGTGTTCGCGCTGATGGTTGAGCTGTTTGAAGAGGACGGCGTGCGCGGGGCGCGACGCTACTATGAGCACCTGCTGATGGAGTATGCCTTCTGGATGGATGGCGCCGAGTCGCTGAACCACAATCAGGCCTATCGCCATGCGGTGCGAATGCCGGACGGCTCTCTGCTCAACCGTTACTGGGACGACCGTGACACGCCACGCGATGAGTCCTGGATTGAGGACGTGGAGACGGCAAAACATTCGGGCCGTCCGCCGAGCGAGGTCTATCGTGACCTGCGCGCCGGGGCGGAGTCCGGCTGGGACTACTCCTCCCGCTGGCTGCGGGATACCCAGCGTCTGGCCAGCATCCGTACAACGCAGTTTATCCCGATCGACCTGAACGCCTTTCTGTTCAAGCTCGAGAGCACCATCGCTAACCTCTCCGGGCTGAAGGGTGACCGCGAGGGCGAAGCCATGTTCCGCCAGCGCGCCAGCGATCGTCGCGCAGCGGTTAACAAGTACCTGTGGGATGAGGAGAAAGGGTGCTACCGCGACTATGACTGGCGGCGTGGTGAACAGGCCCTCTTCTCTGCGGCAAGTATTGTGCCGCTCTACGTGGGTATGACTACCCATGAGCAGGCCGATCGGATTGCCGTGGCGGTACGTGAACGCCTGCTGACGCCGGGCGGTATGATGGCGACGGAGTATGAAACCGGCGAGCAGTGGGATAAACCCAACGGCTGGGCACCGCTGCAGTGGATGGCTATTCAGGGCTTCAAGCTGTACGGTAACGATGCTCTTGGCGATGAGATCGCCCACGCCTGGCTGAAAACCGTCAACGGCTTCTATAAGCAGCACCACAAGCTGATTGAGAAGTATCACATTGCCAGCAGCACGCCGCGGGAGGGTGGCGGCGGCGAATATCCGTTGCAGGACGGCTTTGGCTGGAGCAACGGCGTGGTACGTCGTCTGATCGGGCTATACGGGGAACCGTAAGCCCCTGTTATCAACAAACAGCTTTAGCGAATAACGTTATAGATCGCAGTCTGAATTTCCAGCCACCGGCGGGTGCTCTCATCAGGCTGCGTTTTATTACGCATTTTTGCCTGCTCGGTTTCGTAGCGCTGTCGCTCAACGACGGCAGAGCGGGTACAGAAAGCGCGCAGGTAGTCCTTGCGCTGCCCGGTCAGCTTTTCTCCGTTTAACATGGCGTGAGCGAGAGTGGTGGTAAAGCGGCGGCAGGGCCGTGGCTCATCCATCTGTCGCTGGTAGCGCAACAGCAGCGTCAGCACCTCATCATTACCCGCTGACAGTGCCTGCTCCGTCCAGGCGAGTTTCCAGTCCATTCCCCCTTTCAGAAACAGCTGTGCCACGCGAGTATCGTTGCGGTCTATCGCCGAGCGAAGGTTGCTCTCATCCCAGGTAATGCCCATCCGCGTCAGCTGCATGCGTGACGTCGGCGTGTCATACTCATTCTCCGTATCGGTCAGCGCCTGCGCCTGCACTTGCGCCTCGGCTGGCGGCGCGCTTACCGCGCGTGCGGCTGGCGTGCTGTTTATCATCATGATGCCACCGCCGATCATTACCAGCACCATCACCCCAACCGCGCCCCAGAGAATGCCCGAGACCAGACGTACGCGCTGTTCAGGGGTGCGGACAGCCCGCCGCTCGGGCCGCTCAATATCGTCACGTACCTCGAAAATATCGCCGCCGGCGCGCGCTTTTTTCACTGCCCGCGCCTTAAAAGCTTCCAGCTCGTCCGCATCAGTGGTTAACAGGCTGGCCGGGTTAATCGTAGTGCGGCCTTCGCTGAAGGCGCGCTGAACCGGGGCGGCGATCTGCGGATAGTAGGTATCCAGCAGATTGAGCTGGATGGCAGAGAGCGGCTGTTGGGCAGTCAGGGTGTTGCGGATCTGGCGAATATCGTCGAGAAAGGTTTGCAGCGTCTTGCGCGGGTCAGCAAACAGCGTCAGCACCGAGCTGTCGTTAAACAGCGGAGCGTAGTGGCGGGAGAACTCTTTTTTATCCACCAGCATCACGGCCAGCTCGCTAAACAGCATCCCGCTGAGCACATCGTTGCGCTCCCCTAGCTTCAGCCAGCGGCGGACCCGCTCCTGACCAAACTGGGTTTTTAGATGGTTACGCAGCTTTACGCCGTCCGGCCATGCGGCGTAGACCAGCCCGCTAATCATCTGCTCCAGGGCGCGCAGCTGCGCCAGCCCCTTAAGCTGCGCCTCGCCGTTTACCGTCTCCGTTGAGGTGGGATAGGTCAGCAAAGGCTGCTGGAGACGGAGATGCTCAAGGGCGGTGACAAAACGCAGCGCGGCGATCAGCTGATTTTCGCTGACGTCCTGGCCGCTTTCGTATTGAGGAACAAGCTGCTGCAGATGGCGAAGCTGCATGGTGAACTGGGTCAGCTCAGCATCGTTGAGCTTCAGCCGTTGCGCCACCGCCCCCCAGCCGCCGAGCCCCTGGCGCGCGTTTTCCAGCTGTTCCAGAAACCAGCGAGGATCCTTACCTTCGCTCACCCGAACATCCAGCAGTAACAGTATTTCAACAGATGCCTGGCGTATAACCCCAAGGCAGGTTTCAAATTGTTCGCGGATCCTGAGCGATGTGCTGTATGTCATTATTTTCCCTTAACCACAATTAATGAAAGTTAATGCCAACCGTCTGCGCAGCTTAATTTATCTTAGATTCCAGTTAGTTAGATGATAGGGCACTTTCAATTAAATATCAGTGATGCAGTTAATAAAAGAGAAGGGAAATAAAACAGAGCATTCCTTATCCACAGCGGAATTTCCTATGCCAGGCTTAGAGGAGAGATATCTGAGGCACATGCGAAAGGAGTATCTATGAAAAAAATGTTAATCGCCGCCACGGTGGCCGCCTTATTCACCCTTCCGGCACTGGCTGAAGATAATCCAGGACTGAATACGGAGAAAGCACCACCGCCGCCGCATAAGCTTGACGACGGCTATCGCGGCATTGAAGATGCTCGTACCATGAACGTTAAGCAGGCGCTGGATATGCACGATGGCGGCTCCGTCTCCCTGCGCGGGCATCTTATTGCGAAAAAAGGGAATGATATGTATACCTTCCGCGATAAAACCGGCGAGGTCGACGTCCTTATTCCGATGGCCGTTTTCGATGGTCGGGAGATCGACGCAGATCAGCTGGTCGGCATCAGCGGCTCGCTGGATAAAAAGCAGAAGCCCGCCCAGATTAAAGTGCATCGACTGCAAAAAGAGTAACGGATCCTGCAAGCCGGGCAAGCGCGAGCATCGCCCGGCATTTTTCACTCTTAGAGGAACATTCCTCCTGACACCTCGACGCGCTGAGCGTTCATCCACCCCAGTTCGTCACTCACCAGTGCCGCTATCGCACTGCCAATATCATCCGGTAATCCCGTGCGGCCCAGCGCCGTTTGCGCAGCGACAAACTGGTTGAGCTGCTCGTCATCACGCACCCGACCGCCGCCAAAATCAGTTTCAATGGCCCCCGGGGCAATGATATTGACCGAGATACCCCGCGCGCCCAGCTCTTTTGCCTGATAGCGGGTTAACACCTCCATCGCCCCTTTCATCGCGGCATAGGCGGCATAGCCCGGCAGCGCGAAGCGCGCCAGCCCGCTGGATACGTTCAGGATCCGTCCGCCGTTTTTAATCAGCGGCAACAGGTGTTGGGTCAGGAAGAAGGGTCCCTTGAAATGGATATTCACCAGCTGGTCAAACTGCGCCTCGGTGGTCTCCGCAAAGGCAGCGTTTATACCGATCCCGGCATTGTTTATTAAATAATCAAAGGTGTCACGCTGCCAGGTCTGTTTCAGCTGCTCCTGTACCTGACGGGCGAAGTTTCCGAAGCTGCTGCTATCACCAACGTCAAGCTGCAATGCCACGGCCTTCGCGCCTTTCAGCGCAATTTCATGAACCACGGCAAGGGCATCCTCCTCACGGCTATTCCACGTCAGGATAATATCCACGCCCTTCTCGGCCAGCTTCAATGCGGCATTTTTTCCCAATCCACGGCTGCCGCCGGTCACTAAAGCAATACGATGCGTCATAAGAAACCTCATTTCTGATGGTGGGTGATTGAGAAAGAGCTTATTAGGTGATAGATAATCAATAAAGCCTGCTAAATACACTTCACTGTTTCATTGATGACAACAATAGGTGGCAAGGATGGATAAAATTTACGCAATGCAGCTTTTCGTTCGGGTTGCGGAGCTGGCGAGCTTTTCTCGCGCTGCCGACTCACTTGGCGTGCCGAAAGGCAGCGTCTCGCGTCAGATCCAGAGCCTGGAGAACCATCTTGGTACGCAGCTGCTGCACCGGACCACGCGCCGGGTTCAGCTCACCCAGGACGGGATGGTCTACTACGAACGCGCCAGGGATCTGCTCTCTAACCTCGACGAGCTGGACGGCCTGTTTATTCACGACCCGACCAGCGTCAGCGGCAAGCTACGAGTAGACATGCCGGTTGGGATAGCGCGTAACCTGGTGATCCCGCGCCTGCCTGCCTTTGTGCAGCAGTATCCCGGTATTGAAATTGAGCTCAGCAGCAGCGACCGGCTGGTGGATGTGATCCGCGAAGGTTTTGACTGCGTAGTGCGCGTTGGTACGCTGAAAGACTCCGGGCTGATCGCGCGTCCGCTGGGCAGGCTGTCGATGGTTAACTGCGCCAGTCCCGCCTATCTGGAACGTTTTGGCTACCCGGAAACGCTGGAGGATCTCTCCTCCCATGCGGTGGTGCACTATGCCGTCCATCTCGGCACGCGGCCGCAGGGCTTTGAGTTATATCAGGACAGTACCACACGGTGGGTCAAAACTGGCGGTATCCTGACGGTCAACAGCACCGAGACCTATCATGCGGCGTGCCTGGCGGGGTTGGGGATTATCCAGGTGCCGCGTACCGGCGTGCGTGATGCTCTGCGCCAGGGCACGCTGGTAGAGATCCTGCCCCAGTACCGCGCCGAGCCTATGCCGGTCTCGCTGATCTATCCCCATCGTCGCAACCTCTCCCGGCGGGTGCACCTGTTTATGGAGTGGCTGGCGAGCGTCATGGCAGAGTACGTCGATTCACCCGCTTAGGTGATGAGGGTCTATAATTTGCGGTACATCACGCTAAGCAGAGAAGGAAGCCGTACCGATGACCCCGGAAAATAGCGCCAAGCGACCCGTCCCGCACCTGGACTACGAACCTGTTAAAAAGGTCGATACCGCCGATAAGCCTGAATCTGAGTCAGAGCCGCTGCTGAGTGGTAAAGCAGAGGGCGTGGTGGAGACGGTCACCGAAGCGGCTGAGAAGATCCAGCGTCGACCAATGGTCGCGCACCTGATCCGCGCCACGGAGCGCTTCAATGACCGAATGGGCAACCAGTTTGGCGCGGCCATTACCTATTTCTCGTTCCTGTCGATGATCCCCATCCTGATGGTGTCGTTTGCCGCAGCGGGTTTTATCCTGGTCTCTCACCCCACGCTGTTGCAGGATATTTTTAACAAGATCCTGCTTAACGTTAGCGACCGCACCGTGGCTGATACGCTGCGCAACACAATAAAAACCGCCGTCGAGCAGCGTACCACCGTCGGTATTGTTGGTCTGGCGGTCGCGCTCTACTCCGGCATTAACTGGATGGGCAACCTGCGTGAGGCGATTCGCGCCCAGTCCCGGGACGAGTGGGAGCGCAAGCCTCAGGACAGTGAAAAGATTTGGGTGAAGTATTTCCGTGATTTTATCTCGCTGATTGGCCTGCTGGTCGCGCTGGTGATCACCCTCTCTATCACCTCTATCGCCGGTGCGGCGCAGGAGATGATCATCTCTGCGCTCTATCTGGACTATATCGACTGGCTTAAACCAGCCTGGCAGCTGATTGGCCTCGCGATCTCTATTTTCGCTAACTTCCTGCTCTTCTTCTGGATCTTCTGGCGTCTGCCGCGCCACCGTCCACGCAAGAGGGCGTTGATTCGCGGCACGCTGATTGCGGCGGTGGGCTTTGAAGTGATTAAGATCATCATGACCTGGACCCTGCCGTCGCTGGTGACTTCCCCCTCGGGCGCGGCGTTTGGCTCAGTGCTGGGCATCATGGCCTTCTTCTATTTCTTTGCCCGCCTGACGCTGTTCTGCGCCGCGTGGATCGCCACCGCAGAGTATAAAGACGACGTCAAAATGCCGGGTAAAGAGACTCTTTAACCACACTATCGGGCTGAATCAGAACGCAAAGTTTCAGCCCGACTCGCCATTTCAGCATTAAAAACCAGTCCGTAACTTTTATTTAACCAAAAAGTGGTTTTATCTGCTGATATCTCATTTCTGTGAAGCATTTCATAGATGCGAAAACTCAGGCACGAAAATTATTCACTTTTTGCCGTTTTTATCACCGCCTGCCTGCCCTGTTACAGATTGAAATGTCGCTTTTGCTGTGCGTAATATGGCCCTTCGTTCGCCAAAAATAAGAAAATTCTATGCAAGCTACCGCCACAACGCTCGATCACGAACAGGAAAGCCCCCCGGTCAACTCGCGTAATAAAGTTGTCGTCGCCTCGCTCATTGGTACGGCGATTGAGTTTTTCGACTTCTATATCTACGCCACCGCAGCGGTCATCGTCTTTCCGCACATCTTCTTCCCGCAGGGTGATCCAACGGCGGCCACGCTACAGTCGCTGGCGACCTTTGCTATTGCCTTCGTCGCGCGTCCCATCGGCTCTGCGGTGTTTGGTCACTTTGGCGATCGCGTCGGGCGTAAAACTACGCTGGTGGCGTCCCTGCTGACGATGGGGATCTCTACCGTGCTGATCGGCCTGCTGCCGAGCTACGCCACCATCGGTATCTTTGCTCCGCTGCTGCTGGCACTGGCGCGCTTTGGTCAGGGTCTGGGCCTCGGCGGCGAGTGGGGCGGCGCAGCGCTGCTGGCAACCGAGAACGCCCCGCCGCGCAAGCGTGCCCTCTACGGCTCCTTCCCGCAGCTGGGCGCACCCATCGGCTTCTTCTTCGCTAACGGCACCTTCCTGCTGCTGTCGTGGCTGCTAACTGACGAGCAGTTTATGGCGTGGGGCTGGCGCGTGCCGTTTATCTTCTCCGCCGTGCTGGTGCTGATCGGTCTCTACGTGCGGGTATCTCTGCATGAGTCGCCGGTATTCGCTAAGGTGGCAGCCGCGAAGAAACAGGTGAAGGTACCCATGGGCACGCTGCTGACCAGGCACATGCGCGTCACCGTGCTGGGCACCTTTATCATGCTGGCGACCTATACGCTGTTCTACATTATGACCGTCTACTCGATGACCTACAGCACCGCACCCGCCCCGGTGGGCCTCGGTATGCCGCGTAACGAAGTGCTGTGGATGCTGATGCTGGCGGTGATTGGCTTTGGCGTGATGGTGCCGATTGCTGGCCTGCTGGCGGACGCCTGGGGTCGTCGTAAGAGCATGATTGCAATCACCTCACTGATCATTCTCTTTGCGCTGTTTGTCTTCCCGCCGCTGCTGGGTTCCGGCAGCCAGGCACTGGTGATGGCTTACCTGCTGATCGGCCTGAGCCTGATGGGGCTGACCTTTGGCCCAATGGGCGCGCTGCTGCCGGAGTTGTTCCCGACGGAAGTCCGTTATACCGGAGCATCGTTCTCCTATAACGTCTCCTCTATTCTGGGCGCGTCGGTGGCACCGTACATTGCCGCCTGGCTGACCGCCAACTACGGCCTGTTCTACGTCGGCGTCTACCTGGCGGCCATGGCAGCCCTGACGCTGATTGCCCTGATCCTGACCCACGAAACCAAAAACCAGTCTCTGTAATAGTGAAAAAGCCCGGTAAGCGCTAACGCTACCGGGCCTACCCCCCTGACGAATTCCTTCAGAACCGCCAGTTCAGACTTATCACAAATACTGAAGGGAAAATGATCCCTGATTCCACACCAAAATAGTGGGTAAAATTATACTGAACCGCATGGTATATATAGGGCGCGAAACCGACTCCGGTGATATTTTTAAATGAGTGATAAATGCCCTCATCACCACATTTGCTAAATTCGTCAAAAAAGAATTCGCCGGTATATCCGTAAATACCCTTAAATATAATATTGTCTTTTTCCGCCCAGTCTTTTCTGACACCAAGCGAAAGGCAACGATCCCCGTAGCTGTTTCTCATTGTCCCGACGAGCAAACTGTAATCAGGATGGTCAGGAAGTTTCTTTTCGATTGAATAAAATTCATTATCAAACTTCTCGGTGTATTGACCATGATTCCCAAGCAGATGGTAGACAAATGAGCCCGTATTAAAAGAAATGGTCTCTTCGGCCTGTGCAAAAGTCGTTGCTACCAGGAAAGTCGCTGCAGAAAAGTTTAAATATTTAAAGCGTGAAGGCATTGTGAAGCAATATCGTGAAGTAATTTAACATGGCAGTAGAGTAGCAGCCATATACTCAACCAATCCAACACGGTCACCACCGAACCAACGGAAATTCTGAAACTGAGACTGTTCTTACCACCGTTGCACGTCATCACATTAAAATAGCAAAAGCCCGGTAAGCGCTAACGCCACCGGGCTTTTTTATCCTGCTCTCCTGCTTACTTCTTCATCTGCGCCAAAATGTTCCGGCACTGATTCTCCTGGCCTTCTGACGGGGAGATGAGCGCCAGCAGCGCTGCGGCCGGGGTCACTAACGTCGCCAGGGCCGCCGCCACCGCACCGCGCGCAATCAACGGGCCGGCCTTCACACCCGCCTGTGGATCCTTGAAGCTGCCACGCACGTAGAGCGGCGATCGCAGGGTCACGATACGGATCCCCTTACTCTCCGGATTGATGGTGAGATCAAGCTGCTCTGAGGCGAAGCTGGCGGTCCCGGTGACGTTGATGATCGCGTTCTCGGTATCGAAAGCGAAAATCTGCGGACGCGCCACGCCGTTGACCAGGTTCAGGTTAGCGGCGGCGCAGTTTACCCGCACCTCATCATCACCGAAAATCTGGCCGACAATAAAGTTCCCGACGTTAAGGCCGAGGATCTCCATCAGGTTGCGGCTGACCACCCCGTCGTTCATCAGCAGTTTCAAATTGCCGTTGCTTGTGCCGAGCAGCGCGGCGATGGAGTTACCCGTCCCGCGGAAATCCGCATCGCCGTTCATCTCACCGATGGTTTTCTGCATCAGCTCTACGTCCGGCATCAGCTCTTTCAGCTTCAGCCGACGGGCCTGGATGTCAGCCCGGCCCTGCATCGGCTTCTTATCCCCTTCAAGATGAATATTGGAAGAGATGGTGCCGCCTGCCAGACCAAACTTCAGCGGCTGCAGGCGCAGGTCAGCGTTTTTCAGGATGATATGCGTTGAGAGGTTGCTGATCGGCAGAGAGCTGCCGTGCTCAATACGCCGCCCCTTGAAACGCACATCGGCGTCCATGGTATCCCACTTGTCGGTTTCGAAACGATCGTAGGGCAGCACCTTGCCTGCGGGCTGATTGGTTTTCTCGCCCTTCTTCTCCTCAGACTGCTTCGACTTCTCGGCCCCTTTGCCGGAGTCGACGCCAATCAGCGGACCTAAATCCGCCAGACGCAGCTGGCGCGATTCAAGATCGCCCTCCAGCTTAGGCCGGGGCTTACCGGTGGTGTAGGTCAGAGAGCCATGAATATCGCTGTCGCCGATGCGGCCGTTAAAGCCACGGTAGTCATAGACAGAGCTTTTTTCAGCGTCGATCTTCGCCACCAGCCGACCGTCGGTCTCAAACGGCGGCGTATCTGGCAGCAGCACGCCGGTGAGATCGTACAGCTCGCCCAGCGAGTTACCGGCAAACTTCAGCTTCAGGTCGACCCCGCCCATCTTCATCGGGTCGCTCACCGTGCCGGAGAAGGCCACGCGGGTATTGCCAGAGCGGAAGTCAGCCTGCACCGGGAACGGCGTACCTTCGCTACGCAGCGCCAGCATGCCGCCAATTTTACCCGTACCGGTCACCTGCTGACCGTTGTAGCGACCCTTCGCTTTCAGGCCAAATACATAGTCGCCTACTTTGCTGTTTTTCTCTTTATCGCTCCCCGTGACTTCGCTAAACGGCAGCGGCTTGCCAAGCGGATCGATCAGGATCTCAACGTCAGCCTTGCTGACCTTGTCATCGACCGCCACGCGGCCCTGATCGAAAAGAATATTGTCGAGGCGGAAGGACCAGGCCGACGGCGGCGCATCTTTATCTTTCGGCTCGTCGCTGCCTGCCAGGTTAAAGGTCCAGTTGTTGGTTTTTTCCGACAGGCGAATCAGCCGCGCATCCGGCTTCTCGAACTTCACCCACGGCAGATAGACGGTTTTGGTCAACAGCGCCAGCGGTGCCAGCGTGGCTTCAACCCGCGGCAGGTGAACCATGGTGATCTCAGGGATATCGGGCGGGTTGCCAAGGATCACATCCTCAGCGTGTACGTGCGGCCACGGCACCCAGCTACGCCAGCCGGTCTCCTGCTTCTGCCGCTCCCAGACGACGCCTAAATCACCGCGTATCGCAAAGGGACGATTCAGCTCGGTGGAGACCTTCTCATTAATAGTCGGTTTAAGACGATTCCAGTCAAAGGTTGCGATAATGATGATAGCCACCACTATCAGCAACAAAAGCGTTCCCAGGACGGCAACGATTATCTTGCTTGTTTTTGTCATGCTTGCATCCTTCCATTCTTGCCTTGCCTGTCATAAAGATAGCTGAGCCTGAGGGAAAGGAGTGCAACCTGATGTTATAGAGCGAGAATAACGCCTTCGAGGTTTGCCAGCGGTGCGGGACGAGAGAGGAAATACCCTTGTGCGGCGAAGGCCGGTGATGCCTGCACGTCGCGCCACTCCTCCAGCGTCTCTACGCCTTCGACAATCACGCCCTGACAGTAACGATTCATCAGCTGTAGCAGCAGCGTGAACAGATTACGCCCTTCCGGCGTCTTGCGCAGCATGATGAACAACTCGCGGGCTACCTTGATGTAGTCGTAACGCACTTCGCTCAGCGCAGAGAAGTTCGCCATTCCGGTGCCAAAGTCATCCAGCCACAGCGGGCCGATTTCACAGATCGAAGCAAACGAGGAGTCCTCCGGCAGGCGAATATGCTCTACCAGCTCGAAACGCAGCCATGGCAGCGTCTCAACCAGCGCCATCATGGTCGGGTTCTGGCGCATCGACAGCAGGGTTGGGCCATCGACGTTAACCGACGCCAGCACGTTATTCTGCACAAAGAAGTCGTTTTGCTGGGCGAGGAGGTTGATCTGCTCCAGCATAACGTCCAGACGCTGGCGTACCGCCACCTCCGCAAAGTAGCGGTCGGGCGCAATACGCTGCGATGGATTATCCGGGTGCGTAACGATAGTTAATACTTCGATTGCCATCAGGCTGCCATCTACGCGATAGATGGGCTGGTAAGTATAGGCACGTTCACACTGCAGCCAGTAGCGCCGCTCTTCCAGGCTTTCGATGCTTGCCTCCGGAATGCTTAGCCGCTGGATAACCTGCTTCAACTTCATTGTCAGATGTCCTGTAATAGAGTGAGTGACCTGGCGGAACTCGTCTTTGAGTTATCGGCGCGACGGGTGAGAACTTTATGTTCAATCAGGCAGCAACATAAAATTCTCCCGGCGCAATCTGCACTTAACACGCGCCAGCTCAAAAATTTATTGGAACGTTGTTTTAATATGATTGACCATGCAGCACGCGCAACGCACACTAACCCCAATACTTATCCGACTCAGGTTGATGACTATGTCCAGGAAAATTGCCGTCATTGGCGAATGCATGATTGAGCTGTCACAGAAAGGCACCGAGGTGAACCGTGGCTTTGGTGGCGATACCTTAAATACTTCCGTTTACGTTGCCCGCCAGGTCGATCCGGCCGCGCTGTCGGTACACTACGTCACGGCGCTGGGGACGGATAATTTTAGCCAGCAGATGCTGGACGCCTGGCAGAGCGAAAGCGTTGATACCTCCCTCACCCAGCGCATGGAGAACCGCCTCCCGGGTCTCTACTACATTGAGACCGACAGCACCGGCGAGCGCACCTTCTACTACTGGCGCAACGAAGCCGCAGCCAAATTCTGGCTGGAGAGCGAGCAGTCCGCCGCTATCTGTGAAGAGCTGGCCACCTTTGACTATCTCTACCTGAGCGGGATCAGCCTCGCCATCCTTAGCCCGGCCAGCCGCGATAAGCTGCTCTCTCTGCTGCGTGAGTGCCGCGCCAACGGCGGCAAGGTGATTTTTGATAACAACTATCGTCCACGCCTGTGGGCCAGCAAAGAGGAGACCCAGCAGGTCTATCAGCAGATGCTGACCTGCACCGATATCGCCTTCCTGACCCTCGACGACGAAGATGCGCTGTGGGGAGAGAAGCCGGTGGAAGAGGTGATTGCTCGCACCCAGGCCGCTGGCGTCAGCGAGGTAGTGGTGAAGCGCGGCGCGGACTCCTGCCTGGTGGCGATAGCTGGTGAAGCGGTGATTGACGTGCCGGCGGTGAAGCTGCCGAAAGAGAAGGTGATCGATACCACTGCGGCGGGCGACTCCTTTAGCGCAGGCTATCTGGCCGTGCGCCTGACCGGCGGCGATGCTGAAGCGGCGGCGCAGCGCGGTCACCTGACCGCCAGCACCGTGATCCAGTATCGCGGGGCGATTATCCCTCGCGAGGCCATGCCGAACTGATTGATGCGCTGTCCCGGCCCCTGTCGCGGGCCGGGTTAAGCCACGATACGCTACTGCTGAACGGGCGGAATATCCGTTACGTCCTGGTGCACATCATCGCTGGCAGGCACAAGCGCAGATGTTTCGGCACTCATCACCTGGTCCCAGGTGGCCTGCAGCTCCTTCATATTAAACTCCGGCTCGCCTTTCGGCTGCAGCAGCACCAGCGACTGCTCCTGGGTCAGCTGCTGACGCAGGCTCTGGTTCAGCATCTCGGTTGTCAGGCTGTTGAGGAAGTTCTGCCGCAGCTTCTGGTACTGCTCAGGGGCAATATCCACCACCTGATTTTGCAGAGAGCGCATACGCTGACTGATCAGCACGTCGGTATCGGTGCGGGCATAGGTCGTAAAGAGGCGTTGCAGCTCCAGCTTTTTCTGGGCAATCAGGGCGTTAAACTCATCCTCTGCCAGGCCGTTGTCGCGCACTTTCTTCAGCTCGCGGGCAATCATAGCAAGATTAGCGCTGAGCTTATCGGGTGCGGAGTCGACGTTGATTGCGCACTGCGCACGCTGGAACAGTACCCGGCAGTCGAAGCCGAGGCCAATATCTTTAGCGTTATTTTTCGTCAGCGTCTGCTGCAGATGCCAGAACAGCGCTTCGCGGGCGACGTCAGCACGCCAGTAGCGCTCCAGCGCGGCGGATTCACGAATCGGCTGCCACGGCACGTCCCACATCAGCGAGAGTCTGTCCTGGTGTACCGAGTCGGTCATGATGCTCACCGGCTCACGCGGCAGCGGGGAGAGCGTGGGTACCGGAGCGGGCGTCTCCCGTTTCCCTTTTAACTCACCAAAGGTTTTACTAATCTGCTCCCCAACGGCGCGGCTATCGATATTGCCTACCACGATTAGCGTCATGGCGTCCGGCGTGTACCACTTCTGGTAGAAGGCCTTGAGCTGGGTTTCATCTACCGGTTTCTTCAGCGGCGACGCGGGATCGTGTCCCAACAGAGTTGAGCCTTTCAGACGGTAGCGCCACCAGTTATCTTTCGTGTCTAACGGCCAGGTCGCCACCATATCGTTGCTGTTCAGGGCGTGGTTTACCGTCTCCGGCGTCACGGTGAGGTTGCCGGTAATATCCGAGAGATAGATCAGCGCCTCTTTCAGCAGATCGCTGCGGTTATTGGGCAGGCTAAGATTAAACAGCGTGAAGTCGTAAGAGACCAGCGCTGGAGGAAGCGGGCGCCTGGGATCGATGCCCTGCTGCCAGAGCGCGCGCACCTGCGCTGGCTCAAGGCTGCCACTGTGGGACAGGGCGATACGGGGAATAAAGTGGCTAAAGCCGCTCTGCTGGGTACTCTCCGTCAGCGAACCGGTATTTACCAGCAGGCGGATCTCAACGCGATCGCTGGGGCGCTGCGGCGTACTTAACACCTGCCACTGAAAACCGTTTGCCAGTGTCCCCTGTTGCCATGCCGGGTCGGGCTGGAGCGCATCTGCCTGCACGTAACTGGCTGCGATCATCAGCAAACCGCCAGCTATGAGTCGAATTTTTGTGCCCTGCATGTAAACCCCTGATCAACATTCCTGGTTAAAAGACCGCCTGCAACCCAGGCCGCCTAAAATGAAGTTTTAACACTCCGTGTTAGACAGCCAAAAAAGCAAAACGTCACACCGGGAAGTAAAAAATAGGGGGTAATTATGCGCAGCTGCCCGTGTCCCTACAAGGGACAACGGGCATAAGTAGGCAGATTATGAGGAAATTTCGCCTGTTTTGCCGTCTGGCGCACGGTTATTAAGGGTATCTTTCAGCTGTTTGTGGTCCAGCTCTTTCACCCATTTTGCTACCACGATGGTCGCCACGCCGTTGCCGATCAGGTTAGTTAGCGCTCGCGCCTCAGACATAAAGCGGTCGATACCGAGGATCAGCGCCAGCCCGGCGACCGGCAGATGGCCCACCGCAGAGAGCGTGGCTGCCAGCACAATAAAGCCGCTGCCTGTCACCCCTGCCGCCCCTTTCGAGGAGAGCAGCAGCACCACCAGCAGCGTAACCTGATGGACAATATCCATATGGCTGTTGGTGGCCTGGGCGATAAACACCGCCGCCATCGTCAGATAGATAGAGGTGCCGTCAAGGTTAAAGGAGTAGCCGGTGGGGATCACCAGTCCGACCACCGATTTACGGCAGCCGAGTTTCTCCATCTTATCCAGCATGCGCGGCAGCGCCGACTCGGACGACGAGGTACCGAGCACAATCAGCAGCTCTTCGCGGATATAGCGGATAAACTTAAAGATGCTGAAGCCGGCGGCGCGAGCGATGCTGCCCAGCACGACC
>JBCNNW010000064.1:0-24608 GCA_039594205.1 Pseudescherichia sp. | reverse complement strand
CCAGGCTGCGAAGGCGCTGGCGCTGCTGCTGGGGTGGGAGAGCAGCGAGGTGGTGGATGCCACCGCTGCGCTTCCTGGCAGTCTGGCAAAAAACGTAACGGATGTGGACTACGTGATGCGCCTGCAGACGCTGTCAGCGGAGACGGTACTGTCGGTGACGCCGCTGCTGGCAACAGGGGAGCTGACGCCGGGCGGTGTTACCGATACCTGGAGTGCCTGGCAGTCGGCAGGCGAGTCGCTGGTGGCAGCCCAGGCCGGACAGTAATAAGGCAAACATATTAACCCGTGGCGCAGCGTGCTGCGTCACATTTGACCTAATGAATAAGGTGAAACTATGAGCATTGATATTTCGGCATCCCTGAACGAACGTCAGCGCAACGCCCTGCTGTCCTACTATATGGGGCAGTATATTCCCGCCAGCGGCAACGACGATCTGGTCAATCTGGTGCAGACCCCGGAAGACGTCTATGAATATCTGCTGATTGACCCGCTGGTCAGCAACGCCGTGCCGACCTCACGCGTAGCGCAGGCGATGGCGAGTATTCAGCAGTATATCAACGGCATCACCATGAATATGGAGCCGGGCTATCAGACCCAGTTCCTCGATCAGGATAATATTGATAACTGGAAGAGCGGACTAAGCCAGTATGATATCTGGGCCGGAGAGGTAGAGCTGGACACCTACCCGGAGAACTACATCGATCCGACCCTGCGTCAGAGCCAGACCACCTACTTTAAAGATCTGATCACCGATCTTAACCAGAACACCATCAACAGCGACACGGCCCAGCAGGCGGTTATGAGCTACCTGAACAAGTTTGAACAGGTAGCAAACCTGACGATTGTCAGTGGCTATCTGGACAGTACCGACCAGACGGACGGTGTATATTATTTCCTGGGTAAATCGACTACCTCGCCGGTGCAGTACTACTGGCGCTCGTTTGACATGAGTAAGAACGTGGATAACGTGGTTTCGACCGATGCCTGGTCCGAGTGGTATCCGATGAATGCAGCTATAAATAATGATGCAATCAAAGGTATTCCCAGAATAGCCTATTTTAATAATCGTCTTTATCTTTTTTGGTTTGAAGTTACCACGGGAGGTGATAATACACAAAATGGTGTCCCCGATGGCACCACATGGCGAACTATTACAGCATACTCTTCATATTGTGATTTCAGTAATAACTGGACTTCACCTTATACTTTGGATTCAATAGATGAGGGGGGGGACACTGACTGGTTATTCTCTACTACTTGGCCATGTACCATCGCTATGTACGATTTAACAGATGATTATATGGTTGTATCGCTTTATTCGGGTACTTATGATAATGCGGGTGAAGAAACTGATTATAGTGATCCAGACAGTATAGATGGTTATGATGATTTTTCCTTAAATATTGATTACTGGTTTAACATAACGAAAGTCAACTCTGCTTCATCTTCAGATGATCCTACGTTATTGGCTAAATCACAGTGGCAGTATTTAGCAAATACAACACGCCCTACAGAACAAAATCAGGTTCAAACAAGTTATGCTCTTGGTGGTTTTAATGTATCAGCTACAAAAATGAGTTCTCATGATGATTTTAAAGGTGAAGTGGTTTTGCCAGGCATCGATAAACATAATTTCACAATAGAACCTCAAGGGTACTCATCAGAATATACGCTAAGTGGTACTATCCCTTGTTCTGATGTTTTTGAAAGTAGTACTTTCTCATGGCAGAATGAAGTTATCGTATATAATAATAATGTCTCTTACTATGAAAAGACCAATCTTGGCCATATCAGTGGAAGTATTGACACAGGATTTGCTTCCTGTGTTAAGGGCTTGATTCTAAAGTATGATATTTCAGACGTAGGACAGTGGACGGTTGACCATGTCACACTATCGATTGGTGATTGGCATGGAAGATTTGATATCGATCTTACTTATTTCTCATTTGGTGAAACTCTTGATTTATCAAAATATGTATTCAATACCGCACCTTATAAAATGTCTGCTTCAGATACTGTAGTTATAAAGGTTTGTCAAAGTGGAGGTGATTCTTATTATCTTCGCTACACTGTTGACCTATCGGGTATAAGCTTGGATCCCATCAATTGGACATTTCAACTTTGGGAGGGTAAAAACGAAGGTTGTTGGAGAGAAACAGGGTTAAATCCTATTATTAACCAATCTCAGACTACGTTTAGCGCTCAAGCGGCACCCTGGAAATTTTCGATTTCTGATTTTTCCTCTGATGAACTCAGTGCTGATGTCATAAATCGGTACGTGGCGTTTGGTTACCTTGATAATGAAAATTATAGTAACAATCAAGAAGTCCAGATTAAATTGACCAGGCAAGTTGCTGTTCCATTATCACCAATGATTACGAAGGGTATAGATACTGATAATGGCAGCGCCGTTTACTTAACATTTCCTGACGGTATGAATATTGATCCAATACGTCTCAATACGCTATTTGCCAAAGAGTTAATCAATAAGGCCAGCGTCAATATGCAGGCGCTGCTTAACTGGGATACCCAACTAACACTTGAACCGCCCATGATCACCAGCGGTACAGGCAATTCGACGCCAATGGACTTCAGCGGTGCAAACGGCCTCTACTTCTGGGAGCTGTTTTTTTATATGCCGTACCTGGTGGCGTGGCGTCTGAGCCAGGAGGAGGAGTACAGCGATGCGCTGGCCTGGTATAACTACATCTTCGACCCAGCCGCCCGCGGGCGTGACAACAGCAGCGAGCTACGTACGCAGTACCCCGAACCCGACTACTGGAGCGTGCGCCCGCTGGTCGAAACCAGCTCTGTTCCTAATCAAACCTCCGCCGCCTGGCTGACCACCGATCCGGATGCACTGGCTTCCGCATATCCGGTCCACTACCAGAAAGCGGTGTTTATGGCCTACGTCAGCACCCTGATGGCCGCGGCTGACGCCAGCTATCGACTGCTGACTAACGACGGTCTGAGCCTCGCCCGCTTACAGTACGGCCAGGTGAAAGACCTGTTAGGTATTCGCCCTGACGCCCTGATTGTTAACCATTGGATACCCGAGACGCTGGAAGAACTGGCAGAGAGTGCTGGCAGCAATCTGAGTCTGCTTAGCTTTGAGCAGCAAACCGCAGCGCTGCCTGCTTTCCCCGGTCAGCTTAACGCCGCTATGGACACCGCGCTTAACGACGGCTTTATGGCCCCGGTTAACAGCCAACTGCTGGGCTACTGGAACACGCTCGACTCACGCCTCTATAACCTGCGCCATCAGCTGACCATTGACGGCCAGCCGATGAGCGTTCCGCTCTATGCGCCGCCGGTCAACCCGACTGTGCTGATGGAGCAGAGCGTGCAGGGCGGCTCCCTCATCAGCGCCTCTACGGGTATGACGGCGACCATTCCGCCGTACCGCTTCATCACCATGCTGCAGAGCGCGCGGGCTGCCGTCTCGACCCTGAGCCAGTTCGGCCAGACTCTGCTTGGCTACTATGAGCGCAAAGACGCGGCTGGCCTTCAGGAACTTGATGCCCAGCTGGCGCTGGATATCTCCGCCTATAACCTGACGCTTGGACAGAACGCTATTGATGCACTGGATCAGGATAAAACCGCTTTGGAGGCCAGCCGCAGCATGGCTCAGCAGCGGTACGATCACTACTTTAATCTCTACAGCAATGGTGTCTCTGCCGGCGAGGCCAGCGCGATGGCGCTGCGTACCAGTGCTTCTGTCACGTCCATGGCTTCCTCGCCGCTAATATCGACGGGTTTTGCAATGAGGGCCATTCCCAATATTTTCGGCTTTTCCGACGGTGGGGAAGAGCTTGGCGCACCTGAAAATGCAGCAGGGGCGGTGTTGCAGCTGGAGGCTGAGGGTTATAACCTGCTGGCTCAGCAGACAGAAATATCAGAGAGCTACCGCCGCCGCAGCGAAGAGTGGCAGATCCAGTACCAGCAGGCGCAGTCAGAGGTGAATACCCTCAATGCCCAGCTTGACGCGCTGGCGGTGCGCCGTCAGGGCGCAGTCACCTCCCTGCAGCTGGCTCAGGCGCAGCAGGATAACCTGAAGTCGACGCTGAATTTCCTCACCACCCGCTTCACCCAGTCCTCGCTCTATAACTGGCTGACCGGGCAGCTCTCCGCGCTCTACTACCAGGCCTACGACGCGGTGCTCTCTCTCTGCCTGAGCGCCCAGGCCTGCTGGCAGTATGAGATGGGAGATATGACCTCCACCTTTATCCAGACCGGGGCGTGGAACGATAGCTACCACGGCCTGCTGGTAGGCGAAACCCTGACCCTGAACCTGCAGCAGATGGAGTCCGCCTGGCTGTCGCGCAACGTGCGCCGCCTCGAACTGACGAAAACCGTGTCGCTGAAGCAGCTGGATAGCGACGCCTTCAGTGGCCTGCTCTCTGACGGTACTACGCAGTTCTCTCTTGGCGAATCCCTGTTTGATAATGACTATCCGGGCCACTACCTGCGGCAGATTAAGTCCGTTACCGTCTCTCTGCCCGCGCTGTTGGGGCCGTATCAGGATGTGCGGATGACGCTGACCCAGTCCGGCAGCCGAACTCTGTTGAAGGCGGATATTGATGGTGTCGACTACCTCAACGACAGCAAAACGGGTAACGCCAGCAACATTATTACTAACCTGCGCGCCAGCCAGCAGATCGCCGTCTCGTCCGGATTGAACGATAGCGGCCTGTTCGTGCTGAACTTTGGCGATGAGCGCTACCTGCCGTTCGAGGGTACGGGGGCGGTATCGGACTGGCAGATTGCCTTCCCGAACGCCACCTCAAGCGAGCAGCAGGCGCTGCTGGCTTCGCTGAATGACGTCATTATCCAGGTGCACTACACCGCCGTGTACGGCGGAAGCACCTTTGAGCAGGCGGTGATGAAGACGCTGTAACAAACAGACCGGGTCGCCTGCTGGCGGCCCGTTTAAGGAGATTTCTCATGCAACAACGAAATGCAGTATCTTCAGCGGTCTCCGTCACGCCACCGTCGCTACCGAAAGGCGGTGGCGCGCTGACGGGGATGGGGGAGTCGCTGGGGCAGGCGGGACCGGGCGGGATGGCCAGCATGGCACTGCCGCTGCCCATCACCGCCGGGCGTGGTTTTGCCCCCGGCCTGTCGCTTGGCTACAGCAGCGGCGGCGGCAACAGCCTTTTCGGCGCGGGCTGGTCCTGTGAGACGATGCGCATCACCCGGCGCAGCAGCCACGGCGTGCCGCAATATAGCGATCGGGACGAATTTTTAGGGCCGGATGGCGAGGTGCTGGTGAAAACGGCCAGCAGCGCCAGTGAGCCTAATCCGACAACCTGTTCCGCCTATGGTGATGTCACCCTTTCGCAAACCTACAGCGTTACCCGCTATCAGCCGCGTGTCGAAGGATCGTTCAATCGCCTCGAGTACTGGTATGGCACGACTCAGGACGATGATTTCTGGCTGCTGCACGGCAGCGACGGCTCCCTGCATATGCTGGGAAAAACCACGGCGGCGCGCATCAGCGATCCGCAGGATGCTTCGCACACAGCACAGTGGCTGCTGGAGGAGTCCCTTAACCCCAAGGGAGAGCATATTTACTACTCATATCTCGCAGAAACGAACGATGGCGTGAGCGACGATGGACGGGACTGCAGCGCCATGCGCTACCTGAGTCAGGTGCAGTTTGGCAACGTTGATCCCGCCGCCGATCTCTATCTGTGGAATAAAAATAAGCCTGGCGTCGACTGGTACTTCACCCTGGTATTTGACTATGGCGAACGTGGTACGGATCCCCAGACGCCGCCCGCTTTTACGGCTTCTGGGACATGGCCAGCTCGACAGGATCCTTACTCCCGCTACGACTACGGGTTTGAGATCCGCGTCCATCGTCTCTGCCGGCAGGTGCTGATGTTCCACCACTTCAGGGATGAGTTGAGTGAGCCGGATACCCTGGTCTCCCGACTGCTGCTGGAGTATGACGAAAATCCGGTGCTGACACAGCTCACCGCTGCCCAAACTCTGGCGTATGAAGACGACGGCTATGTGCAGTCGCTACCGCCGCTGGAGTTGGAGTATAGCCAGCCTGCAGCTATCAACGATGCGGCCTGGCAGCAGATGCCAGCGTTGCCGGGGCTGGAGAGCTGGCCCTATGCGCTGGTGGATCTCTACGGCGAGGGGGTGCCGGGAGTACTGTATCGCACAGGCAACGCGTGGTACTACCGCGCGCCGCAGCGCGGGAAGGAGGGCGGCGACAGCGTCGACTACGCCGGGTGGCAGGAGCTGCCCGGCGTGCCGGCGATGCAGAGCGATAGCGCACGGCTGATGGATATCAACGGCGACGGCCAGCTGGACTGGGTTGTGGCCCAGCCGGGCATGGCGGGATTCTTTACCCAGCGTCCGGATAAAAGCTGGAGCGGCTTTACCCCGTTCAGCGCACTGCCTACGGAGTTTTTCCATCCGCAGGCGCAGTTTGCATCTCTGGTGGGTAGCGGGCTGGCGGACCTGGCGTTGATCGGGCCGTCCTCGGTGCGCTTCTATGCCAACGAAGGGGAGAGCTTCAGCGTAGGCCTTGACGTTGCGCAGGAGAAGGGTATTCAGCTGCCTATCCCCGGACGCAACGCCCGCGAGCTGGTGGTGTTTGCCGATATGCTCGGCTCCGGCCAGTCGCATCTGTGCCGCATCCGCTACGACGAGGTGACCTGCTGGCCTAACCTCGGGCGCGGCCGTTTTGGTCAGCCGATCACACTGGCGCTTCCGGCAGTCGCCGATCTGGATGAGAGCAGCTTTAATCCCGAGGATGTTGTCCTGGCGGATATCGACGGCTCCGGGGCGACTGACATTATCTATATGCAGCATGACCGGGTGCAGGTGTGGCTGAACCAGGGCGGGAATGGCTTTGCTCTCGGCGCACCTATTCTGCTGCCTGACGGCGTATTTTACGATCGCTTGTGCCAGGTCACAGCCGCTGATGTGCAGGGAACCGGCATGGCGGAGCTGATTCTCTCTGTCCCCTACATCACGCCGACCCACTGGCGCTTGCCGTTCAACAGCGCCAAGCCTTACCTGCTCAACGGCGTGAATAACAATCTGGGAGCCAGCCATACGCTCTGCTATCGCAGCTCCGCTCAGTCGTGGCTGGACGAAAAAGAGGCAGATCCGCAGGCGGTGCCCGCGCTGCCTTTCGCTATGCATTTGTTGGTAAAAACGCGCACTCTTGACGAGATCACCGGTAACCAGCTGGCACAGACCTGCCGCTACTACCAGGGAGTCTATGACGGGCGCGAGCGTGAGTTCCGCGGGTTTGGCTACGTCGAAACCGAAGATACCAGTGACGATGCGCTGCCGGTTGGGGATGATACCCCCCTCGCCGCGACGCTGCTGACCAAATCCTGGTATCACTGTGGGCGGGAGGCGGACGAAACGACGCTCTACGGTGAACCGTGGCAGGGTGACAGCGAAGCCATTACGCTTAACCCAACCCTGCTGACCCACTATGAAGAGGGTCAGGATCAGGTCCTTGACGCGCCGGATGAGACGACGCGCTGGTGGCTCTTCCGGGCGTTGAAAGGCGCGTTATTGCGCAGTGAAAGCTGGACAAAGGGCACAAACATCGCCCCTTATGCCTGCACTCAGCAGCGTATGCAGGTCCGGCTGGTGCAGGCGGGCGATATGCCGATTGTGCTGCCGCTAGGCCTGGAGCAGATCGTCAGCGGCTATGAGCAGAGAGCAGACGATCCAATTGTTGTGCAAACCGTCACGCTAGTTCGCGATGAGTACGGTGTGGTTTCACAGCAGGCAAGCGTTGCCTATCCGCGTCGCCCGGCACATGACTTATCCCCCTACCCGGGCAATCTCCCGGCAGATGCCTGGGATAACACCTACGATGAGCAACAGCAGATGCTGCGCCTGACGGAGAGCCTGGCGTCAGCGATCCACCTTACCGATCCGCAAGGCTGGCGGCTAGGGCTGCCCGATACCAGCCGCGGCAATAAGCTGGTGTATGACAGCGTGCCCGCAGGCGGTATTAGCTATGAGACATTAAGCGACCCCGATGGGTTGCTGGCCAGTAGCCACACGCGTTATCTGGCCTCGTTGAATGAGGTCATTTACCTGACCACACCGCCAGACCTGCTGGCGCTGGTCGATCATCAGCGCACCGCCGTGCTGGACAGTATCGCCCTGCAAGCCTATGAGGGTATGGAGATACCCGCAGACTACGCCTGGGATAAGCTCGGCTATGTCTCTATGTCTGATGATGCCGACAATCCGCTCTGGGGTACGGAGCACAGCTTTACCTGCTACACAGATAAAAACGGTACCTATCTGCCGTTCTATATGCCGCGCAGCAGTCAGTCAACGACGCTCGTTTCCGCCGTCAGCTATCACTATGACGACTACTCCCTGTGCGTTACCGGTCAGAGCGACAGCCGCAACAGCACCAGCGCCCTGTGGGACTACCGCTTTTTGACACCCTGGCGAACAACGGATATCAACGCCAATACCCAGGAGGTGCAGCTGGATGCTCTGGGACAGGCACTGGGCGGTAGCGTCTACGGAACGGAGAACGGAGGACAACCGGTCGGGTTTGGTCTGGTGTCTGATAATCCCGTAGATCCCTCTATGAGCGTAGAGCAGGCTATCGACGCGGCAACATCGGCGGACTACGTCCAGCAGCTCGCCTCTATCAGTGTAAGTGATATGTTCAGCTGGATGGGCAGCGTAACGGAGAGTGACGCAAACAGGGCAAGAGAGGATGGCTGGTCGTTTCTGCAGGAAAAGCGCATCATTACCTTTGATGGACATATTCGCTCCGCGGGTCACCGCTGGGCCGAGAATAACCCGGACCATCCCCTTGCGACGCTGATTGCGCAAAGCGATCGGATACCGGTAAACGGCGTAGTGCTGACGGCAGATAACTATCCGGATACCAAAGATCCTGACGATTCGAATAAGCTGCTGCAGCAGACGGCCATTGCTGTCACTTATTCTGATGGCTTTGGTCGCGTGCTACAGCATTGCGCGCTGGTCCCCGGCGGCGAAGCCTGGCACCGGGAAGAGGAGGGGGAAGTGGATACCGATACGGCTGGTCAGACGTTCGATCCAAGATGGGCCGTTTCCGGGCGGGTTGAGTATGACAACAAAGGGCAGGTCGTACGCAGCTATCAACCTTACTTCCTCGATAGCTGGCTCTACGTAACCGATGCATCAATGCGAACCCAGGGCTATAGCGACACCCTGTACTACGATGCGCTGGGGCGTAATATTCGTACAGTTACTGCGAAAGGCTACCTGCGGCGCAATACGTGGTATTCGTGGTTTACCGTAGCGGAGGATGAGAACGATACCGCAGGTCTGCCAGAGGAGAGTAACCCGTAAGAAAAAGCCCGCTCTCAAGCGGGCTTTTAGTGATAAATCTGTCTATAGCACATAGGGCATTTTTAAGTTAATGGCAGGCAATTAGCGTAAAATCCATTATTTAAAATTAACCATTGTAATAATTATAAAGCGTTACCCCCAGCAGAAACCCGCACAATACCTTAGCCAACACCGTTGGTGACGTAAAATATTGCCCAAATCGTTATCAAAAATTTGATATAGACATGAAATTTTTAAAAGGAATGATTATGAATAAAAAAATGCACCTACCCGTAATAGTGCTGCAGCTCTTGCTGCTGAGTTCCTGTGCGGTAAACCATTCGGTAATTAAAAGTTCATCAAGCGCGGACCGAACAACACGCGTTGAAAGCAGCCGCGTTATTCAGGTCGGTGATGCAGGCGCTAAATCATTGAGCGGAGCCGATGAGTAACGGCCCGAATGCAAAAAGCCCGCTAATAAGCGGGCTTTTCTAAATTTGGCTCCTCTGACTGGACTCGAACCAGTGACATACGGATTAACAGTCCGCCGTTCTACCGACTGAACTACAGAGGAATCGTGTGAACGGGGTGAATAGTAGCGGGGGCGGATCCGCTTGTCAAAGCCTTGATTATGATTCAGCGATCGTTTGCTGAGATTTAGAGCAATCTGCCGCATTCATCAGCAAAAGCGATGGCTGCGCACCATGATAGTGCAAATCTACCCCTTATGGGGCAGCGAATGCCGACGATTGATACTAATACTAGCAGGTGAGCAATCAGAATCTCTTATAATCCAGCCTGTTAGCTAAAATTAAAACATCTTTTTGAAAGGTGGCAAGTATCTTGCAACTCCTCCGACAAGATATGTGTATGCATCAACTTACGCTTTTTGTACCGGAGGCAAAATGAACTTCAGACGACTCAAGTATTTTGTAAAAATCGTTGATATCGGTAGCTTAACTCAGGCCGCTGAGGTGTTACACATCGCCCAGCCCGCGCTGAGTCAGCAGGTGGCAACGCTTGAGGGAGAGATGGATCAGCAGCTGTTAATCCGTACCAAGCGTGGCGTAACGCCAACCGAAGCCGGAAAAATTCTCTATACCCATGCCCGCACCATCTTGCGTCAGTGCGAGCAGGCCCAGCTGGCGGTAAACAACGTCGGCCAGACCCTGCGCGGACAGGTAGCTATTGGCCTGGCACCCGGCACGGCTGCATCGTCTATTACCATGCCGCTGTTACAGGCGGTACGCAACGCGCTGCCGGAGGTGATTGTTTATCTCCATGAAAACAGCGGGACCGATCTTAACGATAAGCTGATCGGCGGTCAGCTCGATATGGCGGTGCTCTATGAGCGCGCGCCTGCGGAAGGAATCGCCAGCCAGCCGCTGCTGAAAGAGGACCTCTACCTGGTGGGCACCCGTGACTGCCCAGGGCAGAGCATCGATCTCACCGCCGTGGCAGAGATGAACCTGTTCCTGCCGCGTGATTACAGCGCCGTGCGCCTGCGGGTGGACGAGGCATTCTCCCTGCGCCGCCTGACCGCTAAAATCATTGGTGAGATTGAGTCTATTACAACCTTAACCGCAGCAATTGCCAGCGGCATGGGGGTAACGGTTCTGCCGGAGTCTGCTGCCCGCTCATTGTGCAGTGCGGCAAACGGCTGGATGGCGCGGATTACGGCCCCCTCAATGAGCTTGCCACTCTCGCTCAATACTTCTGCGCACGGACCACTGTCACCTCAGGCGCAGGCGGTAAAAGACATTCTGATGTCGCTAGTCAGTCGACCAACGCTGGAGAACCGCGAGCTGCAGCTGGCAGGCTAGGGTTATTCCATATAAGAATAAGATGCGGGTTTTTATTATTTGTCCTGCCAGGCCTCAGACTTTAACAATAGCGATATGTCTGAAGGCTCTGGAGGGCAGGATGAATTTCCAGCAACTAAAAATAATTCGGGAAGCGGCGCGCCGGGACTATAACCTGACCGAAGTCGCCAATATGCTCTATACCTCGCAGTCCGGCGTCAGCCGCCATATTCGCGAGCTGGAAGAGGAGCTGGGCATTGAGATTTTCATACGCCGGGGCAAACGCCTGCTGGGTATGACCGAGCCAGGCAAAGCGCTGCTGGTGATTGCCGAGCGGATCCTCAATGAAGCAAGCAATGTCCGTCGTCTTGCCGATCTCTTTACCAATGACACCTCCGGGGTACTGACCGTTGCCACTACCCATACTCAGGCACGTTATAGTCTGCCGCCGGTGATCAAAGCCTTTCGTGCGCTCTTTCCCGAGGTTCGGCTTGAATTGATCCAGGGAACGCCGCAGGAGATTGAGTCATTGTTGCATAACGGAGGCGCAGATATTGGAATTGCCAGCGAACGTCTGAGCAACGATCCGGCGCTGGTAGCATTCCCGTGGTTCCGCTGGCACCACAGCCTGCTTGTTCCGCAGGATCACCCTCTTGCCAACGCATCGCCGCTCACGCTGGAGGAGATTGGCCGCTGGCCGCTCATTACCTACCGGCAGGGGATTACCGGTCGGTCACGCATTGATGAGGCTTTTAGCCGCAAGGGCGTGATCCCGGACGTGGTGCTGAGCGCTCAGGATTCGGATGTCATCAGAACCTATGTTGAGCTGGGGCTGGGCGTCGGTATCGTTGCCGAGCAGTCCGGGGGCGAGCAGGAGTCCGGGGCGCTGGTGCGTCTTGATACCCGTCACCTGTTTGACGCGAATACCGTCTGGCTGGGCCTTAAACGTGGCCAACTACAGCGAAACTATGTCTGGCGCTTTATTGAGCTGTGCAATGCAGGTCTCTCCGTCGAGGATATCAAACGCCAGGTAATGGAGCCGGATGAAGTAGCGCTTGATTACCAAATCTAAGGAAAGCGTATTTTCTACGTAGGCAGGTGCGCCAGTCGTGACTGCCTCGCTCAAAACAGGCCCAGTGATTAATTCTGCTTTCATTCCGCCGACCATCAATCACACTGATAATTTACCGTTAACCGGTATTTGCTTTTGATTTTTAAATTAGACCCTCCCTATAAATTGTAGCTGACCAGGGCCTGTTTTCGTATTCGATATATTATCGAGCCGCGAAAACATAGCCTTTTTTATTGATGACGATCAGTTTTTCAGCCAGGGTTGTGTACTATATTTTATTTTGTCACAGCATTTTCAGGGTTATTACGGCAAGTTACCCATGTGACGGCTGACACAGGACAAGAAAGGAGTCTCTGGTGGATCTAACCTTTTTTTATCTGAGCATCGGTAGCATAGCGCTAATAGCTATCTCCATTCCGCTGGCTATACAAAAGATAAAGCCAAACAGGCTCTATGGTGTCCGAACACGCCTCACATTAAATAATAAAGCTATCTGGTACAAAATAAACCGGATATACGGTTTATGGATGATATCCTCAGCTTTTTGCTTTTTCTTGCTATCAATTTTATTAGGAAACTGGCGGGAAGGTAGCGGAAGCGAAAATATGAGCATCACGTTGTTTATTATTGAAGTTTCAGTGCCTGTGATAATGACATTTATCAAACTCACCCAACTAAAAAAGGAGTGATACGGTATGAACGGAACAAGTGATTTTCTTGGCTCAGTAGGCAAGCTCAGGGAGAATATCCTGGGCAATAAGATAGGGATCAATGATTTTGTTTCCCAGCCGGCGGCAGCGCTTAAAAACAGCGACAGCGACTTTTTTATCCGTAAAGGCAGTGAAGAGGTGCTGTTTTCTGACTATCTGAACAGCGTCTCCGCGTCGGCCCGCCAGGTGATCATCCAGTCGGTGATCGGCATGGGACATCATAAAGAGAACCATCACGACGACAGACTCGAGGATATCGACGACGATGGCTGGATTGATGAGGTCGGTGGCGGGGCAGCTGTCGCTCTGGCCGTCGCCGTCGTTAATGCGCTGGCCATGGCAAATGCTAACGCGGTTGCCAATGCTAATGCGCTGGCCAACGCCAACATCATGGCTAACGTCAACGGCTGGGCCGGGTCGGGCGGCATTAGCGCGTCCTCTCAGACGCAGGTTCAGGCAGGCATGCTGTCGCAAATCATCCTGACGGAAGGGGCGTTATCGCCAGACCTGAATGCAGCATTGACCCAGAGAGGGTTAAACGCCTATCGGCAATCTACCCTGTTAAAGCATTTAGCTGAAAAAAACCTCCGCCTGAACACCGCTGGATGCGATGGCGAAAGCGTCCTGGATATCGCCTATAAAGAGCTTAACGTTAAGCTCACGCTCGCCAGTACGCCGGAAGGGCTGCAAATTATTCGCGCCGATCTTCTTCATTAATTGATGTCAGCAGGTCATGGCATCCACAGAGATTGTGGAAAATACCGTTATGTCTAAAATCAGCCAGCTTACTCTCCTGACGACCAAGAGGTGTACGGCCGCATGTGAACACTGCTCCATGCACTCCTCACCACAGCGCCGGGGAAAGTTGTCATTACTCATGATTACAAGAGCGATCGATCAGTTAATGCTGGGTGAAAACCAGCCAAAGGTGGTTGTTTTCGCTGGGGGAGAGCCAACGCTGCTGCGAAACGATCTCTTCGATGCCATTGCCTGGTGCCACGAAAAGGGGATTAAGACGCGAATGGTGACCAATGCCTCGTGGGCAGCCACGAGGCATAAAGCCAATGAGATGATTGATACGCTGAGAGAGTGTGGACTTACCGAGATCAACTTTAGTCTGGATGACTACCATGCCCGCGATATCAATTATCAGAATGTATTTAATGCCTGGCGGGCAAGCAAAAATAAAGGTTTTGAGAGCGTTGTTATTGCTAACTGCTACGGTGCACGGTCGACTATCACCAGTGATTTCATACAGCAGCAGCTTGATGAGGTTATTCCAGTCTACTGGGATGAGCAGGGTGTTGCCCAGCAAACAATGTCGCGGGCAGAAGACGGCACCTTTTATCTCTTATCCAACGCGCGCCTGCAAAGGCTGGGGCGCGGCCAGGCACTGGCGGAAGAGGATATTATCTATCCCGAAAAGCAGTCCACACTTAATCTGAAATGTCCCTGGGCGGTATCGAGCGCAGCGATGTCGCCCGGCGGGCATCTGCTGGCGTGCTGTGGTATTAACGCGCACGGTAATGAGTTCCTTGATTTTGGTAATACCCATGAGCACGACGCCGCCAGATTACTGGCGCAAGGGGAGCAGCGGCTGGTAATTAAGGCAATCCGCAAGTTTGGCCCCTGGTTTTTAATGAAGCTGGTGGACAATATTGCCACGCAAAAGCTCTTTAAACCCCGCTACGCCTCGGTATGCGAAATATGTGAAGACGTAGTGAATATTGCAGAGTCCCGTCGGATATTAAGAGAGCACCTTCCTGAAATTTACCCTCTGTATGAAAACATATGAAAAATCTGACACGCTATTTAAATAACATTGGCTACGCTGAGCTATGCAGCGCGTTCTTTCCTGGCACTCCACGACTGACTGCGTGGCAAGCCGTCAAACCGTTAATCGCCGATAGTCGGCTCAGGCACTTTTATCAGCTGTTGCTGATTAATGAACCTGTTAAGCTCGCCGCGTTTACCGCTGAAGAGCTAGATCTGCTGGCACCTTTACTGGAGCGGAACATTTTGCGGCGCGATCGACAGACGCTGCAAAGCGGTGGCTTCTCCCTGTTTATGGTGTTGGGTAACTGGCTGCTGTTTGAAACGCCGACGCCTAATCCCACAGTCTATTATGGTGATGATTCGTTTGGCTTATTAACCCGCCTGCGTCCGCCGACAGGGGGGAAAACGCTCGACCTCTGTTCAGGGCCTGGGGTGCAATCACTCTACTGTGCTGCGAAAGCGGCCCGGGTGGTCTCGGTAGAGATTAATCCTCTCTCTGCAGCGGTGGCAGAGATCAATCGCCAGCTTAACGGCCTGAAAAACTGGGATATTGTGGTGGGCGATCTCTATGCGGCCCTGCCGTCCAGCGAGCCGTTCGATCATATTATCTGTAACCCGCCGCTGCTGCCCTTCCCGGATGAGCTGGCGTACCCCTTTGTCGGCCACGGTGGTCACGACGGCTGGGCAGTGACGTGGCGCGTACTGGAGGGGCTGCCGCACTACCTCAAGCCGGGTGGACTGGCACAGATTATCGGTACGACCTTAAGCGACGGCGTGGAGCCGATAGTCATGGCGCGGTTGGCCGCCTGGGCGCAGGCGAACCAGATGGATTGTCATCTGACTATTTTGTCGCAGCACCCTATGGCGCCGGGCTACGAATATTTTGATGGCCTGGCCTTCTCATCAGCGGCTATGAACGTATCTACTCTGGATGAGATAAAAACAAAGCTGACGCAGTTTTTAGCCGACAATCATGCAACGGCGTTAATAAGCACCTCTCTGCATATTCAGCACGGCACCGGCAAGGTCACAACGCTCGATCTCTTTGACAGCGCCCACGCCCACGCCGGACTCTGGTATGTGTAAACCGATCCGGGGCTGAGATGCATAAGCTAGCCGAATATCTGAAACCCTGCCTGGTGGCATTTGATACAAAATGGCAGCCGGGATGCCGGATCGTCCTGCGCGATCCCACGCTCAGCGTAAGCGACGAGGCGCTGTTACGCCGCTTCTCATGGACGGTAGATGCCTGCGGGGCACGGGACGCGCTGGCAGGTAAAACCTTCTATGCCGAACGCTACGGCGGTTATGGTGTGGGCGTGCATGGCGGCGGCGCCAGATGCGGCTACGACGGCGAAAGCTACCAGCTGAAGGGCATTGGGCCGAACCCGCTCCTCGGTATCATTGGCGAAGATGATATTGGACAGAGTGATGGTGAGCTGACCCTCTCTTCGGCCCTCTACGAGACGGTCTGGAGTTGGATCCTTGACAGGGTCCTGCCGTATGGGGCTAATCGTTCTCGGGCCGTGTTGGTCGTTGCCGGGAGCGGTCCCATTCACCGGGCGCTACTGCTGCGCGACGGCTATCTTCGGCCGGCGCATTTTGAGCGGGCCGCCTATTTTCGTAGCGGCGGAGATAACGCCTGGCTCGAGCAGGCTGAGGATGTTAAACGCACCTCAGCGATGTGTAAAAGGCTGCCTGAGATGTTGAGCGCTACGTTCGATCTGCAGACCGATCCCCAGCATTATCTTCAGGCCGGGCTGATTGAGTTTGCCCGCCGGCAGGCCGCGCAGATTGCCTTTGCCAACTCGCGATTCCTCTATCACAGCGTCTCCTCCTCTAATTTTTCGCTGGAGGGGAAGTGGCATGATTTCACGGCGGTCTCTCTGTTCGAGCCATGCGAACTTCCGGAAGATAAAGATATGGATAGCGCATGGGCAGGGATGTGGCAGCAGTATGCCATCGTGGCGGAGGTGATCGTCTCATGGATCTATCATCATGCCAAATATGCTCATCTGTCTGACACGATGCGGCAGAGGTTACAGGCCGCTGTACTGGCAGAGTTTGAGGGCGAGCTATATCGTTGCTACGCCCGGCATCTACTCTGCCTGATGGGTATCCCCTGGGCAATCGCTGAGGTCATCTATGCCGAGGAGATCGTCCAGGCGTGGGCACGCTCTTTACTCTCCCTGTTGCCCTCATTGCCATTTTGGTTACGGCAGGCCGGGGACAATCTTCACCCGATCGATCTTAGTTATAGCGCGGCTAGCCGAAGCAGCAGCAGTGAAGGCTTTTTTGCACAGGTAAGCGTAAAGCGCTTGCTTCAGCAGCGAGAGGCCGTCCGGCTGCGGGTCTTTGCCGTGGCGGAGGGGTGGGGGCTCTCTGCGCAAAATGTCGCTATGGCAATTGAGATCAACGTAGCTAAGTCTCTTTTCCGCAGTCATGAATTGACCTATGCCGCTATGACAACCTTTCTCGATACGACGATTGACGATCCCCGCGCGACGCTGGACGAGAAGATAGAGACGCTGCGGCTCTGGTGCGCCAGGATTGTTAAACTGGGGCAGTTCCATCTTGATAGCGAGGCGGGTTTCATCATAACCGCCTGGCAGGAGGAGGCGCTCACGCTTGTTTTTGACATGCATAAGGGGACGTTCAACGTGTTGGCTGACGGGCAAGTACGCCAGTTAACGCCCGCGGGGCTGCGCGACGCTTTCTCACTAAGCCCTGAGGGGAAGGCCTTTTCAGACTACTGCACCCAGAATCCGTTAGGCGCTGCCCTGGAGGCGTGGTCCCGAGATGAGCATTAACTTTTTTCGCAAGAGAGATCGGACCAAATTTACCCTGCTGGGGGCCGTGACGGGGGTTATTGCCCAGCATCCGCACTATGCCTGCAACTCGATAGAGTGGATCAAAGCGTGGATATTTAACGCGGTTGAACACCGGCAGGTCTATATCCATTTTCGCCATGGTCTTCCCGCCGGGTTTATCACCTGGGCCTCTGTGCGTGAGGATACCCTCGCCCGTCTTATTTTTAGCGACTATGTGCTGCACTGGAGTGAGTGGACAGAGGGGACCTTTGTCTGGCTGCTCGATTTCTGCCTGCCGGAAACGTTACCCCAGCCGCAGCTTATCGTGTTGCTGTGCAGCGTGTTTGCCGATCGGCAGGTGATTTACTGGCGTTCAAGCCTACCCGGCTCTGAAACAATTTACCGATTGCATATCGCCCATCGCCGGCTTTCCACCATTGATGCCACCCGGTTCGTCGAAATATTAGGCAAACCCGAACGGATAGAAGGGGCACAAGGCAATGACTAAAAACCGTGCCCCTATTTTTCGACAGGAGGCTGTCGAAGCGCAAAGAACGCCACCGATAAGTGAGATCGTTTTGATCAGGCCCGTTTCGGCGACGGTAATGATGTGCATCACGCTCTGTGCCGCCCTGGCCGTTGTGCTGTTCCTCATATTTGGCAGCTACGCCCGGCGTACCACGGTGGAGGGGATTATCGTTCCCGATAAAGGGCTGGTAAAAATCTACCTGCAACAGGCCGGGATTGTGATCACGCGAGCCGTGACCGAGGGGCAGCGGGTGAAAAAAGGGGACATTCTCTACACGGTCTCCACGGATTTGCGCAGTATGGCCGAGGGTGAAACGCAGGCCGCGCTGGTAACGCAGGTTCGTGAATACAGGAAGTCGTTACAGGATGAGAGCGAGAAGCTGCAGCACATGCAGCAGCAGGAGAAACAGAATACCCAGGAAAAGCTTATGAGCCTGCAAACCCAGCTGGCACAGGTGAACGATCAGATTGCCACCCAGCAAACGCGTATTTCGCTGGCAAAAGATGTTAATGGTCGCTATCAACAGCTACTCGCGCGTAACTACATCACTCGCGAACAGTTTCAGGTGCATCAGGACGGCCTGCTCAACCTCCAGTCGGACCTCAATGCGTTCAAGCGCGATCGGATCACGATCGCCAGCGCAATAGATGACACGACAACGGAATTAATGAATCTCGATTTAAAACAGAAAAATCAGCTTTCGCAAATTGCACGCAGCATTATTGATTCCAATACCACGCTGATTGCTCTGGAATCCCGGCGGGAAATTGCTGCCACCGCGCCGGTGGACGGTATCGTCACCGCCACGCTTGCCGAAACCGGGCAGAGCGTGGATACGCAACGTCCCGTCGCAACCATTATTCCCAACGATGTCCGTTGGCAGGCGCGTCTGTATGTTCCCAGCGGCGATATTGGATTTATCAAAAAAAATGACGCGGTCTCGATCCGCTATCAGGCATTTCCCTGGCAGAAGTTTGGTCAGTATCAGGCAAGGGTATCGTCCATTGCTCTGGCTGCACTTTCCGCTGCGGATCTCTCCCATGAGGAGCTGCCTGCGCTGGTTGCGACCAGCGGCGGAAAAACGTTTTATCGCGTAACGGCTAATCTGGAACAACAGAGCGTCCACATCTATGGCGCGCCACAATCGCTTCAGGCAGGGATGCTTTTAGAAGCCGATATCGTACAGGAGCATCGGCGTATCTATGAGTGGATGCTGGAACCTGTTTTCAGCCTGACAGGAAAAATGTAAACGGTGCTGCGTATGAAGCTTTTCGAACGACTCTCCCCCGGTTTTGGCCGCAGGCTGCCCGTCACTCTACAAACCGAGTCCACCGAGTGCGGGCTGGCGTGCATTGCCATGATAGCAGGCTACTATGGGAACCCGCTTACGCTCAGCTCCCTACGTTCACGCTTCGCTATCTCGTTGAAGGGAACGGACCTGCGCACCCTCATGAACATTGCCCAACAGCTGAATTTAGGTGTCAGAGCGATGAGGGTTAACCTGGAGAAATTACCCCAGCTACGTCTGCCCTGCATCCTGCACTGGAATTTTAAACACTTTGTCGTGCTAAAAAAGGTATCTCAGCGCAATGCCGTGATCCACGACCCTGCGCGCGGGGTAGTAAAGATCTCGCTGGAGACGCTGTCGCAAAATTTTACCGGCGTTGCGCTCGATATCTGGCCTGCGGACACGTTTGAGTCGCAGCCTTCCGCGCCGCGTATCAAACTCCGGACACTCTTCGGATCGATAAAAGGCTTAAATCGCTCGCTGCTGCTGATTATTGCGCTGGCAATATGCCTGGAGATCTTCTCGCTTGTGCAGCCGCTGTTTTTACAGTGGGTCATAGATGAAGTGATTGTGAGTAGCGATACTGAACTGTTGACGGTGCTGCTCATTGGTTTTGCCCTGATCCTGCTGTTTCAGCAGGTAACCTATGCCGTGAAGGACTGGACGCTGATGTTCTTTAGCACTACGTTCAACGTCCAGTGGCGGGCAAACGTATTTACACATCTGATTTCGCTGCCCGTGCAATACTTTGAGCGACGGCATCTGGGGGATGTCATCTCCCGCTTTGGCGCAGTTGATACTATTCAACAGACGCTAAGCACCGCTTTCCTCGGCGGGTTAATCGACGGGATGGTCACCGTGGTGACATTGACCATGATGTTTATCTACAGCCCGATGCTGGCAACCATTGCGCTGGCGGTCATGATTTTGTACGGCGCGATCCGCGCGGCTCTCTATCGGCCTTTGCGCCAGGCGACAGAGGAGAACATCATCAGCGGCGCGAAGCAGCAAAGCCATTTCCTTGAAACGATTCGCGGGCTTAAAACGATTAAGTTGTTTAACAGGCAGGCAGACAGGCGAGAGAGCTGGCTGTCGCTCTTCGTGCAGGAGGTCAATTCCGGGCTGCATGTGCAGAAGCTGCAATTAATATCAAGGCAGATCAACGGACTCCTCTTTGGCCTTGAAGGGCTGTTCATTATCTGGCTGGGAGCCAGGATGGTGATTAACAAGGAGTTTACCGTCGGCGTGCTGATTACCTTCAACGCCTATAAACTGCATTTTGATAGCCGGGTTAGCAGCCTTATTGATAAATATTTTGACGTTCGCATGCTGCGCTTACAGGGCGAACGTCTTTCGGATATCGTGCTTTCTGCACCAGAGGGGCACGAAACCAGCGGCACTATCTTTGCGAATGATGCGCAGCGGGATTCCAGCATCCGCTTTAATAATGTCTCTTTCCGTTATGCAGAGGGTGAGCCAGAGATCCTCAAAAACGTGTCGTTTTGTATCATGCCCGGCGAGTCTGTTGCGGTAGTTGGCGCGTCGGGATGCGGTAAAACCACGCTCATTAATATGCTGCTTGGCGTGCTTTCGCCGTCGCAGGGGCAGATACTGCTTGGCGAGGTTGATATTTCGCGTCTTGGCGTGGAGCGTGTGCGGCAGCTGACCGGTACCGTATTGCAGGACGATGTGCTTTTCGCTGGCACCCTTGCCGACAACATCTGCTTTTTCGATCCGGCTCCGGATTTTGAACGAATGATGGCCTGCGCCACGCTGGCCGCCGTGCATGATGAGATAGTGCAGATGCCGATGGCCTATAGTACCCTTGTAGGCGATATGGGAACGGTGCTCTCCGGTGGACAAAAGCAGAGGGTACTGCTTGCGCGGGCGATTTACAAACAGCCACGAATTCTACTGCTGGATGAGGCAACCAGTCATCTGGATATTGTGAATGAGAGAGCCGTCACAAGAGCGATTGATTCGTTAAACATGACTCGCCTGTTTGTCGCCCACCGGCCGGAAACCATCGCCTCGGCTAGCCGGGTTATCGTTCTTGAGCAAGGCGCTGTCTCTTTGGCAAGCACCCAGCAGTATATTAACTCGCTGGCGTTGACCGGGGCCGCCTTTGAATAATTCCCCTCGTGGAGGCATGGATCTCATGAGCCAAACGGCAGCGCCCGCAGAGTTATCTCAGCAGCAGATCGTACATCAGTCGGCGATCGCGCCTCTGTTTTTATCCCCATTCCAGTTTTTATTTAAACTCTCTGCCGATGGGGAGCATCTGGCCTATATCCTCAGCGAGGAAGAGCAGAATCGGCTGATCGTCGACCGGCTCGATGCAGCTTTGCAGCGGCACAGGATCTGTGTCATCGATCTGCCACCGAATACGTCGATACAGGAGATTGAGTGGAAAACAGAGCGGGCGTTGCTCATTATTGCCACCCACCGTCTCTCATTAAGCAAAAAGATCTACGCGCTGCACATCTCTGGGCCTGTTGTTGATTTGTCGGAGGGCCTCGACGGCTGTGAACTGGCAGCGTTGCTGCCCGCTGCGCCTGAGCATATTCTGGTGTATGACCAAAAAGCAGGGGTTAAAACGCTCTGCGCGGTCAATATCGTCTCTCGCGAGCGGGTTGTACTAAGAGCCTGTGCTGATAATGAAGTAAAGTTCTTCTTTGACTGGAGCGGCCAGCTGCGGATGATATGGCAGATTACACCGCAGGGCTACCAGGTTTTGCTGCCTGACGCGACAACGCAGCAGTTTAATCTGCTTACGCTCTTGCCCTTTGACGGGGTCTTTATTCCGATTTTCACCAGCACCGAGTTAGACGCGGATTTTTACGCAATCGCTAACATCGATCGTGAGTTTACCGGCCTGGCTCGCGTCTCCTGTTCCCCGACGCTAACGCTGGTCTACGTTGAAACGGGCATTGAGGGGGATATCTCGGGGATCACCGGCCTGGACAGCGCTGGAGATATCGAGGGTGTAACGTTCGCGACCGCCCGGCAGGATCCGCTCTATTTCGATCGGGCAGCGGGCCGTCTGTACCAGCAGTTAAAAGCACGCATCGCGCTGCCCCTGTTGCGCTTTACATCTCTTTCCAGCGACAGACGACGCTATATCCTGTCAGGAGCAGCGGATACGGTTCCGGGATCCTCTTTTATATACGATAGCGTTACGGAGACGCTCTCCGCGCTTGGGTGCGTTTTACCCGCGCTGGATTTAACCCCGCTTCGCCCTATGCACGCTTTCACCATTAAGAGCTTCGATAGTACTGTGCTGAACTCTTTTCTGACGTTGCCGGAAGGAGAGGGACCCTGGCCACTGATTCTTTTTCCCCATGCAGGGCCATGGGCAAATGACAGTTGGGGATTTAACGCCATTGTACAAAGCTTTTGCATTGCGGGATTCGCGGTACTTCAGGTCAACTTTCGCGGTTCTACCGGTTACGGCCGCTCTTTTATCCGCAAAAGCATTGAACGCTGGGGGGATGATGTACAACGGGATATCACCGCTGCGTTGCAATATGTTCAGAAAAATTATGCCGTGGACAGCAGGCGCGTGTTTGGTTTCGGAACCAGTTTTGGGGGGCTGGCAGCGCTACTCCAGATCGTACAGGGTAAGAGTCAATTTGCTGGCGTAGCCACACTGAACGCGCCAACCGATCTGCTGGCAATCCTGGTCGATCTTCCGGCCGAGTGGGTTCCGCTGCAGAGCGCTTTCTATCACCTGATTGCCGATCCACGAGAAGCCGCCGCCGCGGACAGGTTGCGCGATGCCTCACCACGCTATCACTGCGAGAAGATCGCCGTTCCCACTCTGCTGATGCACAGTGAAAACGATCGCATTGTGCCGTGCGAGCAGAGCCAAAAGCTGCAAGAGTCGCTACAGGCGTTACATCGGGAGTCTCATTTAAAGATTATTGCAGGAGAGGGGCACGATATTCTGGCAAGAAAGAGTCTGGCGAGCATAGTAGACGCTGCGCTGTCATTCTTTAATGAGAGGTGAATCCGGGAACATGGAAGCTGCTGTTTGATAGCGTCAGACGTGCAATACGATGTTGTTTATCGTAAATCTTATTCTATGCAGCATAAGAGCTTTCGATTTCAGTGGAAGGCAAACAGGAAAGCGTAGGCATTGAGATTTGGCTCCTCTGACTGGACTCGAACCAGTGACATACGGATTAACAGTCCGCCGTTCTACCGACTGAACTACAGAGGAATCGTGTGAACGAGGCGCATAGTAATGGCCCCCTCCTGACGTGTCAACACTAAAATTAACCTGCTGATTTAACTGCTTAATTAAAAAACAAACTGTACTTTTACTGAACGCGATAGCGCCCTGTCGTGGAAGCCGACCTATTTGCACGCAGGCGTGCAAGCGGATCCTGGCGGTAGAAGTGACAGAAGCGTTGCCACAGCGCGGGAAAGCGCGGCGCAAACAGCTCTGGAGCGCTGAAGAAATATTCTGACAGCACGGCGAAGCATTCGGCAGGATCGGTGGCCGCATAGGCATCAATGCTGGCAGTACTTTCGCCAACCAGATCAATCTCGTCCTGAATATTGTTCATTGCCGCATGAAGATCGTGCTCCCAGCCAGCAACGTCGCGCAGCGGAATAAACGGCACGCCGCTGGCGCGGTCGCCGTTGCGGGTATCCAGCTTGTGCGCCACCTCATGCACAATCAGGTTAAAGCCGGAGGCATCGAAAGAGTCCTGAATATCCAGCCAGTTAAGGACGACAGGACCCTGTTGCCAGCTCTGCCCTGACTGCACAACCCGCTGGTTATGCACCAGGCCGATATCATCTTCCCACTCGTCATCCACGATAAAGGGGGCAGGATAGATAAGGACCTCATGGAAGCCATCGAGCCACTCCAGACCCAGCTCAAGCACCGGCAGGCAGAAGAGCAGAGCGATACGGCTGCTTCTAAGCGCATCAAGATCGAACCCCTGCAGTGCCACCAGACGTTTCTGCTGCAGGAAGCGCTCGGCCAGCTGCACAAGACGACGTTGCTCATCCGGTGCCAGGTTAGCCAAAATCGGCATGGCAAGCGCCTCTTCCCAGGGATAGGTTGTCATCCGAGATGCTTCATTTGCTTTCCAGGGCCACTTTATCATCGCTTTGCTCGCAAACTCGTCACTTGAACAAAATTAGCTGGATTGGGTCTGTTAAAATGCCAAATATCCTGGCATGATGACCACCTTCAACACGGAGAGATGCCGGAGCGGCTGAACGGACCGGTCTCGAAAACCGGAGTAGGGGCAACTCTACCGGGGGTTCAAATCCCC
>JBCNNW010000063.1:0-24250 GCA_039594205.1 Pseudescherichia sp. | reverse complement strand
CCGTTTTCACAGCACTGCTTTTGTAGGTCGGGCAAGCACAGCGCCGCCCGACACAGCGACATACTGCCGGGTGGCGCTACGCTTACCCGGCCTACGGCGTCATCGCCGGTCATCTGCCAGCGGCTCATTGTAAGGGCTCTGTGACAGCTGTACAAAAACCTCTTTTGGCGACATGAACTTAGCAATTGTAACTACATCGCTGTTCTTATGGCTTCGCCAGCATTCCGCCTCAACGTCGCAAACGTTTTGTGGCTCATACCCCTGAGTTTTTAGGTAGTCCCGGATTTTGCTACTGTCTGTTGTACCATAGATATGAACCGTAAAAACATGCGCTTCTGGACCTGTAACATTGCCATATTCGAATCTGTAATCGGTTGTGATCCTGGGCATGTTTTTCAATAGATCCGGCGTGAAGTATTCATACTCGCGTGTGTCCTGCTCGGTGTAGTGCGCAGAGCTGGCAAACTCCATTTTTACGTAAGGCCAGGCAACAACCAACGTGATAACCCCTACTAGAACGACGACAATTGCTCCTGTTATAAACTTCTTCATAATCCCTGCCTTCCGTTGCTAGCACCTAATATCTCAAATGTTTTACTATGATTAGACAGAATTACGTTACCCGAACGGAAATCATTATAGGGAAAAATAGTACGCATGAATGGTGGAAGCAGGCCTTTACGTGGTTTTGCATGAGGAGATTTGCCTGGATCAGGAAACAGCAGAGGCTGGAACGTCTCATTTTTCCATGAGCCGATTTTGCCATAGTAATCCCAGCGTTTAAGCGCTTCAGCTTTGCTTACCGGGCGAAGCATGCTAAAGGGATTTTGAACAGATACTACGCGATAAAATCCTAGTAGATCTGAAACAAGATCCTCGCCGCTAAACGCACTGTCGGTGACTATGTTATTAGGAAACGTTCCTTGGAACGTCTCAAATTTTCGAGCAACTGCCATCATCATAGCCAAAGCAATACTTTTCTGCTCCCAGTATGGGCGCCCATGTTTTATACGCCATGTAACTAGTTTTCCCGAACGAAGTAATCCCCAGCGCGACGTCATTCCTTGAGAATAAGTGATATCGTAAAATTCTTTTCCAGATGCTTCACCCCGCTCAATTTTATTTAGAAGATCTCGAATGTCCTTACCCTGCGCATGTCCCAAGTCCACCCATCCAAGAACCTCTGTATAAACTAATCCAATGCTTGACGTGCCAGCATATTTCCCATCAATTATTTCAGATCGTTTACTCATCCTGATTATCTCCATCCTCTGCTACAACCCTTCGCTCTGTCCATCATGCCGATTAGCTCTACTTATTTACCTACATTTAGTGCTGTCTTTAGGACTGAGGGTTTTTAGCATCGGAGGATTTAGCATTGCACCTAATTGATGTGACTTTTCCCTGGCAATCCGCTATCTTGTTTAGTATATAAAACACAAATGCCTCATCCTATATCAGATACCGCAGGTCAGGGCATTATTGTTAAGTCAGCAAAACGAGAAAGCATGATGAGCGTAATGTTCGATCCTGAAGCAACGATTTACCCCTTCCCGCCTAAGCCGCGCCCGCTGAGCCTCGACGAAAAAGCGTTTTATCGCGAAAAGATCAAAAGGCTACTGAAGGAGCGGGATGCGGTTATGGTGGCCCACTACTATACCGATCCAGAGATCCAGCAGCTTGCCGAGGAGACCGGCGGCTGTATCTCTGATTCCTTAGAGATGGCGCGCTTTGGGGCGAAGCATCCTGCCTCCACGCTGCTGGTGGCCGGGGTACGCTTTATGGGCGAGACCGCCAAGATCCTCAGCCCGGAAAAAACCATTCTGATGCCTACGCTCGCTGCCGAGTGCTCCCTCGATCTTGGCTGCCCCATTGAAGCGTTTAGTGCCTTCTGCGATGCGCACCCGGACCGTACCGTCGTGGTCTACGCCAATACCTCGGCAGCGGTTAAAGCGCGCGCGGACTGGGTCGTGACATCCAGCATCGCCGTCGAGCTGATTGAGCATCTGGATAGCCTCGGGGAGAAGATCATCTGGGCGCCAGATCGCCATCTTGGCAGCTACGTGCAGAAACAGACCGGGGCCGATATCCTCTGCTGGCAGGGGGCGTGCATCGTCCATGATGAGTTTAAAACTCAGGCGCTGGCGCGCATGAAAGCCCTCTATCCTGACGCAGCTGTTCTGGTTCACCCTGAGTCACCGCAGGCGATAGTGGATATGGCAGACGCCGTCGGCTCAACCAGCCAGCTGATCAACGCGGCCAAAACGCTGCCGCATCCGCAGCTTATTGTCGCCACCGATCGCGGGATCTTTTACAAAATGCAGCAGGCTGTTCCGGGCAAAGAGCTGCTGGAAGCGCCTACCGCCGGTGAGGGGGCAACCTGTCGCAGCTGTGCACACTGTCCGTGGATGGCCATGAACGGCCTTCAGGCTATCGCTGAGGGGCTGGAGAAGGGCGGCGCGCTACACGAGATCCATGTCGATGCAAAACTGCGTGAAGGGGCACTGCTGCCTCTGAATCGCATGCTGGATTTTGCTGCAACGCTGCGTTAATTACGTACCGTGTGATAACGGCTATGATTGTTAAGACAATTTCACTTTTCAATATGCGGGGCAGAAATGGATTTTTTTAGTACGCAGAATATTTTGGTTCACATACCGCTGGGGGCTGGCGGCTACGATCTCTCGTGGATTGAAGCGGTGGGTACTCTCGCCGGACTACTGTGCATCTGGCTCGCCAGCCTGGAGAAGATCAGCAACTACGCGTTTGGTTTAATCAATGTGACCCTGTTTGCGGTGATCTTTTTCCAGATCCAGCTCTACGCGAGCCTGCTGCTGCAGCTCTTCTTCTTTGCGGCTAACATCTATGGCTGGTATGCATGGTCGCGGCAGACGACGCAGAACGAGGCCGTGCTGCAAATCCGCTGGCTGCCGCGCGGCAAGGCGATAGTCTGGCTGGTTATTTGCGCCGTCGCGATTGGCCTGATGACCCTGTTTATCGATCCGGTGTTTACCTTCCTGACTCGTATTGCGGTCTCGATTATGCAGGCGCTGGGTTTAAGCGTGGCGATGCCTGAGCTGCAGCCGGATGCCTTCCCGTTCTGGGACGCTTGCCTGATGGTGCTGTCGATCGTGGCGATGGTGCTGATGACCCGCAAATATGTTGAGAACTGGCTATTGTGGGTTGTGGTAAACGTGATTAGCGTAGTGATCTTTGCCCTGCAGGGCGTCTACGCCATGTCGCTGGAGTACCTGATCCTCACCTTTATTGCGCTGAACGGCAGCCGGATGTGGATTAACAGCGCACGCGAACGAGGCTCACGCGCGCTGGTCGGCTAGTGGTGGTGATGATGAGCGTGGCCGGAGGGCAGGGTATTGAGATCGCACTCCGGTCCGCTGCAGGGACGGTACTCCATCTGGATCGTCACGTGTGAAATTTCATAGTGATGAATTAGAAAGTGCTGAATGCGTTCCAGGAGCGCATCATGATCGTGCGGGGGGATCACCTGCACGTGCAGGGTCATTACCGACTTCTCTCCCACTGACCAGACGTGCACATGGTGCACGTCACGCACTTCCGGGATATCACGGCGCAGATGGCGGCGCAGCGCGGCAATATCCAGCGATACCGGTGCGCCCTCCAGCAGTTCATTTACGCTCTCTTTAAGCAGCGTCCAGGCGCTGCGCAGCACCAGGCAAGAGACCAGCACCGAAAGTATCGGGTCGACCGGTGTCCAGCCGGTCCACAGGATCACCAGCGCAGCCACAATCGCCCCGACGGAGCCGAGCAGATCGCCTAATACATGGAGCGCGGCGGCCCGTACGTTCAGGTTCTTCTCTTCACTGCCGCGATGCAGGATCCAGAAAGAGACGATGTTAGCGACGAGTCCCGCTATGGCAATAGCCAGCATCGTGAAGCCCGCCACCGGCTGCGGATGATAGAAGCGCACAATCGCTTCCCAGACAATCATAACGGTGATGACGACCAGCGCCAGGGCATTAACGAACGCCGCCAGAGTAGTGAGCCGCAGCCAGCCGAAGGTGCGTTGGTCACTCGGAGGACGGCGGGCAAAGCGCACGGCCAGTAGAGCAAAGAGCAGGGCAGCTGCATCGGTAAGCATATGACCTGCGTCTGCCAGCAGCGCCAGCGAACCGGAGACAAGGCCGCCAATAACCTCGACCACCATAAAAAGAGCGGTAACGCTAAAGGCCAACAGCAAACGACGAGCGTTGCCATCATGGTGTTCAGAAGGGGAAGCGTGTGAGTGGTGATGCGCCATGAGTTTTATTCCATTTTATATATTCTCAGCGACTTACATCATTGCAGATTTTTATTTCCTCGCCACAAAAAAATAAGGAGAGCCTTAGCTCTCCTCATCGTCACATCAGCGTAATTACTGTGAAGTGCCGTCAGTTTTAGTATCAACGTCGTTGTTCATACCGTCACCGGTTTCGACTTTTTTATTCACGTCCGGGCAGCGACCATCTTTACACATGCTGTTTTTATGGATGTCGTCTTTATCCATATGCTGGCCGTCAGCGCTTGTTGAAGCTCCGCCGTTGGAGTGCAGCATGCCGCCGGTGGAGGTGCCAGTAGCGCCACCAGTTGCAGTACCGGTAGTACCGGTAGTATTAGTCCCGGTGGAGCCGGTCGCGGCATTGGTGTTACCGGTATTAATATCGTTATTATTTACGTTATTAGGCTGCAGGTTCTCTTTAGCGCCCGGTGCTACGGCCCCGGCATCTGCAGCTGCGTTTGCTGCGCCGTTGCTGTTGGATGCTGCGAGTGCTGCGCCGCTAGCCAGAGTCAGGGTAGTCGTCAGTAAAATTGTGGCCAGTTTATTCATTTTCATAATCGTGCTCCTGTTCTCGTCATTACATTGGATAGCGATATCCAACAGTGCAGATGCGAAACGGAATATTCGCTCAGTAGTGAAAGATGCCGGTTCTTACCTTAAAGGCAGAATGGAATCTGGATAAAAAATAAAAACAAAGTGGTTACAGGTAAAAAGTTTAGTCACGTTGTCGGCGTTCGCTAGCGGCTAACCCTTTTTTATCACTTTTCAGGAATATTCCGTACTGAGTGTAAAAGCCCGTTTACACTTCCTGACGGAGCCGTTAGATTGGAGGGATTGCACTCACTGACATAAGTATGGCAAACGCTGGAACGATCATGAATTATCAGAACGACGATTTACGCATTAAAGAGATTAACGAACTGTTACCCCCTGTCGCGCTGCTGGAGAAATTCCCGGCGACGGAGACCGCAGCCAATACGGTTTCACACGCCCGCAAGGCGATCCATAAGATCCTCAAAGGCAGCGACGACCGCCTGCTGGTGGTGATCGGGCCATGCTCTATTCATGACCCTGCCGCGGCCAAAGAGTATGCCGCTCGCCTGTTGACCCTGCGTGAAGAGCTGAAGGGCGAGCTTGAGATCGTGATGCGCGTCTATTTTGAAAAGCCGCGCACCACCGTGGGCTGGAAAGGGCTGATTAACGATCCGCATATGGATAACAGCTTCCAGATCAACGACGGCCTGCGCATTGCCCGCAAGCTGCTGCTGGAGATTAACGACAGCGGGCTGCCAGCGGCGGGGGAGTTCCTCGATATGATCACCCCGCAATACGTTGCCGATCTGATGAGCTGGGGCGCCATTGGCGCACGCACTACCGAATCTCAGGTGCATCGCGAGCTGGCGTCCGGGCTATCCTGCCCGGTGGGCTTCAAAAACGGTACCGATGGCACTATTAAGGTAGCGATTGACGCCATTAACGCTGCCGGTGCGCCGCACTGCTTCCTCTCAGTGACCAAGTGGGGCCACTCGGCGATTGTGAACACCAGCGGCAATGGGGACTGCCATATCATCCTGCGCGGCGGCAAAGAGCCGAACTATAGCGCGAAGCACGTTGCCGAGGTGAAGCAGGGTCTGGAGAAAGCCGGGCTGGCACCGCAGGTGATGATTGACTTCAGCCACGCTAACTCCAGCAAGCAGTTCAGGAAGCAGATGACCGTGGGTGAAGATGTCTGTCAGCAGATTGCCGGTGGCGAGAAAGCGGTGATTGGCGTGATGATTGAGAGCCATCTGGTCGAGGGCAACCAGAGCCTGGAGAGCGGTGAGCCGCTGGTCTATGGCAAGAGCGTGACGGATGCCTGTATCGGCTGGGAGGATACCGACGCTATTCTGCGTCAGCTGGCCAACGCGGTGAAAGCGCGTCGCGGTTGATAATCATGCCCGGCAGCACTTTGCCGCCGGGCAATCCTGCATTACTTCGCTTTACCCTGGTTTGCTACCGCCGCCGCTTTTGCAGCGATTTCGTCAGCGTTGCCCAGATAGTAGTGTTTGATCGGCTTGAAGTTTTCGTCAAACTCATACACCAGCGGTACGCCAGTCGGGATGTTCAGCTCAAGGATCTCATCTTCACCCATGTTGTCCAGGTACTTCACCAGCGCACGCAGGGAGTTACCGTGAGCGGCAATGATCACGCGCTCGCCGCTTTTCAGGCGCGGCAGAATGGTTTCATTCCAGTAAGGGATCACGCGGTCGATGGTCAGCGCCAGGCTCTCGGTCAGCGGCAGCTCCTGCTCGGTCAGGGATGCGTAACGCGGATCGTGACCCGGGAAACGCTCGTCGTCTTTGGTCAGCGCTGGCGGAGTCACCGCGAAGCCGCGACGCCACTGCTTAACCTGCTCGTCACCGTACTTCTCAGCGGTTTCCGCTTTGTTCAGGCCCTGCAGCGCACCGTAGTGACGCTCGTTCAGTTTCCAGGATTTCTCTACCGGCAGCCAGGCCTGATCGAGTTCATCAAGGACGTTCCACAGGGTGTGGATGGCGCGTTTCAGCACGGAAGTGTAGGCAAAATCAAAGCTGAAGCCCTCTTCTTTCAGCAGTTTACCCGCTGATTTTGCTTCGCTCACGCCTTTCTCGGACAGGTCAACATCGTACCAGCCGGTGAAGCGGTTTTCGTTGTTCCACTGGCTTTCGCCATGACGAACCAGAACGAGCTTAGTAACAGCCATACTCTCTCCTTAATAAACCTGATTGAATGATAACAATTCTCATTATATTGCCGAGGCGACGCCAGCGGCAACGCATAACCATTACCATAGCGAAAATAGTGGCCCAGTGTAAGGTGCTTGTGAAATCGGGGTTAGGATTTTGTCGGTAAACGGTGCTTATTTCAGCAGGATGCGCAAAAAAAGCCCCGTTAAAACGGGGCTGTACGGTTACTGCGGAATAAACTGATATTCGGTAACGCTCACGTACTCCGCGCCGGGGTGCAGGGTGACATCAGGCTGCGGATACTCCGGGTGGTTTGGGCTATCCGGCAGGAATTCGCTCTCCAGAGCAAGCCCCTGATACGCGCTGTACTCGCCCTGCTCGCGGGCTGGGGTGCCTTCCAGATAGTTGCCGGAGTAGAACTGCAGCGCTGGTGCGGAAGTATAGACGCTCATCTGCAGCTTCTTATCCGCCGACCAGAGGTGCGCCGCAGGCTGGCTGGCATCGCCCTTCGCCTGCAGCAGGAAGGCGTGATCGTAACCCTTCACCTTCCGCTGATCGTCATCCTGTAAGAAATCATCCGCGATGATTTTCGGCTGGCGGAAGTCGAAGCTGGTACCTTCAACCGCTTTCAGCTCCTGGTAAGGAATACCAGTCTCATCCACTGGCAGGTACGCATCGGCCAGCAGCTGCAGCCGATGGTCGCGCACGTCCGACTGCACGCCGTTGAGGTTGAAGTAGGCGTGATTGGTCAGGTTTACCGGGCAGGGTTTATCCACGGTGGCGCGGTACTCAATCGCAATGCGGTTATCCTCCGTCAGGCGGAAGAGGGCGCTGGCATTCAGGTTGCCAGGATAACCCTGGTCGCCGTCAGGGGAGGTCAGGCTCAGCAGCGCTTCGCTGTCATTCTTACGCACGATGCGCCAGCGGCGCTTATCAAAGCCTTCCGGCCCACCGTGGAGCTGGTTTTCGCCCTGGCTCGGCACTAGCGAGTAGCTCTGACCGTCAAGGGTGAAGCGGCTTTTGGCGATGCGGTTGGCGTAGCGGCCTACCGATGCGCCCAGATAGGCGGTCTGCTCTACGTAGCGCTGGGGCGTATTACAGCCTAAAAGCGTTTCACGCACCGAGCCGTCGGGCATCGGCACACGGGCAGAGAGCAGGGTCGCGCCCCAGTCCATCAGGGTGACCACCATCCCCGCGCCGTTGCGCAGGGTGATTAAGCGGTATGCCAGCCCGTCCGGGGCCAGCGCAGGAGTTTCGTTTAGCACTGTCCGGCCCCCTCTGATGCTTTGCAGACGTAAAAGGTCTCTTTAATACCGGTTTTGGCTTCATACTGTGCCGCTACGGCCTCCTGAACCTGGGAAACCAGATCTTCCGGCACCAGCGCCACAATGCAGCCGCCGAAGCCGCCGCCGGTCATGCGCACGCCGCCTTTATCACCGATGGTCTCTTTAACAATCTCCACCAGGGTATCGATCTGCGGCACGGTGATCTCGAAATCGTCGCGCATAGAGGCATGGGAGGCCGCCATCAGCTCGCCCATCCGCTGCAGATCGCCTTTTTCCAGCGCGTCGGCGGCTTCCAGGGTGCGCTGGTTCTCGGTCAGCACGTGGCGCACGCGTTTGGCGACAAGCGGATCCAGCTCGGCGGCTACGGCGTTGAACTGCTCCAGGGAGACGTCGCGCAGGGCAGGCTGCTGGAAGAAGCGCGCCCCGGTTTCACACTGCTCGCGGCGGGTATTGTACTCGCTGCCAACCAGGGTGCGTTTGAAGTTGCTGTTGATGATAATCACCGCCACGCCCTGCGGCATGGAGACCGCGCGGGTACCCAGCGTGCGACAGTCGAGCAGCAAGGCGTGATCCTTTTTGCCGAGGGCAGAGATCAGCTGGTCCATGATGCCGCAGTTGCAGCCCACAAATTGGTTCTCCGCCTCCTGGCCGTTGAGGGCAATCTGCGCCCCGTCCAGCGGCAGGTGATAAAGCTGCTGGAAGACCGTACCCACGGCAACCTCCAGCGAGGCCGACGAGCTTAAGCCTGCGCCCTGCGGCACGTTGCCGCTGATCACCAGATCCGCGCCGCCAAAGCTCTTATCGCGGTTGAGCAGGTGCTTCACCACGCCACGGACGTAGTTCGACCACTGCTGGCTGTCGTGAGCGAGGATCGGTGCATCAAGAGAGAACTCGTCGGTCTGGTTGTCGTAGTCGGCAGCGATAACGCGTACGGTGCGATCCGCACGCGGCGCGGCGCTGATCGCCGTCTGGTAGTCGATGGCGCACGGCAGCACGAAGCCATCGTTGTAGTCGGTATGCTCGCCGATCAGGTTGACGCGGCCCGGAGCCTGAAACGTATGCGTGGCAGGGTAGCCGAATGTCTCAGCAAACAGAGATTGTGTTTTTTCTTTCAGACTCATGGTTAAACTCCTGATTCGCGAAAATGGATATCACTGACCGCCCGCAGGCGCTCGGCGGCCTGTTCCGCCGTCAGATCGCGCTGGGTCTCCGCCAGCATCTCGTAGCCGACCATAAACTTGCGCACCGTCGCGGAGCGCAGCAGAGGCGGATAGAAGTGGGCGTGCAGCTGCCAGTGTGAATTCTCTTCGCCGTTAAACGGTGCCCCGTGCCAGCCCATGGAGTAGGGGAAGGAGCACTGGAACAGGTTGTCATAGCGGCTGGTTAACTTTTTCAGGGCCAGGGCGAGGTCGCTGCGCTGGTCGTCGCTGAGATCGGTAATGCGCAGCACCGCGGCTTTCGGTAGCAGCAGCGTCTCAAACGGCCACGCTGCCCAGTAAGGCACCACCGCCAGCCAGTGTTCGGTCTCGACCACGGTGCGGCTGCCGTCGGCCAGCTCGCGCTTCACATAGTCCAGCAGCATCGGTGCGCCGTTGGCGGCAAAATAGTCCCGCTGCAGGCGGTCCTCACGCTCAATTTCGTTGGGCAGGAAGCTGTTAGCCCAGACCTGACCATGCGGATGGGGGTTAGAGCAGCCCATCGCCGCACCTTTATTCTCAAACACCTGCACCCAGGGGTAGGTCTCACCCAGCTCGGCGGTCTGCGCCTGCCAGGTCTGGACAACCTCTTCCAGCGCCGGGAGGCTCAGCTCCGGCAGGGTTTTGCTGTGGTCCGGCGAGAAGCAGATCACCCGGCTAACGCCGCGGGCGCTCTGGCAGCGCATCAGCGGATCGTCGCTCTCAGGCGCATCGGGCGTGTCGCTCATCAGGGCGGCAAAGTCGTTGGTGAACACGAAGGTACCAGTGTAGTCCGGGTTTTTATCGCCGGTCACCCGAGTATTGCCAGGGCAGAGGAAGCAGTCCGGATCGTGCGCGGGCAGCGTCTGCTGGGACGGTGTCTCTTGCGCGCCCTGCCACGGACGCTTGGCGCGGTGGGGGGAGACCAGGATCCACTGACCGGTCAGCGGATTGTAGCGACGATGGGGGTGATCGACCGGGTTAAACTGTGTCATAGGATCCTCCTTAATCCGCATAGCCCTGCGGGTGACGAGACTGCCAGCGCCAGGTGTCCTGCGCCATCTCATCGAGAGAGCGGGTCACGCGCCAGTTTAGCTCTTTATCGGCGCGGCTGGCGTCGGCCCAGTAGGCAGGCAGATCGCCTTCGCGGCGCGGGGCAAAGTGATAGGTAATAGGTTTGCCGCAGGCTTTGCTGAAAGCGTTAACTACGTCCAGCACGCTGCTGCCCACGCCTGCGCCCAGGTTATAGATATGCACGCCAGCTTTACCGGCCAGCGTCTGCATGGCGGCGACGTGACCGTCGGCCAGGTCCATCACGTGGATGTAGTCGCGTACGCCGGTGCCGTCTTCGGTTGGGTAGTCGTTGCCGAAGATAGCCAGCGACTCACGACGGCCTACCGCCACCTGAGCGATGTAGGGCATCAGGTTATTTGGAATACCCTGCGGATCTTCACCCATATCGCCCGACGGATGCGCGCCAACCGGGTTGAAGTAGCGCAGCAGGGCAATGCTCCACTGCGGATCGGCTTTTTGCAGGTCGGTAAGGATCTGCTCCACCATCAGCTTGCTTTTGCCGTAGGGGCTTTGCGGCGTACCGGTGGGGAAGCTCTCCACGTAGGGGATCTTCGGCTGGTCGCCATAGACCGTAGCCGAGGAGCTAAAGATAAGGTTTTTGACGTTAGCTGCGCGCATGGCAGCCACCAGGCGCAGGGTACCGTTGACGTTGTTATCGTAGTACTCCAGCGGCTTCGCCACGGATTCACCTACCGCCTTCAGGCCAGCAAAATGGATCACCGTATCGATAGCCTGCTCGCGAAGCACATCGGCCAGCAGCGCTTCGTTACGGATATCACCCTCGATAAAGGTGGCCTCTTTACCGCCAAGGCGGGCGATGACCGGCAGGACACTTTGCTTACTGTTGCAGAGGTTGTCGAGAATAACGACGTCGTGACCGTTTTGTAACAGTTGTACGCAGGTATGACTGCCAATGTAACCGCTACCACCTGTAACCAGAACTCGCATATTTGGCTCCATTAACCCTATGTTATCTAATTAAGATAGCATAACAGAGATGTAAAAAGTGTGACATGAACGAAAGTAGTGGAATCGCTTACACTAAAAGAGCGCAGCGGAAAAGACGCTTTAAATGCCATGATAAATCAAGCAATTAAAGCGTGTTTATGCGCCTGGTCTGAAAAATTGTAGTCAAACGGCCTGGGTCGGTTGGTCAATAAGATAGGTATAGCTATCACCCTCGGGTACAAAGTGCAGCCGGTGGGTAATACAGGCCGGAGCGTCCTGAGCGTGATGGGAGACAAACAGCAGCTGGGTTTCGCCCTGGCCTATCAGCACGTCAACAAAGCGACGGATCAGCTGGCGGTTGAGTGGATCCAGCCCCTGCAAAGGTTCATCAAGGATCAGCAGGGTGGGATGTTTGACCAGTGCGCGGACGATCAACGCCAGCCGCTGCTGTCCCCAGGAAAGACTATGGTAAGGGGCATCGGCGGTGCGAGCATCGATGCCTAAAATATCTAACCACTCCTGGACCAGCTTCTGCTGCTTATCCGACACCGCCTGGTAGATGCCAATCGAGTCAAAGTAGCCGGAGAGGATCACGTTACGCACCGTGGTGCTGACCCGGTACTCCAGATGCAGGCTGCTGCTGACGTAGCCGATATGCTTTTTGATATCCCAGATGGTCTCCCCGCTGCCCCGGCGTATGCCAAACAGGGTCAGGTCATTGCTGTAACCCTGCGGATGATCCCCGGTGATCAGGTTAAGCAGGGTCGATTTTCCCGCACCGTTGGGGCCAACGATCTGCCAGTGTTCGCCGGGGTTCACGGTCCAGCTCAGATGGTTAATGATGGGTCGATCGTTATAGGAGACTACGCCATCGTTAAGCACAATGTGCGGGCTATTCGCGGCCAGCTGGTGGTGGGCAGGGGGCGCATCCGGCGGCGGCAAAGCCACGCCTGCCAGCGTCTCGCTGTGCGCCAGCTGGGCAATCAGGGCCTGCTCCAGCAGGGCCTGCTTCGCGCCGGTTTCGCTCAGCGTACAGTCCACCAGCACTCCGGCGTTAGCGACAAAATTCGGGATCTCGTCGAAGCGGTTAAGCACCAGCACGAGGGTGATACCCTGGGCATTGAGCTGACCCAGCAGATCCGCCAGCTGGCCGCGAGAGGCAACGTCCAGCCCGTCAAAAGGCTCGTCCAAAATCAATAGCCCGGGATCGGTCATCAGCGCCTGGCACAGCAGGGTCTTACGCGTCTCGCCGGTAGAGAGGTATTTAAAGCGACGATCGAGCAGGGCGCTAATGCCGAAGCGGGAGGCCAGATCGGCGCAGCGTGCCGGATCCTTGACCTCATCCTGAATAATCTGCGCCGTGGTGCGGCCGGTATCCTCTTCGCCAGGGCTGAGCAGATCGGTGTTGTTCCGCTGCCACTCGTCGCTGACCAGCTTCTGCAGCTGCTCAAATGAGAGGCGGGTGACGCGGGCGAAGGTGCTTTCGCGCGTGCCTTTTAGCAGGGTAAGCTCACCGGCCAGCGCTCTGGCGAGGGCCGATTTGCCGCTGCCGTTGGTGCCGACAAAGGCCCAGCTCTCTCCGGCGCGCAGGGTAAGGTCGCTGATAGCGAGCGTGCGTGTATCGCTAAGACGAAACGTGCCTTGCGAAATATGCAATAACGACATGACGTATCCCATTTTTTGCAGCAGTAGTGCACAGAGATACGTGCTGCCGACGGGATTGTCAATGCCAGCGGCTTAGCAGAGGGTGGCGACGATAACCCGGTCAGCGCTGAAGTAGGCGATCGCGTCGCTCTCTACCGCCAGTTGGTCCGCCTGCTCCCGCGCGACGGTGGCGCACAGCGTCTGCCCGTCCGGCAGGGTCATCAGCACCTCACTCTGCGTCTCGCCGTGTTCAATGTGGCTGATGCGTCCCGGCAGCTGGTTATCAGCCCCGGCGGCGGCGGCGCTATCCTGAGCAATGTTCACCCACGGCGCTTTTAACAGCACCAGCACCTCTTTGCCTTCGTCCAGCCCCAGACGTTCGCCGCTGCGGGCGGTCAGGGCAACCTTCAGCCGGGTCGTGCCATCCGCCAGCAGAACGTCGACGTGCTGCTGGACGTGAGAATTATCCCGCCCGGTGACCGTGCCGAACCACTGGTTGCGGGCGCTGGTCTGCAATGAGAAGCGGGAGATGGCCGCCAGCAGGCTGTTGAGGGGGAGGGCATCGTCATCACTGAGCACGTCGAAAGCTTTCTGCTGGATCTGCGCCAGCAGCTCGTAGAGCTGGATCAGCCGTTGGCCGTAGCGTGTCAGCTGTGCGCCGCCGCCGCCTTTACCGCCGGTTGCGCGGTCAACCAGCGGCTGCTCGCTGAGCTGGTTCATCTCGTTGATAGCGTCCCAGGCGCTTTTATAGCTGATGCCGGCGTTCTTTGCGCCCTGGCTTATGGAGCCGGTCTGTTCTATCTGTTTGAGGAGAGCAATGCGTCGGGGATCGGCAAACAGCCGCTGCTGGAGCCGGAGGGTAAGGAGGATTTCAGCCTGCATAGTCAATCCTTGCAAAAGGGATATTGTGCCGTAAATGCGCACCGGCGCAATGGGCATCGCACAAAAGGGACGTGTAATTCCGCGCCACCAGGTTAGAATGATAACTTCACTATATCTGGAGTAGACCATGTTAGAGTTACTGAAAAGTCTGGCATTCGCGGTGATCATGGTACCCGTGGTGATGGCCATCATTCTGGGGGCAATCTACGGCCTCGGCGAAGTGTTCAACATTTTTTCCGGCATTGGTCACAAAGATCGGTCCAGAGAGTCCCGTTAGTTTCTTAAAAACGCCCGCAGCCGCGGGCGTTTTGCTATTCAAGCTTTTTTATCCGTTGCCGATATCTGTTTATACCGGGGTTACCGCTTAAGCGGTACAAATTATCCCTGTAAAAACCTGAGGGTTATCGTTATATTGTGAAGTATACAACGATATTCAAAGGAGACAGATATGGCACGTTCGGGATTACGCTTGTTAGCAGGTGCAACATTAACGCTCACGCTGGCAGGGCATGCTTTGGCGGACGAGGGAAAAATTACGGTATTTGCTGCCGCGTCGCTGACCAATGCGATGCAGGATATCGCTACCGCCTATACCAAAGAGAAAAAAGTTAAGGTCGTCTCGTCGTTTGCCTCCTCCTCAACGCTGGCCCGCCAGATTGAGGCTGGCGCGCCTGCCGATCTCTTTATCTCTGCCGATCAGAAGTGGATGGATTACGCGGCAGAGAAGAAAGCGATTGATACCGCCAGCCGTGAAACGCTGCTCGGAAACAGCCTGGTGGTGGTCGCGCCAAAAGCGAGCGCTCAGGGCGAGATCGCCATTAACGATAAGACCAACTGGACCAGCTTGCTTAAAGGCGGGCGTCTGGCGGTAGGCGATCCGGAGCACGTTCCGGCAGGCATCTACGCCAAAGAGGCGTTACAGAAGCTGGGTGCCTGGGATACGCTGTCGCCGAAGCTTGCTCCGGCAGAGGACGTCCGTGGTGCACTGGCGCTGGTAGAGCGCAACGAAGCCCCGCTGGGCATTGTCTACGGCTCTGATGCAGTGGCCAGCAAGGGCGTGAAGGTCGTCGGCACCTTCCCGGAAGATTCACATAAAAAGGTGGAATACCCGCTGGCTATCATCGACGGGCATAAAAACGCCACGGTAAGCGCGTTTTATGACTATCTGAAAGGCCCGCAGGCTTCTGAAATCTTTAAACGTTACGGATTTACGACGCACGAATGATATTGACCGATCCCGAATGGCAGGCGGTATTGCTGAGCCTGAAAGTCTCCTCCCTGGCTGTTTTCTTCAGCTTGCCCTTTGGGATCTTCTTTGCCTGGCTGCTGGTCCGCTGTACGTTTCCAGGCAAAGCCCTGCTCGATAGTCTGCTGCACCTCCCGCTCGTGCTGCCTCCGGTGGTGGTGGGTTACCTGCTGCTGGTGGCGATGGGTCGCCGGGGTTTTATCGGCGAGTGGCTCTACGACTGGTTCGGCCTGACCTTTGCCTTTAGCTGGCGCGGTGCGGTGCTGGCAGCGGCGGTAATGTCGTTCCCGCTGATGGTGCGGGCTATTCGCCTGGCGCTTGAGGGAGTCGATCTCAAGCTGGAGCAGGCGGCGCGTACCCTCGGGGCGGGGCGCTGGCGGGTCTTTATGACCATCACCCTGCCGCTCACCCTGCCGGGTATTATTGTCGGGACGGTGCTGGCTTTTGCTCGCTCCCTCGGCGAGTTTGGTGCAACCATCACCTTTGTCTCTAACATCCCCGGTGAAACGCGCACCATTCCATCGGCGATGTACACCCTGATCCAGACCCCCGGCGGCGAAAGCGCGGCGGCGCGGCTCTGCCTGATCTCTATCGTGCTGGCGCTAATTTCGCTGCTGGTGTCCGAGTGGCTGGCGCGGCTTAGCCGCGAGCGGACGGGGAGATAGATCATGTTGGAACTCAATTTTACCCAGACGCTGGGCACGCACCGGCTGCGCGTCGAGGCGAATTTGCCCGCCAGCGGTATCACTGCCATCTTTGGCGTCTCCGGGGCGGGGAAAACCTCGCTGATTAACGCCGTCGGCGGCCTGACGCGCCCGCAGCAGGGGCGCATCGTGCTCAATGAGCGGGTGCTGAACGATACCGAAAAAAACATCTGCCTGCCGCCAGAGAAGCGTCGGATCGGCTACGTCTTCCAGGACGCGCGTCTCTTTCCCCACTACAAGGTGCTCGGCAACCTGCGCTACGGCATGGCGAAAAGCATGGCCGGACAGTTTGACCGGCTGGTGACCCTGCTGGGCATCGAGCCGCTGCTCGACAGGCTGCCGGGGAGCCTTTCAGGCGGCGAGAAACAGCGGGTGGCGATTGGCCGGGCGCTGCTTACCGCCCCCGAACTGCTGCTGCTCGACGAGCCGCTGGCTTCGCTGGATATCCCCCGCAAGCGCGAGCTGCTGCCCTACTTACAGCGGCTGGCGCGGGAGATCAACATCCCCATGCTCTATGTCAGCCACTCGCTGGATGAGATCCTGCATCTTGCCGATAAGGTTATGGTGCTGGAGGCGGGAGAGGTAAAAGCCTTTGGCAACCTGGAGGAGGTGTGGGGGAGTCGGGTAATGAACCCATGGCTGCCGCCGGAGCAGCAGAGCAGCGTGCTGAAGGTCAGCGTGCTGGAGCACCATCCACACTATGCCATGACCGCGCTGGCGCTGGGGGATCAGCATCTGTGGGTCAATAAGCTCGATAGCCCATTACAGACGGCGCTGCGCATCCGCATTCAGGCCTCGGACGTGTCGCTGGTATTGCAGCCGCCGGTCAACAGCAGCATCCGTAATATCCTGCGGGCGAAAGTGGCCCAGTGCTATGACGATCAGGGCCAGGTTGAGGTTCAGCTGGAGGTGGGCAGCCGCACGCTCTGGGCGCGCATCAGCCCATGGGCCAGGGATGAGCTAGGCATCAAGCCTGGCCTGTGGCTCTACGCCCAGATCAAGAGCGTCTCGATCACCACCTGATCACAGCAGGTGGGTATAGATAAACTCGGCGATGGTATCGGTGGTATTGTCGCCAATCACCACGTTGGCGTGGGCTTTCACCTCGTCCGCCGCATTGCCCATCGCCACGCCAACGCCCGCCGCCTGCAGCATGCTGATATCGTTAAAGTTGTCGCCAAAGGCCACCACATCCTGCATTGACAGCCCCTGAGAAGCAACCCACTGGGCCAGGCGCTTGCCTTTGCTGTTGCCCTGGCGGGCAATATCGATCTGATCGTGCCATGAACGCTCACACTCCAGGCCAAGCTGCTGTTCAACCTCAAGGGCGAAGGCGTTAAGTTTGGCGCTGTCCTCATCGGTAAGGGCAAACTTCCAGACCGCGTTCACCTCGCGGGCGGTCTGCGCCAGCGAACCGACCTGGGTAAAGACCGGGCGCTGCTCCGGCGGCAGGGACTGCGCCCAGTTCATGGTGCGCAGCACGTGTCCGGTAGGCGTCTCGTACACCATCGCATCATCAACATACATCAGGGCGTGAACCTTATGCTCATTGAGCATATCAATGAGTTGCAGCGCCTGATCCACCGGAAGCGGATCGGACTCAAGCACCTTTTTTGCCTGATAATCATACAAATAGGTGCCGTTACAGCAAATTGCAGGTGTATCGAGCGCCAGTGCCTGATAAAAAGGATGAATGGCAACATGGTGTCGGCCGGTCACAATCAGTGGCGTAAAGCCCGCCTCCCTGGCGCGCGCCAGCGCCTGAAGCGAAGAGGGGAGCAGGGTCTTTGTGGGGGTCAGCAGCGTGCCGTCTAAATCCAGGGCTATAACTCGCGAGGTCATGTCGGGTTCCAGGTAGAGAATGAAATTCAACTCGTTACGCATGGTACACCGGCATGACGGCCTGGCAAAACGTCGGGCAGAAATAGAGCATTCAGCGCTAAAAAAGACTATCGTGGTTATCTACTTCACTGCTTTTGCGATCAAGGAGAAATTATGCAGCAAACCGTTTATACCGCCAGCCCCGAGAGCCAGCAGATCCACGTCTGGCGTCTGAACGACGAAGGTACGCTGACACTGGTGCAGGTCGTTGACGTGCCGGGCCAGGTGCAGCCGATGGTGGTTAGCCCAGACAAGCGCTTTCTCTATGTTGGCGTACGTCCGGAGTTTCGCGTGCTGGCCTACCGCATCGCACCGGAAGATGGCGCGCTGACCTTTACCGCAGAAGCGCCGCTGTCCGGTAGCCCGACGCATATCTCCACCGATCGCCAGGGCCGCTTTCTCTTTACCGCCTCCTACAACGCGGGCAGCGTCAGCGTTACCCCGCTCAATGACGGCCTGCCGGGCGAAATTACTGCCCTGGTGGAGGGTCTGGACGGGTGCCACTCGGCCAATATCTCTCCGGATAACGCCACCCTGTGGGTACCGGCACTGAAGCAGGATCGTATCTGCCTGTTTACCCTTGGCGATAACGGCCAGCTTACCGCGCAGACACCAGCTGAAGTGACCACCGTTGAAGGGGCCGGTCCGCGCCATATGGCGTTCCACCCGAACCAGCAGTACGCCTACTGCGTTAACGAACTCAACGGCTCGGTAGACGTGTGGCAGCTTAGCAATGCCCACGGTCAAATCGAGTGCGTGCAGACCCTGGATATGATGCCTGCCGACTTCGCTGATACCCGCTGGGCGGCGGATATTCACATTACGCCGGACGGACGTCACCTCTACGCCTGCGACCGTACCGCCAGCATCGTGACGATCTTTAGCGTCTCGGAAGATGGTAGCGTGCTGGCCGTAGAGGGCTACCAGCCCACCGAAACCCAGCCGCGCGGCTTTAACATCGACCACAGCGGTAAGTACCTGATTGCCGCAGGGCAGAAGTCGCACCATATTGCGCTGTATGCCATTCAGGGCGCGCAGGGCCTGCTGGAGGAGAAGGGCCGCTATGCCGTCGGGCAGGGGCCGATGTGGGTGGTGGTGCACGCACACTAATGGGTTAGCACCGTAACGCCGGGCGGCACTGCGTTTGCCCGGCCTACACGGATGACGCTATTGCGGTTTGGTCGGCCCGGCAAGCGTTGCGCCGCCGGGCGACTTCTCATTTCTGTCGCCATACAGGACAATACGGGATGTATCGATCTGATTTTCGAGCTGTCGAAGATCGTAAGCACTCTGCAGGCGCAGCCAAAATTCAGGTGTACTGCCTAGCGCGGCAGCAATACGAATTGCCAGCGAAGGCGTTATGGCGGTTTTGCCAGCCAGAAAGCGCGATACCGTAGCGGGAGTTACACCGATATTAAGCGCAAACCGACGACCACTAATGCCCAGTTCCTCTAATTCTCTAGCGATAATTTCGCCCGGATGGGAAATTTTAAACTGTCTCATTAGTGATAATCCTCATAATTCAAAATGTACGCATCCCCGTTAATAAATTGAAATGTGATGCGCCAGTTTGCTCGCACTGTAATTGATCAGTAGCCCTCGCGCTCCCCTTTCAACGGGTGCAGCTTATAGATCTGACGGTTCAGCTCGCCAATCTCGTTGGCTGTGTCGATAGCCTGCAGGCGGTCATTAATTCGCTCAGCATCCTGTGCTGGAATTCCAGAAACAATCCCCTTTTCAAAAAGTTGTTTCAGCCCTTTGTGTTTGAATGACTTGATCATGATCCTATCCCTGTTACATGACGTGTAATATTCTAGATCGGTGTTACACGACGTGCAATACCTAAAAGAATAGATGTGGGAGAGGTTACGTTCAGAGTGAGTAGGCCCGGCAAGCGTTGCGCCGCCGGGCATTAAGGCGGGTTACTGCTTCGGTGCTTCGACAACCTGGCTACCTACGCCGCGGTTGTTGAACTCCCACATGCGGTTAAAGCTGGCGTCGTTCAGGTTACGCGTGACGTTGCCCTTATCGTCCACCGCACCGGTGTTGCCGGAGAACGGTCGTTTAGACACGGCGGCATCGCCCCAGGGTTTGGCCATGTTGAAGCCTTCGTTGATCACGCTGTCGCGGATCACCACCTGGCCGTTGGTCGCCTGATCAACGTCCATCGAGCGGCCGAGCTGGGCTACACCGTCACCGGCCGCGGTAAAGCGGCTGTTGGTAGCGAGGAAGCCGTAGAAGATATTAGAGAGCGTTGCCGGGGCGAAGACGTAGGCTTCCTGCTGGGTGCGGGAGTTCACTACGCGGAAATCGGTGTTATCAAAGACTACTGCGCCACGGCCAGCAACGATATCCACATCGCCTTCAACGTAGCTGTTGGTGACCAGGGTACGGGTCTGGCGATCGTTACGCAGGGTGTTATCCACGCTGCTGTTGGTCACGAAGAAGGTGTTCTGGCGACCCAGAATGTTGACGTTGTTGATCTGTACCTTATCGCCATCGCTGCGCAGGGCCACGGCCTGGTGGTTACCGGCATCAACGCTATCGCCCAGGTTGTTCTCAATGGTCAGGTTCTGTAGCTGCAGACCATTATTCTGCGACCAGAAGACCGCTGAACACATCACGCCTACGCTGGCGCTGCCTTTACGCTGGCAGGTGTCAAACATATACCACGCCGGTTTACCCGGCATATATTTCCCGCCAGGGTTAACCAGACGACGCCAGCTGTTGCCATCAATTTCGGAATCCACGGCCAGGCCAATCTTCACCTCGGCGGCTTTGTCGCCGGTACCGTAAATCGTCAGGCTGCCTGGTGCCGCGGGAACAAACACCGTGCCTTCATACTCACCCGGCATAACCGCAATGTACTGGCGATCGCTGGTGTGCTTGTTGATGGCTGCATCAACCGCCGCCTGGATAGAGGTGTGCGTCACGCCCGCGGTACCTGCCGGGCCAACAACGAAGGTCGGCTGGGCAGGCAGACGAATAGCGGACGGGCTCCACGGGGCCGCGTTCTGATCCATCGATGAGAAGTAGTGAGCTGGGACAAAGTTCTGCGCTTCGTTAGCAGACAGCACCGGACGCGCTGCGTTACCAGGGGCGGCCTGCGTGGAGGGGCGCTGATCCGGCGGCGTTGAGCTACAGGCAGTCAGCGTCACGCCAAAAGCCAGGGCCAGCGTCAGACGGGAAACCGAAAATGTGTTCAAGAGGTACTCCAGGCGAAATAGTTGAATAAATTCCTATGAAGCCTGCTTTTTTATACTAAGTTGAGCGAAACGGGAAGCCGATTGTGTGAATCGGCTTCAATATTGTGTGGATTAGCTATAAAGAGCGGTGATCGATGCTCGATCGAGGGAGTGGAAGTGGATATTAAACCCAACCATCGCTCCGCTGGCGTCAGCATCGACATCCAGCTTCTCTACGTCCAGGGCATGAACGGTAAAAATGTAGCGGTGGGTTCTCCCCTTCGGCGGGGCCGCGCCGCCGTATCCGGCCTTACCGTAGTCGGTACGGGTTTCCAGCGCCCCCTCGGGCAGGGGAACCAGCGACGAGCCGGAACCCTGCGGCAGTACGCGGGTATCGGCGGGCAGGTTGACCACCACCCAGTGCCACCAGCCGGAGCCGGTAGGTGCATCGGGATCGTAGCAGGTAACGGCAAAGCTTTTGCAGCCCGGCGGCACCTCGTCCCATGCCAGATGCGGCGAAATATTGTCGCCTTCGTAGCCCATGCCGTTAAAAACATGGCGATTATGTAGCTTTTCGCCTTCGCGAATATCCTGGCTGATCAGTCTCATCGTCGCTCCTCTGTGCGTTATCAATAATTAAGGCTAGAGCAGAATCGCATAGCCTGTGCAATCTCAGGGTGCAAAATGTGCGGGATGGGACACCGCGGCCAGCACCGCGTCCGTCAGCTTACTGAGCTGTTCCGGTGAGATAACGTAGGGCGGCATCAGGTAGATCAGCTTGCCAAAGGGGCGGATCCAGACCCCCTGCTCAACAAAGAAGCGCTGCAGGGCGGCCATGTTCACCGGCTGGTGGGTTTCGATGACGCCGATAGCCCCCAGCACACGCACGTCGGCCACCGTCTCAGCCGCTCTTGCCGGAGCCAGCTCGCGTTTCAGCTGCGCCTCGATGGCGGCAACCTGCACCTGCCACTCACCGCGCGCCAGCAGCTCAAGGCTGGCGTTCGCCACTGCGCAGGCCAGTGGATTACCCATAAAGGTCGGGCCGTGCATAAAGCAGCCTGCTTCGCCGTTGCTAATGGTTTCAGCTACCTCGCGGGTGGTGAGCGTCGCCGACAGAGTCATGGTTCCGCCGGTCAGCGCTTTGCCGAGGCAGAGAATATCCGGCGTAATGTCCGCATGCTCGCAGGCGAAGAGTTTACCTGTACGGCCAAAACCGGTGGCGATCTCATCGGCGATCAGCAGGATCCCCTCCCGGTCGCACATCCGGCGGATGCGCTTAAGCACCTCCGGATGGTAAAGGCGCATCCCGCCCGCGCCCTGCACAATCGGCTCCAGAATAACGGCGGCAATCTCATGGCGATGGGCGGCCATCAGGCGGGCAAAGCCCACGATATCCCGCTCGTCCCACTCGCCGTCGAAGCGGCTCTCTGGCGCGGGCGCGAAGAGGTTGTCCGGCAGGTAGCCTGCCCACAGGCTGTGCATGGAGTTATCCGGATCGCAGGCCGACATCGCACCAAAGGTATCGCCATGATAGCCCCGGCGGAAGGTCAGGAAGCGACGACGCGGCTCCCCCTTCGCCTGCCAGTATTGCAGGGCCATCTTCATCGAGACCTCTACCGCTACCGAGCCAGAGTCGGCCAGGAAGACGCACTCCAGGGCCTCGGGGGTCATTGCCACCAGCTTACGGCAGAGCGACACCGCCGGGGCATGGGTAATGCCGCCAAACATCACGTGCGACATCGCATCGATCTGCGTTTTCATCGCCGCGTTAAGGTGCGGGTGGTTATAGCCGTGGATGGCCGCCCACCACGAAGACATGCCGTCTACCAGCTGCTCGCCGGAAGCAAGCTGAAGCTCGCAACCCTGCGCGGACTGCACGGGATAGACCGGCAGCGGAGAGGTCATGGAGGTATAGGGGTGCCAGATATGGCGGCGGTCAAAGGCGAGATCGTCCTGGGTCATAATCGACTTGTAAACCAAATTAAAAAGATTTAGGTTTACGATCATAACCCAAACATCAACTCATTTCACCTTTTGGAGAAGCCCCATGGCTCACCACGCACGCTGGACACTGTCGCAAGTTACCGGGCTGTTTGAAAAACCGCTGCTCGACCTGCTGTTTGAAGCGCAGACCATTCATCGGCAGCACTTCGACCCGCGTCAGGTTCAGGTTAGCACCCTGCTGTCGATCAAAACCGGGGCCTGTCCGGAAGATTGCAAATACTGCCCGCAAAGTTCGCGCTACAAAACCGGGCTGGAGACGGAGCGCCTGATGGAGGTGGAGCAGGTGCTGGACTCGGCCCGCAAGGCGAAAAACGCCGGGTCGACCCGCTTCTGTATGGGCGCAGCGTGGAAGAACCCGCACGAGCGTGATATGCCTTACCTGGAGCAGATGGTGCAGGGCGTTAAAGCGATGGGCCTCGAAGCCTGCATGACCCTCGGCACCCTTGACGAAACCCAGGCCCAGCGGCTGGCGTCGGCGGGGCTGGACTACTACAACCACAACCTCGACACCTCCCCGGAGTTCTACGGCAACATCATTACCACCCGTACCTATCAGGAGCGTCTCGACACCCTCGATAAGGTACGCGACGCGGGGATCAAGGTCTGCTCGGGCGGCATCGTCGGCCTGGGTGAAACGGTCAAGGATCGCGCAGGCCTGCTGCTGCAGCTGGCTAACCTGCCGACGCCGCCGGAGAGCGTGCCGATCAACATGCTGGTGAAGGTCAAGGGGACCCCGCTGGCGGATAACGACGACGTTGACGCCTTCGACTTTATTCGCACCATCGCAGTAGCACGCATCATGATGCCGACCTCGTTTGTGCGTCTCTCCGCCGGGCGCGAGCAGATGAACGAGCAGACCCAGGCGATGTGCTTTATGGCCGGGGCTAACTCCATTTTCTACGGCTGCAAGCTGCTCACCACCCCAAACCCGGAAGAGGATAAAGACGTTCAGCTGTTCCGCAAGCTTGGACTGAACCCGCAGCAGACCGACGTGATGACCGGCGATAACGAGCAGCAGCAGAAGCTGGAGCAGCAGATCTTTAACGCCGATACCGACCAGTTCTACAACGCGGCGGCACTATGAGCTGGCAGCAGCGCATTGATACTGCCTTAGCGACCCGGCGGGCCGCGGACGCCCTGCGTATGCGCCGGGTGGTCGAGCAGGGCGCGGGGCGCTGGCTGACCGCAGGCGACAACCGCTACTGCAACTTCTGCAGCA
>JBCNNW010000062.1:0-24896 GCA_039594205.1 Pseudescherichia sp. | reverse complement strand
ACCGCAATGGACTCACCCAGGTAGGTCGGGGTCAGCTTTTCGCGCTCCAGCATGGCGTCGATATACTCCGGCTGCACATAGCCGCCTTTCACCAGCTGTTCACCGGCAAAGCGAATCGCCTCTTCTTTATGGCTCGCGGTGCGGCCAAGGAAGATGTTTTCCGCGCCCAGCTTGAACAGGTGGCTGTTGCTCTCGTCAATGCTGTCCTGCAGGCTGGTGCGCACTTTCGTCTCGTTATCCGTGTGACGCTGAGCCGCCACCAGACGCTCGGTCAGGTTGCTATAGAGGCCGCTGTCGAGGAAGTTGGTCAGCGAAATGTGCTGCGCTTGCGGAACCTGGCGCATCGCACGCTCGGTCAGGTCGCGGTGGGTAATCACCACGTCCACGTCTGCCGGCAGGCTGTTGATCGCGCTGTTGGTGACGGAGATGTTGGTCAGGCCAGCATCTTGTACTTTCTTACGCAGCACGCCCGCACCCATAGCGCTTGAACCCATCCCGGCGTCACAGGCTACGATGATTTTACGCACGTGGCTCAGGTCGTTAGAGACCGCGCCCGCCGCCAGCGGCGTTCCCGCAGCGGCAGTGGTCGCGCCTTTGGATTCCGCTTTCATGTCGTGCATACGACGGGTTGCCGCTTCGATATCGTCGTCTTCTTTCACCTTGCTGGTTTTCAGCAGGATGGCGGAGATCACGAACGAAACCGCCATCGCAGCGAAGATCGCAGCAATGTTAGCGAAGTAGGCACCTTTCGGCGTCATCGCCAGCACGGCGAGGATAGAGCCAGGAGATGCCGGGGAGACCAGGCCGCCGTTCAGCACGCTCAGGGTAAACACGCCGGTCATACCGCCAAGGATAACGGCGATCAGCAGGCGCGGGTTCATCAGCACGTACGGGAAGTAAATTTCGTGAATACCGCCGAGGAAGTGGATGATAGCCGCCCCGCCCGCAGACTGTTTCGCGCTGCCACGACCGAAGAACATGTAGGCCAGCAGGACGCCCATACCCGGACCCGGGTTCGCTTCGATCAGGAAGAAGATAGACTTGCCGAGATCGTGGGACTGCTGGATACCCAGCGGCGAGAAGATACCGTGGTTGATGGCGTTATTGAGGAACAGGATTTTCGCCGGTTCAACAAACACAGACGCCAGCGGCAGCATGTCATGGACAACCATGAAGTTAACGCCAGCGGCCAGGGCTTTAGAGAGCACCTCTACAGCCGGGCCAATGCCGAGGAACGCCAGAATCGCGAGGATCATACCGATGATGCCCGCAGAGAAGTTGTTCACCAGCATTTCAAAGCCGGATTTGATCTTGCCATCAACCCAGACGTCAAAGCGTTTGATCGCCCAGCCACCCAGCGGACCGGCAATCATTGCGCCGAGGAACATCGGCATATCGGCACCGACGATCACGCCCATGGTGGTGATAGCACCGACTACGCCGCCGCGATCGCCGCCCACCAGGCGACCACCGGTATAACCGATCAGCAGCGGCAGCAAATAGGTAATCATTGGGCCGACAAGTTTTGCCAGCGTTTCGTTAGGCAACCACCCTGTTGGAATAAACAACGCGGTGATAATACCCCAGGCGATAAATGCGCCGATGTTAGGCATTACCATGTTGCTGAGAAAACGACCAAAGCTTTGCACCTTGATCTTGATATCGGATGACATAAAACACCCCTTCTTATGTTTGCTACGCGCAGGGCGGAGGCCCAACTTTTTTTGTTAACGAGGCGGCAGAGGTAGCCGAACCCATGTTCTGTGTGGCGAATCTGGCACTGAATGAGGGAACTGTCCAGATGGCACGATTTAGTGTGATTCAGATCACACTAATATAGGGATCACGCCCTGTTTGGGTGTGATGGCGGTCACAAATCATAGGTGTAAAAAAAGAACAGCGGGTAAAAAAAAGACGGTAGAGGACTGTTAATGTGATGTTAATCACATTTATATGTCATTACTTTGTTTGTTGTTTGTGATTTAGATCACAAGAAATTTTCACCTGGACTTTTCTTAACGTGAGGGGCCGCAACTTCTTATTCTGGCGCTCGGCAATACTGTAAGTCAGCAACATCTTCTCAGCGTAGATTCGAGGTCAACATTATGTTCCTGAATTACTTTGCGCTCGGTATCCTGATTTTTGTCTTCCTGGTGCTCTTTTACGGCATCATCATTATTCACGATATTCCCTACCGGATTGCCAAAGCGCGCAATCATCCCCACGCCGATGCGATTCATATTGCGGGCTGGGTGAGCCTCTTTACCCTGCATGTGCTGTGGCCGTTCCTCTGGATCTGGGCCACGCTCTATCGCCCGGAACGCGGCTGGGGGATGCAGGCCCACCTTAACGACAGCGGCGATCTCCAGCTGCAGCAGCGCGTTGAGGCGCTTGAGAGAGAGCTGAAGCGAATGCAAACCCGAGCGGGAGAGTAGCGTATGGATCTGCTGATCGTCTTAACCTATGTCGCCCTGGCCTGGGCCATCTTTAAAATATTCCGCATTCCGGTTAACCAATGGACGCTCTCCACGGCGGCGCTGGGAGGCATATTCCTTGTCAGCGCCCTGATCCTGCTCATGAACTACAACCACCCCTATACCTTCACGGCGCAGAAGGCGGTGATCTCAATTCCGATTACCCCGCAGGTCACCGGCATCGTCAGCGAGGTGACAAATAAATCAAACCAGCTGATTAAAAAGGGTGACGTACTTTTTAAGCTCGATCCGGTGCGGTATCAGGCCAGGGTCGACAGGCTTAACGCCGACCTGGTGACGGCTACCCATAATATCCATGTACTCAAGGCGCAGCTGGCGGGTGCCCAGGCCAATACCCTGCGCGTCTCGGCCGAACGCGACCGCCTCTATAAAGACTACCAGCGCTACGTGCGCGGCAGCCGGGCAAGGGTCAATCCGTTCTCTGAAAGCGATATCGACAACGCCCGGCAGAACTATCTCGCTCAGGATGCGATGGTAAAAACCTCGGTGGCTGACCAGGTGCAGATCCAGAGTCAGCTGGACAGCATGGTTAACGGCGAGCAGTCACAGATCGTTAGCCTGCGGGCGCAGCTGACGGAGGCGAAATATAACCTTGAACAGACGGTGATCCGCGCCCCCAGCGACGGCTACGTCACTCAGGTGCTGATCCGGCCGGGAACCTACGCCGCCGCGCTGCCTCTGCGTCCGGTGATGGTCTTTATTCCCCAGCAGAAGCGGCAGATTGTGGCCCAGTTCCGCCAGAACTCCCTGCTGCGCCTGGAGCCTGGCGACGAAGCGGAGGTGGTGTTCAATGCCCTGCCTGGACAGGTATTTAAGGGCAAGCTGACCTCTATCCTGCCGGTGGTGCCAGGTGGCTCCTACCAGGCGCAGGGCGTACTGCAATCGCTGACGGTGGTGCCCGGTACCGACGGCGTGCTGAGTACTATTGAGCTGGAGCCAAATGCCGAGGTAGATGCGCTGCCGGACGGCATCTACGCCCAGGTGGCGGTCTACTCCGATCATTTTCACCACGTCTCGGTGATGCGCAAGGTGCTGCTGCGGATGACCAGCTGGATGCACTACCTCTACCTTGACCATTAATCTCAAAAGGCAGGAATGTGCCCGGCATCACCTGCCTTTTTTTCAGCGCTGATCCATAATTACTTTTTTCTGGGCAGACAGGATCAGTCAATGAAACTTATCGGCAGCTATACCAGCCCGTTCGTGCGCAAAATCTCCATTATCCTGCTGGAGAAGGGGATCACCTTTGAATTCGTTAATGAGTTCCCCTACAACGGCGAAAACGGCGTTGCGAACTACAATCCGCTGGGGAAAGTCCCGGCGCTGGTCACCGACGAGGGCGACATCTGGTACGACTCGCCTATTATTGCTGCTTATCTGGAGCTGCTGGACGTCGCGCCTGCAATGCTGCCGCAGGACCCAAAGGCGGCGCTGAAGCTGCGTCAGATCGAGGCCCTGGCCGATGGGGTGATGGACGCCGGGCTGGTCTCGGTGCGCGAGCAGGCCCGACCGGCGGCCCAGCAGTCGGAAACTGAGCTGCTGCGCCAGCGGGAGAAAATCAGCCGGGCGCTGGACATGCTGGAAAAGCACGTCAGCGAGGGCGATATTCAGCCGGACGATCTTAACGTGGCGACCATCGCCGTGGCCTGCGCCATCGGCTATATCAACTTCCGCCGCGTCTCGCCCGGCTGGTGCGTGGACAGGCCGCAGCTGGTGAAGCTGGTAGAGAATCTGTTCCAGCGGGAAAGCTTTGCCCGCACCGAACCGCCAAAGTCTTAGCCCATCATACTGACAGCCTGCGCCGGTACGCTGTACAATCCCCCTTCACGTCGAATCCTCTCCGACGGGAGGGGTAATCTACCGCAGGCTCTGTCATGACCCTTGAACAACGCTCACTTTTCAGCCAGATCCCGGCAACCGATCGTCTGCTGCACGCTGATGCCTTTGTTGTCTTAGTCGGCAACTTTGGTCACCGCCGGGTTGTGGATACTCTGCGCCAGCTTCAGGACGAGGCGCGTCTCGCGGTGCGCGAAACCCAGGCGCTGCCGGCCTGGTGTGCGGACTGGGCGGCGGCGGCCGAGAGCCGTCTGACGCAGCACGAGACCCCCGCTCTGCGGCCGGTATTTAACCTCACCGGCACGGTACTGCACACCAACCTCGGACGCGCCTTACAGGCGGAAGCGGCCATCGACGCGGTTGCCGAGGCGATGCGCACCCCGGTAACCCTGGAGTACGCCCTCGACGAGGCCGGACGTGGCCATCGCGATCGCGGCGTCGCGGATCTGCTCTGCCGCCTGACCGGCGCGGAGGATGCCTGTATTGTCAATAACAACGCGGCGGCGGTGCTGTTGATGCTGGCCGCGCTGGCGAACGGCAAAGAGGTGGTAGTGTCGCGCGGTGAGCTGGTAGAGATTGGCGGTGCGTTCCGTATTCCGGACGTGATGCGCCAGGCGGGCTGCGTGCTGCATGAGGTGGGCACCACCAACCGCACCCATGCCAAAGACTATCGTGAGGCGGTGAACGAGAATACGGCCCTGCTGATGAAGGTCCATACCAGCAACTATGCCGTTACTGGCTTCACTAAAGCAGTAGAGGAGGCGGAGCTGGTGCAGATCGGCCTGCCGCTGAACGTGCCGGTGGTGGCTGACCTGGGCAGCGGCTCGCTGGTTGATCTCAGCCAGTACGGCCTGCCGAAAGAGCCGATGCCGCAGGAGATGATTGCCGCAGGCGTCAGCCTCGTGAGCTTCTCCGGCGATAAGCTTCCCGGTGGCCCGCAGGCGGGGATCATCATCGGCAAACGCGAGCTGATTGCGAAGCTCCAGCAGCACCCGCTGAAGCGCGCTCTGCGGGTGGATAAGATGACCCTCGCCGCGCTGGAGGCGACGCTCAGGCTCTATCTGCATCCGGAGAAGTTGGCCGAACGGCTACCCACGCTGCGCCTGCTGACCCGCAGCGCGGACGAGATCCGCCAGCAGGCCGAGCGGCTTCAGCCCGCCCTGGAGAGCCGCTACGCTGAGTTTTTTATTCAGGTTGAAGCCTGCCAGTCGCAAATCGGTAGCGGCTCGCTGCCGGTCGACAGGCTGCCCAGCGCGGCGCTGACCTTTACCCCCCGCGACGGACGCGGCAGCCGCCTTGAAGCACTGGCGGCACAGTGGCGCGCTCTGCCGCAGCCGGTGATTGGCCGCATCTCCGACGGTCGTCTGTGGCTCGATCTACGCTGCCTTGACGATGAATCCCGCTTTTTGAACAGGTTACTGAAATGATTATTGCAACCGCCGGGCACGTCGACCACGGCAAAACCACGCTGCTGGAGGCGCTCACCGGCATCAACGCCGACCGGCTGCCGGAAGAGAAGAAGCGTGGGATGACCATTGACCTCGGCTACGCCTACTGGCCCCAGCCGGACGGACGCGTGCCGGGGTTTATTGATGTGCCGGGCCATGAAAAGTTTCTCGCCAATATGCTGGCGGGGGTCGGCGGCATCGATGGCGCGCTGCTGGTGGTGGCCTGCGACGACGGCGTGATGGCCCAGACTCGTGAGCATCTGGCGATTTTACAGCTCACCGGCAACCCGGCGCTGACCGTGGCGCTGACCAAGGCCGATCGCGTGGACGAGGCGCGGATAGCCGAGGTCGAGGCCGAGGTGCATAGCGTGCTGGCAGAGTACGGCTATTCGCAGGCAACGTTGTTTATTACCGCCGCGACGCAGGGGCTGGGCATTGAGGCCCTGCGCACGCACCTGCTGGCGCTGCCCGAGCGCGAGCAGACCGACGAGCGCCGCTTCCGCCTTGCCATCGATCGCGCCTTTAGCGTCAAGGGCGCGGGGCTGGTAGTGACCGGTACGGCACTCTCCGGTAGCGTAAAAGTGGGCGATACCCTGTGGCTAACCGGGGTGAACAAGCCAATGCGCGTGCGCGGTCTCCATGCGCAAAACCAGCCGGTAGAGCAGGCCCACGCCGGGCAGCGTATCGCCCTGAACATCGCGGGCGATGCGGAGAAAGAGGCTATTAGCCGCGGCGACTGGCTGCTGGCCGAGGCGCCGCCTGAGCCTGTGACACGACTGATCGTGGCGCTGCACACCCACGCGCCGCTGGGCCAATGGCAGCCGCTGCATATTCACCATGCCGCCAGCCACGTTACAGGCCGCGTCTCGCTGCTCGACGATAATCTTGCCGAGCTGGTGCTGGATACGCCGCTGTGGCTGGCGGATAACGATCGGCTGGTGCTGCGCGACATCGCTGCCCGCGCTACGCTGGCCGGGGCGAGGGTGGTCACGCTCAATCCGCCGCGCCGGGGCAAACGCAAGGCGGAGTACCTGGCGTGGATCGCTGCGCTGGCGGAAGCGGGTGACGATGCCGGTGCGCTGGCGGTGCACCTGACACGCGGCGCGGTAGATCTGCCGTCATTCGCGTGGGAGAGACAGCTTAACGCTCAGGGGCTGGCGGCGTTGACCGAGAGTCCACACATGATTCAGGCGGGAGACAGTCTGATTAGCGCCGCGGTTGCCGCCCGCTGGCAGCGCAAGATCCTTGATACTCTGGCCACCTACCATGCCCAGCATCGGGACGAGCCGGGGCCAGGGCGCGAACGTCTGCGCCGTATGGCCCTGCCAATGGAGAGCGAGGCGCTGGTGCTAACGCTGATTGAGCTGATGCGGGAGAGCGGAGAGATCCATAGCCATCACGGCTGGCTGCACCTGCCGGATCATAAAGCGGGCTTCACCACCGAGCAGGAGGCGATCTGGCAGAAAGTCGCCACGCTGTTTGCGGATGAGCCCTGGTGGGTGCGTGACCTTGCACGGGAGGTAGCCGCAGACGAGCAGATCATGCGCAGCGTTCTGCACCAGGCGGCGCAGCAGGGGCTGATCACAGCGATCGTAAAGGATCGCTACTACCGCAACGATCGCATTGTGGCCTTTGCGAACCTGATCCGCGAGCTGGATGGCGAACGGGGTTCAACCTGTGCCGCCGACTTCCGCGATCGGCTCAACGTCGGACGCAAGCTGGCGATTCAGATCCTCGAATATTTTGACCGCATCGGCTTTACCCGCCGACGCGGTAACGATCACCTGCTGCGCGACGCGCTGCTGTTCCCGGCGGAACCGCAGGCGTAACCCTGTCGCGCCCTATTCACCGGGCGCGAATTTCTGCTTCGCCAGCCACACCGCCCCCAGTCTGCCCGCCTGGTTACCCAGCTTGCAGGGGTGGATCGGCACGCGCAGCGCCTCCCACATCTCAAAGGTCTCCAGATGACGATCGAGCAGTTGGTAAACTTTCTCCTGCTCGCTTATCCCACCGCCAATCAGCACCGCCTCGGGGTCAAACATGGAGATTACGCTATAGACTCCGCGCGCCAGGAACAGCGCCCACTCGTTAATCGCCTCGCGCAGGTGGACATCGCTGTCCATACGCTCGAACAGCTCTTTGCCGTGCGGCAGCTCGTCGGCAGAGACCGCCAGCGCCTGGCGACAGGCTTTCATCAGTCCGCTGCCGGAGGCGACCTCGTGCATGCACTCGCCGTTGTTGCCGACCGGGATCACGCCAAACTCACCGGCATGGAAGTGTACGCCGCGGAATAGTTCACCGTTGACGATGATCCCGCCGCCAATACCGGTACCTACGGTAATGCAGACGAAGTTTTCGAACGCCTGCCCGGCCCCGCGCCAGCGCTCGCCGAGCGCCGCACAGTTGGCATCGTTTTCCACCACTACGGGCAGATCGGTAAGGGTCGAGAAGAGATCGTGCAGGTTTGCGCCATCCATAAATTCCAGCGCGCCGGCTTTTGCCGCTTTACCGGTATGCACGTTGATATGGCCAGGGAAGCTGACGCCGATGCCAGCGATCTCACGATCTTTTTGGTATGTTTCAACGACCTCTTTCCACGCTTTCTTTAACGACGCTTCATCTTCAGGCGTATCAAACTCATCCGAAGAGAGCTCTTCGCCATGCTCGTCGATCAGGCCATGCTTGATGTGGGTTCCCCCAACATCAAAACCAATAAAGTAGTGCATAGGTATTTCCCTTTTCCGGTTCCTTACGCTTAATTATGGCTCAGGCCAGACGGGAGAATGTAAAGTAAGGTAATACGTGAACGGCGTCGAAAAGCGGCGATCTTTCCGCTGCTTTTTTAACCTCCGCGTCTACCCTTGAAGGACACCCCTGCAAGGAGACGGCCATGACAAACAATCCCCCCGGCAACCGCATCCAGCCTGGCGAATACGGTTATCCTCTTACCTTAAAAGCGCGTTATGAAAACTTTATTGGCGGCGACTGGGTTCCACCCGCAGAGGGTGAGTATTACCAGAACCTGACCCCGGTCACCGGGCAGTCGCTGTGTGAAATTGCCAGCTCCAGCAAGCGCGATATCGATCTGGCGCTCGACGCTGCCCATAAGGTGAAAGATAAGTGGGCGCATACCTCCGTGCAGGATCGGGCAGCCATTTTACTGAAGATAGCCGACCGCATGGAGCAGAACCTGGAGCTGCTGGCGACCGCTGAGACCTGGGATAACGGCAAGCCGATCCGTGAAACTAGCGGAGCCGACGTGCCGCTGGCGATTGACCACTTCCGCTATTTTGCCTCCTGTATTCGCGCCCAGGAGGGCGGCATCAGCGAGGTAGACAGCGAGACGGTGGCCTACCACTTCCGCGAGCCGCTGGGCGTGGTCGGGCAGATTATCCCATGGAACTTCCCGCTGCTGATGGCGAGCTGGAAGATGGCACCTGCGCTCGCCGCCGGGAACTGCATCGTTTTAAAACCCGCGCGCCTGACGCCGCTCTCTGTGCTGCTGCTGATGGAGATTGTCGGCGATCTGCTGCCGCCGGGGGTAGTAAACGTGGTCAACGGTGCAGGGGGCGAGATTGGTGAGTACCTCGCCACCTCGAAGCGCATTTCGAAAGTCGCCTTCACCGGCTCCACTGAGGTGGGCCAGCAGATTATGCAGTACGCGACCCAGAACATCATTCCGGTCACCCTCGAGCTGGGCGGCAAGTCACCGAACATCTTCTTTGCCGACGTGATGGATGAAGAGGATGCCTTCTTTGACAAGGCGCTGGAGGGCTTTGCGCTGTTTGCCTTTAACCAGGGCGAAGTCTGTACCTGCCCGAGCCGGGCGCTGGTGCAGGAGTCGATCTACGAGCGCTTTATGGAGCGCGCCATCCGCCGGGTAGAGAGCATTCGCAGCGGCAACCCACTGGATACCGTCACCCAGATGGGCGCGCAGGTCTCCCAGGGGCAGATGGAGACCATCCTGAACTATATCGACATTGGTAAAAACGAGGGAGCGGACGTGCTCACCGGCGGGCGACGCAAGCTGCTGGAGGGCGAGCTGAAAGAGGGTTACTACCTCGAGCCGACCATTCTCTTCGGGCAGAACAACATGCGTGTCTTCCAGGAGGAGATCTTTGGCCCGGTGCTCGCCGTGACCACCTTCAAAACCGTGGAAGAGGCGCTGGAGCTGGCCAACGATACCCAGTACGGGCTAGGCGCAGGTGTCTGGAGCCGCAACGGCAGTCTGGCCTATAAGATGGGGCGCGGTATTCAGGCCGGGCGCGTCTGGACCAACTGCTACCACGCCTATCCCGCCCACGCGGCGTTCGGCGGCTACAAGCAGTCCGGCATCGGGCGCGAAACCCATAAGATGATGCTCGATCACTACCAGCAGACCAAGTGCCTGCTGGTGAGCTACTCCGACAAACCGCTCGGTCTGTTCTGAGTTCTTATCGCCGGGCGGCGCACGCTTGCCCGGCCTACAACTCTTTTAGCAGACTTAATTAGCTCGCTCCTGCCAGGCAATCTCCACCTCTTCGGCGAGAATTTTCACCCCGGCTTCGATTTTTTTCGGGTCCGGCACATAGTTCATGCGCATACACTGGTGGGTATGCGGCCAGGGCTTGTCGAGACCCGGGAAGAAGAAGTCGCCGGGCACCATCAGCACGCCGCGTTTCTTCAGACGCTGATAGAGCAGTTCGGTGGTGATCGGCAGGTCTTTAAACCACAGCCAGAGGAAGATAGCCCCCTCGGGCTTGTGAATAAGACAGCGCTCCTCCGGCAGATAGCGGCGCAGGATCGCCATCGTCTCCTGCACCCGCTGGTAGTAGAACGGTTTGATCACCGTCTCCGACAGGCGCAGCAGGTCGTTGCGTTTGATCATCTCGCACATCATTGCCGGGCCAATCCCGCCGGGAGCCAGGCTGATGATGCCATTCATGTTGCGGATCGCCGAAATCGTCTGCTCGTTCGCGATAATAATGCCGCAGCGGCTGCCGGGCAGGCCGAGCTTGGAGAGGCTCATGCAGAGAATGGTGTTCGGGTTCCACAGCGGGCGCGCCTCGCTGAAGATAATTCCCGGGAAGGGCACGCCGTAGGCGTTATCGATCACCAGCGGGATGCCGTGCTGGTTGGCGAGGGCATCCAGCTTGATCAGCTCCTCGTCGGTAATGACGTTACCGGTGGGGTTGGTCGGCCGGGAGACGCAGATCATGCCGGTCTCTTCGCCAATATGCAGGTGCTCAAAGTCGACGTGGTATTTAAACTGGCCGCCCGGTAATAGCTCAATATTGGGGCGGGCGGAGACAAAGAGATCCTCCTCCAGCCCGGAATCCGCATAGCCGATGTACTCCGGTGCCAGCGGGAAAAGTACCTTCCTGGTGGTTCCATCGGCGCGGCGGCCAGCAAACAGATTGAACAAGTAGAAAAATGCGCTCTGGCTACCGTTGGTCAGTGCAATATTCTGTGGCGCAATATCCCAACCCAGCGTGGTGCGCAGCATATCCGCCAGCGCGGCCAGCAGCTCAGTTCTGCCCTGCGGACCGTCATAATTACATAGCGCATCAGTCGCTTTGCCGGAGGCAAGCATATCTGCCAGCAGTTTCTCGAAGTAGTCGGTCATCTCCGGGATCTGCGCCGGGTTGCCGCCGCCTAACATAATTGCGCCGGGCGTGCGCAGGCCGTCGTTAAGATCCTCCATCAGGCGCGTAATGCCTGAGTGGCGGGTAAATTTGTCGCCGAAAAGTGAGAATGTCATAGCAGGTGTTCTGTCGGTCTGATTTTAAAATTGGCACACCTTAACGCTAGCGCAGGCGCGGTGCAAATCCGCGTCCTGACCATGGTTTGCAGGTTTATGCTAAATAAATTTCAATCAGCAGACGTTAATTCTGTTTCCCTGCCCACACCACCATAATTTTATCTGTGTCGCTTTCCCGCATAAAACCGCTGCCCTGAGTGAGTTCCAGCGACGACTGTTTACCTGCCCCCACGGCAGGGTGACGAGCACGGAACTGCCCGAGCTTCTGCCAGTGCGCCACGGTAGCCGCTGACTGGCCGCTCACATCCTGCCAGTTCATATCCGAGCGGGTGCCCTGCAGCGGATCGGAGCCGGTAGGGCCGAAAGGTCTTGCCGACTCATCGCCATAGAAGATCTGTACCGCACCAGGGGCCAACAGCAGCAGCTCGGCGGCCCGCTGACCACCTTCGCGGAACAGGCGGGTATCGTGCGAAGAGAGATAGCTCAGGAAATTAAAATCCTGCAGTTTGTCCGCCATCTGCTGCCAGATCGGCACTATATTCGCCAGACAGTCGCTGGCTTTAGCCGCCTGATCCTGATAATCAAAGTTGATCATCGCATCGAAGCCGTGGCGATAGTATTCGCTCTGCATCACGCCGTGGCCCCAGGCCTCGCCGGTCATCCAGAACGGCGCGTCGTCGCGCTTTTTATCCGGGTTCGCCTGCTTCCACTCTGTCAGCGCCGCCGTTGCCTGGGTCTTGAGCTGCTGCCACGCGGCCATCTCCACATGCTTGGCGGTATCTACCCGGAAACCGTCGATACCGTATTCGCCCACCCACTGGCTGAGCCAGTGGGTCAGGTAGTCGCGCGGTGTATAGCCGGAGATCTCTTTGGCCCGCGTGTCGGGCTTATGCTGATAGAAAACCGGCAGCCCGGAAGGGGTCGTGGATTCAGTTTTGATATCCGGCAGGAAGGCGAGAGACATGGTGAGATCGTCAAAGCCAGGACTGTCGTAGTCGCCGATGTCGGTGCGGATCCAGTTCTTGCCCCACCACTGCTCCCACGCCGCTTTATCGCTGAAGTTAATATAGTCATTAAAGCTATGCCAGTTCTGCCCGGCGGCGGGTTTCCAGTCCGTCCACCTGTCGCCGAGGAGCTTCTGTCGCTCCTCGCCCTGCAAATAGAGCGCGCCAAACTGGTAGGTCTGCATATCCGCCAGCGTGGCGTAGCCGGTGTGGTTCATCACCACGTCCAGCAGCACGCGAATACCGCGCTGGTGCGCACCGTCGACCAGCGCGCGCAGATCCGCCTCGCTGCCCATGTTGGCATCCAGTTTCGTCCAGTCCAGGGTGTAGTAGCCGTGATAGGCATAGTGCGGGAAGTCGCCTTTAGTGCCGCCGCCTACCCAGCCGTGGATCTGCTCAAAGGGCGCGCTGACCCACAGCGCGTTAACCCCCAGCCCGGCGAGGTAGTCCAGTTTGCTGGCCAGCCCCTTCAGATCGCCACCGTGAAAAGTAGCGATCTCCTGCATACCGTCTTTATGGCGACCATAGCTGTTGTCATTAGCCGGGTCGCCGTTGACGAAGCGGTCGGTAAGAACAAAATAGACGGTGGCGTTGTGCCAGCTAAAGGGAACATTGGCAGGTGCATCGGCCTGCTCAAGCAGCAGTAGACCACCGCTGTTAGCATCGGGCTGGAGCGTGATTTTCCCTTCGCTCACCGTGGCAACCTGCTGGCTATAGAAGTCACGCACCTTGCTGCCTTCTGTAAAGGTTTTGCTGACGTCCACCGTCATCGGCTTGCCGTCCCACACCGGACACTGGCGCACGGTAGTGCTGCGGGTCTCTGCTTCAGGCGGGGCGGCAACCGTCAGCATCAGCGTTGGCGTACCTGAGCGGGTATCTATCTGCAGCTGATAGTCGCCGTCGCGAAAGATGCGCCACTGCGGCGCGTCACCGCTGCAGGGCTGAAGCGATAGCATCTGGTTAAGCTTAGGGGCGGTGGCAGGCTGCCAGCACGCATTGTCACTTTTTAAGGTGAGAGGAGTGGTACCCTTTTTGAACGTGGCCTCACTGTGATAAACCCCACTGCCGGTAGCGCTGAACGCGGGAAAGCCGGGCGCGGTCCATTCGGACCAGGCGGTGATGGGAAGCAGTAAAAGCGCAAGGGCACAGCGTTGCATGGTGGCATCCTCTTCAGGGTTTCCCTCAGTGTGCCACCCGTTGTGCCGGGTAAACTCATCCCTGTCGGGCGTTTACCAGGGTGGAGGTCAAAGGCTGAGCGATCTGCGCCACATTCTGGGGGAAGTTTGTGATAAGCCACACAAATTTTGACTATTTTGTATGCTGTAGATCCATTCGGCTGATGACACCAATTAGGAAATGGACTATTTCTTAGGGTGCTCGCGAGGGGTATTTTTGATACAATTTGAGATTCCGCTCTCAAAATCTTGTAAAAATAAGGTGTTGGAATGCATCAATCCGACCAGGAGACCTAATGATATCGACTCCCATTCGACGATATGGGGCTGCGATACTCATGTTACTCACCGCGGCATTTTCAGGTGAGGTGATTGCGAAAACGCACGCACAGACAACGAGTTACAAAGCCCACACAAGCAGCCATAAGCACAGTAAAACGTTAAGCAGTAGTAAAAAGGTTAGCAGTAAAACGATTAGCAGTAAAAAGATTAGCAGTAAAAAAGTGAGTAGTAAGCTGGCAAGCAGTAAACAAGAGTATTCTCGCAATAGTGCAAAGAGCAGTTCACTTCCTGATTTGCGAAAATACCCTTCCGGAACACCAAGGAAAAAGGCGTTTCTCCGGACGGTTATGCCCTACATTACTAGCCAAAATGCTGCGATTACCGCTGAGCGTAACTGGCTGGTCTCTAAACAGTACGACAATCGCTGGTCGCCGACCGAGCGTGCGCGTCTGAAAGAGATTGCTAAGCGTTACAAGGTGAGCTGGTCGGGTAATACCCGTCGCATCCCGTGGAACACGCTATTGGATCGCGTCGACATCATTCCTGACAGCATGGTTGCCACTATGGCGGCGGCTGAAAGCGGCTGGGGAACCTCGAAGCTGGCGCGCAGCAACAACAACCTGTTCGGCATGAAGTGTGCGAAAGGCCGCTGTAACAATGGCCCGGGCACGGTGAAAGGTTACTCTCAGTTTGACTCGGTTAAAGAGTCAGTGAGCGCCTATGCGACCAACCTCAACACCAACCCGGCGTACGCTTCGTTCCGTAAATCCCGTGCGCAGCTGCGCAAAGCGGATCAGGAAGTGACCGCCAGCACCATGATCCACAAGCTCAGCGGCTATTCGACGCAGGGCCAGCGCTATAACAACTACCTGTTTGCCATGTATCAGGACAACCAGCGGTTGATCGCAGCGCATATGTAATTTAATGCCGGGTGGCGCGTCGCTTACCCGGCCTACATTTCTACATCACTATCTCGCTATAGCGATCCCGATAATCCTTCGGCGTGCTGCCGTACTCCTTCTTAAACACCGAATAGAAGTATTGCAGCGACGGATAGCCGCACATCTGCGAAATCTCGTTAATCGACAGCGAGGTTGAGATCAGTAGGCTGCGCGCCTTCTCCAGCTTCTCGGCATGGATCATCGCATGAATGGTCTCACCAACCTCCTCTTTAAAACGCTTCTCCAGGTTCGAGCGGGAGATCCCCACGGCATCCAGCACCTGATCGACCTTAATGCCTTTGCAGGCGTGATTGCGGATGTAGTGCATAGCCTGGATCACCGCCGGGTCGTTGAGCGACCGATAGTCCGTTGAGCGGCGGGCCACCACCCGCACCGGCGGCACCAGCAGCCGCTGAAGCGGCATGGCCTCGTTATCCAGCAGGCGGTGCAGCAGCTTCGCCGCCTGGTAGCCCATCTGCCGCGTGCCCTGCGCCACCGACGAGAGCGCCACCCGCGACAGATAGCGCGTCAGCTCCTCGTTATCGATGCCAATGACGCAGAGCTTCTCCGGGACAGGAATATGCAGATGCTCGCACACCTGCAATACGTGGCGGGCGCGGGCGTCGGTCACGGCGATGATGCCAGTCTGCGGCGGCAGGGTTTGCAGCCAGTCGGCGAGGCGGTTCTGGGCGTGCTGCCAGTTTTCGGGGGCGGTCTGTAGCCCCTGGTAGACTACGCCGCGATACTTCTCCTGCGCCACCAGCTGACGAAAGGCATACTCCCGCTCTGCCGCCCAGCCTTTGCCGCTGGTGGCGGGCAGACCATAGAAGGCGAAGCGGTGCACCCCTTTCTCTTTTAAATGCAAAAAGGCGCTCTCCACCAGGGCGTAGTTATCGGTAGCGATGTAGTGCACCGCCGGGTAGTCCTCGGGACGATGATAGGAGCCGCCCACGCCGACGATAGGTACATCCACGTCGGCCAGCAGGCGTTCGATCTCACCGTCATCGTAGTCGGCGATGACGCCGTCTCCCAGCGACTCTCTGATATTCTCGATACGCGTGCGGAAATCCTCCTCAATGAAGATATCCCACTCCGACTGGGAAGCCTGAAGATATTCGCCTACGCCTTCAACGACCTGGCGATCGTAGGCTTTATTGGCGTTAAACAGCAGTGTGATGCGGTGGCGCTTGGCAAACATGTTGATCTCTTCCTGAAAATCCTCGTTTCTCATTACCATACTCAGCACAAAGCCGGAGAGATTTCCCCCGGCAGTGTGATCTTCCCAGTAATTTGCCCGCTATGTGCGGCGTTTTGTGGCAGAGTCCATCCACACCGCTAACAACAGGATCGCTCCCTTGACGATGTACTGCCAGAATGTCGGGACGTCCATCATGCTCATGCCGTTATCCAGCGAGGCCATAATAAAGGCCCCCATTACCGCGCCCGCCACGCTGCCAACCCCACCCGCGAGGCTGGTACCGCCGATAACGCAGGCGGCGATAGCGTCCAGTTCGGCAATGTTCCCCGCCGACGGGGAGCCTGCGCCGAGGCGCGAGCTAAGGATCAGCCCGGCGATAGCCACCATCAGGCCGTTGATGGCAAATACCGCCAGCTTGGTGCGCTCAACGTTGATCCCCGACAGGCGCGCCGCCTCAATGTTGCCGCCGATGGCGTAGATCCGCCGCCCGAAGGCGGTGCGGGTGGCCATGAACATCCCGGCCAGCAGCAGGAACACCAGCAGCAGCACCGGCGTCGGCACGCCACGGTAGTCGTTGAGCAGCCAGATTGCACCCAGCACCACCACTGCTATCAGCGCCTGCCTGCCGACCACCATCGTAGAGGCCGACGTAGCCAGCCCCAGCGACTGACGGCGCAGCCGCCCGCGCCACTGCCAGAGCACAAACAGTACCAGCCCCAGGGCACCGACGCCAAAGCCAAACCCGTCCGGCAGGTAGCTCTGGCCAATCTGCGACATCGCCGCGCTGGTGGGCGAGACGGTAGTGCCGTTGGTGATGCCAATCAGCACGCCGCGAAACGCCAGCATCCCCGCGAGGGTAACAATGAACGACGGTACCTTGCGGTACGCCACCCACCAGCCGTTCCAGGTACCCAGCAGCAGCCCGAGCACCAGCGTTACAGCGATAGTGAGCGGCAGCGGCCAGCCCAGCCAGACGTCAAAGATCGCCGCCGCACCGCCCAGCAGGCCCATCATTGAGCCTACGGAGAGGTCGATCTCAGCGGAGATAATCACAAACACCATCCCCACGGCGAGAATGCCGGTGATGGCGGTCTGGCGTAGCAGGTTAGAGATATTGCGCGCGCTCAGGTACGAGCCATCGGTCATCCAGGTAAAGAAGAGCATAATTGCTACGATGGCGGCAATCATGACAAAGACCTGGAGATTGAGAGATTTTAGCCCGCTAAAGGCCCCGGGAGCCGGGGAGGCGAGCTTCAGTTCAGACGGGTTGCTTTTCGACATGATGTTCGCTCCTCAGCGCCGCTTCCATAACCTGTTCCTGGGTCAGATGATGATTAATGAGATTGGCCTTGAGCCGACCCTCGTGCATCACCAGCACCCGATCGCTCAGCCCCAGCACCTCCGGCAGCTCGGAGGAGATCACGATGACGGCAATGCCCTGCTGTACCAGCTGGTTAATCAGCTTGTAGATTTCATACTTTGCGCCGATATCGATCCCGCGCGTGGGTTCATCGAGGATCAGAATGCGCGGATTGAGCAGCAGGCAGCGGGCCAGAATCGCCTTCTGCTGGTTGCCGCCGCTGAGACGGCCAATCGCCAGCTCCGGCGAGGAGGTTTTGACTTTCAACCGTTGGAGTGAATTGAGAATGCACTGCTGCTCTGCGGCATCGTCAAGGGTGCTGAGGGTGCCGGAAAACTGATCCAGCGCCGCCAGGGTGATGTTCTTGCCAACGGCCATCACCGGCACGATGCCATCTTTTTTCCGGTCCTCCGGCACCATGGCGATCCCATGGGCGATGGCCTGCTGGCAGTTGCTTATCTTCACCGGCTTACCGTCGATAAATACGCTGCCTTCATGACGTCCGGGCCAGACGCCAAACAGACACTGTACGGCCTCGGTGCGCCCGGCTCCCACCAGCCCGGCGATGCCGAGGATCTCCCCGCGTCGCAGGGAGAAGGAGACGTCGTTGACCCGCTTGATGTGCCGGTTAACCGGATGCCAGGCGGTGAGGTGCTCCACGCGCAGGATCTCATCCCCCGCCGTATGCGGTTCGCTCGGGTAGAGCGCGGTCAGCTCGCGACCTACCATCATAGTGATAATGGCATCTTCGCTCATGCCCGCCGCGTCGCGCATTCCCACCGGTTTGCCGTCGCGGATCACGCAGATAACGTCGGCAATGGCCTTCACCTCGTTCAGCTTGTGTGAAATGTAGATGCAGGCGATATCGTGATTTTGCAGGTCGCGGATGATATCCAGCAGCACCGCCGTCTCCTGCTCGGTCAGGGAGGCGGTAGGCTCGTCGAGGATCAGCAGCCGCACCTGTTTGTTAAGCGCCTTGGCAATCTCAACCAGCTGCTGCTGGCCTAAGCCCAGATCGCCAACCCGGGTATCCGGCGAGATGGCGAGGCTGACCTGCCTGAGTAGCTTATCGCAGCGCAGCGTCATGGCGTCATAGTCCATTACCCCGTGGTGGGTCAGCTCCGCGCCAAGAAAGATATTCTCCAGCACCGTCAGGTGTTTAACCAGCGCCAGCTCCTGGTGAATAATGGCAATACCCCGGCGTTCGGTATCGCGGATATGGCTGGCGACGAGCGGCTCACCGGCAAAGAGGATCTCGCCATCGTAGCTGCCGTGCGGATAGATGCCGCACAGCACCTTCATTAGGGTGGATTTGCCCGAGCCGTTTTCACCGCACAGGGCCAGCACCTCGCCAGCGTTCAGCGCCAGGCTTACGTTATCGACGGCTTTTACCGCGCCGAACGCTTTGGTGATGTTTTTCATTTCCAGTAAATAAGGCATACCTGCTCCGCGTGGATCGTTGGAATAACAGTGCCTGAGGGCGCTCCCCCGGTGTGCCGGGGGAGGGTGTGATGCTTACAGCTCGCTTTTCTTGTGGAATCCGTCTTTCACTACGGTGGCGTCAATATTCTCTTTATTTACTTCGATAGGCGTTAGCAGGCGGGCAGGCACATCCTTCAGGCCGTTATTTAACGAGGTATCCGCTTTCGGCTGCTGGCCATTTCCCAGCTCGACGGCGATTTCAGCGGCGGTATTCGCCAGCTCGGTGATGGGCTTATAGACGGTCATGGTCTGGCTACCGTTCATAATACGTTTTATTCCGGCAAGGTCGGCATCCTGACCGGAGATAGCCACCTTGCCCGCCAGCCCCTGGGCGCTGAGAGCCTGGATTGCACCGCCTGCGGTGGCGTCGTTGGAAGCGACCACCGCATCAATTTTGTTATTATTGGCGGTCAGGGCGTTTTCCATAATTTTCAACGCGTTTTCCGGCAGCCAGCCGTCGGCCCACTGGTCGCCGACCACTTTAATTTTGCCGCTATCGATATAGGGTTTTAATACTTTCATCTGACCTGCACGGAATAGCTTGGCATTATTATCCACCGGCGAGCCGCCCATCAGGAAATAGTTGCCTTCAGGCACCTTTTTGACCAGGCTCTGCGCCTGCATCTCTCCTACTTTTTCATTATCAAAGGAGATGTAAAAATCAATATCGGCATTATTAATCATGCGGTCGTAGGCTAATACTTTAATGCCCTCCTGCTTAGCCTCTTTTACTACATTACTTAAAACCTGGCCGTTGTAGGGAATAATCACCAGGACGTCAACGCCACGGTTGATCATATTTTCAATTTGCGACATCTGAGTCTCTTCGTTACCGTTGGCCGACTGGACAAAAACGTCTGCGCCCAGCGATTCAGCTTTCTTAACAAAGATATCGCGATCTTTTTGCCAGCGTTCAAGGCGCAGATCGTCAATGGCCATCCCAATCTTGACCTCTTTAGCATGGCTCGCAGCACTGGCGAGCAGCAGCGAGGCGCAAAGCGTAAGGCAAAGGTTCTTTATCTTCATAATATTAATACCTTTTGTAGGGTTATCGGGCTTGAGATAAAAGAAACATGCACAGCGACAGACGTAGCAAATTTTTAACATCTTATTGCGGGCTGGCAATTACAGATTTTTATCTTCTGATTACGTTTTTTGGTTTATTTTCTAATTTATGACCGCGATCTTATTTTAGGCCGCTAAAGGGATATTTGAGAGCCAGCGCACGTTTGTGCATTCTCTCAATAGCAGTGTGAAATAACGTAATTGAGCAACGCCCGCCGAATATCCACTATTAATGCCACTGATATCCCCTGCCGCAGACATTGATTATGGAGCTGAATATGCAAGCCTATTTCGACCAACTTGACCGCGTTCGCTATGAAGGCCCGAAAACTGCCAATCCGTTGGCCTTTCGTCACTACAACCCGGACGAACTCGTGCTGGGCAAGCGCATGGAAGATCATCTGCGCTTCGCCGCCTGCTACTGGCACACCTTCTGCTGGACCGGGGCGGATATGTTTGGCGTCGGCGCGTTCGAGCGCCCGTGGCAGCAGGCTGGCGATGCGCTGGCGTTGGCAAAACGCAAAGCCGACGTCGCCTTTGAATTTTTCCACAAGCTCAACGTTCCCTACTACTGCTTTCATGATGTCGATGTCTCTCCGGAGGGCGCATCGCTGAAGGAGTATCTCAATAACTTTGCCACCATGACCGATATTCTGGCCGAGAAGCAGCAGCAGAGCGGCGTGAAGCTGCTGTGGGGGACGGCAAACTGCTTCACCCACCCACGCTACGGCGCAGGCGCGGCGACCAACCCGGACCCAGAGGTCTTTAGTTGGGCAGCCACTCAGGTGGTGACCGCCATGGACGCCACCCATAAGCTGGGCGGCGAAAACTACGTGCTGTGGGGCGGTCGGGAAGGGTACGAAACGCTGCTCAATACCGATCTGCGCCAGGAGCGGGAACAGATCGGTCGCTTTATGCAGATGGTGGTCGAACACAAACACAAAATCGGCTTCCAGGGCACGCTGCTGATCGAGCCGAAGCCGCAGGAGCCAACCAAGCACCAGTATGATTACGACGTGGCTACGGTCTACGGCTTCCTCAAGCAGTTTGGCCTTGAGAAAGAGATCAAGGTCAATATCGAAGCCAACCACGCCACGCTGGCTGGCCACTCCTTCCACCACGAGATCGCCTCTGCGATTGCGCTGGGCATTTTCGGCTCCGTTGACGCCAACCGCGGCGACATGCAACTGGGCTGGGATACGGACCAGTTCCCGAACAGCGTCGAAGAGAACGCGCTGGTGATGTACGAGATTGTGAAGGCAGGTGGCTTTATCACTGGCGGTCTTAACTTTGATGCCAAAGTGCGTCGTCAGAGTACCGACAAATACGATCTGTTCTATGGTCATATTGGCGCGATGGACACCATGGCGCTGGCGCTGAAGGTGGCGGCCCGCATGATCGAAGATGGCGAGCTGGATAAGCGCGTGGCGAAACGCTACGCCGGCTGGAATGGTGAGCTGGGCCAGCAGATCCTGAAAGGGCAGCTTACGCTGACCGAGCTGGCGAAGTACGCTGAACAGCAGAACCTGGCCCCGCAGCACCAGAGCGGTCATCAGGAGCTGCTCGAGAACCTGGTTAACCACTATATTTTTGATAAATAGTCAGTATCGCCGGGCGGCGCTGCGCTGGCCCGGCCTACAAAGTATACGCATCTGTAGGCCGGGCAAACGCGGTGCCGCCCGGCGTTTTCAAGGGAGTCACTGCTATGTATATCGGCATCGATCTGGGTACGTCGGGTGTAAAAGCCATTCTGCTGAACGAGCAGGGCGAGATGCTGGCTTCCCATACCGAGAAGCTTTCTGTTTCGCGCCCGCATCCCCTCTGGTCAGAGCAGGATCCCAACCAGTGGTGGCAGGCGACAAATAGCGCGTTGAAGGCGCTGGGGCAACAGCAGTCGTTGACGGGCGTCAAGGCCATCGGCATTGCCGGGCAGATGCACGGCGCAACGCTGCTGGACAGTGATAACCGCGTTCTGCGTCCGGCCATTCTGTGGAACGACGGCCGCTGTGCAGAGGAGTGCGTTCTGCTGGAGACGGCGGTACCTGACTCGCGCCAGCTCACCGGCAACCTGATGATGCCCGGCTTTACCGCACCCAAGCTGCTGTGGGTTAAACGCCATGAGCCAGAGGTGTTTGCCCAGGTGGCGAAGGTGCTGCTGCCGAAAGATTACCTGCGTCTGCGCATGACCGGGAAGTACGCCAGCGATATGTCCGACGCGGCGGGAACGATGTGGCTGGATGTGGCAAAACGAGACTGGAGCGATGAGATGCTCGCCGCCTGCGGTCTCTCCCGGGAGAACATGCCCGCCCTGTTTGAGGGCAGTGAGATCGCCGGTACGCTGCTGCCGGAAGTGGCTGCCGCTTGGGGGATGCCTGCCGTACCGGTCGTGGCCGGAGGCGGAGATAACGCTGCGGGCGCGGTGGGCGTCGGCATGGCGGAGGCCGGGCAGGCGATGCTCTCCCTGGGTACGTCAGGGGTCTATTTTGCAGTGAGCAACGGTTTCCTTAGCAAACCAGAGAGTGCCGTGCACAGCTTCTGTCATGCGCTACCCGATCGCTGGCACCTTATGTCAGTGATGCTCAGCGCAGCGTCCTGTCTCGACTGGGCGGCGGCGCTCACCGGGCTGGGTTCGGTCCCTGAACTCATTGCCGCAGCGGAGCAGGCTGACGACAGCGCAGGCGATCTCTGGTTTTTACCCTATCTTTCCGGGGAGCGGACTCCGCATAACAACCCGCAGGCGAAGGGCGTGTTCTTTGGCCTGACGCATCAGCACGGACAGCGTGAGCTGGCCCGGGCGGTGCTGGAGGGGGTGGGTTACGCGCTGGCTGACGGGATGGATGCGGTACATGCCTGCGGCGTAACGCCGAAGAGCATCACCCTGATTGGCGGCGGGGCGCGCAGCGCTTACTGGCGGCAGATGCTGGCGGATATCAGCGGTCAGCAGCTCGACTACCGCACCGGCGGCGACGTCGGTCCGGCGCTGGGCGCGGCGCGGCTGGCGCAGATTGCCGTTAACCCTCAGACGCCGCTGGCGGATCTCCTCCCGCAGCTACCGCTGGAGCAGGCCCATCGTCCGGATGCAGACCGCCATCGGGCCTATGCGCCACGGCGCGAGACCTTCCGTAAGATCTACCAGCAGCTACTGCCGCTGATGTCCTGAGCTATCGCCGGGTGGCGCTGCGCTTACCCGGCCTACGGATAGTGCCTTTGTAGGCCCGGCAAGCGTTAGCGCCGCCGGGCGTGTTTTTAACTCACAAACCTTTTCGTATCAACACGTTGCAACGCCATCGACAGCAGCAGGCTAATGACCACCGTCACGCTGAAAATCCACACGATATCCGGCACCGGCCAGGGCAGCTCGATGCCATGGGTGCGCAGGGCGTGGATCACCAGCGCGTGAAAGCCGTAGATCCCCAGCGAATGCCGGGAAATCAGTCCCAGCCCCGGCAGCGGGCGCGCGTTGAGCCTGTTTTTCACCAGCGTCAGCAGCGAAACCGCACAGATAAAGACCATCGGCCCGCAGTAGACATACCAGGTATCGGCGAAGTCGCCGCGCCACCGTAGCTCATACAGTGTTCCGCGCGAGATGATGGCCACCGCAATGACAAACAGCGCCCCGCAGATCCAACTGAGGTACTTTTTATCGGTGTCCATCATGCCGATAGCGCGGCCGAGCAGGCCGTAGAGCACGTAGTAGAAGGTATCCCCGGCGATATAGAGATTAACCGGCAGCCACTCCACGCCGCCCGCTTTCAGCGGCACGGTATTGGGGTTAGCGACAATCCCCAGCACCACCATCAGCGCCAGCAGCATCTTGCCGCTGACGCTTTTCACCTGGATCAGCGGCGAAACCAGGTAGATCACCACGATGGCGAAGAAAAACCACAGGTGGTAGAAGACCGGCTTCTGCAGCAGGTTACGCAGGCTCAGTTCGCTGTTTATTGAGGTAAATAGCGTGATGTAGAGCAGGGCGACAGCGCTGTAGAAGAGCAGGCAGAGCGCAATGCGGAGAAAGTGGCGCGGCTGGGCGCTGCGCTCGCCGAAGAAGAGATAGCCGGAGATCATAAAGAACAGAGGGACGCTGACCCGCGAGGCCGAGTTGAGGACGTTGGCAATATCCCAGTTAAGCAGGCTGATGCTCTGTGCATCCGTGATATAGCCGCTGGTGGTGTGGATCATCACCACCATTAAGCAGGCGATGCCGCGTAGGTTATCAATCCAGCTGATTTTTGACGCCATCCGTCTCTCTTTCTCCCGCTAACAATGACAGAGCGATAACCATGTGTTATCTAATAAATAACATACCAGCCAGCTCATCCTGTGGGGATTAAAATGATGACAAAGTGTTGCATAACGGCGCTACTCTTTCTGCTTGCAGGCTGCGGATCGACGCAGCAGGCCGCCGTGCAACCTGCTCATAAGCCGAAGGTCAGCCCGGCGACGACGCTGAGCATGGAACAGCTCTGCCGCGAGACGGCGGCGCAGCGTTATAACACCCGTGAGCAGAACATCGCGGTCACCGGGATGGTGCAGTTTCAGGCCAGCTACGAGATGCGTGGCCTGACGCCGCGGGAAGAGCGTTTCGTCTGTGCGTTCGATCCTGATGGGCAATTTTTACACCTTTCCATGCGTTAACAGGCCAATTTTCCCAAACTATCCCGTTTCGTACTGTATATCTTGCGGTCAATGGGTATACTGGCTGCTTCCTTTAAATCCACACGTATCCAGCACGAAATAATATGCAAAAGTTTGATACCAGGACCTTCCAGGGCCTGATCCTGACCTTACAGGATTACTGGGCTCGCCAGGGCTGCACCATTGTCCAACCTTTGGACATGGAAGTTGGCGCAGGCACCTCCCATCCTATGAC
>JBCNNW010000061.1:0-23100 GCA_039594205.1 Pseudescherichia sp. | reverse complement strand
TATAGCGGCCTGATTTTTCCCCCGAACACGGGGATCGATAGTGCGTGTTAAGGAGAAGCAACATGCAAGAAGGGCAAAACCGTAAAACATCGTCCCTGAGTATTCTCGCCATTGCTGGCGTGGAGCCGTATCAGGAGAAGCCGGGCGAAGAGTATATGAACGAAGCCCAGCTGGCGCACTTCAAGCGTATTCTTGAAGCGTGGCGTAATCAACTCAGGGATGAAGTCGATCGCACCGTCACCCATATGCAGGACGAAGCTGCTAACTTCCCGGATCCGGTTGACAGAGCCGCCCAGGAAGAGGAGTTCAGCCTTGAACTGCGTAACCGTGACCGCGAGCGTAAATTGATTAAAAAGATCGAGAAGACGCTGAAAAAAGTAGAAGACGAAGACTTTGGCTTCTGCGAATCCTGCGGTGTTGAGATTGGCATTCGTCGTCTGGAAGCACGTCCGACAGCCGACCTGTGCATTGACTGCAAAACACTGGCTGAAATCCGCGAAAAACAGATGGCGGGTTAAGCCCGACGTTTTCGCACCGTTCTCTGTGGCGGGAGTCTCTCCCGCCCTGTTATCTCTCGCCTGTCGACATGCCTGAATCACACTATATTGGGCGCTTTGCGCCATCGCCCTCCGGTGAACTCCATTTTGGTTCGCTGATAGCCGCCCTTGGCAGCTATTTACAGGCCCGCGCCCAGCATGGTACGTGGCGGGTACGCATTGAGGATATCGATCCGCCCCGGGAAGTCCCCGGCGCGGCCGACACGATCCTGCGCCAGCTCGACCACTACGGACTGCACTGGGATGGCGAGGTGCTCTGGCAGTCCCAGCGGCATGACGCCTACCGCGAGGCGCTGAATGATTTACGCCAGCGCGGACTGAGCTACTACTGCACCTGCACGCGGGCGCGGATTCAGAGCATTGGCGGGGTATATGACGGCCACTGTCGCCTGCGCGGTAACGGCCCGGAGAACGCCGCGCTGCGCCTGTGGCAGCATCAGCCAGTGCTGCACTTTCACGACCGGCTACGGGGCGATCTCTACGCCGATGAAACCCTGGCGCGGGAAGATTTTATTATCCACCGTCGGGATGGCCTGTTTGCCTATAACCTGGCCGTGGTAGTGGACGATCATTTTCAGGGCGTTACCGAGATCGTGCGCGGCGCGGATCTAATTGCGCCCACGGTGCGGCAGATTTCGCTCTACCAGCAGCTTGGCTGGCAGCCGCCCGGCTACATTCATCTGCCGCTGGCCCTGAACAGCGACGGTAATAAGCTCTCCAAGCAGAACCACGCCCCGCCGCTGCCGGAAGGCGATCCGCGGCCAGTGCTGATCCGTGCTTTACAATTTCTAAATCAGGATGTAACAAGTAACTGGCAGGATTTGCCCACTGCGGCCCTGCTGGCGCGTGCGGTAGAGAACTGGGATCTGTCACGGGTTCCTGAGACAGCACAGATCAATCCGGCATTCCTAAATGCCCCACTCTGAGCTATGATTAGCCGCAATTTTTTTGTCGTAAAGACTGATACAACCGAGGTGCACTATTTTTACCCGAGTCGCTAATTTTTGCCGCAAGGTGTTAAGCCGCGAGGAAAGCATGGCCGAGGAGGTCATCGCCGAGCCGCGTATGACGGTTATTCCGCGCGAGCAGCACACAATTTCCCGCAAAGATATCAGTGAAAATGCCCTCAAGGTGCTGTACCGTCTGAACAAAGCGGGCTATGAAGCCTACCTTGTAGGCGGCGGCGTCCGCGATCTGCTGTTAGGCAAAAAACCGAAAGATTTTGACGTCACGACTAACGCCACGCCGGATCAGGTGCGCAAGCTGTTCCGCAACTGCCGCCTGGTGGGCCGTCGTTTCCGTCTCGCGCACGTGATGTTTGGTCCAGAGATCATTGAGGTTGCCACCTTCCGTGGTCATCACGAAGATCAGCCTGCCGACCGCACCACCTCCCAGCGCGGCCAGAACGGCATGCTGCTGCGTGACAATATCTTCGGTTCGATTGAAGACGACGCCCAGCGCCGCGACTTCACCATCAACAGCCTCTACTACAGCGTCGCCGATTTTTCGGTGCGCGACTACGTCGGCGGGATGCAGGATCTTGAAGAGGGCGTTATCCGCCTGATCGGTAACCCGGAGACCCGCTATCGGGAAGATCCGGTGCGCATGCTGCGTGCGGTGCGCTTCGCCGCCAAGCTGCATATGCGCATCAGCCCGGAGACCGCCGAGCCGATCGCCCGACTCGCGACGCTTATCAACGACGTGCCGCCGGCGCGCCTGTTTGAAGAGTCGCTGAAGCTGCTGCAGGCAGGGAACGGTTTTGATACCTATCAACTGCTGCGCGAGTACAGCCTATTCCAGCCCTTGTTCCCGACCATTACGCGCTACTTCACCGAGAAGGGCGATTCGTCGATGGAGCGGATCATCAACCTGGTGCTGAAGAATACCGATACCCGCATTCAGAATGATATGCGCGTTAACCCGGCGTTCCTGTTTGCCGCCATGCTCTGGTATCCGCAGCTGGAGACCGCGCAGAAGATTGCCCAGGAGAGCGGCCTGACCTATCACGACGCCTTCGCGCTGGCGATGAACGACGTGCTGGACGAAGCCTGCCGTACGCTGGCGATCCCGAAACGGATCACCACCCTGGTACGCGATATCTGGCAGCTGCAGCTGCGCATGTCCCGTCGCCAGGGTAAACGCGCCTGGAAGCTGATGGAGCATCCGAAGTTCCGTGCCGCCTACGATCTGCTCGCCCTGCGGGCCGAGATCGAGGGCAACCACGAGCTGCAACGTCTGGTGCAGTGGTGGGGCGAGTTTCAGGTGGCCGCGCCGCCCGCGCAGAAGGGCATGCTTGACGTGCTGGACGATGAGCCAGAGACCCGCCGTCGCCATCGTCGCCCGCGTAAGCGTACCCCGCGTCGCGAAGGCAGTGCATGACACGGGTCTATATCGCCCTTGGCAGTAACCTGGCGTCACCTCTGAGCCAGGTTACCGCGGCAATCGACGCGCTGGGTGCCATCCCTGACAGCCAGATTATCGCCGTCTCCGGCTTCTACCGCACGCCGCCGCTGGGTCCGCAGGATCAGCCCGACTACCTTAATGCCGCCGTGGTGCTGGAAACCTCGCTGACGCCTGAAGCGCTGCTGGATCACACCCAGCGTATCGAGCTGGAGCAGGGTCGGGTGCGTAAAGCGGAGCGCTGGGGGCCGCGCACGCTGGATCTCGATATCATGCTGTTCGGCGATGAGACCATCGCCACCCCGCGCCTCACCGTGCCCCACTACGATATGAAAAACCGTGGCTTTATGCTCTGGCCGCTGTTTGAGATTGCCCCCGAACTGCACTTCCCCGACGGCGAGACGCTTGCCAGCGTGCTTGCGCGTCTCGGCGCAGCAAAACCGGCGGGCTGGTAATACCACTCCGCCGCTTAAACCTGCTGAAAATCATTGTCCGCCCTGACGTTACTGATAAAATGCCGGAAAGTTGAAGGCTCCATCAGGAAACGCTATGAAACCAACTACCCTCTCCTGGCTGCAAAAGTGCAAACAGGAACAGAAACGCTTTGCCACCATCACCGCGTATGACTACAGCTTCGCTAAGCTTTTTGCCGAAGAGGGCATTAACGTCATGCTGGTCGGCGACTCGTTAGGGATGACGGTACAAGGTCATGACTCCACCCTGCCGGTAACTGTCGCGGATATCGCCTATCACACCCAGAGCGTACGCCGCGGCGCACCGAACTGCCTGCTGCTCGCCGACCTGCCCTTTATGGCCTATGCCACCCCGGAGCAGGCCTTTGCCAACGCCGCCACCGTGATGCGCGCCGGAGCCAACATGGTCAAAATCGAGGGGGGCCGCTGGCTGGCCGAAACGGTCACCATGCTAACCGAGCGCGCCGTGCCGGTGTGCGGCCACCTGGGGCTGACCCCGCAGTCGGTAAACGTCTTTGGTGGCTACAAGGTGCAGGGACGTGGCGACGCGGCCCAGACGCTGTTTGACGATGCTCTGGCGTTAGAGGCGGCTGGCGCACAGCTGCTGGTGCTGGAGTGCGTGCCGGTTGCGCTGGCGAAGCGTATTACCGAGGCGCTGACCATCCCGGTGATTGGCATCGGTGCGGGCAACGTCACCGACGGCCAGATCCTGGTGATGCACGATGCGTTCGGCATCACCGGCGGCCATATTCCCAAATTTGCCAAAAACTTCCTGACCGGCACAGGCGACATGCGCGCCGCCGTGCGCCAGTACGTGAGCGAAGTCGAAGCGGGAACCTATCCCGGCGAAGAGCACAGTTTTCACTAAGGAGCCTACGCGTGTTGATTATTGAAACCCTGCCGCTGCTGCGCCAGCATATTCGTCGGCTGCGCCGTGAGGGCCAGCGTATTGCGCTGGTACCGACCATGGGCAACCTGCACGATGGCCATATGCAGCTGGTTGACGAAGCGAAAACCCATGCCGATGTGGTGGTGGTGAGCATTTTTGTTAATCCAATGCAGTTTGACCGTCCTGACGATCTGCAGCGCTACCCACGCACCCTGCAGGAAGATTGCGAGAAGCTGAACAAGCGTAAGGTGGATTTTGTCTTCGCCCCTGCCGCCGACCAGGTTTATCCCCAGGGCACCGGCGAGCAGACCTACGTTGACGTTCCGGGCCTCTCTACCATGCTGGAGGGCGCAAGCCGTCCGGGCCATTTCCGCGGCGTGGCGACCATCGTCAGCAAGCTTTTTAACCTGGTCCAGCCGGACGTTGCCTGCTTTGGTGAGAAAGACTTCCAGCAGCTGGCGGTGATCCGCAAGATGGTAGCCGACATGGGCTACGATATCGACATCGTTGGCGTGCCAACGGTGCGAGCCAAAGACGGTCTGGCGCTTAGCTCACGTAACGGCTATCTCACGGCGGAGCAGCGTAAAATCGCCCCGGCGCTGAGCAAAGAGATGAACGCTCTGGCGGCGAAGCTGCGGGCGGGCAGTCGCCAGCTGGAAGAGATGATTGTCGAGGCCGGACAGGCGCTGGACGAAGCCGGTTTTCGTACCGATGAGATCCAGATCCGCGATGCCGATACGCTGCTGGCGCTGACCGATGCCAGCCAGCGGGCGGTGATCCTGATGGCGGCATGGCTTGGCCAGGCGCGTCTTATCGACAACGTGACGGTAGAGCTGACCGCGCCCTCGGCGAGCTGAGGCGGCCACTTTTTACTCCCGGCGGCGCAGGCGGCCGGGCCAACACAAGCACAAAGGTAGACGTTATGATCCGCACTATGCTGCAAGGCAAGCTCCACCGCGTCAAAGTGACTCAGGCAGATCTGCACTATGAAGGCTCCTGCGCTATTGACCAGGATTTCCTTGAGGCGGCTGGTATTCTGGAATACGAAGCCATCGATATTTACAACGTGACCAACGGCAAGCGCTTCTCCACCTATGCGATTGCCGGCGAGCGCGGCTCAAAAATCATCTCGGTCAACGGCGCGGCGGCCCACTGTGCCGACGTAGGCGACATCCTGATCATCGCCAGCTACGTGACGATGCCGGACGAGCAGGCCCGCAGCTGGCAGCCGAAGGTCGCCTACTTTGACGGCGACAACGAGATGAGCCGCAAAGCGAAAGCAGTGCCGGTGCAGGTTGCCTGATCCCTACGGCTGGTTGCCGACCAGCCGTGCCATCTCCTCTAACGGATCCGTTCTTAAGATATAGAGTCGCTTCAGTAAGAACGGATTATCCCCCGGCTTCACTTTCCCCTTCACCGTGGTCACCGCCATATGAAAACCGGCATCCCGCGCGGCCTCGATCGCTTTCTCGTTGTAACCGCCAAAGGGATAGGAGAGATAGTCCACGTGCGGATTAAACTGCGACAGCGCCCGGCGCGAGTGGGCAAAATCGAACTCAATGATGTGGTAGCTGCGGCTGAGCAGAATAGGATGGCGAGCGGCATCGATCCGATGCAGAAAGTGGGTGTGCGACTGGATATCAAAGACGTCCTGAATGCCGCGCAGCTCGGAGATGCTCATAAACTGTAGCGATGTTGGATCCCAGCGCTGCGGGTAAGCTTTAATGCGCGATGAGATGGTAAACGACGTCGCCTTAAAGCCGTACTGCTTGAGGATCGGATAGGCATAGCGGCTGATCGACTTCAGGCCATCGTCAAAGGTGATGACCACCGAGCGGGCCGGCAGGTTGAGCCGGTTCTTCAGGTAGCCCTCCAGCTGATACATGGTCAGGGTGGTATAGCCCCGATCCCGCAGCCAGGTCATCTGATTGCTGAAGGCCCGCACCGAGGTGGTGGTCGAGGTGTGGCGGAAGCGGGTGTTCTCTTCATCGCGCAGAATGTGGTGGTAGGTGAGCACCGGGATGCCATGATCCTCCTGCGCATCCAGGCTGCTGATATAGGCCAGCCGGTCGCCGATGCGGATCTGGAACCAGGTCTGGTTCAGCCCGTCGCGCAGCTTGCCGACGATGGGGTAGCGCAGGTTCTCCGCCAGCATGCCCAACGGGGCGCTACGAACGTTAGGTCCGCTGTAGAGCGGGGTCGCTTTCCAGGTGATCAGGTTCTGGTTACTGAGAGGCTTATTGAGATCTCCCAGCCGATCCTGCACCCGTTTTTTACCGCGCACCGGCTCCAGATGGCCCTTGTCGATAAAGGCCCGGCCAAAGCCGAAGCGAAAGGCGCTGTAGTCCCCCTCCCCGCTCATCACCGCAATAATCTGCCCCGCCTGCAAATAGCCGACGTTGATCACCCGGTCGCCAATCTGCGCCCAGACGGCAGCGGCCTCGGTGGTCTGCATATAGCGAGCCGGGGAGTCCTGATCCAACAGGCGGGCGGAGGCGGCGCTGCTCCATACCAGGAGCAGCGCCAGCAGGAGACGCATGAGCATTGGGATTAGCTACGCAGGCCACGTCCACGCTGGATCAGATACCAGCAGAGCAGGTAGAACCCGACGATAAACACCGCCAACACGCCGACGGTCATCACCAGCGGCACGTCGCTAATTCCCAGGAAGCCGAAGCGGAAACCGCTGATCATATAAACGATTGGATTAAGGTGCGACAGCCCCTGCCAGAACGGCGGCAGCAGAGTCAGAGAGTAGAATACCCCGCCGAGGTAGGTGAGCGGCGTCAGCACGAAGGTCGGGATCAGGCTGATATCATCAAAGGTTTTCGCAAACACCGCGTTGAGCAGGCCCGCGAGCGAGAAGAGCACCGCCGTCAGCAGCAGGGTCAGACCAACAAACAGCCACGAATGCACCTGGAACGGCACGAAGAAGAGCGACACCGCCGTGACCAGCACGCCGACGCACAGCCCGCGCGCCACGCCGCCGCCAACGTAGCCAGCGATAATCACGTGCGTTGGCACCGGAGCCACCAGCAGCTCCTCAATGTTACGCTGAAACTTGGCGCTGAAGAACGACGAGGCAACGTTGGCATAGGCGTTAGTGATCACTGCCATCATGATCAGGCCGGGAACGATAAACTGCATGTAGGTGAAGCCATGCATCTCTCCGATCCGCGATCCGATCAGATTGCCGAAGATGATGAAATAGAGGGTCATGGTGATCACTGGTGGAACCAGGGTCTGGATCCAGATGCGCATAAAGCGCTGGATCTCTTTATGCCAGATACTTTTTAGCGCGACCCAGTAGAGCTGCATCATGCGTGGTCTCCTTTTTTATTGTGTACCAGCGTGACAAACAGCTCTTCTAAACGGTTGGCTTTGTTACGCATACTTAATACCTGTACTCCCTGAGCGCTCAGCTGGCTAAAGACGCTGTTGATCCCCTGCTCACGCAGCACTTCCACCTCCAGAGTTGAGGTGTCCACCAGCCGGTACTGATAGCCTTCCAGCTTCGGCAGCGGGCTTTTTGCGGCCAGATCGAGGATAAAGGTCTCAGATTTCAGCTTGGCCAGCAGCGACTTCATGGAGGTGTTCTCCACCAGCTCGCCGTGCTGGATAATGCCGATGTTGCGGCAGAGCATCTCCGCCTCTTCCAGGTAGTGGGTGGTGAGGATAATGGTTGTGCCCTGAGCGTTCAAATCTTTCAGAAAGCCCCACATGGAGCGACGCAGCTCAATGTCCACCCCGGCGGTGGGTTCGTCGAGGATCAGCAGTTTTGGCTCATGCATCAGCGCCCGGGCGATCATCAGACGGCGTTTCATCCCGCCGGAGAGCATCCGTGCCTTTTCGTTGCGTTTTTCCCATAGATCGAGCTGCTTCAGGTACTTTTCGCTGCGGATCAGCGCTTCGTGACGCTCAACGCCATAGTAGCCCGCCTGGTTGACAACGATCTGCTGCACGCTCTCAAAGGGGTTGAAGTTGAACTCCTGCGGCACCAGGCCAAGCTGACGCTTGGCGTTCACCACGTCTTTTTGCAGGTCGTAACCAAAGACGCTCACCCGCCCCGACGTTTTATTTACCAGCGAGCTGACGATGCCAATAGTGGTCGATTTACCCGCACCGTTGGGTCCCAGAAGCGCATAGAAGTCACCCGCTTCTACTTTTAAATCAATGCCGCGCAGCGCCTGCACGCCGCCCGGATAGGTTTTTTTAAGCTGCTCAAGCTCCAGTGCAATGGTCATGTCGTTTCGCTTACCTTTTTTCTGACACTCTATGTGTGGTTTAAAATTAAATGGAGTTGACCTATATTAGCTCAACGCTATTACTTGGTTACAGGTCGTTAACCGCCATGAAAGATATAGATACACTCATCAGCAACAATGCACTATGGTCAAAAATGCTGGTGGAAGAGGATCCCGGATTTTTCGAGACCCTGGCCAAGGCACAGAAGCCGCGCTTCCTGTGGATTGGCTGCTCCGACAGCCGCGTTCCCGCCGAGCGCCTGACCGGCCTGGAGCCGGGCGAGCTGTTCGTTCACCGTAACGTTGCCAACCTGGTTATTCACACCGACCTGAACTGTCTGTCGGTGGTACAGTACGCGGTAGACGTGCTGGAAGTTGAGCACATCATCATCTGCGGGCACTACGGCTGCGGCGGCGTACAGGCAGCGGTTGAAAACCCCGAGCTGGGTCTGATCAACAACTGGCTGCTGCATATCCGTGACATCTGGCTCAAGCACACGCCGCTGCTGAGCGAAATGCCGGAAGAGCGTCGCCTCGACACCCTCTGCGAGCTGAACGTGATGGAGCAGGTCTATAACCTGGGCCACTCAACCATCATGCAGTCGGCGTGGAAACGCGGGCAGAACGTGACGATTCACGGCTGGGCCTACGGTATTCACGATGGCCTGCTGCGCGATCTTGACGTCACCGCCACCAGCCGCGACACCCTGGAGCAGGGCTATCGCAAAGGTATCGCGAATATCAGCCAGAAGCATATTAACCACAAATAAGTGGCAACGCCGGGTGGCGGCTTACGCCCTACCCGGCCTACAACTGCCCGGCACGCTTCGCGCTACCGGGCATTTTTATGCCTGCTCATCCAGCGGTACGACTTTGCCTACGTAGGGCAGATGGCGATAGCGCTGGGCATAGTCGATGCCGTAACCCACCACAAACTCGTCCGGAATCGAGAAGCCAACAAACTCTACCGGCACGTCAACTTCCCGGCGCGACGGTTTATCCAGCAGGGTGCAGATCGCCAGCGACTTCGGCTCGCGCAGGCTGAGGATCTCACGCACTTTAGAGAGCGTGTTCCCGGAGTCGATAATATCTTCGACGATCAGCACGTCCTTACCGCGAATGTCTTCGTCCAGATCCTTGAGGATTTTTACATCACGGGTGGTGGACATACCGCTGCCGTAGCTGGAGGCGGTCATAAAATCGACCTCGTGCGGCACCTGCACTTCACGGCACAGATCGGCCATAAACATAAAAGAGCCGCGCAACAGGCCCACCAGCACCATTTCGCTGCCGCTCTCCTGATAGCGCTCGGTAATTTGACGACCCAGTTCACTAATACGCGCTTTGATCTCCGCTTCCGGGATCATCACTTCAACAGTATGTTTCATATGCTAACCGTTTGATTTTATAACCACTCATTCGATGCGGATAGCCTCTATTCCGGCATCAATTCATTAGCGCGTCAGTATACCAGCAAATGCTTTTATTAGGGTGGTGAGTTAATAAAAGCCAAATATGTGATGACTGTCACACTTGTTAAATCCTATAATTAATTGCTATCAAAATATTAAACATCCCAAAAGAGTCTCTTCTATGGCAGAAACAAAACCCCGGACGTCGCGCGTGCTCGTGACGTTAACAGCCCTGTTTGCAGCATTATGCGGGCTATTTCTTCTGATCGGTGGGGTCTGGCTGGTCGCCGTTGGCGGCTCCTGGTACTACCCTGTTGCTGGTCTTCTGATGCTTGCCGTTGCCTGGCTGCTGTGGCGCAGCAAGCGTGCAGCGCTCTGGCTGTACGCTGCGCTCCTGCTCGGCACCATGATCTGGGGCGTCTGGGAAGTCGGCTTCGACTTCTGGGCGCTGACGCCGCGCAGCGACATCCTTGTCTTCTTTGGTATCTGGCTGGTGCTGCCGTTTGTCTGGCGTCGCCTGATCGTGCCTGCCAACGGTGCGGTCGCCGCCCTGCTGGTGGCGCTGGTGATCAGCGGCGGGATGCTGACCTGGGCAGGCTTTAACGATCCGCAGGAGATTAACGGCACGCTGAGCGCTGATGCGACGCCTGCTGCACCGATCTCCGAGGTGGCAGACGCCGACTGGCCGGCCTATGGTCGTAACCAGGAGGGTCAGCGCTACTCCCCGCTGAAGCAGATCAACGCCGACAACGTGCATAAGCTGAAAGAGGCCTGGGTATTCCGTACAGGCGATCTGAAGCTGCCAACCGATCCGGGTGAGATCACCAACGAAGTCACGCCGATTAAGGTTGGCGATACCCTGTTCCTCTGCACCGCGCACCAGCGTCTGTTTGCTCTCGACGCTGCGACCGGTAAAGAGAAGTGGCACTTCGATCCACAGCTGAACACCAATCCTTCGTTCCAGCACGTGACCTGCCGTGGCGTCTCGTATCATGAGGCGAACGCCAACAATGCCAGCCCGGACGTGGTCGCTAACTGTCCGCGCCGCATCATTCTGCCGGTAAACGATGGTCGTCTGTTCGCCGTCAACGCCGACAACGGCAAGCTGTGCGAATCCTTTGCTAACAAAGGTATTCTGAACCTGCAAACCAACATGCCGGTCACTACCCCAGGCATGTACGAGCCGACCTCGCCGCCGATCGTTACCAACAAGGTAATTGTCATTGCCGGTGCGGTAACCGATAACTACTCTACCCGTGAACCGTCTGGCGTTATTCGCGGCTTCGACATCAATACCGGGGCGCTGCTGTGGGCCTTCGATCCGGGTGCGAAAGATCCGAACGCCATTCCGGCGGACGAGCATCACTTCACGCCTAACTCGCCGAACTCCTGGGCACCGGCGGCCTATGATGCCAAACTGGATCTGGTCTACCTGCCGATGGGCGTGACCACGCCAGACATCTGGGGCGGTAACCGTACGCCGGAGCAGGAGCGTTACGCCAGCTCTATCGTGGCGCTGAATGCCACCACCGGTAAACTGGCGTGGAGCTATCAGACCGTACACCACGATCTGTGGGATATGGATATGCCGTCCCAGCCGACGCTGGCAGATATTACCGTTAAGGGTCAAACCGTACCGGTAATCTATGCCCCGGCGAAAACCGGTAACATCTTCGTGCTGGATCGCCGTAACGGTCAGCTGGTAGTTCCAGCGCCAGAGAAGCCGGTTCCGCAGGGTGCGGCCAAAGGCGACTACGTTACCAAAACCCAGCCATTCTCCGATCTGAGCTTCCGTCCGAAGAAAGATCTGAGCGGGGCAGACATGTGGGGTGCCACTATGTTTGACCAGCTGGTGTGCCGCGTGATCTTCCAGAATCTGCGCTACGAAGGCATCTTCACGCCGCCGTCTGAGCAGGGTACGCTGGTGTTCCCGGGTAACCTGGGGATGTTTGAGTGGGGCGGTATCTCTGTCGATCCGCACCGTCAGGTGGCAATTGCCAACCCGATGGCGCTGCCGTTTGTCTCTAAGCTGATGCCGCGTGGTCCGGGTAACCCGATGGAAGAGCCGGAAAATGGCCAGGGTACCGGCTCTGAATCAGGTATTCAGCCGCAGTACGGCGTGCCGTACGGTGTCACCCTCAACCCGTTCCTGTCGCCGATTGGCCTGCCGTGTAAACAGCCTGCCTGGGGTTATATCTCTGCGCTGGATCTGAAAACCAACGAGGTCGTCTGGAAGAAACGTATCGGTACCCCGCAGGATAGCCTGCCGTTCCCGATGCCGATCCCACTGCCGTTCACTACCGGTATGCCCATGCTGGGCGGCCCAATCTCTACCGCCGGTAACGTGCTGTTCATCGCGGCAACCGCAGACAACTATCTGCGCGCCTACAATATGAGCAACGGTGAGAAGCTGTGGCAGGGCCGTCTGCCAGCGGGTGGCCAGGCGACGCCGATGACCTATGAAGTGAATGGCAAGCAGTACGTTGTCATCTCTGCGGGCGGTCACGGTTCGTTCGGTACCAGGATGGGCGACTATATCGTTGCCTACGCGCTGCCTGACGACGAGAAGTAATAGAGTCTTTGTAGTACCTGTAGGCCCGGCAAGCTTTGCGCTGCCGGGCGTTACGATGTCGAACAGGACACCTGACGCCGGGTGGCGCTACGCTTACCCGGCCTACACTCTCCCTGCTAAACGACAAATCCCATCATCATTCCCGTATCTTCGTGCTCCAGCAGATGACAGTGCGCCATGTAGGCATGCTCCTTCGGAGCATCATGATCGAACTTCACCAGCACCTCGCTGCGCGCCCCGTAGACGTTTACCGTATCCTTCCAGCCTGACCGATGAGCCGCTGGCGGCTTGCCGTTTTCAGACAGAATGCGGAACTGCGTGCCGTGAATATGGAAAGGATGCTGCATCATGTCCCCCTCCCCTGAAATCACCCAGCGCTCATACTGCCCTTTGCTCGCGGCAAACAGCGGGTTATGCATATCAAAGGCTTTACCGTTGATGCGGTTGGCGCTGTGGAAATCAAACTCGCCGCCGTGGCCGCCGTGATCCATGTTCATATTCATGTGACCCATCATGTCGCCGTGGTGCATCCCGGTCATGCCCTTGTCGCCGTACTTATCCTTCAGCGCCTGCATGCCCATCATATCGAGCATCGGATCCATCGACAGGAGGAAGGTGCGCTGGGTTAAGCCGGTAAGTTCCGGCAGCGCTGGCACGTTAACCAGGGTATCGGGCAGCGTGCCGGAAGCGGTCACCCGCAGCGGCTGAATGCGCAGGACCGGGTGCGGCTGGTCAAATGGTGGCAGGGCCATTCCCATCTGGCTGACGGGCAGCGTAACCAGATCGACCGGCTTGCCGTCGCTGATATCCACCAGCACCTCAAAACGCTCCCCGGTCAGCACCGGCAGCGCCGTCACCACAACCGGCTCGGCGAGATGACCGCCGTCGCTGGCGATAACATACATTCGACGTCCGTCGCTGAGGGCAAAGTTAAGGGTTCGCGCATTGCAGCCGTTCAGCAGACGCAGACGCAGCCAGCCGCGCGGGGCCGCGTGCTGCGGATAGACCGTTCCGTTTGCCAGCAGGGTATCGCCGAACCAGCCCACCGCCGCGCTCATCACGTCGAGCTGGTAATCGATCTGGCCGTCGGCAGCCAGACGTTTGTCCTGCACAATCACCGGCACGTCGTCGATGCCCCACTGCTTCGGCAGACGCAGCATGCGGCTCTCGTTGTCCTCGATCAGTACCAGTCCCGCCAGACCCATCGCGACCTGATGGCCAGTTTTGCCGTGCTGATGGGGATGGAACCAGCAGGTAGCCGCCCGCTGATCGGGCGTGAAGGTTACTTCCCGCGCGCCACCCGCCGGGATGATCCCCTGCGGCCCGCCATCAACCTCACCCGGCACCTCCAGCCCGTGCCAGTGAACGGTGGTCTCTTCCGCGAGTCGGTTACGGATCTCCACCGTCACCGCTTTACCCTGGCGCAGCTGAAGCGCGGGTCCCAGCAGATTACCGTTGTAGCCCCAGGTCGTGGCGGTTTTCTCGCCAAAGGTAGAGGAGCCAGGCTGCACGGTAAGCCTGATGCGGTTTTGAGCGTCGGGGGTGAGCAGATCGGGAATGGGCAGCGTCGTTTGCCCCCCTGTTGCGGCGGCCCGCGCCCATGTCGGCAATGCGCCGATAACGCCAAGCGCAGCGGAATATTTGAGAAAATCACGGCGTTGCATAGTCGAATCCTTATCGTCGGCAAACGGTCTCCTGAGCTTAAACCCTGCCCCTGCGGCAAGGTCAAGCGAAAGGCGAATAATAAAGATCGTCGCCTTACCCCCAAGTATGCTAACGTTTAATTTCCGTGATGTTTTGGTAAGAAGAATGAAGATGTTTTTCAGAACCGTTGTGTTCACCAGCCTGCTGGCGATGTCAGCAAATAGTTATGCGCTCAGCGAGTCTGAAGCCGAGGACATGGCCGATCTGACGGCGGTGTTCGTGTTTCTGAAAAACGACTGTGGTTACCAGAATCTACCGAATGGCCAGATCCGCCGGGCGCTGGTGTTTTTTGCCCAGCAGAACCAGTGGGATCTGAGCAACTACGACACCTTTGATATGAAATCCCTCGGCGAAGATAGCTATCGCGATCTCAGCGGCATTGGCATTCCGGTTGCCAAAAAATGCAAAGCGCTGGCCCGGGACTCTCTCAGCCTGCTGGCGTACGTCAAGTAACGTAAACCCTCCTCCCCTGCTAAAGTTATAGCCGTGCATCAGCGGCTGTAGTTAGCTATGATGTTGCGCCCATTTTGTGTGGATGTTAACGAAGGAGGATGCATGGCTGATACCCGCCAGTGGCATGAAACGCTGCATGACCAGTTTGGTCAGTACTTTACCGTTGATAACGTGCTCTACCACGAGAAGACCGACCACCAGGATCTGATCATCTTTGAGAACGCCGCCTTTGGCCGCGTGATGGCGCTGGACGGCGTTGTCCAGACCACCGAGCGTGACGAATTTATCTATCACGAAATGATGACCCACGTTCCGCTGCTGGCCCACGGCCAGGCGAAGCATGTGCTGATCATCGGCGGCGGCGACGGCGCGATGCTGCGCGAAGTGAGCCGGCATAAAAACGTTGAGACCATCACCATGGTCGAGATCGACGAAGGGGTTGTCTCATTCTGCCGCCAGTATCTGCCGAACCACAACGCAGGCAGCTACGACGATCCGCGCTTTACGCTGGTGATTGACGACGGCGTCAATTTCGTTAACCAGACCGCGCAAACCTTTGACGTGATTATCTCTGACTGCACCGATCCGGTGGGGCCGGGCGAGAGCCTGTTTACCTCCGACTTCTATGCGGGCTGCAAGCGCTGCCTGAATCCAGGCGGGATCTTCGTTGCCCAGAACGGCGTAAGCTTCCTGCAGCAGGATGAGGCGGTGGGCAGCCACAAAAAGCTGAGCCACTACTTTAGCGATGTGAGTTTCTATCAGGCGGCGGTGCCCACCTACTACGGCGGCATCATGACCTTCGCCTGGGCGACGGACAACGAGATCCTGCGTAACCTCTCTACTGAGATAATTCAGGCGCGCTTCCACAACGCTGCCCTGACCTGCCGCTACTACAATCCGGCTGTCCATACGGCATCCTTTGCCCTGCCGCAATACCTGCTGGATGCGCTCTCCTCAGGAGGTGATGAAAATTGAAAAAACTGAAACTGCATGGCTTTAACAACCTGACCAAAAGCCTGAGTTTTTGTATCTACGATATCTGTTATGCCAAAACCGCCGAAGAGCGTGACGGCTATATTGCCTATATCGACGAACTCTATAATGCCAACCGCCTGACGGAGATCCTCACCGAGACCTGCTCCATTATCGGCGCGAACATCCTCAACGTTGCCCGCCAGGACTATGAGCCGCAGGGGGCCAGCGTGACGATTCTGGTGAGCGAAGAGCCGGTCGATCCGACCCTGATTGATAAAACCGCGCACCCCGGCCCGCTGCCGGAGACGGTGGTTGCCCATCTCGATAAGAGCCACATCTGCGTGCACACCTATCCGGAGAGCCATCCGGAAGGCGGCCTGTGCACCTTCCGCGCCGACATTGAGGTCTCAACCTGCGGCGTCATCTCCCCGCTGAAGGCACTGAACTACCTGATCCATCAGCTGGAGTCGGACATCGTCACCGTTGACTACCGCGTGCGCGGCTTTACCCGCGACATCAACGGCATGAAGCACTTCATTGACCATGAGATCAACTCGATTCAGAACTTCCTCTCTGAGGATATGAAGTCCCTATATGACATGGTGGACGTGAACGTCTATCAGGAGAACATCTTCCATACCAAGATGATGCTGAAAGAGTTCGACCTGAAGCACTATATGTTCCATACCCGTCCGGAAGATCTCACCGCCGAAGAGCGGGCAGTCATTACTGAAGCGCTGTGGAAAGAGATGCGCGAGATCTACTACGCGCGCAATATTCCCGCCGTGTAATCTCTTCTGAAGCCGGAGCAGGGACGCTCCGACAATCTTTTTAAATCAGGTTACTTCTGCTGAATAAACGTGCGGTACGCCGCCACAACCTGAAGGAAATCTTCAACGCCGCACAGCGACAGGCTCTCTTCGTCGTAGTAGCTCATCCCCTCTTCGATCTCATCCCCGGAGAACGCCAGCTGGTTAGCGCGGATGATGACCTCTTCTCCGTCCATCCAGAGCGTGTATTCGTGACCAATCCGCTGCCACTGACGCTCGCTGCCCTTGACGGTTTTTGCCGCCTGCTCCACTTCATCCAGCAGGGCCAGATTCTCTTTTACCTCTTCGTTAAACCAGTGTCCGACCACTTCGTGGCCCATCGACATGCGCACTTTCACCTGGCCCGTGATGTCGCGTAAGAATTCGTAATCCATGTTTTTTTCCTCACATCCGCAATAGAGTAATTATCGCAGCCGCGAAGAAGAAAAACAGCGTCATGGAGAGAAGGACAGGAAATAAAAACAGTTTGTATTGATACGGGAACGCGCTACGCAAACAGGCAGACTCGACGTTCACTTATCAAGCAAAGAGCGCTATCCTACAAGCATAACGAGTACATACTGTCAGTATGTACTTTAAGTATGCTACAAGAGGACTCCATGATGAAACATCGCGTCAGCGTTACTGTCGACAAAGAGAGCTATCAGATCCTGAGCGCTGCTGGCGTTAATATCTCTGGCCTGGTTAACGAGGCGATAGGTCAGGAAGCCCGTCGGATTAAGGCTGAAGAGTGGAAAAAGGATAACCGTGAAGGGATGGAAGAGGTCGCCAGGTTTATCGCGCAGCATGGTTCTTTCGCGGATGAAAACAGGAACTGGTGATCATGCAATTCGTGGTTTATCAATACAAACGGCAAAGCGCTTACAAAATGTTTGTTGATGTACAGAGCGATATTGTCGAGACGCCGGAACGGCGAATGGTTATTCCACTTACTGAAGCGCACTACTTTTCTGAGAAGGTCAATAAAACCCTATTTCCGCAAATTGTTCTTGATGAAAAGCATTTCAGGCTGGTTACAACTGAACTCGCAAGCGTATCTACCGAGGTAATTGGTGAAGCTCTCGCAGACGCGAGTCGCCACGCCGATGAGATAAAAAACGCAATTAATCTGATTTTCTGGGGCATTTAAAAGCCGGGCAGATTTGCCCGGCCTTGTCTGACTTACACGGCGGTCTGGAAGATCACGCCGTCGGCCTTTTCAGTGTACTGACCGAGCTGGTCAAAGTTCAGATAGCGATAGGTATCCACCGCCGTCTTATCGACCTGCGCCATAAAGATCTGGTACTCGTCCGGCGTCGGCAGTTTACCCAGCAGCGAAGAGACCGCCGCCAGCTCAGCTGATGCCAGGAAGACGTTCGCTCCGGTACCCAGACGGTTCGGGAAGTTACGCGTCGAGGTCGACACCACCGTTGAACCATCGGCTACGCGCGCCTGGTTACCCATGCACAGCGAGCAGCCTGGGATCTCAATACGCGCCCCGCTCTTACCGAAGACGCTGTAGTAGCCCTCTTCCGTTAGCTGAGCGGCATCCATACGGGTTGGCGGCGCGACCCACAGACGGGTCGGCAGCTGGCCTTTATGGCTGTCCAGCAGCTTACCAGCAGCGCGGAAGTGACCGATGTTGGTCATGCACGAGCCGATAAACACTTCGTCAATCTTCTCACCGGCCACGTCAGAGAGCAGACGTGCATCATCCGGATCGTTCGGCGCGCAGAGGATCGGCTCTTTGATATCAGCCAGATCGATCTCGATGACCGCGGCGTACTCGGCATCGGCATCGGCTTCCAGCAGCTGCGGATCCGCCAGCCACTTCTCCATGCCCTGGATACGACGCTCGATGGTACGGCGATCGCCGTAGCCTTCCGCAATCATCCACTTCAGCAGCACGATGTTGGAGGTCAGGTACTCGGTGATCGGTGCCTTATCCAGCTTGATGGTACAGCCCGCAGCGGAACGCTCGGCAGAAGCATCGGCCAGTTCAAAGGCCTGCTCCACTTTCAGCTCCGGCAGACCTTCGATCTCGAGAATACGGCCAGAGAAGATGTTTTTCTTCCCTTTCTTCTCAACGGTCAGCAGCCCCTGACGGATCGCGTACAGCGGAATCGCGTGTACCAGATCGCGCAGGGTAATACCCGGCTGCATGGTGCCTTTAAAGCGCACCAGCACCGACTCCGGCATATCCAGCGGCATCACGCCGGTCGCGGCGGCAAACGCCACCAGACCAGAGCCTGCCGGGAAGGAGATCCCTACCGGGAAGCGGGTGTGGGAGTCACCGCCGGTGCCAACGGTGTCTGGCAGCAGCATACGGTTCAGCCAGGAGTGGATGATGCCATCGCCCGGGCGCAGAGAGACGCCGCCACGGTTCATGATGAAATCTGGCAGCGTATGGTGCGTGGTTACGTCCACCGGCTTCGGATAGGCCGCAGTATGGCAGAAGGACTGCATCACCAGGTCGGCAGAGAAGCCGAGGCAGGCCAGATCTTTCAGTTCATCACGGGTCATCGGACCGGTGGTGTCCTGCGAGCCAACCGAGGTCATTTTCGGTTCGCAGTATTCGCCAGGGCGAACACCGGTCACGCCACAGGCGCGGCCCACCATTTTTTGCGCCAGCGAGAAGCCCTTGTTGCTGGCTTCAACCGGTTTCGCGCTGCGGAAGACGTCGCTGTGCGGCATGCCCAGCGCTTCGCGCGCCTTGGTAGTCAGGCCACGGCCGATAATCAGCGGAATACGGCCCCCAGCGCGGACTTCGTCGATCAGCACGTCGGTTTTCAGTTCAAAGGTAGCCAGCAGCTCGCCGGTCTCGTGGTTACGCACTTCGCCTTTAAACGGGTATACGTCAATCACGTCGCCCATGTTCAGGTTGTTCACGTCCACTTCGATGGGCAGCGCGCCGGCATCTTCCATGGTGTTGAAGAAGATAGGGGCGATTTTGCCGCCCAGCACCAGACCGCCGCCGCGCTTGTTCGGCACGAACGGAATGTCGTCGCCCATAAACCACAGCACCGAGTTGGTGGCGGATTTACGTGAGGAGCCGGTACCGACCACGTCACCGACGTAGGCCAGCGGGAACCCTTTTTTGTTCAGCTCTTCAATCTGCTTGATCGGGCCAACGGCACCGGCCACGTCCGGCTCAATGCCTTCACGGGCGTTTTTCAGCATCGCCAGCGCGTGCAGGGGGATATCCGGCCGTGACCAGGCATCCGGTGCCGGAGAGAGGTCATCGGTGTTGGTTTCGCCGGTCACTTTAAAGACGGTGACGGTAATTTTTTCAGCCAGCGGCGGGCGGCTCAGGAACCACTCGGCGTTAGCCCAGGAGAGCATCACCTGCTGCGCGTGGGCGTTGCCCGCTTTCGCCTTCTCTTCCACGTCGTAGAAGTTGTCGAACATCAGCAGCGTATGGGAGAGCGCTTTCGCAGCAATGGGGGCAAGCGCGTCGTTGTCCAGCGCATCAATCAGCGGATGGATGTTGTAACCACCCTGCATGGTGCCCAGCAGCTCAACGGCTTTTTCCGCTGTAATCAGCGGCGAGGTGGCTTCACCTTTGACGATAGCGGCCAGGAAGCCCGCTTTTACATAGGCGGCTTCATCGACGCCCGGCGGAACACGGTTGGACAGCAGATCTAACAGGAACTCTTCTTCACCCACTGGCGGGGATTTCAGCAGCTCGACCAGTGCGGCCATTTGGGTTGCATCGATAGGCTTGGGTACAATTCCCTGGGCAGCACGTTCGGCTACGTGCTTACGGTATTCTTCTAGCACGACGGTATTTCTCCTCGCTCTCATTGTCATAGTGCGGCGGGCGATCTCTTCATGCTTCTGTAAACAGTAGTTTGTAGGGTAATGCCCGATACCGCATTGGGCAGCATATCAGGATTTAGGGGGGGTGTTAATCTGTTTACAAAAAAGCAACATTAAATATTAGCTGAATCGTTAAGGTTCAACTAATGCCCTTTGTCCTTGCAAGATAAAGGGATTTTTAGCTACCTCTTTTGCTGGCTCTCCGCACCCGCAAGATTAATCAAAAAATAAAATCTCTTCTCTTTCATACTCAGGCTATATCTGACCCTGCGATTTCTGTGGAAATCGGGAGAAAAAAATGACCCTGCCTTTTAAATACGCTGCGCTGGCCCTCGTGTGCAGCGCCGGGCTGTTTGCCGCCTCGGGCGTGCTCTATGTTAAAAGCCGTACCCCTGAAACGCCTGTCCAGACGGTGCCTGTGACTCCCCAACCCCAGCCGCCGGTAGTGAAGCCCGCGTTTACCTCAGCGCAGATCGATCAATGGGTCGCACCGGTAGCGCTCTACCCCGATCCGCTGCTCTCTCAGGTTTTAATGGCTGCTACCTACCCTGCCAACGTAGTGCAGGCCGTGCAGTGGTCACGGGATAATCCGACCCTAAAAGGCGATGCAGCCATTCAGGCGGTCTCCGGCCAGCCGTGGGATCCGAGCGTGAAGTCGCTGGTCGCCTTTCCGCAGCTCATGGCGCTGATGGGCGAGAACCCGGAGTGGGTGCAAAATCTTGGCGATGCGTTTCTGGCCCAGCCGCAGGATGTCATGGACTCCGTACAGCGCCTACGGCAGCTGGCCCAGCAGACCGGGACGCTAAAATCGACGCCGCAGCAGACGGTAAGCAGTACGTCGAAGAGAGTATCCTCACCTGCAACGGTGCAAAGCAGCAGTGCGCCCGCGCCAGCCCCAACGGTAATCAAAATTGAACCTGCCGATCCACAGGTGGTTTACGTCCCTAACTACAACCCCGCCACGGTCTACGGCAGCTGGCCAAACACCGCCTACCCGCCGGTCTATCTGCCCCCGCCTCCCGGCCAGCAGTTTGCAGACAGCTTCGTCAAAGGCTTTGGTTATAGCCTGGGCGTGGCCACCACCTATGCCCTGTTCAGCAACATCGACTGGGACGATGACGATCACCACCACGATGACGATCATCACCATGATGATGGCTATCACGGCAACGGCTATCAGCATAACGGGGACAACATCAACATCAACGTTAATAACTTTAACCGTATCTCAGGCCAGCATCTGCAAGAGCAGAATATGACCTGGCAGCATAACCCGGCGTATCGCGACGGCGTCCCCTACCACAACGGTGCGGTTGCCCAGCGTTTTCACCCCACTGACGTGAGCGGCGGACTGAGCGCCACGCAGCAACCGGCTGCCTCAAGAGATAACCAGCGTCAGGCAGCCATGGCGCAGTTTGAACAGCGCAGCCACGCGCCCACCAGCAGCGTAGCAGGCGTTACCTCTCGTGACGCCCAGCGTAAAGCCGCCTCGCAGCAGCTTAACAAGGTTGCCCAGCGGAATAACTATCGCGGCTACGATAGCGATACGCCGCGTCCTATCCAGCAGGCGAAACAGCGGCACGAGACGCGACAACAGCGCCCGACCTCTAGGAATCTGCAGCGCGAGCAGCGGCTGGCAAGTACCCGCGCCAACGCCTTTAGCGGCAACGACAGCCGCTCGCCGTCGTGGCAGTCGCAGCAGCTGCGGGGCCAGCAGAGCCGTCGCATCAACAGCGGCAATCTTGAACAGCGTAGTGCGGGTCGTGAAGGCCTGTCTGAACACCGCGAATTGCGCCGTCGTTAATCGGGAGCCGACAATGAAAAACATTCTCTTAAGTACCCTGCTGCTCTCACTGCCCTTTATGAGTGATGCCCAGCAGCTGTTTTCCACTCCTGACGAGGCGGCTAACGCCTTTGCGGCGGCGGTGGCCGATCAAAATGAGGCCCGGCTCGCTGCCGTGCTGGGTGATGACTGGCGACAGTTTTTGCCGCAGGAAGAGGTCGATCCGGAAGCCATTGCCCGCTTTAACCGCGACTGGGCGGTGAAGCATCAGATCGTCGAGCAGAGGGATGTTGCCCATCTTAACGTTGGGGATGATGGCTGGCAGCTGCCGATCCCCATCGTCAAAATCGCCGCAGGATGGCATTTTGATATGTCCGCCGCGCAGGAGGAGATCCTCACCCGCGCTATTGGCCGCAACGAGCTGTCGGCGATTGAAGCCATGCATGCCTACGTTGACGCCCAGTATGATTACCGCCAGCGTAAGCAAGTCTATGCCACCAGGCTTATCAGCAGCGAAGGTCAGCAGGATGGCCTCTACTGGCCGGTACAGCCAGGCGAAACGCCCAGCCCGCTGGGTCCGGCATTTAGCCCTGGCGAGCCGGGCGTTGGTTACCACGGCTACCATTTCCGCATTATCCAGAGCGACAGTGCTCAGGGTTTTGCCCTGCTGGCGTGGCCGGTAGAGTGGCAAAAAACCGGGGTGATGAGCTTTATGGTGAATCAGGACGATCGGATCTATCAGGCTGATTTAGGCAGGGAGACGGGTAAGAAAGCGCAGGCGATCGATACGTTTGCCGCCACTGAGCCCTGGCAGCCTGTGGAACCTTAAGCAGATCAGGCCCGATAAGCGTAGCGCCACCGGGCGTTTATCAGTTAACTCTGTCGTGCCGGGCGGCACTGCGTTTGCCCGGCCTACAATGCTGCAGAAGCCCCCAACGTCCCCAGGCAAGCCGCAGAGTAGACATAAAAAAAGCGGCTCCGTGAGCCGCTTTAATCATACTGCGTCGAAG
>JBCNNW010000060.1:0-25093 GCA_039594205.1 Pseudescherichia sp. | reverse complement strand
CATCAGACGCGGAACGAACTCTTTACCATTCCATACCGGCTCCATCGCGGACTTAGACACGCCCAGGATGGCCACTTCCGGCGCGTTAACAATCGGCGCGAAGTGGGTAGTACCCAGGCCGCCGATGCTGGAGATGGTGAAGCAGCCGCCCTGCATTTCGCCAGCGGTCAGCTTGCCATCACGCGCTTTCTTGGAGATCACGGTCAGCTCACGAGACAGCTCGGTGATGCTCTTCTTATTCACGTCTTTAAAGACCGGAACAACCAGACCGTTCGGGGTATCAACCGCAACGCCGATATTGATGTATTTCTTCAGCGTCAGGCGCTGTGCATCTTCGGACAGCGAGCTGTTGAAGCGCGGCATCTGCTCCAGGGCAGCGGCAACGGCTTTCATGATGAAGACAACCGGGGTGAATTTCACGTCCAGTTTGCGCTTCTCAGCTTCGGCGTTCTGCTGTTTACGGAACGCTTCCAGATCGGTGATGTCGGTTTTGTCGAAGTGGGTAACATGCGGGATCATTACCCAGTTACGGCTCAGGTTGGCACCAGAGATTTTCTGGATACGGCCCAGCTCAACTTCTTCAACTTCACCAAACTTGCTGAAGTCCACTTTCGGCCACGGCAGCATGCCTGGCAGACCACCACCGGTTGCGGCAGCAGGTGCAGACTCAGCGCGCTTAACGGCGTCTTTCACGTAAGCCTGAACGTCTTCGCGCAGGATACGGCCTTTACGACCGGTGCCTTTCACTTTCGCCAGGTTCACACCGAACTCGCGCGCCAGGCGGCGGATCAGCGGGGTCGCGTGGACGTAAGCGTCGTTTTCAGCAAACTCAGATTTGCCTTCTGCTTTCGCAGCCGGAGCCGCAGCAGGTTTAGCAGCCTGAGCCGGTGCAGCAGCTGGCGCCGGAGCGGCAGCGGCCGGTGCAGCAGCAGGCGCAGCGCCTTCTACTTCGAAGACCATGATCAGGGAGCCGGTAGAGACTTTGTCGCCGGTGCTGATTTTGATCTCTTTAACGGTACCGGCGAACGGCGCAGGCACTACCATAGAGGCTTTGTCGGCTTCTACAGTGATCAGTGACTGTTCAGCGGCAACTTTGTCGCCTACTTTCACCATCACTTCAGTGACTTCAACTTCGTCACCGCCGATGTCCGGCACGTGAACTTCTTTCGCGCCAGCGGCAGCGGCCGGCGCAACGGCAGCCTGCTCTTTCACTTCCGGCTTGGCAGCGGCGGCAGCCGGGGCAGCGCCCGCGACCTCGAAGATCATGATCAGGGAGCCGGTAGAAACTTTGTCACCGGTGTTGATCTTGATCTCGGATACGGTACCTTCGAACGGTGCCGGGACTTCCATAGAGGCTTTATCACCCTCTACGACAATCAGGGACTGCTCAGCGGTAACGGTATCGCCCACTTTCACCAGGATCTCGGTCACTTCAACTTCGTCACCGCCGATGTCCGGCACGTTCACTTCTTTCGCTGCCGCGGCAGCTGCTGGAGCAGCGGCCGGAGCGGCTTCTTTCTTCTCTTCCTGCGCAGGTGCAGCAGCTGCTGCACCGTCGGCGGAATCGAAAATCATGATCAGTTTACCGGTCTCGGTTTTGTCGCCAACAGAGACTTTGATCTCTTTAACAACGCCAGCCTGCGGAGACGGGACTTCCATAGAGGCTTTATCGCCCTCTACGACGATCAGCGACTGTTCAGCTTCAACTTTGTCGCCCACGTTGACCAGAATCTCGGTGATCTCTACTTCGTCCGACCCGATGTCCGGTACATTGATTTCGATAGCCATTCTCTTTTTACCTCTTATGCCAGACGCGGGTTAACTTTATCTGCATCGATATTGAACTTGGTGATAGCTTCCGCTACCACTTTCTTATCGATGTCGCCACGTTTAGCCAGTTCGCCCAGCGCTGCTACCACCACGTAAGATGCATCCACTTCGAAGTGGTGACGCAGGTTTTCACGGCTGTCAGAGCGACCGAAACCGTCGGTACCCAGTACGCGGTAATCATCAGCCGGTACATAGGTACGAACCTGCTCGGCGAACAGTTTCATATAGTCAGTGGACGCCACTGCCGGTGCATCGTTCATCACCTGAGCGATGTACGGCACGCGCGGGGTTTCCATCGGGTGCAGCATGTTCCAACGCTCACAGTCCTGGCCGTCACGAGCAAGCTCGGTGAAGGAGGTCACGCTGTAAACATCAGAGCCAATACCGTAGTCGTTGGCCAGGATCTGCGCTGCTTCACGGACGTGACGCAGGATAGAACCGGAGCCCAGCAGCTGAACTTTACCTTTCGCGCCTTCAACGGTTTCGAGTTTGTAGATACCTTTACGGATACCTTCCTCTGCACCCTGCGGCATAGCCGGCATGTGGTAGTTTTCGTTCAGCGTGGTGATGTAGTAGTAGATGTTCTCTTGCGCTTCGCCGTACATACGCTGCAGGCCGTCATGCATGATGACTGCCACTTCGTAAGCATAGGACGGATCGTAGGAGATACAGTTCGGGATAGTCAGCGACTGAATATGGCTGTGACCATCTTCGTGCTGCAGACCTTCACCGTTTAGCGTCGTACGACCGGAAGTACCACCGATCAGGAAGCCGCGCGCCTGCTGGTCACCTGCTGCCCAGCACAGGTCGCCGATACGCTGGAAACCGAACATGGAGTAGTAGATGTAGAACGGGATCATCGGCAGATCGTTGGTGCTGTAGGAGGTCGCCGCAGCCAGCCAGGAGGAACCTGCGCCCAGCTCGTTGATGCCTTCCTGCAGGATCTGGCCTTTTTCGTCTTCTTTGTAGTAAGCAACCTGCTCACGGTCCTGCGGGGTGTACTGCTGGCCGTTCGGGCTGTAGATACCGATCTGGCGGAACAGACCTTCCATACCGAAGGTACGCGCTTCGTCAGCGATGATCGGAACCAGACGATCTTTGATCGACTTGTTCTTCAGCATCACGTTCAGGGCACGAACGAAAGCGATAGTGGTAGAGATCTCTTTGTTCTGCTCTTCCAGCAGCGATTTGAAGTCTTCCAGCGCAGGCAGCTCCAGCTTCTCGCTGAATTTAGGCTGGCGGGACGGCAGGTAGCCGTTCAGCTTCTGACGCTGGGCGTGCAGGTAGGTGTGCTCTTCAGACCCTTCCGGGAAGGTGATGTAAGAGAGGTTTTCCACCTGCTCGTCGGTGACTGGAACGCTGAAACGGTCGCGGATATAGCGCACGCCGTCCATGTTCATTTTCTTAACCTGGTGAGCGATGTTTTTACCTTCTGCGGTATCACCCATGCCGTAACCTTTAACGGTGTGGGCCAGGATTACAGTCGCTTTACCTTTGGTTTCCTGCGCTTTTTTCAGTGCAGCGTAGACTTTCTTCGGATCGTGACCACCGCGGTTCAGGGCCCAGATCTGCTCGTCAGTCCAGTCGGCAACCAGCGCTGCGGTCTCCGGGTATTTACCGAAGAAGTGCTCGCGCACGTAAGCGCCATCGCGGGATTTAAAGGTCTGGTAGTCACCGTCAACGGTTTCGTTCATCAGCTGGATCAGTTTACCGCTGGTATCTTTACGCAGCAGCTCATCCCAACGACCGCCCCACATCACTTTGATCACGTTCCAGCCAGCACCGGCGAAGATGCCTTCCAGTTCGTTGATGATCTTGCCGTTGCCGGTTACCGGACCATCCAGACGCTGCAGGTTACAGTTGATGATGAAGCACAGGTTGTCCAGCTTCTCACGGGTCGCGATGGTGATCGCGCCTTTAGATTCTGGCTCATCCATCTCGCCGTCGCCCAGGAAGGCGTAAACGGTCTGCTGAGAGGTATCTTTCAGGCCACGGTGTTCCAGATATTTCAGGAATTTCGCCTGGTAGATGGCACCGATCGGGCCCAGACCCATAGATACGGTCGGGAACTGCCAAAATTCCGGCATCAGTTTCGGGTGCGGGTAAGAAGAGAGGCCGTTGCCATGCACTTCCTGACGGAAGTTGTTCATCTGCTCTTCAGTCAGACGACCTTCCAGGAACGCACGTGCGTAGACGCCCGGAGAGATGTGGCCCTGGAAGTATACCAGGTCGCCGCCGTCTTTCTCGGTGCGCGCGCGGAAGAAGTGGTTAAAGCACACTTCATAAACGGTTGCAGAAGACTGGAAGGACGCCATGTGGCCGCCCAGCTCCAGATCTTTTTTGGACGCGCGCAGAACGGTCATGATGGCGTTCCAGCGGATTGCAGAACGAATGCGGCGTTCCAGATCCAGATTGCCCGGGTATTCCGGTTCGTCTTCAACGGCAATCGTGTTTACGTAGTTGTTAGCCCCTGCACCTGCAGCTACTTTCACGCCGCCTTTGCGGGCTTCAGAAAGCATCTGTTCAATTAGATACTGAGCGCGCTCAACACCTTCTTCACGGATGACCGATTCGATCGCCTGTTGCCAGTCGCGAGTTTCGATCGGATCCACGTCATTTTGGAGACGTTCTGACATGGGGGTATTCCTTATCTATCTGATTACGTTAATTGTCTGGAACCTGTCCCATTGTATTTTCGCCAGAAAATACAATAAGACAGGTTCTGCGTGAGTTGCCGCGCGTTTAAAGAACCACGCTTAGTCCTTTCGTTGCTGAAGCCTGCGCATTGAGCGTTCCCGACGGCTCTGCTCACGGCTGCGATCCAGCAATATCTCCTCAATAAACGCCAGGTGGCGGTGCGACGCTTCACGCGCCTGCTCCGGTTCCCTGGCAATAATCGCCTCAAAAACACTGGTGCGATGTTTGCTTACCAGCGGGAGCATCTCCCTGCGGGCATAGAGCAATTCAAAATTCTGGCGAACGTTCTGGGCTAACATCGGCTCCATGCAGCGTAGCAGATGCAGCAGCACGACATTATGCGCCGCTTCGGTGACAGCAATCTGATACTGGACCACCGCGCTGGACTCGGCATCAAGATCCCCTGACGTCTGCGCCAGCTCGATGGCGTGGTGCAGCTCGCGGATACGCACCCGATCTTCATCGGTGCCGCGTAGCGCCGCGTAATAGGCGGCAATCCCTTCCAGCGCATGGCGCGTCTCAAGCAGGTCAAATTGGGATTCAGGATGATCGGAGAGCAGTTCGACCAGCGGGTCGCTAAAGCTCTGCCACAGGCTGTTCTGGACAAACGTACCGCCGCCCTGGCGACGAAGCAGCAGGCCCTTGGCTTCAAGACGTTGGATCGCCTCACGGAGCGAAGGACGGGAAACGTCGAACTGTTTAGCCAGCTCGCGTTCAGGTGGAAGTTTTTCACCGGGGCGCAGTGTCCCCTCAAGGATCAAGAACTCCAGTTGCTGCTCAATCACATCGGATAGTTTTGGTTGGCGGATTTTGCTGTAGGCCATTATTCCCTGTCTCTGCCATTAGCCCGGAGTAAATTGGTCTTACCAATTTCACGTTCTTAGCGCTAAAGTAACAAAGTATTCACCTTCTGTCCATACAGGTTTTGATTGAAATCAGGGAACCCTGCACATTTTAACAACATTACAGAAATGACGTTTCAGGAATGTAACTTTGCCCAAAAGATACCGTTACCCCTTAAGAGGCAGATTTAACCTCTTTGAAACCTTGAAATTGTTAATTGAACCGATTCAGTGAGCAATATTTTGCATATTAAATCAAATTAAGCGCTTAATTATTTTAAATAAACAGTGTGGTGGTAGCTGGAGGTAATCGACGCGAATTTACATATGTTTGCTTTTCATCCAACCCGCCGCTGCCCCTGCATAAAGCAGGTGCATTCCTGCGCGCTTATCACTATTCTGAGCCTTACGAAAGAGATGGGCCGATATTTCAGATCCTGCTTACGTAAATAAAAAAATACAAAAATGGAATTTTATACGTACACGCACACAACAGCGTACAAAAAATAACCACATATGAGGTTTCATGATGGAAGATCAACAGCACGGTGAAACGCTGAAGCGCGGTCTTAAAAACCGCCATATTCAGCTTATTGCGCTGGGTGGTGCTATCGGGACGGGTCTGTTTCTGGGCAGCGCATCCGTTATTCAGTCCGCAGGGCCGGGAATCATCCTCGGCTATGCCATCGCTGGTTTTATCGCGTTCTTAATTATGCGTCAGCTGGGTGAAATGGTGGTTGAAGAGCCGGTCGCCGGATCGTTTAGCCACTTCGCCTACAAATACTGGGGCGGGTTTGCCGGCTTCGCCTCCGGCTGGAACTACTGGGTGCTCTACGTGCTGGTGGCGATGGCTGAGCTAACCGCCGTCGGGAAATATATCCAGTTCTGGTGGCCGGAGATCCCGACCTGGATGTCGGCGGCAGCCTTCTTTGTCATCATCAACGCCATCAACCTGACCAACGTCAAAGTGTTCGGGGAGATGGAGTTCTGGTTTGCCATTATTAAAGTCATTGCCGTGGTTGCCATGATCCTCTTCGGCGGCTGGCTGCTGTTTAGCGATAGCGCAGGTCCGCAGGCCACCGTGCGTAACCTGTGGGAACAGGGCGGCTTCCTGCCCCACGGCTTTACCGGATTGGTGATGATGATGGCGATCATCATGTTCTCCTTCGGTGGCCTGGAGCTGGTGGGGATCACCGCCGCCGAAGCGGATAACCCGGAAGTGAGCATTCCAAAAGCCACTAACCAGGTTATCTACCGGATCCTGATCTTCTACATCGGCTCGCTGGCGGTGCTGCTCTCGCTGCTGCCGTGGACGCGGGTAACCGCCGACACCAGCCCGTTTGTGCTGATCTTCCACGAGCTGGGGGATACCTTTGTCGCTAACGCCCTGAACGTGGTGGTCCTGACCGCTGCGCTGTCGGTCTACAACAGCTGCGTCTACTGCAACAGCCGGATGCTGTTTGGCCTGGCAAAGCAGGGCAACGCCCCGAAAGCGCTGGCGAAGGTCGACAAACGCGGCGTGCCGGTAGCGACTATTCTCACCTCAGCCTTCTTCACTGCCCTGTGCGTGCTGATTAACTACCTGGCCCCTGGCGAAGCCTTTGGCCTGCTGATGGCGCTGGTGGTCTCTGCGCTGGTGATCAACTGGGCGATGATCAGCCTGGCCCACATGAAGTTCCGCCGGGTGAAGGATCTGCAGGGGGTGAAAACCCGCTTCCCGGCCCTCTTCTACCCGCTGGGGAACTGGATCTGCCTGCTGTTTATGGCGGCGGTGCTGGTGATTATGGCCATTACCCCAGGCATGGCGATCTCCGTCTGGCTGATCCCGGTATGGGTGGCGATCCTCGCCGTGGGTTACTTCATCAAGCAGCAAAAAGCGGGAAAGCCGATTAAGGCACACTAACCGCTCGCCCTGCCCTGCCTCCTAAATCCAGGGAGGCGGGGCTAATGTGAAATTGTAAGACGCTTCACAAATTCACTTTCGTAGCCGTTTTGTCCATCTCTGCACCCCTATCCTGTAACGCAAAAATTCCGTAGCGAGCAAATAATCTCTTTCTATATCAACGGGAGATTTCGCGATGGATAATAACAAGCTGTCAGTGAAAGAGAAGATTGGCTACGGCATGGGCGACGCCGGATGCAATATCATCTTCGGCGCTATCATGCTGTTCGTTAACTACTTTTATACCGACATATTTGGTCTGGCTCCGGCGCTGGTCGGGGTGCTTCTGCTCTCTATCCGCGTCATTGATGCCGTGACGGACCCGATTATGGGGGCTATCGCCGATCGTACCCGCAGTAAATATGGCCGGTTTCGTCCCTGGCTGCTGTGGATCGCCCTGCCCTACGCCGTCTTCAGCATCCTGATGTTTACCACGCCAGAGTGGAGCTATAGCAGCAAAGTTATCTATGCCTTCGTCACCTACTTCCTGCTCTCTCTGACCTACACGGCAATCAATATTCCCTACTGCTCGCTGGGTGGCGTCATCACTAACGATCCGAAAGAGCGCGTGGCGTGTCAGTCCTACCGCTTTGTGATGGTCGGCATCGCGACCCTGCTCCTGTCGCTCACGCTGCTGCCGATGGCCGACTGGTTTGGCGGGGAGAACAAAGCCAAAGGCTATCAGATGGCGATGACCGTGCTGGCGCTAATTGGTACCTGTATGTTCCTGTTCTGCTTCGCAACGGTGCGGGAACGCGTTCGCCCGGCAGTACAAACCAACGACGAGTTGAAAAACGATCTCAAAGATGTCTGGAAAAACGACCAGTGGGTGCGCATTCTGCTGCTGACCCTGTGCAACGTCTGCCCGGGCTTTATCCGCATGGCAGCCACCATGTACTACGTCACCTGGGTGATGGGTCAGAGCACCCACTTTGCCACCCTGTTTATCAGCCTGGGCGTGGTGGGAATGATGCTGGGCAGCATGCTCGCAAAGGTGCTGACCGACCGCTGGTGCAAGCTGAAGGTATTTTTCTGGACCAACATCGCGCTGGCTATCTTCTCCTGCGCGTTCTACTTCTTCGATCCAAAGGCGACTACCACTATCGTGGTGCTCTACTTCCTGCTTAATATCCTGCACCAGATCCCCTCCCCGCTACACTGGTCCCTGATGGCCGACGTAGACGATTACGGCGAGTGGAAAACCGGTAAGCGCATCACCGGCATTAGCTTCTCTGGCAACATCTTCTTCCTTAAGCTGGGGCTGGCCATTGCTGGCGCGATGGTCGGCTTCCTGCTCTCCTGGTACGGTTATAACGCCAGTGCGAAGGCGCAAAGCCCTGATGCCATCAACGGTATCGTATTGCTGTTCACCGTGATCCCAGGCGTAGGCTATCTGATTACCGCGGGCGTCGTCCGGCTGCTGAAGGTAGATCGCGAAACGATGGCACGGATCCAAGAGGACCTGGAGAAGCGTCGCACCAACTACCGTGAACTGAGCGACTATCAGGAACTGAAAGCCGCAGAGAATAAATAAGGAGCGTCCTATGCAAAACTGGCCCAACCCTTTTATTGAGCAGCGCGCCGACCCATTCATCCTGCGTCACGGCGATGGGTACTACTTTATCGCCTCCGTACCCGAGTATGACCGGCTGGAGATCCGTCGGGCCTCTACCCTGGAGGGGCTGCGTGACGCCAGGCCAGTGGTGGTATGGCGTAAACCGCAAACCGGTCCGATGAGCCAGCTGATCTGGGCACCCGAGCTGCACCAGATTGACGGAAAGTGGTACATCTACTTTGCTGCCACCCATACGCACGATCTCGACGAGCTGAATATGTTCCAGCACCGGATGTTTGTGCTGGAGTGTGCCGAGGCCGATCCCTTAACCGGCCGCTGGACGGAGAAGGGACAGGTACAGACGCCGTTCGATACCTTTGCGCTGGATGCCACGACGTTCAACCACCAGGGCAAACAGTGGTATCTGTGGGCGCAGAAAGCCCCCGATATTGCAGGCAACTCAAACATCTATCTGGCAGAGCTGGAGAACCCATGGACGCTGAAAGGTGAGCCGGTGATGCTGAGCAAACCGGAATTTGACTGGGAGTGCCGGGGCTTTCTGGTTAACGAGGGACCGGCGGTGATTACGCACGGTGACAGGCTGTTTATTACCTACTCTGCCAGCGCTACCGATGAGAACTACTGCCTGGGACTGCTGTGGATAGACAAGGATGCCAATCCGCAAAAGCCGGAGAACTGGCATAAGTCGCCCCGACCGGTCTTTACCACCAGCTACGACAACCGGCAGTACGGGCCGGGCCACAACAGCTTTACCCAGACGCTGGAGGGGGAGGACGTGCTGGTTTACCATGCGCGAAACTACACCGAGATTGAGGGCGACCCGCTCTACGATCCGAACCGTCATACGCGGCTGAAGCTAATTGAGTGGGATAAAGACGGGATGCCGATATTTGGCGTTCCGCCTGCGGATACTTATTAAGATGTCAGACAAGGTATAACGCCCGGCGGCGCAAGCTTGCCGGGCCTACGATGCGACCGTAGGCCGGGTAAGCGTAGCGCCACCCGGCGTTCTTAGACCAACGTTCCGTAAATGGTCAGCAGCGCCACCACCACCACCACGGCGAAGGAGGTTTTCTTCGCCATCGACACGGCGGCTTTAGGCGTTTCGACCTTATCAAGATGCGGCTCGCGCGCCAGCGAGAACTGCGCCAGTCGGGTCAGAACCTGATACTGCGAGGTACGCCAGTCGGTGAGCGAGGCAAACCAGGCGGGCAGCGCCTTTTCACCGTGGCCAATGAGCGCATACACTACCCCCACCAGCCGCACCGGGATCCAGTCCAACAGGTGCAGAATCGCGTCAATACCGGACTGTAAGCGTGCGTGTGGCGTCAGGTAGCGCGCCAGCCACGACTGCCAGGCGCGCAGGAAGGCATAGCCCACCAGCAGCACCGGACCCCATGCCCCGCCAACCACAAACCAGAACAGCGGAGCCAGATAGAAGCGAAAGTTAATCCACAGCAGGGCATTTTGCAGCTCGCGCAGGTACTCACGCTCGTCACACTCGGGCGGCACGCCGTGAATTAGCGTCAGCTCGCTGGCCATGGTATCCCGGGCGTGGCTGTCATTCCGCGAGGCCGCCTTCAAATAAGCGTGATAGTGCAGGCGCACCTTGCCCGCGCCGATGCAGAGCAGGCCGAGCATAATCCACACCACCAGCAGCGGCACGTTGAAAAAGAGTCCGTAGAGCGCACGCAGCAGCAGGAAAGCGATCAGCATCGCCACAGCGGTCATCAGCAGCGTGCGCAGCATTGAGAAGCGCTTTATCCGGCGGAACAGCACCTCAAGGCGGTGATCCAGATGCCAGTGCTCGCCCAGCTTAAACAGCCGTTCGGCGATCAGTACCAGCAGCATCGTGAATAGCGTCATGTCATCTCCTTATCTGACGAGAGGGCAACCAGAGCGCGAAATTTATCCCAGTCAAAGGCCGGGCCAGGGTCGGTTTTACGCTCGGGGGCAATGTTGCTGTGTCCGGTCATATTGTCAGCAATGGCGGGGTAAAGCGCAATCAGCGCCTGGGTAACCGCCGCCAGCTGTTGATACTGCGTTTCGGTATAGGCCAGCGTATCGGTCCCTTCCAGCTCAATACCGATGGAAAAATCGTTACAGCGCTCGCGCCCACAATAGCGGGAGACGCCCGCATGCCAGGCGCGCTTATCAAAAGGCACATACTGGACAATTTCGCCGTCGCGGCGGATCAGGCAGTGCGCGGAGACGCGCAGGTGGGCAATCCCGGCAAAGAAGGGGTGTGCGTTCGCATCCAGCGTGCCCGTAAACAGGGCGTCGATCCACGGCCCACCAAACTCACCGGGGGGCAGGCTAATGTTATGCACCACCAGCAGGGAGGGACACTCATCATCCGGGCGACAGTCATAGTGCGGGGAGCGGACCTGCCGCACACCGACCAGCCAGCCCTCGTTTAACTGCATACGGGATCTCCTCAAGTATGGCTCTAATACTCGCTTCAGAGTAGCATGTTTCAATCTTCTGATTCGTTACCCTTTTTGGAGTTTTATCATGCCGCCTCGCCGTTACAACCCCGATAGCCGTCGTGATGCGCTGCTGGAACGTATAAATCTGGATATCCCCGCCGCCGTGGCGCAGGCCCTGCGTGAAGACCTGGGCGGCGAGGTGGATGCGAACAACGATATTACCGCCCAGCTGCTGGCGGAAGATACGCGCTCACACGCGGTGGTGATCACCCGTGAAGATGGCATCTTCTGCGGCAAGCGCTGGGTAGAAGAGGTCTTTATTCAGCTCGCCGGCGACGACGTGCAGATCCAGTGGCACGTTGCCGACGGGGAGCGCGTGACGGCTAACCAGCCGCTGTTCGAGCTGGATGGTGCCTCCCGCGTACTGCTCACCGGTGAGCGCACGGCGCTGAACTTTGTGCAGACTCTTTCCGGCGTAGCGAGCGAGGTCCGCCGCTACGTGGACCTGCTGGCGGGCACCAAAACCCAGCTGCTGGACACCCGCAAAACCCTTCCTGGCCTGCGTACCGCCCTGAAGTATGCAGTGCTGTGCGGCGGCGGGGCTAACCACCGCCTCGGCCTCTCCGATGCATTCCTGATCAAAGAGAACCACATTATCGCCTCCGGCTCGGTGCGCCAGGCGGTGGAGAAAGCCTTCTGGCTGCATCCGGATGTGCCGGTCGAGGTAGAGGTCGAGACGCTCACCGAGCTGGAAGAGGCGCTGAAGGCCGGGGCGGATATCATCATGCTGGATAACTTCACCACCGGGCAGATGCGCGAGGCGGTGCGGATCGTCGACGGCCAGGCACGGCTGGAGGTCTCCGGCAACGTCACCTTCGAGACGATTCGCGAGTTTGCTGAAACCGGCGTGGATTACGTCTCCGTAGGGGCGCTGACCAAGCACGTACGCGCCCTCGATCTCTCGATGCGTTTTGTTTAAGGCGTTTTATACCGTAGGCCGGGTAAGCACAGCGCCACCCGGCATTTAAATTGCACCTCCGCTCGCAAAACCACTGTCTACCGCTGCAACGTTATTAAAAACTCGGGAAGCTGGCTTCCTGAATGCCGCTTTGCTCCCTCGCTACACTCCCCCTGGACTGACACACTCCCCACACCAACCAGGGAGCAGATCATGAAACAGTCAGTGGAAAAACAGCGGGGATTTACCTTAATCGAGCTGATGGTGGTTATCGGCATCATTGCCATCCTTAGCGCCATCGGCATTCCCGCCTATCAGAACTACCTGCGCAAAGCGGCCCTTACCGATATGCTGCAAACCTTTATCCCCTACCGTACCGCCATTGAGCTGTGCGCCCTCGATCGCGGCGGTACAGAGAGCTGCGACGGCGGCAGCAACGGCATCCCCTCTCCTGGCGCCACGCGCTACGTTGCGAGTATGAGCGTTGAGAATGGCACGGTCACCCTGACCGGACAGGAGAGCCTGAGCGGGCTAAGCGTGACGCTGGTGCCGCAGTGGAGCACCAGTAGCGGAGTAAGCGGCTGGCAACGGACCTGCAACGTGCAAAACGACGCGGCATTCCAGCAGGCCTGCGAAGACGTTTTCCGCTTCGATTATCAATAAGGGGGTAAATATGGACATACCCGCATCGTTCGCCGCGCAAAGCCATCTGCCTGCCGTTAGCGAGGGAAGTACTTCCGTAGTTGCGCTCCTTAACCAGACGCTTCAGCAGGCGCTGGCGCAGCGGGCCTCTGATATCCACTTTGAGCCGGGAGAGAATCACTACCGTATCCGGCTGCGCATTGATGGCGTACTGCATGCTCTTCCCCCGCTGGCGCGGGAGAGCGCAAAGACGCTGACGGCGCGTCTGAAGGTGCTGGGCAGTCTGGACATCGCCGAGCGGCGTCTGCCGCAGGACGGGCAGTTCACGGTTACGCTCTCCGGCAGGGCGATCTCATTTCGTATCGCCACGCTGCCCTGTCGCCATGGGGAGAAGATCGTCCTGCGCCTGCTGCACCAGGTAAACCAGCCGCTGGATCTCTCTGCGTTAGGCATGGGCACGCAGCAGCTGGCCCTCTTTCAGGCGGCGCTCGCCAGACCGCAGGGGCTGATGCTGGTCACCGGACCAACGGGCAGCGGCAAAACCGTGACGCTCTACAGCGCGCTGGCGGCGCGTAACCTGCCCGATGTGAATATTTGCAGCGTAGAGGATCCCATTGAGATCCCGCTGGATGGACTAAACCAGACGCAGGTCAACCCCCGGGCTGGGCTGGATTTTCACAGCGTGCTGCGGGCGCTGCTGCGCCAGGATCCAGACATCATTATGGTGGGTGAGATCCGCGATGGTGAAACGGCGGAGATCGCCATCAAGGCCTCCCAGACCGGGCACCTGGTGCTCTCCACTCTGCACACCAACTCCACCAGCGAGGCGCTGGTCAGGATCGCGCAGATGGGCGTTGCACGCTGGATGATCGCCTCTGCCCTCTCGCTGGTGGTTGCGCAGCGGTTAGTGCGTAAACTCTGCCCACACTGTCGTCGCCAACATTCGGATGAGGTTACCTTGCCGCCAGGCCTGTGGCCCCGTGCCCTGCCCCACTGGCAGGCCATCGGCTGCGAAGCGTGCTATCACGGCTTCTGCGGTAGAGTCGCGCTCTTTGAGGTGCTCAGCATCAATCCTGCCTTGCGCCAGGCTATCGCCAGCGGCGAGCCTGCCGACAGCATTGAGCGGCAGGCGCGGCAGGCGGGTATGACCACCCTGTTTGAGCGCGGCTGCCTTGCCGTTGAGCGGGGGTTAACCACCCTGGAGGAGCTGCTGCGGGTAGTGGGGATACCCGATGCAGGCTAAACGGCTCTGGCTCTGGCGCGGGCTTGATGACGCAGGCCAGCGCTGCCAGGGCGCACGCTGGGCTACCAACCGGCTGGACGTTGCCGAAGCCCTGCAAACTGAGCGGATCTTTATTCTGTCGCTCAGGCGCAGCACGGTGCGAACGGCAGCCTGGCGCGGGATACACCGCTGCGAGGTGGTGCACCAGCTGGCAACCCTGCTCAAGGCGGGCCTGCCCCTGCCCGATGCGCTGCTGATGCTCTCCCGTCAGCATCCCGTACGGCAGTGGCAGGCGCTGCTGCAAAGCCTGGCGGAGGATCTGGCCCAGGGCACGGCGCTCTCTACGGCTATGCGCTGCTGGCCGGATGCCTTTCCGCCGATCTATATCGCCATGGTCCACACCGGGGAGCTGACCGGCGCGCTGGATGAGTGCTGCTTCCAGCTTGCCGCCCAGCAAAAAGCCGATCTGCAGCTGGCGGGTAAGGTAAAAAAGGCGCTGCGCTACCCGCTGATCGTTCTGCTCCTGGCCATAGCGGTCACGCTGGCGATGATCCTGCTGGTGCTGCCCGAGTTCGCCGCCATCTACCAGACCTTTAATACGCCGCTGCCGGCACTTACCCGTGGGGTGATGGCGCTTGCAGAGATAATTACTCACGCGGGTCCCTGGACGCTGGCGGCAGCCCTGCTGCTTGCCGCAGGTGGATTTGCGCTGCGTAAGCACCCGCCGTGGCTCCGCTATCGGCAGCGTCTGCTGCTGAGTATCCCGGTGGTGGGTGGGCTGGTGCGTGGGCAGAAGCTCAGCCAGATCTATACCGTGTTGGCCCTCACCCAGCGGGCGGGTATTGCTTTCCTGCAGGGGCTGGAGAGCGTCGAGGCAACCTTAACCTGCCCCCACTGGCGCGAAGCGATCCATCATATCCATCAGGAGATCGCGCAGGGAACGCCCATCTGGGCAGCGCTAAAAAACAGCGGGCAGTTTAGCGCCCTGTGCATTCAGCTGGTGCAAACCGGTGAGGCTTCCGGTGCGCTCGATACCCTGCTCGACAACCTTGCCCGTCACCACAGCGAGCTGACGCAGCAGCAGGCGGATAGCCTGGCCACGCTGCTGGAGCCGCTGATGCTGGTGGTGACCGGAGCCATTATTGGGACGCTGATTGTGGCGATGTACCTGCCGATTTTTCATCTGGGGGATGCGATGAGCGGAATGGGATAACAACAGAGGAGAAGCTGGCGCAGCGAACCGCGCCAGCACAGACATTAAAGGCTATTGAAAACGCGGTTTTCCTGCTCGGCGACGCGAATAAAGGTGGTGCGCTTGGTCAGCTCTTTCAGCCGGGACGCCCCGACATAGGTGCAGGCTGAACGCAGGCCGCCAAGGATATCACGCGCGGTATTCTCAACCGGGCCGCGCAGGGCCAGCTTAACGGTTTTCCCTTCCGCAGCGCGGTAGCCCGCAACGCCGCCAACGTGGCGGTTCATTGCTGACTCAGAGCTCATGCCGTAGAAGAGCATGAACTTCTCACCGTTCTCGTCAACGACGGTGCCGCCGCTCTCTTCATGACCGGCGAGCATACCGCCCAGCATCACGAAGTCAGCGCCGCCGCCAAAGGCTTTTGCCACGTCGCCCGGTACGGTACAGCCGCCGTCGCTGACGATCTGGCCGCCGAGACCGTGGGCCGCATCGGCACACTCGATGACCGCAGAGAGCTGCGGATAGCCGACGCCGGTTTTTACGCGGGTGGTGCAGACGGAGCCTGGACCGATGCCGACCTTGACGATATCTGCCCCGGCGAGGATCAGCTCTTCACACATTTCGCCCGTCACTACGTTACCGGCGCAGATGGTTTTAGTCGGCCATGCCGCACGCGCTTTCGCCACGAACTGCACAAAGTGCTCGGAGTAACCATTGGCAACGTCAATACAGATAAAGCCCAGCGCTGGGCTGGCGTCGAGGATCTGTTTGGTCTTTTCAAAGTCGGCGTCCGAGGTACCGGTTGATACCATGACGTGTTTCAGCACGTCGGCAGACTCGGCGGCAACAAAGGCTTTCCACTCTTCAACGGAGTAGTGCTTGTGTACGGCGGTCAGGATGTCGAACGCTGCCAGCGCTTTCGCCATCGCGAAGGTACCCACGGTATCCATGTTCGCTGCGATAACAGGAACGCCAGACCAGGTCATGCCAGAGTGCTTAAAGGTATATTCGCGCTCCAGCTGGACATCGGAACGACTTTTGAGGGTAGAGCGCTTAGGGCGGATAAGAACGTCTTTAAAGCCTAATTTCAGATCTTCTTCAATACGCATGAACGGATTCCTGGGGTTAATGGCGACTAACGCATACGAGCTAACACACAACTCCAGTGACGCTATCATACGCACTAAATAGGAGTCCGCAAGACTGCGAAATTCTCTTTTTTTACGCTACAATCCTATAAATTTACCTGCCGAATGGGCAGAGTCCGGATTATTGAACGTTTCGTTTTCCGTACAAATTATAACCTTTTGATTTGTGAAAAAATAAATCAAGAGCTCGTGAGCTGGCAGAGCAGTCTGGGATTTTGCGTTATGGGGTATACGGTCGCCTTAACCGGGGGAATAGGCAGCGGGAAAAGTACGATTGCCAACGAATTCCTGAAAAATGGAGTTAGCGTCGTTGACGCTGATATCATCGCCCGCCAGGTGGTAGAGCCTGGCGCTCCTGCCCTACGCGCAATCGCGGCTCATTTTGGGCCAGAGACCATCCAGCCGGACGGCACGCTCAACCGCCGCCTGCTGCGTGAACGTATCTTCGCCTCGCCAGACGACAAACGCTGGCTTAATGCCCTCCTCCACCCCCTGATCCACGCAGAAACCCAGCGGCAGATTGCTGAGGCGACATCGCCCTACGTGCTGTGGGTGGTGCCGTTGCTGGTCGAGAACCAGCTGCACACTAAAGCCGATCGGGTACTGGTGGTTGACGTCTCCCCGGAGACACAGATTTTCCGCACGATGGAGCGCGATGGCGTTACGCGTGAGCACGCTGAGCATATTCTTGCTGCTCAGGCCACGCGAGAAGCACGCCTTGCCGTCGCGGATGATGTTATTGACAATAATGGCGCACCAGATGCCGTTGCATCGGATGTTGCCCGCCTGCATGAGGCGTACCTACGCTACGCTTCCCAGGTCGTATCACAGGAAAAACCGTAATGCAGACCCACGTCCTTTTTGAACACCCGCTCAATGAGAAGATGCGCACCTGGCTGCGCATTGAATTTCTGCTCCAGCAGCTCTCTGCCCGGCTTCCCATCAGCGATCATGCTGACGCCTTACACTTTTTTCGTAACGCCGGAGACCTGCTTGACGTGTTCGAACGCGGCGATATCCGCACCGAGCTGCTGAAAGAGCTGGAGCGCCAGCAGCGTAAGCTGAAAGCGTGGGTAGAAGTGCCTGGCGTCGATCAGAGCCGCATTGATGCGGTGCGCGACCAGCTTAAGCAGAGCAGCAGCACGCTGATGGCTGCCCCCCGCGTTGGGCAACTGCTGCGTGAAGAGCGCCTTATTGGCCTGGTGCGCCAGCGTCTCGCTATCCCCGGCGGCTGCTGCAGCTTCGATCTGCCAACGCTGCACCTGTGGCTCTATGCCCCCCAGTCCCAGCGAGATGAGCAGGTTGCCGTCTGGCTGGAGAGCCTGCGGCCGCTGACCGAGACCCTGACGCTGATCCTCGACCTGATCCGCAACTCCGCGCCGTTCCGCAAGCAGACCAGCCTGAACGGCTTCTACCAGGATAACGGCGACGATGCCGATCTGCTGCGTCTGGAGCTAACGCTTGCTGACCAGCTCTATCCGCAAATCTCCGGGCACAAGAGCCGCTTTGCTATCCGCTTTATGCCGCTGGACAGCGAAAATGGCCATGTGCCGGAGCGTCTCGATTTTAGTCTGGCCTGCTGCTAAGGAGCAATGATGTCTGAAGAAACCGTTGTAAACTGCCCCACCTGCGGCCGGAAAGTGATCTGGAACGAGACCAGCCCGTTTCGCCCGTTCTGCTCTAAGCGCTGTCAGCTTATCGACTTAGGCGAGTGGGCCGCCGAAGAGAAGCGCATCCCCAGCGAAGGCGATCTCTCCGACAGCGATGGCTGGAGCGAAGAGAAACAGTAACCGCAGCCCATCCGCCGAAAAAACGCCTGCTGGCGCTTCGCTTAGCAGGCCTACAAACGATCGTATTACTCGCCGCGTAAGCGAGCAACAATCGGCTGGTTTGCGGGTGGAAAATCGTCCGCGTTCAGCGCCTGCGGCGTTAGCCACTCTCCCGGCTGGCCCTCTTTACCCCACGGCTCCCCTTCCCAGCCTTCGACCAGGTAGAACCACAGGGTAATGTGCAGCTCTGGATATTGATAATCCAGCTTCTCAAACAGCTCCGCGGAGGTGACGGTAATACCCACCTCCTCGTCCAGCTCGCGCGCCAGCGCCTGCTCCGGGGTTTCGCCCGCCTCAATCTTGCCACCGGGAAACTCTCTCTTATTGGCCATGTGCGCGTCAGCGGCACGCTGGGTAATAAAGATTTCGCCCTGCGGATTGCGAATGATCCCGGCAGCGATATTCAATACTTTCATCAGATAGGCTCCATAAAAAAGGCGCAGAATCTGCGCCTTTGTTTTTTTAGTGTGTTGCGTTTAGCTCAGACGGCCATGGCACTGCTTGTACTTTTTGCCGGAGCCGCACGGGCACGGGTCATTACGGCCCACTTTACGCTCGCCGGATTGCTCCGCCAGATCGGCCGCGGCCTGCGCGTCGTCGGACTGATGGCTAAGCTGCTGCATCTGGGCCAGACGCTCTGACTCCTCACGACGCTGCTGCTCCATCTCCTCTACCTCTTCCGGCATCCGCACCTGCACTTTCGACAGGGTGCTGATCACTTCATACTTCAGCGACTCAAGCATCGCAGCGAACATCGCGAAGGATTCGCGCTTGTACTCCTGCTTCGGATCCTTCTGTGCATAGCCACGCAGGTGGATACCCTGACGCAGGTAGTCCATCGCCGCCAGGTGCTCTTTCCACAGGGAGTCGAGCGTTTGCAGCATGACGCCTTTTTCGAAGTGGCGCATCATCTCGGCACCCACCACCTCTTCTTTACGCTGATAGACCTCTACCGCGCTCTGCATAATGCGTTCGCGCAGCGTCTCTTCATGCAGATCCGGCTCTTTATCCAGCCACTCGGCAATCGGCAGGTCGAGATCGAAATCGTTCTTCAGGCGTTCCTGCAGGCCAGGGATGTCCCACATCTCCTCCAGCGACTGCGGCGGAATATGCCCATCGATGGTCGCCTTAAAGACGTCTTCGCGGATGCTGGCGATGGTTTCGCTCACGTCGCTCACGTCCAGCAGTTCGTTACGCTGGGTGTAGATCGCACGGCGCTGGTCGTTGGCGACGTCGTCATACTCCAGCAGCTGTTTACGAATGTCGAAGTTGCGGCTCTCAACCTTACGCTGGGCGTTGGCGATAGCCTTGGTCACCCACGGGTGCTCGATCGCTTCGCCCGGTTTCATCCCCAGCTTGCGCATCATGTTGGAGACGCGGTCGGAGGCGAAGATACGCATCAGGGCATCTTCCATTGACAGGTAGAAGCGAGAGGAGCCCGCATCGCCCTGACGACCGGAACGGCCGCGCAGCTGGTTATCGATACGGCGGGATTCATGGCGCTCAGTACCGATGATATGCAGGCCGCCAGAGGCCAGCACTGCATCATGACGCACCTGCCAGTCCGCTTTAATCTGGGCGATCTGCTCTTCAGTTGGCTCTGGCAGTGCGGCAACCTCAGCCTGCCAGCTACCACCCAGCATAATATCGGTACCACGACCCGCCATGTTAGTAGCGATGGTCACTGCCGCCGGGTAGCCCGCCTGGGCGACGATAGCCGCTTCGTTGGCGTGGAACTTAGCGTTCAGAACGTTATGCTTGATACCCGCTTTGGTCAGCTCGTTTGACACCACCTCGGATTTCTCGATGGAGATGGTCCCCACCAGCACCGGCTGGCCGTTAGCGGTACGCTCTTTGATATCTTCAATGATAGCCTGAATTTTTTCCGCTTCGGTCATGTAGACCAGATCCGGCAGATCTTTACGGATCATCGGACGGTTGGTCGGCACCACCACGGTGTCCAGCTTATAGATAGAGCTAAACTCAAACGCTTCGGTATCGGCGGTACCGGTCATCCCGGCCAGCTTCTCGTACAGGCGGAAGTAGTTCTGGAAGGTGATGGAGGCCAGCGTCTGGTTCTCGTTCTGGATCTCCACGCCCTCTTTGGCCTCAACGGCCTGGTGCAGGCCATCGGACCAGCGGCGGCCCTGCATGGTACGGCCGGTGTGCTCATCAACGATGATGACTTCGCCGTCTTTCACGATGTAGTCAACGTCGCGAGTAAAGAGCACGTGCGCGCGCAGCGCAGCGGTGACGTGGTGCATCAGCATGATATTGCCTGGAGAGTAGAGCGATTCGCCCTCGTCCATGATGCCCTCTTTCACCAGCAGCTCTTCAATCAGCACCAGTCCGCGCTCGGTCAGGTTAACCTGACGCGCTTTCTCATCCACGGAGAAGTGGCCTTCGCCCTGGAAGGTGTCAGAGTCCTCTTTCTCCTGACGGATCAGGTTAGGGATAATTTTGTTGACGCGCTTGTACATGTCGGAGCTGTCTTCCGCCGGACCGGAGATAATCAGCGGCGTACGCGCTTCGTCGATCAGGATGGAGTCCACCTCATCCACCAGCGCATAGTGCAGCTTACGCTGAACGCGCTCTTCCGGGCTGAACGCCATGTTGTCACGCAGATAGTCAAAGCCGTATTCGTTGTTAGTGCCGTAGGTGATATCGGCAGCATAGGCTTCACGTTTGGCTGGCGCAGGCAGGCCGGACATGTTGATACCCACGCTCATGCCAAGGAATTCGAACAGCGGACGGTTATTTTCGGCGTCGCGCTGGGCAAGGTAGTCGTTGACGGTAACCACATGCACGCCTTTTCCGCTCAGGGCGTTCAGGTAGGCCGGCAGGGTTGCGGTCAGGGTTTTACCTTCACCGGTACGCATCTCGGCGATGCAGCGATCGTTAAGCACCATCCCGCCCAGTAGCTGGACGTCAAAGTGGCGCATGCCAAATACGCGCTTGCTCGCTTCACGCACCACGGCAAACGCTTCCGGGATCAGACTCTCGACGGTCTCGCCTTTTTCCAGACGGGCGCGGAACTCGGCGGTTTTGGCTTTCAGCTCATCATCGCTGAGCTTCTCCATGGCCGGTTCCATGCTATTGATGACGGTGACGGCTTTGCGCATCCGGCGCAGGGTACGATCGTTACGGCTACCAAATACTTTTGTTAACAGTTTAATAAGCATAATAAATTCTCAAACGCCCCAAAATGGGCAGATAAATTAAGGTGTTAAAGCGGTTAATTTAGCTGAGGCGTTGAGGTCCGGAGCGGATCCCCTGCACTTGCGCGAGCCAGCTGGCGACGGTAAACGCAGCGTGCTGATCGGGCGTGACGGGAATGCTATGGCGGACAATAACCGGCGGCTTGCCCTCCTGGGTCAGCAGGGCATTAAGCGTATCCAGCAGCGCCAGATGGTGCGCCTGGACCGGCAGCGGCTCTTCGGTAACCGACAGCGCCTGGGGTGCCATGGCAAAGGAGAGGTGACGAATAACGGTGCGAATGGCGTGCTGATGCCAGTAGTCGACGGTAAAGGTCGGACGGCGGCTGGCTTCGAGCAGCGCGAGGCTGGTGAAATTGACCGGGCTGGTGCGGTTATGGTTGCTGGCGGTGGCCTTCTCAGGCTGGGTGGGACGCTCCTGAGTACCGGGCGCGGGCAGGCCAAGACTCGCCGCGACCATCCCTAAAAAGAGATGCGGCCAGAAGTAGCGTCTGCCAAATTGTCGCCAGCGCGTCAGTAATCCGCTCACTTGCTCCACCATTAATGGGTTAAACCGACCCGGTTCACATCAACATCCGTTATTTTGCGACCAAATATTACCATTAAAGGCGCTACACGGCAGTAACAATGAGGGGCATAGCCGGGTGAAAATGCTTAAGAAAACAGCGAACGCACCGCTTTTAGTACTATTTTATGTCCGCGTTTGTGCGTCAGGAGAGACGAAGAGAGTAGCAAAACCTGGAAACAAAAACGACTGGCGCCCCTGACCGGAGAGAGTGCCAGGTTAACCAGTCGAATTTTTACTAAACGGTCTGGGGATTATGCCAGTACCGTTGACGGTGCTTTGAATGCCAGAGGCAGTTCAGCGTCGTCCTGGAACGTCGCGTACTCCCAGGCTTCCTGTTTAGCCAGAACCGCCTGCAGCAGCTTATTATTCAGCGCATGACCGGATTTATAAGCGGTAAATGCGCCGATAATATTGTGGCCACACATGAACAGGTCACCGATCGCATCCAGCATTTTGTGACGCACAAACTCGTCTTCAAAGCGCAGGCCATCTTCGTTCAGTACGCGATAGTCATCAACCACGATGGCACAATCAAAGCTGCCGCCCAGGCACAGGCCACGGGACTGCAGGTATTCGATATCGCGCATAAAGCCGAAGGTACGCGCGCGGCTAATCTGGCGCATAAATGCGTCGGCAGAGAAGTTCATCGCGTAGCGCTGGTTGCTGGCATCAATCGCCGGATGGTTAAAGTCGATGGTAAAGTCCAGCGAAAAACCATTGTACGGCTTGAATTCAGCCCATTTATCGCCGTCTTCGACGCGAACGGTCTCTTTGATGCGAACAAATTTCTTCGCACAGTTCAGCTCTTCGATACCGGCATCAAGCAGCAGGTAAACGAACGGGGCTGCACTACCGTCCATGATGGGGATCTCAGGGGCGTCAACTTCAATCATGATGTTGTCGATACCCAGACCCGCCAGCGCGGCGTTAAGGTGCTCTACGGTAGAGATCCGCACGTCATGCTCGTTGACCAGACAGGTACAGAGCATGGTATCACGCACAGATTTGGCATCTGCCGGGAAATCTACCGGTGGATTCAAGTCAGTGCGACGATAGATGACCCCGGTGTTGGCCGACGCAGGTCGCAGCGTCAGGGTGACTTTCTTGCCGGTATGCAAACCGACGCCAGTCGCCTGAACGATACGTTTAAGTGTCCTTTGTTTGATCATCGTATAATCTCGCCTAGTTACTAATCCAACCGAATTGTACTATACAACCGGCGGGCCAGTTTAGCACAAAGAGCGACAATGCCCAACTTCCAGCTAATTCTTAGTCAGCCTGCTTACGTAAAAATGCCGGAATATCGAGATAATCTGGCTCTTTTGCGGTCTGCGGCGTCGGGTCATTAACCACTTTCGCGGCCGGTTTCTGCTCCTGAGTCAACGGAGCCATACCGTGCTGCTGATAGCGATCCATCACCGGCTGCTGCTGCTGTTTGTTGGTCACCAGGGTAATTTCAGGACGCTTGTCCATACCAATACCGGTAGCGACAACGGTCACGCGCAGCTCGTCGTTCATCTCTGGATCCAGAGAGGTACCGATAACCACGGTAGCGTTATCTGAAGCAAAGGCACGAATGGTGTTACCCACGGTTTCAAACTCGTCCAGGCGCAGGTCGAAGCCCGCGGTAATGTTGACGAGAACGCCGCGTGCGCCAGAGAGGTCGATATCTTCCAGCAGCGGGCTGGAGATAGCCATCTCGGCAGCTTCTTCCGCACGGTCCTCCCCTTTCGCCACGCCGGAGCCCATCATCGCGTAGCCCATTTCGGACATCACGGTGCGCACGTCGGCGAAGTCGACGTTCATCAGGCCCGGACGGGTGATCAGCTCGGCGATGCCCTGAACCGCGCCTTTCAGCACGTCGTTGGCTGCGCCAAAGGCGTCCAGCAGAGAGATGCCACGGCCCAGCACCTTCAGCAGCTTGTCGTTCGGAATGGTGATCAGAGAGTCAACGTGCTTAGAGAGCTCGGTGATCCCCTGCTCCGCAAAGGCCATACGCTTCTTGCCTTCAAAGTTGAAAGGCTTGGTGACGACGGCAACGGTCAGAATACCTAAATCTTTGGCCACTTCGGCAACCACCGGAGCAGCACCTGTGCCAGTACCCCCGCCCATACCGGCGGCGATGAATACCATATCTGCGCCGTCAAGCGCTGCGCGCAGTGCTTCACGGTCCTCTTCGGCGGCATTGCGGCCGACTTCCGGGTTAGCGCCTGCTCCCAGACCTTTGGTGATGCCGCCGCCGATCTGGATGGTCTGCCCCACCGCGGTCTTACGCAACGCCTGGGCGTCGGTATTTACTGCAAAGAATTCAACGCCTTCGATGCGCTCGCGCACCATGTGCTCAACGGCGTTACCGCCGCCGCCACCGACGCCGATGACCTTAATCACCGCGTCGTTGGTCAGTTCCATAGGTTCAAACATAATTTTCTCTCCGATTTTACACATCATCCTTCAAACTGCTTTGCGGCTGCAAGAGGGATTCAATGTAAGTACCTGTCGCCTGAGACCGCTAATTTTGTGCGGTCTCTGAAAATATTAAAACTCTTTTCGCAGCCAGCTGTTCAGACGTTTGATCCACGAGCCGACTGACGCACGTTTTTCCACCTCTGCTTCACCACTTAAATGGGACTCCTTCCCGTAGTGCAGCAGACCTACCGCCGTTGAATAGTACGGCTCCTGGGCATAGTCCGTCAGGCCCGTGATATTCAGCGGCGCACCTATGCGCACCTGTGTATGAAACACGCGTTGCGCACAGGCTGCAAGCCCTTCGATCTGCGCTGCGCCGCCGGTTAATACAATTCCTGCTGCAAGATGGTGCTTAACGCCTTGTTGCCGGAGCTGTTCTTGCAGCTGCAAAATTTCTTCGTTCACCAGATTGAGCAGCTCGGTATAGCGTGGCTCAATCACCTCTGCCAGCGTCTGGCGCTGCAGGCTGCGCGGCGGACGCCCCCCCACGCTCGGCACCTCTACGCTTTCTTCTTTACCGACGATAGCGCCCAGGCT
>JBCNNW010000006.1:0-93454 GCA_039594205.1 Pseudescherichia sp. | reverse complement strand
CATCTCTCACAATATTTATAGTCATTTTCATACTGACAGCTTACTTTTTTTGGAGATCGCTACGTCCGGTAGAAATTATAGCAGTACATCAGAACGATAATCATACCTATATTATAGTGAAAAACTTTCCAATCACGGACAAAGGCCAAATAAATTGGTGGTTAAAAAATAAGGATATGTTAAAAAAACGCTACAACATTCCTAAACCTGCCCCCTATGGGGACTATACTGTAATTTTCTGGGATTTTGGCGATGGTTATAAAGAGGAAGGTAAATATGACAGGCTCTGTTTCGATGATCTGAAGTCTCCGAAAAACTGTATTGATAAAAATATGATTCTTAATGTTAATTACTCTAAGAACTATGGAGCATCTTTTATTACTGTTAAAAAATCATATTATACAAACAAAAATGGGGATATAGTGGAAAATAAAGATGATTAAACATTTTTTTAGCTTACGAGAGCTTACTGTTTACTTTTTCATTGTACGTTAAGGCATGCTTTATATTTTGCATAAAATCACACTGATGCTTTTTAGCATATATACATTGAACACCATAGAAATTATCTACTAATGAAAGGTAGATACAAAAAGATTCTTTTTCCATTGATTTTATTTATTTCCGTGCTCCTAAATTATCTTTTCTGGAGATCACTACTTCCGATAGATATTATCGCCATTCATCAAGAAGATGACTATAGTTCTGTTTTAGTAAAGATCCCCCCGTCCTTCTTCTTATGGGAATTTCACTATTATTTTTTGGGACTTTGGAGACGGATATAAAGAAGAAGGGAAATATGATAGACTTTGCTTTAATTATATAAAAGGCCCAGTAAATTGCATTGAAAAAGACGCTGTATCCTCCGTGAATAATAGTCCGAACCTGGGAACCGTTTTCACAGTGTATGATGGTGGTGATTATTTTTTAGATAAAAATGGTAAAATTATTGAAATTAAGCAGAAATAAATTTCGATTCTTACATTTCATAAATGTGTGAGAAGACAATTGATTGCTTTTACCTTGTACAGCAGTTAATCAACAATACCTTACACGATGGCTTAGCCAAAAGAGGAGGGAGCTTCATACAGGATGCCAACAAAAACGCCACCCTTGATTTAAATTCCCCATATCTTTTGCCAGCTCCACTAAGATATGCGCAGGATCAGCAAATACAACCACAACCCATGACAACTACCCTACTCTGCCCCACCCGCACCTTCGACGCCCCGCCCTTTATCTTACGTGCGGAGTCCGGCTACATCCGCCATCTGCCTGCCCTCACCTACTGCCTCGTTGAGTATGATCGGGCGCACTACAGCGACGCGCTGTTCCAGCGTTTCTCGCAGCCGTTCCCGGTGGCACTGACTAATGCGGTGGCGAAGCGCAGGGCCGAATACCTGGCGAGCCGCTACTGCGGGCAGGTGCTGCTCGCGCAGGCGCAGGCCACCTCAACGGTCATTGGCACCCATGAGCGTGTTCCCCAGTGGCCAGCTGGCTGGCGAGGCAGTATTTCCCACAGCGACAAATACGCCATGGTGGTAATTGCGCCTGAGTCAGCGGGACTTATGCCAGGTATCGACATTGAGCAGTGGCAGCCCGAGGTGATGCTGGAGACGGCAGACATGTTCGCCTCGTCAGACGAACAGCAGCTATTGTCCTCGTTATCCCTGCCCTATCCGCAGGCGCTGCTAACGCTCTTTTCAGCTAAGGAGAGCCTGTATAAATCCCAGTGGCCTGAAGTGAGGCGCTACTTTGATTTCCAGGCGGCAAAGGTCACCCATGTCGATGAAGCAGAGCAGCGCTTTACCCTGACCCTCACCGAGACCTTAACGCCAAAGCTAAAATGTGGAACCGCCTTTAACGGCAGCTATATGTTTCTCAACGACGCGGTCATCACCTGCGTCGGCTAGTTTTTGTTTTAAAACCCCCTTATTCCCTGCTTAGCCAGCCATGCGCTGAGGCTCTGCACTAGCGGATGATGCATGAAGGAAACTAACTGCCGCGCCTTCTCCGCACCAATGCCCGGCAGCTGCTGCCAGCTAAGCTCATTACGCCCGATAAACTGCGGCCAGCTACTGTCGCCTATCAGCCGCAGCGCGTCCTGAGTGAGCGGCAGACCCAGCGCCATCACCCAGCGGATAAATGGTTGCTCACGGGCCAGGTTGAACTGATGCCAGATCTGCCGCCCTCTGGCTGGACTCAATCCCGGCGTGTTCTCTAGCTGCTGTCGGGTCAGAGCCAGCCAGGAGAAGATATGCTCAAAGCGATGCGCCTGATGCAGGAGCCGCCAACCCGCGTCGCCCATGCCTGTAATATCCAGCACCGGCTTTGAGCTAAGCCATACCAGCCTGGCGAAAAATTGTGCCTGACAATCGGGTGCAGCATAAAAACAGGTAAGCGAATTGAAATGCGCGGGCGGCGATTCTGGCTTATCGCGCACCAGGCTGCGCCATATCACCCGGTCGATGCGCGGGATACCCTGACCCGCCAGGCTGACCTGGACCTGATCGCCCGGCGCGATATCCAGCTCTTGCCAGCGGCGGACAGAGCCAAGGTTTACCCGACGCACCGTTTTGTCATCCAGCTGCACCGGCTCTAGCTCTGCCACTACGGCGATTTTACCGCTGCGTCCGATAGCAAAGCAGATATTGGTTACCTCGGCAACCTGCTCAACGGGCGGGTATTTCCAGGCCACGACCCAGTCGCCCTCGCCGGGTCGCCAGCGCCTGCCCTCCGGCTCTTTCGCCGCGCGGATCACAACCCCGTCGGTGACAAAGGGTAGCGGCGAGGTGAACCAGCGGGTGCGGATCGTCTCAACCTCGTCCGCGTTTTTCACCGGCAGGCTGAAAAGCGCGCTGGTATTAAACCCGGCCTCGCTCAGCAGCTTCAGGCGCTGCTCCATCGCAGCAGGGCCGTCTGGCCAGGCCCAGATAAAGAGCGTCAGTTCATTCAAAAAAGGTGAGTTCTGCCGCTGCATTAGTGCGCCCGCCACCTTCGCGCGGGCGTTGACGCCACCCATGCGCTGCTGGATGTGTCCATCACGCGCCAGATAGATCTCCCCTTGCAGCACGCTGTTTGCCAGCGGCCCGGCAAGCTGGTGAGGCAGGGAGGGAATCAGGCGTACCTTCTCGGTCCACGACTCCCCCTTACGTCCATCGCCACGGCTGATGGCTTCTGCTAGCCGCCCGTTGCGGTAGACCAGCGTCACCGCCACGCCGTCAACCTTAGGCTGTACCCACAGGTCACTGCGGTCGCCCATCCAGCGCTTAAGGGCATATTTGTCCGCCAGCTTGCGCACCCCGGTATGCATCACCGGATGCGGCACCGTACCGCCCACGGGCGGCGCTGAGACGTCGGGCAGCGGCTGGGATATAAAGCAGCGCTGCCACTGTGCCAGCCGATCGCTGAGACGGTCGTACACCGCATCGCTCACGCCGCTGCTCCCCTTCTGCCAGTACGCCAGGTTCCACTGAGTAACCTGTCGCTGGAGCCGGGCGATCTCCAGCTGCGCCCGAAAGGGCGACCAGGACGGACAGGCCGCCGTGCTATAGCAGCTCCAGAGCGTTAAGCCGAGCGCCAGTCCTCTACGTTTCCACATACTCTTTCTCCCTTGCCTCGACCAGCACGGTATACCGCGTAGCGAACCGGCTGGCGAAGAGCAAAACAGCAGGCTGCGAGGCGGCTTCAGCGCTTTTTAAAACGTTGCTGCAAATGAGAGATGAATCAGGAAGAGAGCGCGCAAAATGCAATAATCTCGAGCGAAAATGTGACAAAAACTACGTTAAAAGGTGCCGACGTGTATAATAGGCTCGTATGTAGACATTTCCGTTCGTTCATTACATATAAAGATACTCATGGCTCAAGGCACGCTCTATATCGTTTCCGCCCCTAGCGGCGCGGGCAAATCAAGCCTCATTCAGGCTTTGTTAAAGACCCAACCGTTGTACGACACCCAGGTTTCTGTTTCACATACCACGCGCGCGCCGCGTCCCGGTGAAGTGCACGGTGAGCACTACTTCTTTGTGGATCATGACGAGTTTAAGACCATGATCGACAACGATGCGTTCCTTGAGCATGCGGAGGTGTTTGGTAATTACTACGGTACGTCGCGGGCCGCCATTGAGCAGGTACTCTCTACGGGCGTAGACGTCTTCCTCGATATCGACTGGCAGGGTGCGCAGCAGATCCGCGCAAAAATGCCCCAGGCGCGCAGCATCTTTGTATTGCCGCCGTCGAAGCTGGAGCTGGATCGCCGCCTGCGCGGTCGCGGCCAGGATAGCGAAGAGGTGATTGCTAAGCGTATGGCACAGGCAGTTGCAGAAATGAGCCATTACGCCGAATATGATTATCTGGTTGTGAACGATGATTTTGATACCGCAATCGGCGATATGAAGACTATTATCCGTGCTGAACGTCTGCGCATGGGCCGCCAAATGCAGCGACATGACGCTTTAATCAGCAAACTATTGGCAGATTGAACCGGGTTTCAGTATCATGCCCAGTCATTTCTTCATCTGTGGAGCACTTTAAGTATGGCACGCGTAACTGTTCAGGACGCTGTAGAGAAAATTGGTAACCGTTTTGACCTGGTACTGGTGGCCGCGCGTCGCGCTCGTCAGATGCAGGTTGGCGGTAAAGATCCGCTGGTAGCGGAAGAGAACGATAAAACTACCGTTATCGCGCTGCGCGAAATCGAAGAAGGTCTGATCAACAACCAGATCCTCGACGTACGTGAGCGCCAGGAGCAGCAAGAGCAGGAAGCCGCTGAGTTACAGGCCGTCACCGCTATTGCTGAAGGTCGTCGTTAATAACGCTGCAGGTCACCCTTGTATCTGTTTGAAAGCCTGAATCAACTGATTCGCACCTACCTGCCGGAAGACCAGATCAAACGTCTCCAGCAGGCGTATCTCGTTGCACGTGACGCTCACGAGGGCCAGACACGTTCAAGCGGTGAACCCTACATTACGCACCCGGTAGCGGTGGCCTGTATTCTGGCCGAGATGAAACTCGACCACGAAACGCTGATGGCCGCCCTGCTGCATGACGTAATTGAAGATACCCCCGCCACCTATCAGGACATGGAGCAGCTGTTTGGCAAAACCGTGGCCGAGCTGGTGGAAGGGGTTTCAAAGCTTGATAAGCTGAATTTCCGCGATAAGAAAGAGGCGCAGGCCGAAAACTTTCGCAAGATGATCATGGCGATGGTGCAGGATATCCGCGTCATTCTCATCAAGCTTGCTGACCGCACCCACAACATGCGCACCCTGGGCTCACTACGTCCGGACAAGCGTCGCCGCATCGCCCGTGAAACGCTCGAAATCTACAGCCCGCTGGCGCACCGCTTAGGTATCCACCACATCAAAACCGAGCTGGAAGAGCTGGGCTTTGAAGCGTTGCACCCGAACCGCTACCGCGTGATTAAAGAGGTCGTCAAGGCCGCGCGCGGCAATCGTAAAGAGATGATTCAAAAAATCCTCTCGGAGATCGAAGGGCGTTTGCAGGAGGCGGGTATCCCCTGCCGCGTGAGCGGTCGCGAGAAGCATCTCTACTCTATCTACTGCAAGATGGTGCTGAAAGAGCAGCGTTTTCACTCGATCATGGACATCTATGCGTTCCGGGTGATTGTTGAGGATCTCGACACCTGCTATCGCGTGCTGGGTCAGATGCACAGCCTCTATAAGCCGCGTCCAGGACGCATGAAGGACTATATCGCTATTCCAAAAGCGAACGGCTATCAGTCTCTGCACACCTCTATGATTGGCCCGCACGGTGTGCCGGTGGAGGTGCAGATCCGTACTGAAGATATGGACCAGATGGCAGAGATGGGGGTGGCGGCACACTGGGCTTATAAAGAGCACGGCGAGAGCAGCACTACCGCGCAGATCCGCGCCCAGCGCTGGATGCAGAGCCTGCTTGAGCTTCAGCAGAGCGCAGGCAGCTCGTTTGAATTTATCGAGAGCGTTAAATCCGATCTCTTCCCGGATGAGATTTACGTTTTCACACCGGAAGGGCGCATCGTTGAGTTGCCTGCCGGTGCGACACCGGTCGACTTTGCCTATGCGGTGCATACCGATATCGGCCACGCCTGCGTCGGCGCACGCGTTGACCGGCAGCCCTACCCGCTGTCGCAGCCGCTGACCAGCGGACAGACGGTAGAGATTATTACCGCGCCAGGTGCACGTCCGAACGCTGCATGGCTTAACTTTGTCGTCAGCTCAAAAGCGCGCGCCAAAATCCGCCAGATGCTGAAAAATCTCAAGCGTGAAGACTCGGTGAGCCTGGGACGACGTCTGCTCAATCACGCTCTCGGCGGTAGCCGTAAGCTTGCAGAGATCCCGGCGGAACATATCCAGCGCGAGCTGGTGCGCATGAAGCTGGTCTCTCTCGACGATCTGCTGGCGGAGATTGGCCTCGGCAACGCCATGAGCGTGGTGGTAGCGAAAAATTTACAGCAGGGTGAGCCTTCTGTTCCGACAGCAACAATGACGCCGAGCCACGGTCATCTGCCGATTAAGGGCGCGGACGGGGTACTGATCACCTTTGCAAAATGCTGCCGTCCGATCCCCGGCGACCCGATTATTGCGCACGTCAGCCCCGGCAAAGGGCTGGTTATTCACCATGAGTCCTGCCGTAACATCCGTGGCTACCAGAAAGAGCCAGAGAAGTTTATGGCGGTTGAGTGGGATAAAGAGACGGCGCAGGAGTTTATCACCGAGATCAAGGTTGATATGTTCAACCATCAGGGCGCACTGGCGAACCTGACGGCGGCAATCAACACGGCCTCTTCCAATATTCAAAGCCTGAATACCGAAGAGAAGGATGGTCGCGTCTATAGCGCCTTTATCCGCCTGACCTGCCGTGACCGCGTGCATCTGGCGAATATCATGCGCAAAATCCGTGTGCTGCCGGACGTGATCAAGGTCACCCGTAACCGAAACTAGCCCTATGACTCTGAAACGTTATGCGCGTATACGTGAGATGCTCGCCAGGCGCCAGCCTGATCTGACCGTCTGCATGGAGCAGGTCCACAAACCGCATAACGTTTCGGCAATCATTCGCACCGCCGATGCCGTCGGCGTGCATGAAGTTCACGCCGTCTGGCCAGAAAACCGGATGCGCATCATGGCCTCCTCGGCTGCGGGGAGCAACAGCTGGGTACAGGTCAAAACGCACCGTACCATTGCTGATGCCGTCGGGCATCTGAAAGGCCAGGGGATGCAGGTGCTGGCCACCCATCTTTCTGAGAAAGCCGTAGATTTCCGTGATATCGACTACACCCGCCCGACCTGTATTCTGATGGGTCAGGAGAAGACCGGTATCACCCCCGAGGCGCTGGAGCTGGCGGACCAGGACATTATCATTCCGATGATCGGTATGGTGCAGTCCCTCAACGTCTCGGTCGCCTCAGCGCTAATCCTCTATGAAGCACAGCGCCAGCGGCAAAACGCCGGAATGTACGCTCGCGACACCAGCACCATAGATGACGACGATCAGCATCGACTGCTGTTTGAAGGCAGTTACCCGGTGCTTGCCCGCGTGGCGAAGCAGAAAGGGCTGCCCTATCCCGACCTTAACGCGCACGGAGAAATCGAAGCCGACGCCGCGTGGTGGGCCACCATGCAGGCGGCAAGGTAAGCGTATGCAGGGTCGGTTATTAGATGCTGTCCCGCTCAGTTCGTTAACCGGCGTTGGCGCGGCGCAAAGCAGCAAGCTGGCTAAAATAGGTCTGGTTAACGTTCAGGATCTGCTCCTGCACCTGCCGCTGCGCTACGAAGACCGTACCCATCTCTATCCTATCGCTGACCTGCTGCCGGGCGTGTATGCCACGGTCGAAGGTGAAGTGCTCAACAGCAACGTCACCTTCGGTGGCCGTCGGATGATGACCTGCCAGATTAGCGACGGCAGCGGCATCCTGACGATGCGCTTTTTCAACTTCAACGCGGCGATGAAAAATAGCCTCTCTCCGGGCCGCCGCGTACTGGCCTACGGCGAAGCGAAACGCGGCAAATACGGCGCGGAGATGATCCATCCCGAATACCGTATTCAGGGCGATCTCAGCACCCCGGAGATGCAGGAGACCCTCACCCCGGTCTATCCGACCACCGAAGGCATTAAGCAGGGAACGCTGCGTAAGCTGACCGACCAGGCACTGGATCTGCTCGACACCTGCGCTATTGCCGAACTGCTGCCGCCAGAGCTGGCGCAGGGGATGATGAGCCTGCCGGAGGCGCTGCGCACGCTGCATCGTCCGCCGCCGACGCTCCAGCTCACCGATTTAGAGCACGGTCAGCATCCCGCCCAGCGCCGCCTGATCCTTGAGGAGCTGCTGGCGCATAACCTCAGCATGCTGGCACTCCGCGCTGGCGCGCAGCGTTTCCATGCCCAGTCGCTGAAGGCCAACGATACGCTAAAAAACCAGCTGCTGGCGGCCCTGCCGTTTAAGCCCACCGCCGCCCAGGCGCGGGTTACAGCAGAGATCGAGCACGATATGGCGCTGGATATCCCGATGATGCGTCTGGTACAGGGTGACGTTGGCTCGGGTAAAACGCTGGTGGCCGCTCTGGCCGCGCTGCGCGCCATTGCCAACGGCAAGCAGGTAGGGCTGATGGCACCCACCGAGCTACTGGCCGAGCAGCACGCCAACAACTTCCGCGCCTGGTTTGAGCCACTGGGCATTCAGGTAGGCTGGCTGGCAGGCAAACAGAAGGGCAAAGCCCGCCTTGCACAGCAGGAGGCGATTGCCAGCGGCCAGGTGCAGATGGTGGTCGGCACGCACGCTATTTTCCAGGAGCAGGTGCAGTTTAACGGCCTGGCGCTGGTGATCATCGATGAGCAGCACCGCTTTGGCGTCCACCAGCGACTGGCGCTGCGGGAGAAGGGACAGCAGCAGGGCTTTCATCCCCACCAGCTGATCATGACCGCCACCCCTATTCCCCGAACCCTGGCGATGACCGCCTATGCCGATCTCGATACCTCCACCATCGACGAGCTGCCGCCGGGGCGTACCCCGGTCACTACCGTGGCGATTGCCGATACGCGGCGCAGCGAGATTATCGAGCGCGTGCGCCATGCCTGCACCAATGAAGGCCGCCAGGCCTACTGGGTCTGCACGCTGATTGAAGAGTCTGACCTGCTGGAGGCCCAGGCCGCCGAAGCAACGTGGGAGGAGCTGAAGCTGGCTCTGCCAGAACTGAACGTTGGCCTGGTCCATGGTCGCATGAAGCCCGCCGAGAAGCAGGCGGTGATGCAGGCGTTCAAGCAGGGCGAGCTGCATCTGCTGGTGGCGACCACGGTGATTGAAGTGGGCGTGGACGTGCCCAACGCCAGTCTGATGATCATCGAGAACCCGGAGCGTCTGGGTCTTGCGCAACTCCACCAGCTGCGGGGCCGCGTTGGCCGTGGTGCGGTTGCCTCCCACTGCGTGCTGCTCTACAAATCCCCGCTTTCCAAAACGGCGCAAATGCGTTTGCAGGTGCTGCGCGACAGCAACGACGGCTTTGTGATTGCGCAAAAAGATCTGGAGATTCGCGGTCCAGGCGAGCTGCTGGGCACCCGTCAGACCGGTAACGCCGAGTTTAAGGTCGCCGACCTGCTGCGCGACCGGGCGATGATCCCCGAAGTCCAGCGCCTCGCCCGGCATATCCACGAACGCTACCCGGAGCAGGCCGCAGCGCTGATTGAACGCTGGATGCCGGAAACCGAGCGTTATTCCAACGCCTGATAACGTCTCTCAGAAACACCTTGTAAAATTTATAAATGCAATCGTTTGCTTTTATGGGTTGCTCAGCTAAAATGCCCGCTTTTCCACCGTGGAATTGCCTGAGATGTCCGTTAACACCGTCGAGTCTGAAAATGCGCAACCGGTTGCGCAGCCACACAATAGCGAACTGATCTACCGTCTGGAAGATCGTCCGCCGCTGGCGCAAACACTTTTTGCCGCCTGCCAGCACCTGCTGGCGATGTTTGTTGCGGTCATCACTCCGGCACTGCTGATCTGCCAGGCCCTCGGTCTGCCCGCGCAGGATACGCAGCACATCATCAGCATGTCGCTGTTTGCCTCCGGCGTCGCCTCGATTATCCAGATTAAAGCCTGGGGTCCGGTGGGTTCAGGCCTGCTGTCGATTCAGGGCACCAGCTTTAACTTTGTTGCCCCGCTGATCATGGGCGGCACGGCGTTAAAAACCGGCGGCGCGGATGTCCCGACAATGATGGCGGCGCTGTTCGGCACCCTGATGCTGGCGAGCTGCACCGAGATGGTCATCTCCCGCGTGCTGCACCTGGCCCGCCGGGTGATCACGCCGCTGGTCTCTGGTGTGGTGGTGATGATTATCGGCCTGTCGCTGATTCAGGTTGGCCTGACCTCCATCGGTGGCGGCTACGGCGCGATGGCGGATCACACCTTCGGCGCACCGAAAAATCTGCTGCTGGCAGGCGTGGTGCTGGCAGTGATTATCCTGCTGAACCGCCAGCGTAATCCTTACCTGCGCGTGGCCTCGCTGGTGATCGCCATGGCGGTAGGCTATCTGCTGGCCTGGTGGATGGGCATGCTGCCGCAGAACAGCGCGCCGACCAGCAGCGATCTGATCATGGTTCCGACCCCGCTCTACTACGGTCTGGGCATTGACTGGAGCCTGCTCCTGCCGCTGATGCTGGTATTTATGATCACCTCCCTCGAAACCATCGGTGACATCACCGCGACCTCCGACGTCTCCGAGCAACCAGTCTCCGGTCCGCTCTATATGAAGCGCCTGAAGGGCGGCGTGCTGGCTAACGGCCTGAACTCCTTTGTTTCGGCGGTGTTCAATACCTTCCCGAACTCCTGCTTCGGCCAGAACAACGGCGTGATCCAGTTGACCGGCGTCGCCAGCCGCTACGTCGGGTTTATCGTGGCGCTGATGCTGATCGTGCTCGGCCTGTTCCCGGCGGTGAGCGGCTTCGTCCAGCACATTCCTGAGCCGGTGCTCGGCGGTGCGACGCTGGTGATGTTCGGCACGATCGCCGCCTCCGGGGTGCGTATCGTCTCCCGCGAGCCGCTGAACCGCCGTGCGATTATGATTATCGCCCTCTCGCTGGCCGTTGGCCTCGGCGTTTCCCAGCAGCCGCTGATCCTGCAGTTTGCCCCTGACTGGCTGAAAAACCTGCTCTCTTCCGGCATCGCCGCGGGCGGTATCACCGCTATCGTGCTGAATCTTGTATTCCCGCCAGAGAAGAACTAGCCCCCTCGCGGCAGCGGTATTTACCCGCTGCCGCCGTAACACTGTCTCACCATTCCTTCCTTGAGCATTGCGCACAAATCGTGCATAAACTCCTTGTATGCTCATCGGGAAGGAAGACCATGAAACTGATTGGAAAAATGCTGCTCTACATCGCGATCGCCCTGCTGCTGGCGATTGTGGCCTGCTATTTTCTGGTTCAGACGCGCTGGGGTGCAACGCAGGTTGGTAAGTGGGTTAGCAGCAACACCGACTATCACCTCGCCTTTGACGCCGCCGATCACCGCTTCTCCTCGCCTTCCCATCTGCTGCTCAGGAACGTCAACTTTGGTCGCAAAGGTCAACCCGCGACGCTGGAAGCGAAGAGCGTGGACATCGGCTTCAGCAGCCGCCAGTTCACCGATCCGCTGCACGCGGACACTATTTTGCTCCAGGATGGAACGCTCAACCTCTCGCCCGCCACCGCGCCGCTGCCGCTCAAGGCCGACCGCCTGCTGCTGAGCGATATGGCCTTTAACAGTCCGGCCACCGGCTGGGATCTCAGCGCCCAGCGGGTAACCGGTGGTATTACCCCCTGGGAGCCGATAGCGGGCAACGTGATGGGCAGCAAAGCACAGATCCAGTTCAGCGCTGGCTCGATGACGCTGAACGGCGTCCCCGTCAGCAACGTGCTGATTCAGGGCAGTATTGATAATAGCGACGTAACCCTAAGCACTATTGGCGCAGATATGGCGCGTGGATCGCTCACCGGCACGGCCCGCCGCACCGCCGACGGGGGCTGGATTGTCGATAGCCTGCGCCTGAACGACATTCGTCTACAGAGCGATAAATCCCTGACCGATTTCTTCGCCCCGCTGACTACCCTGCCCTCGCTGCAGATTGGCCGCCTTGAAGTCACCGATGCCCGCCTGCAAGGACCGGACTGGGCGGTGACCGATCTCGACCTCAGCGCTCGCGGCCTGACCCTGACGCGGGGCGACTGGCAGAGCGAGGATGGCCGACTCTCGATGAACGCCAGCGAGTTTATCTTTGGTTCGCTGCACCTCTTCGATCCGATTTTTAACGCTGAGTTCTCTCCGCAAGGCATGGCGCTGCGCCAGTTCACCTCCCGCTGGGAAGGTGGCATGGTGCGTACCTCGGGCAACTGGCTGCGGGACGGCAAAGCGCTGGTGCTGGACGACGCGGCGCTGGCGGGTCTGGAATATACCCTGCCTGCTAACTGGAAACAGCTGTGGATGGATCAACTCCCGGGCTGGCTGAACAGCGTAACGCTGAAAAGGTTTAGCGCCAGCCGTAACCTGGTGATCGACGTCGATCCTGCGTTCCCATGGCAGATCACCGCTCTGGATGGCTACGGTGCGAACCTACAGCTGGCGCGGGATCGCCAGTGGGGCGTGTGGGGTGGCAGCGCCAAGCTCAACGCCGCCGCCGCGACCTTTAACCGCGTCGACGTTCGTCGCCCCTCGCTGGCGCTGGCCGCCGACCGTAGTACGGTCAACATCAGCGAGCTGAGCGCTTTTACCGGCGAGGGTCTGCTGGAAGGCACCGCCACCGTCTCACAGGGGGCAGAGCGGCAGGTGAACGTTAACCTCAACGGGCGCGGCATTCCGCTCAGCATATTGCAGCAGTGGGGCTGGCCTGCTCTGCCCCTCTCCGGCGGCGGTAATATCCAGCTCACCGCCACCGGCAGGGTCAGCGCCGAAGCACCGTTGAAACCAACGGTGAACGGCGAGTTGAAAGCGATCGACGTCATGAAGCAGCAGCTTACCCAAACGATGCGCAACGGCGAAATCGTGCAGTAAGCTTGCCGGGCCTACAGCTCGATAGTGAGCGTGCTCCCCTCGGCGCTCACCACCACGCCCCACTCGCTGCCAGCGGATGTGCCGCCTTGCACGCCGCCAATCTGCTGCACGTTGCGCAGGCAGAGCGTCCAGCGCTGTGCCTTGCCAGATCCCACTACGCGCAGCGTATTGCCTTCGCGCGTCGCCTTCAGGGTAAACACCACCGCACCGTCGTCACCCGGCACCTCACAGATGGCCTCCTGCCCCTCCTCCAGGGCAAAGAGCTGGAAGGCGGTGCCCTCATGCCACGCATAGTCCGGCCGCTGGTCGTTGCTTCCCAGCGCCAGCAGCGTGTTGTTACGCACATAGACCGGCAGGCTCATAAAGTCGTGCTGCTGTCTGTGCCAACGGCTGCCCTGTAGCTCATCGTTGCGCCACAGGTGCGTCCAGCGCCCCTCCGGCAGGTAGAACTGCACGTCACCCGCCTCGGAGAAGACCGGCGCGACCAGCACGGCGTCACCGAGCATATACTGGCGGTCGAGGTAGTCGCAGGCGGGATCGTCCGGGAACTCCAGCATCATCGCCCGCAGCATCGGGGTACCCTGCTCACGAGCCAGCGCCGCCTGGCGATAGAGATAGGGCATCATGCGGCACTTCATCTGGGTAAAGTGGCGTACCACGTCGCAGGACTCTTCGTCATAGGCCCAGGGCACGCGATAAGATTTGCTGCCGTGCAGGCGGCTATGGCTGGAGAGCAGCCCAAACGCGCACCAGCGTTTATAGACGTGCGCCGGGGCAGTATTCTCAAAACCGCCGATGTCGTGGCTCCAGAAACCAAACCCGGAGAGGCCAATCGACAGCCCGCCGCGCAGGCTCTCCGCCATCGACTCGTAGTTGGCATAGCAGTCGCCGCCCCAGTGCACCGGGAACTGTTGTGCTCCGACTGAAGCAGAGCGAGCAAACAGCACCGCCTCGCGCTCGCCCACCGTCTCTTTCAGCACGTTCCATACCAGTTCGTTGTAGATATAGGCATAGTGGTTGTGCATCTTCTGCGGATCGGATCCGTCGAACCACTGTACGTCGGTAGGGATGCGCTCGCCAAAGTCGGTCTTGAAGCAGTCAACGCCGATCGCCACCAGCTTCTTCAGCTCGTCGGCATACCAGCGGCAGGCCTCAGGGTTGGTAAAGTCATAGATAGCCAGCCCCGGCTGCCACTTGTCCCACTGCCAGAGCGAGCCGTCCGGGCGTTTGAGCAGGTAGCCTTTATCCTTCAGCTCCTTAAAGCGCGGCGATTTCTGACCGATGTAGGGGTTGATCCAGACGCAGATTTTCAACCCTTTCGCCTTCAGGCGGCGGATCATCCCCTCTGGATCCGGGAAGGTCACCGGGTCCCACTCAAAATCGCACCACTGGAAGGCTTTCATCCAGAAGCAGTCGAAGTGGAAGACGTGCAGAGGCAGATTGCGCTCGGCCATGCCGTCAATAAAGCTGTTTACCGTAGCCTCGTCGTAGTTAGTGGTAAACGAGGTGGTGAGCCAGAGACCAAACGACCATGCGGGCGGCAGTGCCGGGCGGCCGGAGAGCTGCGTGTAGCGATTAAGCACCTCTTTCGGCGTCGGGCCGTCGATCACGAAGTACTCAAGGTACTCACCCTCAACGCTGAACTGCACCTTCGACACCTTCTCCGATCCCACCTCAAAGGAGACGCACTCGGGGTGGTTCACCAGCACGCCGTAGCCCCGATTGGTGAGGTAGAAGGGGATATTCTTATACGCCTGCTCGGTACTGGTGCCGCCGTCGCGGTTCCAGGTCTCCACCGTCTGGCCGTTGCGCACCAGGGCGGTAAAGCGCTCGCCAAGGCCATAGACAGCCTCTCCCACGCCCAGATCCAGCCGCTCGAAAAGGTAGTTTTTACCGTGACGCGCATCCTGCACGTAACCGCTGTTCTTAAGCTGGCTACCGGTGATACGCACCCCGTTGCGTAGAAAATCCAGTGACCAGGTTTCGCCTTTAGTGACCCGCGCGGTGAGATTGCCGGAGGTCAGGGATGCGAACGCCTCACTGTTTTGCAGCTTGACCCCAACGTCTGACTGAAGGTTCAGCGGGTAGTGCGGGCCGTTATCCAACGCGCCCTGGAAGTGCTCCATCCTCACGCCGATCACGCCCTCCTGCGGCGAGAAGAGGCGCAGGGTAAAGAGTGGCGTATCGAGCTGCCACGTCCGCTCACGGACGTCACGCGGGGCGGCGTGGATCAACAGCTCGTTGCCCTGCTGCTCCACGTCAAAGACCTGCACGGGAGAGATCACGTTAAGGCCGGGTTGAATAAGCCAGTTTCCATCACTGATTTTCATGGTCTGTTCCTTTTAATGCGTTAATTCTTTGCCGATCGATCCCTGGTCAAACTCCTGCTGGTTGCGGCGTGCGCCCACGGCGAGCTGCTGCATCATGGCGGTCAGGAAAGGGGTCTTCAGGGTGTAAAAGCGTTTGGCAATAATGGCGCTCAGCAGATAGCAGACCGCCGGGACAAGGGTAAAGAGGGCAATAATGATGGTGATGGTGGTGCCGTTCTGCGCTTTTGCTGCCGCATCGTAGCCGCCGCCCGCCAGCGCCCAGCCGATCACCGCCCCGCCGAGGGCCAGGCCCAGCTTCAGCACGAAAAGCGTGCCAGCGAAGCTGATCCCGGTCAGGCGTTTGCCATTGCACCACTCGCCGTAGTCGACGGTGTCGGACATCATGACCCACTGAATCGGCGTCACCAGCTGGTGCAGAACGCCAATCACAAAGATAAACCCAAACATAGTCAGGCTGGCGCTCATCGGCACAAAGAACATCGCCACGCTCAGCACCGCCAGCGCCGCGTTGGTCCACCAGAAGACGCTGACCTTGCACTTCCAGTCGGTAAGCGGCTTCGCCAGCGCGCTGCCGATCAGGTTGCCAAAGCAGTAGGTGGTAAGGAAGGCAACGAACACTTCCGGCTGGCCGAGGATCCAGGTGACGTAGTACATCATCGCCCCGCCGCGCACGCAGACTGCGAGGATGTTTAGCAGCGTTAAGAAGCCGACAATACGCCACTGGTCGTTATTCCAGATATCGCGCAGGTCTTCCCGCATTGGCGTGGTGCTCGGCGGCACCTGAATACGCTCGCGGGTGGTAAAGAAGCAGAAGGCGAGCATCAGAAACGCCACCACCGAGAGCACCGCGATGCCGCCCTGGAAGCCCAGCGCCTTATTATCCCCGCCGATGAGATGCACCAGCGGCATCATCAGCACCGTGGAGAGCATGCCGCCCGCCGTCGCCAGCACGAAGCGCCAGGACTGGAGTGAGATGCGCTGAGTAGGGTCACTGGTGATCACCCCGCCGAGGGCGCAGTAGGGGATATTAACCACGGTGTAAAGCAGTGTTAGCAGCGTGTAGGTCACGGCGGCGTAGATCAGCTTTCCGTTATGGCTGAGGTCCGGCGTGGTATAGGCCAGTACGCAGACAAGGCCGAAGGGGATAGCGCCGAACAAAATCCACGGGCGGAACTTGCCCCAGCGGCTGCGGGTACGGTCAGCAATGAGGCCCATGCAGGGATCGGAGATGGCGTCCAGGGCGCGCGCCAGCAGGAACATGGTGCCAACAAAGCCAGCGGGAATACCAAAGATGTCGGTGTAGAAAAACATCATGTACAGCATGACGTTATCGAAGATGATATGGCTGGCGGCGTCGCCCATACCGTAGCCTATCTTCTCCTTCACAGAGATAATCTGACTGTTCATTCCTCTTATCCTTCAGTAACAAAGCGTTCTGAGACCGGTTAAAGTCGTTGTAAACCATCCCCCTCAGCGCGGGTATTCCGTTTTCTGGTTATCAAATTACGATTCTTGTTTTCTGTGATCCCGGTAGGCTAAACCGGCGGGTTTGATTGTAACTTGCGGAAACTATGGGGTTTTAACCAAAATGGCGGGTGGCAACGAAACGGGACAGTGAAAAAAGCGCTAATAGATGTGTGTAAAAGTGGGAAAGTAGCTATAATGCGCCCGCCTCCATGTAGCAATGCAGGCGCGGAAGATCGTCGTCTCCGGTGAGGCGGCTGGACTTCAAATCCAGTTGGGACCGCCAGCGGCCCCGGGCAGGTTCGACTCCTGTGATCTTCCGCCAAACTTAAAAATCTCTATGCTATTGTCTTATACATTCAATCTCATATCTCAAAAAAGATAAAAGCCAATTAATCTTTCTTAATATTACATAGATAGCACTTCTTATAGATTTAATAAATAAATTGCATACTAGTATTTATCTCTCTATCTGATAACGATTTTAAAGAATAAGTTCATACCCTTCTAAAGTCTTAACCGTTCTGGTTAATCCTTGCTTTATTAGCATTGCTAAAAATTCTTGCACGTTTATGGGAGGACGCTTGAGAGACTGCCGCTGTCTTCTCACTGCCTCAAGCGCCAGAGCATGATTAAGATCGAACAGATCAGAGATAAACTCATCGGGATGAAGAGCTTCGATATTGAATGGAGCAAGTAAAACAGCGGGAAAATCCTTTTTATTCAGTGTGACAATAACTTCTGCTTTTGCACGAATAGCCGCTGCAAGGACATGTCGGTCATCAATATCTGGAAGCGTTAACCCTTCAATTAAATACTCATAACCAGTGATATTTGCATCAGGTAGCGCCTGATTCATCAATTTAACGGTGTACTCAAGCGTTTCTGCCTAGATGTCCGATCTGTTTTTCAACAAATTTCTACACCACTCATGGTGTATATCTCTACTCCATTTCGGTTGGTATAAGCCTACAAGGCCAAGATGCATCAGTAGATCCCTGAGCCTTGCAGGATAAAGTACACATGCATCTAATACTACCGGATATGGCGAGTGCCTCATTAATACATCCCTGTATCCTGCGCCTGATCTGCCAAAGCCTGCATCGCATTCAGGCTTTCATTTTCACGTCTCTTTTTATATTCCATCAGATCGGCAAACAAAACCCGGCGGTGACGCCCAATTTTGTGAAAAGGTAGATTACCCTTTTCAAGAAGCTTCACCATATGTGGTCGGGATACGTTCAGGATATTCGCAGCTTCTTGCGTAGTGAGTTCGGCATGAACCGGCACAATCTGTACCGCATTTCCGGCAGCAAGCTCACCCAGAATCTCCATTAACATCGTCATTGCGCTTGTTGGTAACTCAATTATGTGGGTTTTATCATCCTCATCCACAATCGAGATCCGCTGAGTTTGCAGCTTTGTAGAGAGATAAGCTGCCAGTTCCCGCTGACCACGCTGGGCCAGCTCACTCTCATGAGGCTCAGGAAGATTAAGATTAGTTAGCGTTGTGGTCATGTCGATAGCCCTCGATATACTCTTAGACTCAGAGGTTAATCGAAATAAACGAAACTAGCAATATTCGAAACAGACAAAACCTAATCTGCATGGCTTACTTACAGGTTCAGTAGGAGGGAAGTTAGCAAATGTCTATATGAATTCAGTTGTTCGGTTTTACCGAACAACTAGAATTAGTAAGCTGCCCATCTAATGCAGCTCCTGTTATACCAAATAAATCTTCATTGAACGCAGTATTTATCATGGTCGCCTGGTAACTTTTATTGAGTGTTAGAAAAATCAGTTACTACCTGTACCAAGACCATTTTTTCGCTGTTAAGTACACCTACATAAACGGTTTCTTGCTTGTCAGAACCTCGCCAGCATGAGGCGTCTATATCACATTCCTTCTGCTTTTTATAACCAATGGATTCCAGATATGAATCAATTTTCCTGACATCACTAGTACCATAGAATTTTACTGCATGTACATGTTTGGCTGGCCCAGTGATATTAGCAAAATCAAACTCATAGTCACCGGAAATACGCGGCATCTTTTTCAGTATTTCTGGCGTATAAAAAAGATATTCTCTTGCATTCTTCTCAGTATACGTTGTACTCCCAGCAAACTCCATCTTAATGTATGGCGTGGCGTATATCAGTACGCCGCCAACCAACACGACGGCAAGACCCATAATCTTCAATTTCTTATGCATACGGTAGCGTATCTCCTTACGCGTTATCACTCATACTTCCCTATCACCGAAACACCCGCTCCCCAATATTCTTAATCACTCCGTCACTCACCTTCATCTCGGCATTAGTCTGGGTGATGTAGATCGCCATATAGACAGGTTGTGCCCCCGTGGGATACACCGCAGCAATAATCGCCCTTGAGCCGTAGCCGCCTGCACCCGTTTTATCCGCGATGGCCCAGCCCTCGGGCAGAGCGGCGCGCAGCAGGTTGTCGGCCACCTTGTCATCCCGCATCCACTTCTCCAGCATCTCCCGGTGCGGCGCAGTTAAACGCGGCGTCGCCAGCAGCGTATGCAGCCCGGCTGCCATACGTTCCGGCGTGGAGGTATCACGCTCGTCCCCTGGCGTGGCCTCGTTGAGGGTCGGCTCGGTGCGATCCAATCGGGTGACGTCGTCGCCACTCTCACGCATAAAACGCGTTATGGCTTCAGGACCGCCAAGGTAAGTCAGAATGCTGTTGCCCGCTGTATTATCGCTATAGCTTACCGCCGCCGAACACAGGGTGTGCAGCGTAATGGTCGCCGGAGCAACGTAGTTTTTGGTGATCGGAGAGTAGCTCAGTAGCTCGTCAGGTTTAATAGTGACCGTCTCATCCAGCGAGCCAGCGGTCTTGTGCAGACGATCGAGCAGCGCAGCGCAGGCGAGAACTTTAAAAGTGCTGGTTAACGGGAAACGTTCATTCTGGCGATAGCCAAAGATCGGCTGGCCGTCGGCGTTGACGATAGACATGCCAATCTTACCCGGCAGGCGTGTCTCCTCATGCTTCAGGAAGGCCTGTAGCCCTTCAGTGTTGATTGCATGAGCCGACTGGCACAGCGCGAAAAGAAGAAACAGCACCCCGCCGATAGTACGCTTCACATCAGAACCCCTTACCGTCACTCGCTATGCCATGACATTACCATACTTCGCCTCATGCTACGGTAGCGCGACGGTGGAGTGTGAGAGATGAAACTACGAGGAGCATTTTGGCCATATACAATCTATATAGAAAATGTCACGCCACTGCTATATACTTTCTATATAGTCACAAGAGAGAGGTAAATCATGGCTCCTGGTTCTGCAACTAACGCGATTGCGACCGCTAAACGCCGTCCACGCAACGTTAAAAGCAAGGCGGAAACCCCTGCACCGGCTGCGCCGAAAAAGTTCCTTTTCCAGCTGCGCGCACGTGACAACGAGTACGGCGTAAGCGAAGAAACCTTCACTCGCCTTATGGAGGCGCTGGAGCTTAACCAGACTGAACTCGTTCATAAAGCGTTGCGCTACCTGGCACACGACGTATTGCCGGCTTACGAACTGGATAACGGCCCGCTGACCGACAAACAGCACGCCACCATTACCCGACTGTCTGGCATGGAAATCACAGACGAAGACCTGGATTCGCCATTATTTAAATAAGCAGGAAGCATATGGCTCATAACTTTAATCCTTTACCGGCAGCTGGAGATATTCTCTGGTGCAAATTTCCTCATGACGAGGACTTAGGCAACCCGGGGCCGTATCCGCGTCCTGGGCTTGTCCTGAACGTGTTTACCGACCTTCACGCGGTGCTTATCACCTATGGAACGTCTCAGATCGTTAAAGTTTACGACGGTGAGTTTGTCATTGATGACCAACTGGATACGGCCGGACTAGAAGTTCCGACTAAGTTCGATCTGAACAGGCTTCAAAAACTGCCTTTTAACGACGTGTGGTTTCATTCATCACCCGGCGTCACGGTCACAATCCCGCTACCGAAAATGGGTATCATCCCGCCGACGTTTATGCCCATCATGCGCGCCGCATGGATGAAACGCCCTGCTAAAAAGTAGCCCTGCCAGATGATTTTATATCCGCCTTTGGCGACGGAGTCTTACCTCTCTCTCATACCGGGTGGCGGCTTCGCACTACCCGACCTACCGCTTGCCTACCTCTAAAGTGTGATACCGATCACACACCAAAACGCCTCTGGCACAACTTGCCACCTAAATTGAGTTAGATCACAAAAAATAGTGAAACAACGGTTCATCATGCCTGCAAAGTGTGAGCAAGATAACAAATATAAGCCCAGGGCCGGGCGCTGATAACTCTCCGACGCTCTATGTAGCGCCGCGTTTCCTCTCTATCTCTATTCGATTCTTTGCCTGCTGCCCTGCAGCGGTCAGCCAGTCTATTGCATTAAAAAAGAGGTATGTATGCGCAAAACAGGTCATATGCGCTGGTTTATGGTTTCGCTGGTGACGCTCGGTACCGTTCTTTGCTATTTAACCAGAAACACCATTTCGGCGGCGGCCCCAACGCTACAGAGCGATCTGCACATCACTACGCAGCAATACTCCTGGATTATTGCTACCTTCTCCGCCTGCTATACCATCGCTCAGCCAATCGCAGGGTATATCCTCGATTCACTCGGCACCAAAATGGGCTATACCATCTTTGGCGTGCTGTGGGGCGTGTTCTGCATCGGCGCGTCGTTCTCTACCAGTTGGACAGGGCTGGCGTTCTTCCGCGGTCTCGGCGGCTTTGCCGAAAGCGCGATGATCCCCGCCGGACTGAAAGCGGTGACCGAGTGGTTCCCGGATCGCGAGCGCTCGGTGGCGGTGGGCTACTTTAACGTTGGCTCCTCTATTGGCGCGGTGATTGCGCCTCCGCTGGTGGCCTGGGCGATCTTTATGCGCGACTGGCGGCTGGCCTTTATCATCGTCGGCGTCTCCAGCGTGCTGTGGGCGGTGGGCTGGTACTTCACCTATAACCGCCCGGCAAAGGCTAAATCCCTCTCCAAAGAAGAGTACCTCTACATCACCGGGGGTCAGCCGGAGAAGGAGCATGTGGAGAAGGTGCGCATTGGCCATCTGCTGAAACAGCGTAAGTTTTGGGGCATCGCGCTGCCGCGCTTTTTAGCCGAACCGGCATGGGGCACCTTTAACGCCTGGATCCCGCTGTTTATGGTGCATACCTATGGCTTTAGCCTGAAGGATATCGCCATGTTTGCCTGGATCCCGATGCTGTTTGCCGACGTAGGCTGCATCGTGGGCGGCTATCTACCGGGAATGTTCCAGAAACTGTTCGGCGTTAACATTATCGTCTCCCGTAAGCTGGTGGTGACCATGGGCGCAGCGCTGATGATCCTGCCCGGCCTGGTAGGGCTGTTCGGCAGTCCGATGGTGGCGATTGGTCTGCTGTGCGTCGGTGGGTTTGCTCATCAGTCGCTCTCCGGAGCGCTGATTACCCTCTCTTCAGATATGTTTGACTCCAACGAAGTAGCAACTGCCAACGGCTTTACCGGCATGGCGGCCTGGACGGCGAGCACCCTGTTTGCCCTGGTGGTGGGCGCGCTGGCCGATACCGTCGGCTTTAGCCCCCTGTTTGCCGTGCTCTCCGGCTTCGACGTGGTCGGCGCTATTCTGCTGTGGGTGCTACTCAAAACCCCTGCTCAAACCCTGATCCCACAAGAGACGTTCTGATTAAAAATGGGCCACCTGTAGCGGCAGGTGGCGCTGTCAGGAAAACCTTCCTCGCCTGGCGAACCCTCTTAACCCTAGCTACCTTTAAACGACAATAACGAAGGCGCGTCCTGCAGGAAAAGACGCCTTCACTCTGCTGCGGTGCGGTTTGCCGACGGCCACTGGCAAGGTTGAGGAAGTAAAATGAGCGAACCCCTGTGTACCCTGTTTTACGACGGGAGGCCTGTTACTGGCCCGTCGAACGTCCCGTTAATCGATTTTCTCACCGCGGGCGGCCTGAAACTGCCCCATGTCTGCTATCACCCCTCTCTAGAACCCATGCAAACCTGCGACGTCTGCTGGGTAGAGTACAATGGCGAACTGGTGCGCGGCTGCACGCTTAAAAGCGCCGAAGGCATGGAGATAGCCAGCCGCACGCCGCTTGCCGAGGCGGCACAGCATGAAGGAATGGACCGTCTGCTGGCGAAGCATGAGCTCTACTGCACCGTCTGCGAACACAATACCGGCGACTGCACGCTGCACAACACCATGGCGGATATGCATATCCCCATTCAGCGCTATGAATACCAGCGCAAGCCCTACGCGAAAGATCACTCCAACCCGTTCTACACCTACGATCCCGACCAGTGCATTCTCTGCGGCCGCTGCGTAGAGGCGTGCCAGAACGTGGAAGTGAACGAAACGCTAAGCATCGACTACACCATGGAACACCCGCGCGTGCTGTGGGATGGCGGCGAAACCATCGCCGGATCGAGCTGCGTCAGCTGCGGCCACTGCGTCACCGTCTGCCCCTGTAATGCGCTGCTTGAGAAAACCATGCAGCCGGACGCCGGGCCGTTTACCAGCATGAAACAGTCGCTTAAGCGGCCCATGATCGATCTGGTGAAGGCGGTAGAGAACACCACCGGCGCGGAGATCGTCACCGGTATTTCGGTGATGGACATGCACTGGCGTCAGCCGGAAATCAAGCGCACCAAAACCGTCTGCACCTACTGCGGCGTGGGCTGCAGCTTTGAGATCTGGACCCGTGACCGCCACGTACTAAAAGTGCAACCGATGGCCGACGCGCCCGCCAACGGCATCTCTACCTGCGTGAAGGGCAAATTCGCCTGGGACTTTATTAACGATAAAGAGCGTCTTACCACGCCGCTTATTCGTGAAAACGACCGCTTTCGCAAGGCAAGCTGGGACGAAGCGCTGGAGCTGGTGGCGCGCCGCCTGCTGCAAATTCGCAACCAGCATGGTCCGCAGAGCATCGGCTTTATCGGCTCCAGCAAAGGCAGCAACGAAGAGGCCTACCTGACGCAGAAGATCGCCCGCCTGATTATCGGCACCAACAGCGTGGATAACTCCTCCCGCTACTGCCAGAACCCTGCTACCCAAGGGTTATTCCGCACCGTAGGCTACGGCGGCGACGCGGGCACAATAGAGGATCTGCAGAAGGCGGACCTGGTAATCATCGTCGGCAGCAATACCGCTGAAAACCATCCGGTAATCGCCGCAAAGCTGAAAGCAGCGAAAAAACATCACGGTCAGAAGCTGCTGGTCGTCGACCCGCGCCGTCATGAGATGGCCGAGCGCGCCGACCTGCACCTGCGCGCCCGTTCCGGCACTGACATGGTATGGGCTTCGGCGATGGCCCGCTATATGTTTGATAACGGCTATGCCGATGAGGCGTTTCTGGCTGAGCGGGTCAACCAGGTGGCGGAGTATCGCCAGTCGCTGACACCCTTCACGCTGGAATTCGCAGCAGAGATCACCGGGCTTGCCGTTGAAGAACTCACCGCCGCCGCCGAGCTGATCGGCCAGGCAAGCGCGGTCTGCATCGTCTGGGCGATGGGTATTACCCAGCACAGCCATGGTGCCGATGCCAGCACCGCGCTCTCAAACCTGCTGCTGGTGACCGGCAACTATGGCCGGCCCGGCACCGGGGGCTACCCGATGCGCGGCCACAACAACGTGCAGGGTGCGAGCGACTTCGGCTGCCTGAAAGATTACTACCCTGGCTACGAGTCGGTAACCGATGAGAGCGTGCGCGAGAAGTGGGCGCGCGCCTGGGGCGTCGAGCCGGAGCGGCTGTCGCTGGAGGCGGGCTCGGATAACTTCGAGATGGTTCAACACGCGCGCACGAAACAAATTCGCGCCATGTATGTGATTGGCGAAGAGACCTCTTTTGCCGACGCCGACACCACCAGCGTTCACGAGGGCTTTACCAACCTCGATTTTCTGGTGGTGCAGGATCTCTTCTTCAGCCGCACGGCGCAGTTCGCCGACGTGGTGCTGCCAGCCTGCCCGAGCGTGGAAAAAGAGGGTACCTACGTCAACACCGAGCGGCGCATTCAGCGCTTTTACGAGGCGCTGAAGCCTCTTGGTGATAGCCGACCGGACTGGCGCATTCTCACCGAGCTTGCCGCCCGCATGGGACACGACTGGGGCTATACGCACCCGTCGCAGATCATGGCAGAAGCGGCGAGCATCGCCACTATTTTTGCAGGCGTTAGCTACGAGCGGCTCGAAGGGTGGAGTTCGCAACTCTGGCCGGTGAAGCCCGATGGCGAGAGCACGCCACTGCTGTATACCGACGGCTTTAAATTCCCCGACAAGCGCGCTGTGCTTTACCCGCTTGAGTGGCAGCCGCCGCAGGAAGTCCCCGATCGGCAGTACGACCTGACGCTCAATAACGGCCGCATGCTGGAGCATTTCCAGGCAACCAACCAGAGCGGGCGCGGTGGGCGCACGACGTCGTTGTCACCGGACTGGTTTGTGGAAATTAGCCCTGAGCTTGCCGCCGAGCGCAGCCTTGCAGAGGGTGACTGGGTGCAACTCACCTCGCGGCGCGGCTCGCTCGAAGTGCCCGTAGTCGTTACCGATCGCGTGGCGGGCGGGACGCTGTTTATCTCTATTCACCAGGGCACGCCGGGCATTAACCTGCTGACGGGCGAACATCACGACCCGGACGTTAACACACCGGCCTACAAAGAGATCGCTATCCGCATGGAAAAGCTCTCCCGCGAGCCGCACCCTTCCCCGCTGCCGCAGCATAACTTCCGCTACGGCAACCGCACGCCGATACCGCACGTACAGGTTGAGGATAAATGGCAGCGCGACGACTATCGCCTCCCGCCCGAACAGGCCCCGCATCCGGAGAAATTTTAATGGCTAAAGCGATTGATTATCAGGTGGAGCCGCCGGTCATCGGTCCCACCGCTGAGGAAGAACTTCAGCGCCTGCTGCAGACGCTGCATGAGCATGGCGTGCTGCGCCTCGCCAACGATCTGGTGGCCAGCAACAACGACTGGCTCAAGGTGATTGTCGACGGCCTGAGCCGCAAAGGATCGCTGAACGTCATTCAGAATATCTCCGTGCTGCTGATGGCGCTCTCTACCATTCCGCCGGAGCAGACATACAAGCTCGCCTTCGGCCTGCGGGATTTTATGGCCGAACTGAGCCGTGAAGAGCAGCCGCCGCAAAGCGGGAACGGCAGCGCGCCAGGCGCGCGCGGTGCCTGGAAGATGCTGCATGATGACGAGCTATGGCACTCACTTACGCCGCTGCTTAACGGCATGAAAGCCTTTTCGCGCCGGATGGAGGAGGAGGTGGACAAGCCCATCTCCTCGTTCAGCGGCAAACCCAGCGACGCTTAAGCTTCCGTGGAGGACGCATGCTAAGCCAGGAGACGGCTTTGTGGCTGGCACGCAGTCAGTTTGCCTTTACCATCGGCTTTCACATTGTGCTGGCAGCCTTCACCATCGGCCTCGCCCAGTGGCTGATGCTGCTGGAGGGGCTATGGCTGTGGCGAAAACAGCGCGTTTATCTCGATCTCTACAAATACTGGAGCAAGGTATTTGCCCTGAACGTCGCGGTGGGCGTGGTGACCGGGGTGCTGATGGAGTTTCAATTCGGCACCAACTGGGGCACGCTGGCTAACCGCGCTGGCGCGGTGATGGGGCCGATGATGTACATGGAGGTGCTGGTCGCGTTTTTCCTTGAAGCCGGGTTTATGGGAGTGGTGCTCTTCGGCATGGGCAAGGTACGTCCCTGGGTGCACTTTTTCGCGACCTGCGTGGTGGCTGCCGGGTCGATCTTCAGCGCCTTTTGGATCCTCTCCGCTAACTCCTGGATGCAGACCCCGGCGGGGTTTATCACCGGGGCGGATGGACGTTTTCAGCCCGTCGACTGGTGGGCGGTGATCTTTAACCCCTCTTTCCCCTGGCGTTTTGTCCATATGACGCTGGCGGCGATGCTCGCCACCGCCTGCCTTGTTGCCGCAGCAGGAGCCTGGCACCTGCTAAGACGTCCGGATAACCACGGTGCGCGGCTGATGTTCTCCTGGGGCCTGTGGCTGCTGCTGTTCGTCACGCCGGTTCAGGTGGTAGTAGGCGATCTGCATGGTGAGAACACGCGCGACCACCAGCCGGTGAAGCTGGCAGCGATGGAAGGCAGCTGGAACCCGCCGCCGCCTGGCGAAGGCGAACCGCTGCGGCTGTTTGCCATTCCGGATATGCAGGCGCAGCGCAACCACGTTGAACTGGCCATTCCGAATATCGGCTCGCTCTACCTGCGCCACAACCTCACCGGTACCATACACAGCCTGAATCAGTATCCGCGTGATGAACTCCCCTGGGTGCCCGGCGTGTTTTTCGCTTTTCGCGCGATGGTGGGGCTTGGGCTGCTGATGCTCTTTTTCGGCGCGGCCGGGCTGATCGTGCGCCTGCGCGGCAGGTTGTGGACTTCTCGCAGGCTGCAACGCGGCATGGTATGGATGGCGCCGGCGGGCTTTTTCGCCATGCTCGCCGGGTGGTTTGTGACCGAGACCGGACGCCAGCCCTGGACAGTTTACGGCGTGCTGCGCACCGCACACAGCGTTTCCCCTGTTGCTCCCTCGCTGGTGCTGACCTCGTTCTTTGCCATCCTGATCGTGTATCTGCTTATCTTCGCCATCGGGCTGTGGTATTTGCTGCGCCTGCTTAGCAGGCCGCCGTCGCAGGGTGAGAAAGAGCCAAATGCGGAAGTGGCGGAGCAGACCGGACGCGGTATCACACCGCAGAGCATAAGGGGGCGCTACGATGCTTGAGGCCATCCTTTCTATGCCACCGTTAACGCTGCTTAGCGCCATCGCCCTGGCCTTCGGTGTGCTGATCTACGTGGTGCTGGACGGAACCGATCTCGGCGTCGGCCTCCTCGCGCCGTTTCAGCCGCAGGAGGCGCGCCAGCAGATGAACATCTCTCTTCTGCCGGTATGGGACGGGAACGAAACCTGGCTGGTACTGACCGCAGGGGCGATGCTGGCGCTTTTTCCGCTCGCCTTCAGCATCCTCTACAGCGCGCTCTATCTGCCGGTCTATATCATGCTGCTGGCGCTGATCGTGCGCGGCATGGCGATAGAGTTTCGTCACCAGCGCCCGGCCCTGTTCGATCCGCTGTTTATCGGCGGCTCCTGGGTTGCCTCCCTCAGCCAGGGCGCGACGATGGGCGCGTGGATTGAGGGAGTAGCGCATAATGGCGAGCGGTACACCGGCGGCCCTCTGGCATGGCTGTCGCCCTTTTCGCTCTACTGTGCCGTTTCGCTAACCGTGGGATATGCCCTGCTCGGTGCCTGCTGGCTGGTGTGGCGCTGTGAAGGCGAGCTGGCCGCCTGGGGCCGACGCCAGGCGATACGGCTGGCGCTGGTGACCGCCGCCCTGCTGGCCGGGCTGGTTATCTGGACAACGCAGCTGCAGGAGAACTATCGCCTGCATTTGCTGGCATGGCGCTACAGCGGGCCGCTGGCGCTTATCGCCCTGCTGGCGCTGGCGGGGTTTATCCTCGCGCTACGCCGCAAACGCCAATTCTTGCCGCTGGCCATGGCGCTCACGCTCTTTTGCGCCGCGTTTGGTGCCATGCTGCTGGCGGTGTTTCCGTTTATTCTGCCGCCCGGCCTGCTGTTGACTCAGGCCGCCGCACCGCCTGCGACGCAAAAGCTGATGCTTATCGCCTTCGGTACATTTGTGCCGATTACGCTTCTCTACAACAGCTGGGGATTCTGGATCTTTCGCGGCAAAATTCACGCCGCCCGTGATGCGGATCGCCCCTGACGCAGCGCCTGGGGCGGCACGCCGTAGCCGCGAACGAAAACTTCACGCATATGGCGACGGTCGCGAAAGCCAGACTCCCGGGCGATAGCATCGAGGGTTAAACGACCCTGCTCGATCATCAATCGGGCCGCTTCAAGGCGCAGCCCCTCGATCGCCTTGGCGGGAGATTTACCAGTCTCGGCGCGAAACAGACGGGTCAGCTGACGGGCGCTGAGATGCACGGCATCTGCTAAATCCTCCACCGTCAGCGGCTTGCGCAGGTTGTTACGGGCATACTCCAGCGCACTTTGCAGCCGGTCAGAGCGGGGAGCCAGGGCCAGCATCTCCGAGTGCTGGGTCTGACCGCCGGAGCGGCGCTGGTTCATCACCAGCCGGTGCGCCACTCCACGGGCCACGTCTGCTCCCAGATCTTTCTCTACCATTCCCAGCGCCATATCCAGTCCAGCGGTGAGGCCCGCTGAAGTCCAGAACGCCTCATCGATAATAAAGATGCGGTCATCATCAAGCTGCACGGCCGGATGCAGCCGCTTCATGCTGGGAGCATGCGCCCAGTGGGTGGTGGCGCGGCGTCTCTCCAGTAATCCCGCCTGCGCCAGCACGAACGCACCGGTACAGATGCCTGCAACTCGCCGCGCCTGATGGGCGGAGGTCTGGAGAAAAGCAATAAGACCCGGCGTGGCAGGCTGCTCGGTAGGCATCAGTACGCCCGCCAGCAGCCAGGTGTCCATCTGCATATCCGCGGATAAGGGCGCACTGTCGACGCCAATACCTGACGATGAGCGAACCGTTCCTCCATGTTCGGAATAGACCGCCGTCTGGTAGAAACTCTCCCCCGCCACAATATTGGCAAACTCAAAAACGGTGAGCGTTGAGAGGGCCAGCATCTGAAAATTATCGGAAATAATTAAACCAATCCTGTGCATCGTGTCACCTTACCGAGAATGAAAATTCAGACGTTTACCGCCTGGCGGGGCTGCGCGCGAAAATGCTCTGAGAGCCAAAGACTTACCAGTGCCAGCAGCAGAAAGAGTATTGCGCTGACCATTACGCCATAAAAGCCATAGAGCGGATAGATCCACGCGGCGACGGCGGAGCCAAAACCTATCCCACAAAACATAAATGCGCTGGTCAGGGCCAGAGAGATGCCCCGTGTCTGCGGATCGGCTATCTCCACGATCCTGCGCTGCTGCGTGGGCCACAGCAGGTCGGTGGCAAAGGCCCAGAACACCAGCGCAATATAGAGCAGCGCGAGCTTGCCCGTCAGTAGAGTTATGACCACCATATCCGCTATCAGTAGCACGATGCCAGCGCTCAACAGGCGCTCAGCGCTATAGATCCTGGCAGCCCGCGAGACATACAGGTTTCCAAGGATCCCTGCCACGCCAATTACCGCCAGCGCAACCGACACGCTGCTGCTGCTCCCATGCCAGGTATCACGCACAATCGGCGAGATAAAAGCGTACATGTCGTAGACGCCGGCGGTAATAAAAAACACAACCAGAAACGCCATCAGAGCTTTCGGCTGCACCAGTACCTGCCCGACCTGGCGCAGACGTACATTCACCCCGGCAACGCTGTTCGGCACGCTCAGCATAATATTGATGACCGACAATGCGCTCATTATGCCAACAAGGGTAAACAGCATTCGCGCTCCCAGCAGGTTTGCAGCCCAGGCCGCCAGCGGAATGCCGACCATACTGGCCATCGACACGCCCAGCAGGATCGTGGCGATGGCGCTACCCCGCTCCTTCTCTTTAACCAACTCCGAGCCGAGCGCCACCAGCACCGGTCCGATCAGCGATGCGCCGAGGCCCATCACTACCCGCGAGAGTAGCAGCTCGCGGTAGCTCGGGGCGAGGGCAAACAGAAATGCCCCCAAACCAAAGACAATCATCCCGACAACCACCTGCTGGCGACGCCTGACGTGGCCGAAAAAGACCTGTGCCAGCGGGGCACCTACGGCAAAGGTAAGACCGAAAATGGCCAGCAGGCGAGCGCTCTGGGCATCGGTCAGTCCCCAGGCGTGGGAAATCGGTCCAAGGCTCCCCGCCACGGAGAGCGCTCCGGTCGCCTGCACAAAATAGGCCAGGCTTAGCGCCCAAAGCGCCCGGCGCTGGGGTAGGGTAATGTCAGTTTTCATCGCCTTGATCTCTTCAGGCCGGAGCCAGCCAGCGGTTACGCAACGGGGATTGGATTCTCAACCATCGCCTGGTTGAACTGGTTTACGACAGCATGCTCATCCGCTCCCGGATTGGCACGGGCAGGCAGCACGCGGTCAACGATAGCCTCGATATTATCCGTACCCAGTTTCTCAAACGTCTCACTGATGAAAGCATCCAGCGGCATGGCCCGGTCGTCACCGCTGCGGTAGATCAGATCGGTATCGACCCACGGGGGAGAGATCTCAATTACCTTCACGCCGGTATCACGCAGCAGGAAGCGCTGGGAGAGCGTGTAGGAGTGGATCGCCGCCTTGGTGGCAGAGTAGAGCGCGTTACTCGCCAGCGGGATAAAGGCGAGGATGGAGCTGTTGTTGATCAGCACCGCATCCGGCTGTTTTTTCAGATGCTCGATAAATGCTGAGGTGACGCGTACCGGTCCCAGCAGATTGGTATTGAGCAGCGAGACGGCCATCGCGTCATCCTGCACGCCAGCGGCGTTATCAAAAGGCATGATGCCCGCGTTGTTGATGACGACGTTCAACGCCGGGTAGCGAGACAGTACGCTCTCGGCCGCCGCCTGAACGCTTGCCGCATCGGTAACGTCCAGCACCACCGAGTCCATCCCCGGGTTGGCAGCGGTGACGCTATCGAGCAGCGCTTTGCGGCGACCGGAGATAATCACCTGGTTGCCCAGCTTGTGGAACTGCTCAGCCATCGCCCGGCCAATGCCAGAGGTGCCGCCAGTGATAAAAACAGTGTTATGGGTCAGCTTCATGATGTTCACCTTGTGTTGTGTTATCGGGTTAGTGAACTCATCTTAGGCGCTTTCGTGATGTCTTAAATGACGTAGAGGGTAGTGATTCAGGACATATTCGTGTCAGGGTAGCAGTTGGGTAATCGCGGTCAGATGTGTTCGCAGCGTGCTGTGCAGCTGGCGAATAGCCGGAGAGAACTGTTTGCGGTGCGGGCAGATGAGATTAAGCGGTGCGGCCTCCCCCGGCTGTTCGGGCAGCAGTATCTCCAGCCGTCCGGCCTGCACGTCGGCGCTGAGATCGATCCAAGACTTATAGACAATGCCCATGCCCTCTATGGCCCAGCGTCGTGCCACGTCGGCATCATCACAGAGCAGGCGGCTCTTAACCGTCAGCTGACGACGGATACCGTTTTCAGGGAAGCTCCATTTATCATAGGCGTGGCTGTTCAGGGTAAACAGCAGGCAGTGGTGCTGCGTCACCTCGTCAAGGCTGGCTGGCCGTCCGTGCCTGGCAAGATAGGCCGGAGAGGCGGCCAGCACGCGGCGGTTATTCTCTGCCAGCGGCAGCGCCACGTAGCTGCTGTTATCGAGCACGCCGTAGCGAATGGCGACATCCACTGGATCGCGAAAAATATCGCTGACCTGATCGGAGAGCGAGAGCCGCAGGGTGATTTTTGGGTGCAGTTCGCAGAAGTGGGTAATCAGCGGCAGCAGGACATTGCGCCCGATGTCGGACGGCATCGCCACCTTCAGCTCGCCCTGTAGCTCGTTATCGCTATGCAGGCTCTCCTCACCGGCCTGCACCACGGCCAGTAGCTCCTGAGCAAACGGCAGATACTTCTCTCCCTCCGCCGTCAGCCGCAGGCTGCGCGTAGAGCGCGCGAAGAGGCGCTTATCGAGATCCCGCTCCAGCCGGTGAACGGCAGCGCTTACCTGGCCCGGCAGCAGATCGGCCTCCCTTGCGGCGTTGGAGAAGCTTCCCAGCGCCGCAGCGCGCACAAACAGCGTCACATCTTCAAGGCGAATCATGCTCTTGTTCTCTTTCGATACTGGCCTGGAGTCATACCATACAGGCGCTTAAAGGCTTGTGTAAACGAGGCCAGTGACAGAAACCCGCAGCGTCCGGCGACCGCATCCACGGTTGACTGCTTCTCCTCCAGCAGCAGACGCGAGGCGAGGGTCAGACGCAGTTGGGAGAGCCAGGCCTGGGGCGTCTGGTGATAGCTGCGGGTAAAGTGGCGGGCAAAGGTGGCGCGGGATAAGAAGCAGCGCTCGGCCATGATCTCCATGGTCCATGGATGGGCCGGATCGGCCAATACCGCCAGCAGCGCCGGGGCCAGCCGTTTATCACTCATCAGGCGCAGCAGCCCGCCAGGAGGTTCATGCAGGGAGAGTAAAATCCGCATCAGCAGCGCCAGCAGCGTAGCGGCAAGGCTTTTGACAATCGTGGCCCCGCCCGGTTGCGGGGTCAGGCTCTCCCGTACCAGCATCGTCAGCAGAAGCTCCAGCTCCGGGCAATCCTCCCGATCGTGGGTTTGCAGATGGATCAGCGCCGCGTTTTCGGCAAAGAGCCAGCTATACCCCGGCCCAAAATGGAACTCGCCGCACAGCACCTCTACCGCAGGACCCGGCCCGCGGGTCTCTACTTCGGTTAGCGTGCCGTTATGACGCTTCGCCACGGGTGCGACCTGCCCCCAATCCACCAGCCCCTGCAGTAGATGCGGCGATCCGTGGGGCAGCAGAAGAATATCTCCGGCGCGCACGTCAAGCGTCCTGCCCGCCATCACCAGCCGGGCTTCGCCGCGCAGAATGACGTGCCAGGGCATGGTACCCGCAGCGAGCTGGGGATGGTCGGCCTCCCAGCGCCCGGCAAAGCGGCAGTGCAGATTAACGGCGCACGCCGGGGCCAGCATAGCAAGCAGTTGGCTAAGGCTATCCATAACTTCTCCTGAGACGACAGGACAAAAAATCGAGACGATGAGCGGCAACGGCCCTGCCGCAGGTTCCCTATTATGAGTCCATCGCCAATACGGCGGAACCCATAAACTGACAGGAGAAGATCATGAGCCGTTTAACTACTATCCAGCCCGAGAGTGCCACTGGCCAGACTGCTGAACTCTTTAGCGCCATTAAACGTGCGATGGGTAAGGTGCCTAACGCCTACCAGACCATCGGCAACGCGCCGGATATGCTCGCCCAGGCATTGCAGCACAACGCCACGCTGGCGAAAAGCAGTCTGAACAAGCGCGAGCTGGAGGCGATTAACCTTGCCGTCAGCGAAGCCTCTGGCTGTGACTACTGCCTGGCGGCCCATACCCTCACCGGCAAGATGGCGGGTTACAGCGTGGAGCAGACTGAGCAGCTGCGTCGGGCCGACTATCCGCAAGATGCGCACATCGATGCCCTGGTGAAATTTGTGAAAGTGCTGGTGACGACGCGCGGCACGCTGCCGGAGGAGAGCGTGACCCGCTTCCGCGACGCAGGTTTTAACGATCGTCAGGTAATAGAGACCATCAGCGCGGTGAGCGCTATTCTGTTCACCAATATGATTAATCGGGTGAACGACACCGTCGTGGATTTCCCGAAGGTGAATTAAATGAAATGCCGGGCGGCACTGCGTTTGCCCGGCCTACCCCGACCGCAGGGTCGGTTAGCGCTGGCGCATATCCGGAATAATGAGATCCCCGCGCAGTACGCATGCGCCCAGCACGTCGTGGGTTTTTTCGCTCAGCCAGCTGACGATGCGGGCCGCCATCGCGTCCATGGAGTATTCGATAGCCGGGATGGTTGGGATCCCGGGCAGGTGCACGGAGCCAGCGAGGCTAAAGACCATGATGTCACCCGGTACCGATTTATTAAACGCCTGCAGCTGGGTAATCACCCGCTGCGCCTCCTGCTCGTCGGCCACCAGCAGCGCGTTAAAATTCAGCGTGGTGGCGTTGTTAAGCAGTACCTGGAGCGCAACCGACGACGAGGTGGTATCCATAAACACCAGGTTACGGTTAAAGGGCAGGAAATTATTCTCCAGCGCGTGCTTGTAGCCCAGCAATACCCGATCGGCAGAGCCGCTCACGTCCGGGTGGATAAGCGCTATCTGACGCCGCCCCTGGCTAATGAGATAGTTACAGGCCGTCTCCGCCGCAAAGGCGTGATCGAACTGAATACTGTTCGGCGTATCGGCTTCCGCGCAGTCCACCAGAATCACATCGTCATAGCCAAGATTACTCAGCGGAAAACGCGCCCCGATAATCAGCACATCATCGCAGAGACCGCAGGTCAGCTCGTCGAGGGCGCTAATCACCTCTGACCGGCTGTTGGCAAAGCGCAAAAGCAGGTGTTTCTGATGCTGGCTGAGATGTTTCTCCAGCGCGTAGAGGTAGCCTGTGGTCTGGTTGATATTGTCCTGGGCGCAGATGACACCAATGCAGCCGGTAGTCTGGCTAAGAAGAGACTGAGCGATGACGTTAGGTCGGTAATTCAGCTCTTCAACGGCTTTCAATACCGCCAGCCGACTGGCCTCTTTGACGCCGCGTGAGCCACTCAACACCCGTGAGACGGTTGCTTTAGAGACCCCCGCCAGACGTGATACATCGTTGATTGTAGACATCTTTATCCCCTGTCAGGCCGAATATACAGCCCGAAAAACAAGCAAAACATGGAGCATAATATCGCCAGCAGCAGTATAGCTGGATTCTATTTCCCATGGAAACCGATTTTCCATTTTGCCCTGCCTCCCGTCGCAAACCATGAAAAGCTGTGATGTGAATCCAGAAAAATCATCCTATTTCCTGCGGACTTTGATGGGTATCACACTTCGTTATCTGAGTAATGGAAACCGGTTTCCATATGTTATCCAATCACCATTGTAATAACTTTTAACATTTCGAGGATGGGGATAATGAATAAGATCATGCTGTGCTGCTCCGCAGGGATGTCTACGAGCCTGTTGGTCAGGAAAATGGTCGAAGCGGCTGAGGAAAGAGGTTTACCGGTAGAGATTGATGCCTATGGCGTAGCGGAGTTTGATACTCAGTTTCCACGCTACCAGGTGGTGCTGCTGGGACCACAGGTAAAATACATGCTTAACTCGCTGTCAGAAAAGGCTGCCGCCCACGGCATTCCCGTTCAGCCCATTAATCCAATGGACTACGGTATGCAGCGCGGCGATAAGGTGCTGGACTTTGCTCTGTCGCTCATCGAAGCGGCACACTAAAAGGGTGTTCCTATGAGTTCGTTATATCAATCCATGGTTGCCGTTATCGAGCAGTCCATCACGCCGCTGGCGGGACGTCTGGGGCAACAGAAGTATGTCATCGCCATCCGCGATGGCTTTACCGCCGCGCTGCCTTTTATGATCATCGGCTCCTTCATGCTGGTGTTTATCTTCCCGCCCTTCTCCGCCGACACCACCAACAGCTTCGCGCGCGGCTGGCTCGACTTCTCCCAGACCTATCGCGAACAGCTGATGTTGCCCTTTAACCTGAGCATGGGCGTCATGACCTTTTTTATCTCGGTCGGGATCGGTGCCAGCCTTGGTCGGCAGTTTAATCTCGATCCGGTGATGTCCGGGCTGCTGGCGTTTATGGCCTTCCTGCTGGTGGCTGCACCCTATGCCGACGGCAAAATCTCCACCCAGTACCTGTCTGGTCAGGGGATCTTTACCGCGCTGATCACCGCGATCTACTCCACCCGCGTCTATGCGTGGCTGAAGCAGAACAACATCACTATCCGCCTGCCGAAAGAGGTGCCCACCGGCGTGGCGCGCTCCTTTGAGATTTTGATTCCGGTGGTGGTGATTATCGGTACGCTGCACCCGCTGAACCTGTTTATCGAGGCGCAAACCGGTATGATCCTGCCGCAGGCGATTATGCATCTGCTGGAGCCGCTGGTTTCGGCGTCGGATTCGCTGCCTGCCATCCTGCTCTCTGTCCTGCTGTGCCAGATCTTCTGGTTTGCCGGTATCCACGGGTCGCTGATCGTGACCGGCATTATGAACCCGTTCTGGATGGCGAACCTCTCTGCTAACCAGGCCGCGCTGGCGGCGGGCACGGTGCTGCCCCACATCTATCTGCAAGGCTTCTGGGATCACTACCTGCTGATTGGCGGCGTTGGATCTACCCTGCCGCTGGCCTTCCTGCTGCTGCGTAGCCGCGCTACCCATCTGCGCACCATCGGCAAAATGGGCATCGTCCCGAGCTTCTTTAATATCAACGAGCCGATTCTGTTCGGTGCGCCGATCATCATGAACCCGATGCTGTTTATCCCCTTCGTCTTCGTGCCGATGATTAACGCCTGCCTCGCCTATGCCGCGACGAAGCTCGGCTGGCTGGCGCAGGTGGTTTCCCTGACGCCATGGACAACGCCTGCCCCTATCGGCGCATCCTGGGCCGCTAACTGGGCGCTGAGTCCGGTCATCATGTGCGGGATCTGCATGGTGCTGTCCGCCCTGATGTACCTGCCGTTCCTGCGGGCCTATGAGCGTTCGCTGCTGAAAACCGAAGAGCAGAAAGCGCAGGACGTGACGCCGCTGGCTGGCACCGTGCGTCAGTAATTAACGGGAGAGAAAAGAGATGAAATACGCATTTCCAGAGCATTTCTGGTGGGGCAGCGCCAGCTCTGCGCTGCAAACCGAAGGGCAGAGCCAGCAGGGCGGCAAGAGCGCCACGACGTGGGACCACTGGTATGCGAGCCAGCCGTACCGCTTTCACCAGCAGGTCGGCCCGCAGGACACCTCAACGTTTTATCAGAACTGGCGGCAGGATATCGCCCTGCTTAAGCAGCTCAACCACAACAGCTTTCGTACCTCGCTGAGCTGGTCGCGGCTGATCCCGGATGGCGTGGGCGAGGTCAATCCTGAGGCGGTGGCGTTCTATAACAACGTTATTGATGAGCTGCTGGCCCAGGGGATCGTCCCCTTCATTACCCTGTTCCACTTTGATATGCCGATGGTGATGCAGGAGAAAGGTGGCTGGGAGAGCCGTGAGGTGGTGGAGGCGTTTAGCCGCTACGCGCAGATCTGTTTCGACCTGTTTGGCGACCGGGTACTGCACTGGTTTACCTTCAACGAGCCGATTGTGCCGGTGGAAGGCGGCTACCTGTATGACTTCCACTACCCCAACGTGGTGGATTTTAAACGCGCGGCGACGGTGGGCTACCATACGGTGCTGGCGCATGCCTCGGCGGTTCGCGCCTACCGCGCCGGGCATTACCCAGGGGAGATCGGTATTGTTCTCAACCTGACGCCGTCCTATCCGCGCTCAAACAACCCGGCGGATCTGACCGCTGCGCACCATGCCGATCTGTTGTTTAACCGCAGCTTCCTCGACCCGGTGCTGCTTGGCGAGTATCCCGCGGACCTGGTGGCACTGCTGAAGGAGTACGATCAGCTGCCAGCCTGCCTCCCGGAGGACAGCGCCCTGATCGCCGACGGCAAAATCGACCTGCTGGGGATCAACTACTACCAGCCGCGACGCGTGAAGTGCCGCGACAGCGCGGTTAACCCGGCCTCGCCGTTTATGCCGGAGTGGCTGTTTGATTACTACGAAATGCCGGGCCGGAAAATGAACCCTTATCGCGGCTGGGAAATATACGAGCCGGGTATTTATGACATTCTCACTAATTTACGCGTTAATTACGGTAACCCACGCTGCTTTATTTCAGAGAACGGCATGGGCGTCGAAAACGAGCAGCGTTTTATTGAGAGTGGGCAAATAAACGATCAATACCGGATTGAGTTTGTTTCCGGCCACCTGAAGTGGCTGCATAAGGGTATTCAGGAGGGCTGTCACTGCCTCGGTTACCACATGTGGACGTTTATTGATAACTGGTCATGGTGTAACGGCTATAAAAACCGCTACGGCTTTGTACAGCTCGATTTAGCCAGCCAGACGCGGACAATAAAACGCAGCGGAGAGTGGTTTGCCGCTACCGCCGCCAATAACGGATTTAACGAGGAGCAACAAGATGATTGAACTGGAAGAGGCCGTTATGGAGATTATCGTCAACGCTGGCCAGTCGCGCAGCCTCTGCTTCGAGGCGCTGCACGCCGCGCGCGAAGGCAACTTTGACGAGGCCAACAGCCTGCTGCGCGAGGCGGACGGCTACGCTCGCCAGGCGCACCATATGCAGACCAAACTGATCGAGCAGGACGCCGGGGAAGCCCGCCAGCCGATGACCTTAATTATGGTTCACGCCCAGGATCACTTAATGACGTCGCTGCTGGCCCGTGAACTGTCCGAAGAGATTATTCGTCTTTATCAACGTTAATTAATTATGGAGAAATAGTCAGTCAGTTTTAAGTAATCTGTACCTCACAATTAATGGTGATAGCGCAACTATTCCGCATCAAGCGGCGGGATAGTTATTGTCTAAAAATAATATATTAGATTGAGACAAAAAATGAATATTAATAAAAAACTTCCAGTCGCGCTGGCGGTGATGGCTGCCCTTTGCTCTGGTTCAGTCAGCGCCCAGGAGTTTACTCAGGAGCAGATCGACGCGATTGTGGCTAAAGCAGTGGATAAAGCTCTTGCGGAGCGGCAGAAGAAAATGGATGTGGCGATCGATAAGAAAGCCGATGTGATTACCGAGCCGCAAACCGCGGCCCAGTCGCCGGATATGGCGATCCCCTTCGGCGTGAAATTTACCGGCTATGCCCGCTACGGAGCACAGTTCCAGGGCGGCGATCAGAAGTTCGTTGGCGTTGACGGCTCCTATAACGGCTCCTCTGCCATCGGTCGTCTGGGCAACGAGGGCAACGGCGGTGAATTCCAGCTCTCGAAAGCCTTTAAGGGCAATAACGGCGCTATCTGGGATATCAACGTGATGTTCGATCACTGGGGCGACGAGGTGAACCTGAAAAAAGCCTACGCCGGAGTGACCAATATTCTGGAATCTAATCCCAATGCCTATCTGTGGGCAGGCCGTGACTTCCACCAGCGTCCGCAGCAGGGTATCAACGACTACTTCTGGATGAACCACGACGGCCAGGGCGCAGGGGTGAAAAACTTCGACATCGGCGGCGTGCAGTTTGACGTCGCAGCGGTGGCGGCGGTGGAGTCCTGTAGTCCGGAAGTGATGAACGATGAGGGCAACCCGTCGCGTATTACCTGTACCGGCGGCTCCGGCACCGGCGATAAAGGCAACTACGCCATTACCTCTAAAGTGCACGGCATGAAGGTCGGCCCGCTGGATCTGGAGCTGTATGCCAACTACGGCTTCGACTCGAAGGCGGTGGATACCGACGAGCGTAAGAACGCCTGGCAGGGCGGCGTGGTGCTGAGCCACACCGGTGAGAAGGGGGTGAACAAAGTGATTGCCCGCTACTCTGACAACTCAGACAACAGCGTCTATAACAAGACCGACGATCTGACGGCCATCTACGCCAGCTTTGAAGGGAACTACAAGTTTACCCAGCAGGCACAGATCGAGTACCTGCTCGCCTTCCACGACTACGATAACGATGCCAATAGCGTGGATAACCGCCGCAACTACGGCGCGATCGTGCGGCCAATGTACTGGTGGAACGACGTGCACTCTACCTGGCTGGAAGCGGGCTACCAGCGGGTTGATTTCGATCAGGGCGGGGATAACCACGGCTGGAAGCTGACTCTGTCGCAGAACATTTCGATTGCGATGGGACCGGAGTTCCGTCCGATGCTGCGCTTCTACGTCACCGGCGGTCAGGTGGATAACGATCGCACCGCACGGGTAAACGGTACAGAAGAGAGCAACCTGGACTCGTTCAACGTCGGCGCGATGTGGGAAGCGTGGTTCTGATGTAGTACATGCATAGTGCCCGGCGGCGCAGCGCCAGCCGGGCAAAAAGCAATTACCCTTTGACGCGTACTTTCGCAGCCACCAGCAGCGCCGTCAGCAGCATCAGGCTGCCGGAGAGCACCACCGGCGATAGCAGGCCGAGGTTATCGAGTGCATAGCCGCCGACCGCCGCGCCGCAGGTATTGGCAAGCTGGATCACCGCCACCTGGATCGATCCCGCTTTTTCCGCCTGATCCGCCAGCGTGCGGGTGATCCACGTCGACCAGCCCACCGGCACTAGCGCAAAGGCTAATCCCCATACCACCGCCACCGCAGAGGCGACGATCCTATCGCTACCCCAGAGGATCAGCGTCAGCGCGCTCAGGGCCAGCACCAGGGGAGCGATGGCCAGCGACATTTTCAGCGAAGCTTTCAGGAAGGTGGATGACAGAGAGGTACTGATAAAGCTGGCGATACCGAAGCTGAGCAGCACCAGCGTCAGGCCATCAACGTCAAAGCCCGCCATGCTCATATAGACCGGACGGATGTAGGTAAAGAAGGCAAACTGACCGGCAAAGGACATAAAGATGGCAACCATTCCCGCCAGCACGCCTGGGCGCTTGAGGATGCCAAACATATTCTGCTTATGCTGCATCGGCTCGCCCGGCAGGGAGGGCAGCGCTTTCCAGACCCAAAGCGTACAGAAGACCCCCATCACCGCTGCCGCGTTAAAGACGTTACGCCAGCCAATGATGCCACCAAGGAAGCTGCCCAGCGGCGCAGCGATCACCAGCGCAATCGACACCGCGCCAAAAATCACCGACAGCGCTTTGGGAACTACGCGCGTTGGCACCAGGCGCATAGTCAGCGAGGCGGACATTGCCCAGAAACCGCCGAGGGCCAGGCCTAAGCAGGCGCGTCCGATGAGCAGCAGGGCGAAGCTATTAGCAAACGACACCAGCAGGCAAGAGAGGGTTAACAGCACCGAGAAGATCAGCACCACATAGCGGCGATCGAGAGTACGAATGGTCTGGGTGATAAACAGACTGGCAAACATGGCGATAAAGGCGGTCATGGTAACCGACTGCCCGGCGGTACCCTCGGAGATACCTAAGTCCTGCGCCATCGGCGTCAGCAGGCTGACTGGCAGAAATTCCACGGTGATAAGGCAGGCCACGCAAAAGGCAACGGCGAAGACGGCTGACCAGTTTGGCCGGGCCACATCCGAATGGGATTTTCCCTGTATATGCTCACTCATTTTGCCTCCGGGCAAGATCACTTTGCGGTAAAGTCGCGCAGTGTAACATCCTGAGTGTGACGCATTTAACGTTTTAGCAACTATTCAAGAATTGAGTGCGGGATATATCGTAGGCCGGATAAGCGTAGCGCTATCCGGCGCTACGGTACTCAATGCAGCCAGTGCACGCCCTCTTCGGGCATAAAGAAGGCGTTATAGCGCATCTGGAAATTATTGATCTCCGCTACATCCGGCTCCAGTTCGCGCAGGAAACCCAGCGCCAGACGCACCTGGGCGTCTGTCAGCGGTGCAGCGAGACGCGCTTTTTGCAGCGTTCGGTGCCAGTAGTGGAGGTTCTGCTCGCTGCTGTCGACAATGCACGCCTGCCAGATCAGCAGCGTCTGGGCGGCGTTTTGCAGATGCGCCTCGTCCGGACGAGAGAGGTACTGAATGTACTCCGCACCCGCCGCCTTACCCAGCTGATCGATCATTGATTCAACCGGCATCGGCGTGGTGCCCAGCCGCTCGCTCAGACGGCGTACCGCCCGCCGGGAGTCAGAGGTTAAGACTCGAAAACCCACTACAAAAACAACAACCAGCGTCGCCAGCGTTAACCAAATCATGAAAGCTCCTGCCCAATCCCAGAGTGCTTATCATAAAGGTAAACGCGGCGACGCATACAGTCTCTTTAGTGCGCTATCCCGGTGGTCACCGTGAAGCTGCGGCTCTCCTGCGGGGCCAGCGTCAGCAGGCTGCCGTTAGCCTGCGCAGCCAGGAACCCTTCCGGACGGCAGGTAGCCGGCAGCGCGAACGCTGCGACCTGCTGATCGCCGTTATATAAAATCCAGCGCGTCGCATAGTTGAACTCTGCGCTGGCGAAACGGGTCACGAAAGTTGTGCCGTCCGGGGCGGTCATCTGGAACTCCGGCGTCGCGGTGTAGCGATCCAGCCTGTCGGCAAAGAAGACAATCTCTGGATCGTAATATTCCGGCTCGCTCAGCGTCTTCAGCGTGGTCTCACCCTGCTGAATGCGCTGGTTGAATGCCAGCCACTGCTCGGTAGGTTTCACATGTGCGGGAATGGACTCCCGCAGCAGCAGCGCCTCGTCCGGCAGGTTCTGGCTGAAGGTTGCCTCCGGAACATAGGCGTAGTTCATATGGCACATGTACTGGAGCGGCATTGCCACCGACGCCAGGTTGGTCACCGTCATATTGATGTCGAACAGCGCGCTGGCCTTACGCAGCGTGACCGCAGGCTGCGCCAGATAGTGGTGGCCGAAGCCCATCACATACTCGTAGCGCCCCCCAACGCGCAGCGTGTTGCCGTCGATCTCCAGCCAGGCCTCGTCCATCTCCGCGCAGGCCATCTCTCCGTGCAGCGCATGGCTGTCCTCCGGCGAGGGGCAGCCGTTTGCCAGCAACCCCGAGTGGAAGGCGAAGCAGCCGTAGGTTTCAACAATCTCTTTGGCTGGCTTCGGCTGGCTGAACATGTTGCGCATGGTCAGCTCGTGGCCGTCAAACTCCGCGTCCCAGATCATCTGCCCCAGCCAGGGTAAGATCACCAGGTGACCGCGGGCGTTTGCCACCCTCAGGCCCTCAACGCCGCTCGGATAGCGGAAGGCGCTGACCGTAAAATCTGCGTTCTCCAGCAGCGTTCGCGGCTGCGCGGTAAAAAGCTCACGCCAGAGTGGCAAACAGGTTTTCATAGCAATTCTCCTCAGGAAGCGGTTGCCGGGCTAAGTTCGCGACGCACTTTGCTTTCACGCCAGAAGTAGATGCCGACGTAAATGAAGCAGAGCATGGAGACGAGGAACGAGAGCTGTAACGAGTGGAACATATCCGCCACGTAGCCCTGCACCGCTGGCACCACCGCCGCGCCGACGATTGCCATCACGATCACCGCTCCCGCCATCTCGGTATGCTCGTTGTCCACCGTATCCAGCGTGCCAGCGTAGATGGTGGCCCAGCATGGCCCAAACAGAACGCTCACCAGCACCGCCACGTAGACCGCGCTAAAGCTTGGCGCCAGCGCCACGTAGGCCAGGAACAGCGCGCCGATGACAGAGTAGAGGATCAGTACCTTCTCCGGGTTGAAGCGCGTCATCAGAATGTTGGCCACAAACTTGCCGATAAAGAAGCAGGCAAAGCTGTAGACCATAAAGTTGGAGGCATCCCGCTCGTTGATATCCCCCAGCTCCAGCGCCAGGCGGATGGTGAACGACCAGACGGCGACCTGCATGCCGACATAGAGGAACTGGGCCAGAATGCCACGGCGGAAGCGGGCGTTGCTCGCCAGATAGCGCAGGGTGTCCATCGCCGACGGGCGCTTACGGTTCGCCGTCTGCGCAACTTTGCAGGTCGGGAAGCGGGTTAACATAAACAGCACCATCACCACGACCAGCACCATGATCATGTACTTATACGGCTCGAGGGTGTTCTCCAGCATCAGCACCTTGAAGTCGTGGATCTGCTCCGGCGTCATGCCCGCCATCTGCTTCTCGAGGCTATCGCCTTCAGAGAAGACCAGATACTTGCCGAGCAGAATGCCCGCCGCTGCCCCGATCGGGTAGAAGGTCTGGCTAACGTTGAGGCGCAGCGTAGCGTGGGATTTTGGCCCCAGCATTGAGCTGTAGGTGTTGGCAGCGGTCTCAAGGAAACTTAAACCAATGGCAATCGCAAAAATAGCGGCAAGGAACATGGTGTAGGTAGCCATGTGCGACGCCGGGAAAAAGAGCGTACAGCCGACAATATAGAGCGTCAGGCCAATTAAAATCGCAATCTTATAGCTGCTCTTTTTAATCACCAACGATGCCGGAATAGCAATTAAGAAATAGCCGCCGTAAAACGCACTCTGCACTAAGGCAGAGGCGAAGTTGCTGAGTGAAAATACGCTCTTAAACTGCGTGATTAAAATATCATTTAACGCTGCGGCGCAGCCCCATAATGGGAACAGGCATGATAACAAAATAAACTGGAACAGAGGGGTCTTATTCAGATACCCATCGGGCATCTGAACGATGTTTTTATCGTTCATAGTGCTACCTTTTACAGTGCAGGGGTTTTTATTATTCGTTTATCGCCAGAAACTCATTGAATTGCTCAATACTGGGATAGGACGATTGAGTGCCTTTGCCCGTTACGCTGAAGGCCGCGAAACGCGAGGCTTTTTTCATGGCGGTTTCTACATCACCGCTCTGGACGTAGTAGTGCGCAAAGCAGCCAATAAAGGCATCGCCCGCGCCGCTGGTGTCGACGGCATTCACTTTGATCGCCGGGACGTGCACTTCCGTATCACGGGTCATCCACAGCGCGCCCTTCTCGCCCATGGTGACGATAATATTGTTCAGCCCTTTATCAGTCAGGCTGCGGGCGGCGCGACAAATATTGTCGTAGCTGTCGACCGGCATGCCGGTGAGAATTTCCAGCTCGGTTTCATTCGGCACGAAGAAATCACATTTGCAGGCGTAGGCCATATCCAGCTCACGCAGCGCCGGGGCCGGATTTAACAGCACCTCGATACCGTGCTTTCGACCAAACTCAATGGCGTGATAGACCGTCTCCAGCTGCACTTCGAGCTGCAAAACGATGAGCTTACATTTCTTCAGATCTTCAGCGGCGCGATCGATATCCTCTGGCGAGAGGAATTTGTTCGCCCCTTTAATAATCAGGATGCTGTTGCTGGAGTTAGGATTAACGAAAATAGGTGCGACGCCGCTGCTGGTGCACGGCACTTTCTCAACGTAGGTGGTATTGATACCCCAGGATTCGAGATTGCGAATGGTGTTGTCGGCAAAGATGTCATCGCCCACTTTGGTCAGCATTAATACTTTGGAGTTGAGCTTCGCTGCGGCAACGGCCTGGTTGGCACCTTTACCGCCGCAGCCAATCTTGAACGCCGGGGCTTCAAGGGTTTCACCCTCTTTCGGCATCTGGTGGGTGTAGGTGATTAAATCCACCATGTTGGAGCCGATGACTGCGATATCCATTTTCCTACCTCTCAGAAACAAATGCTTAACAATGATATTATCGTAACATTATCATGTTATTTTAGTATCATTTGTGACTCCGCTCGCGATTACAGCAACATTTGATGCCGCAGCGTTCCCGCTCTGGGTGGAAAATGTTACTTTAGGAACATAAGAAGATGATTAGGCTGGTAAAGCGGAGAGAGAAGATGGAAACCAAGCAGAAAGAGCGTATTCGTCGCCTGACGGAGCTGCTCAAAAAGACCGACCGCATCCATCTTAAAGATGCGGCGCGGATGCTGGAGGTTTCCGTGATGACCATTCGCCGCGACTTTAGCCAGGAGGATGAGCCGCTGCCGCTGGCGCTGCTCGGGGGCTATATCGTGATGGTTAACAAGCCCGCCGCTCCGGCTACCAGCCAGCCTGCCGCCGCTGCCACGCGTCGCTATCACCGGGATGATATGCCGATTGCGATCCTCGCCGCAGGGCTGGTGAGCGAGAACGATCTGGTGTTTTTCGACAACGGCCCGGAGATGCCGCTGGTGATCGACATGATCCCTGATGAAATTACCTTTACCGGAATTTGCTATTCGCATCAGGTATTTATGGCGCTGAACGCCAAGCCTAACGCCACCGCTATGCTCTGCGGCGGCACCTACCGCGCCAAGAGCGACGCCTTTTACGATGCCAGTAACCCGTCAATTCTCGACTCCCTCAACCCGCGCAAGGTGTTTATCTCGGCCAGCGGCGTACACGAGCACTACGGCGTGACCTGGTTCAACCTCGACGATCTGCCGGTGAAGCGCAAAGCGATGGAGCATGGCATCCGCAAGATTTTGCTGGCACGCTACGCCCTTTTCGATGAGGTCGCCCCGGCCAGCATCGCCCCGCTGGCACAGTTTGACGTGCTGATCAGCGATCGCCCGCTACCGGCAGAGTATGCTCTCCACTGCCGGAACGGCTCGGTTAAGGCGATCACCCCTGACTCAGAAAGCGAGTAACCTACTCGAAAAACACGGCAATTTTGTTGAACATGGTGGGATCGGACTGGTTCCGCACCACTTTGACTACATCTTCCAGCTTGTCGATCTGGCTTATCATCTGCTCCAGCCGCTGATCGTCCGCCACCAGCAGCCAGATGCGGCTCTGCTCGCCACCTGGTAGCGGCAGGCAGAGAATGCCCTCGACGTTAAATGCGCGTCGGGCAAAAAGGCCGCAGACGTGGGTCATCACCCCAGGGTGATTGCGGACGGTGAGTTCCAGAATAACGTTGTCATGTGTTGAGTGTGGCATGGCTTATTCCCCCACCATTTCAGTATTGGCCGCGCCCGGCGGAACCATTGGATAGACTTTTTGCTCGGCGTCGGTACGAACGTGGATCAGTGCCGGACCCGGCCGGGAGATGATCTCCTGCAGAGCCGCGTGCGGATCGGTCGCCGCGTTTAAATCACAGGTGTGCAGCCCAAACCCGGCGGCGATCTGCATAAAGTTGATCATGCCTGGATAGGTCGCAGCAAACACGCCCTGCTTGTAGAACAGACTCTGCTGCTGATGCACCAGCCCCAGCGCCTCGTTGTTCATCAGAATGATTTTGATATCGAGCTGGTTTTCAGCGGCGGTGGCCATCTCCTGAATGTTCATCATCAGGCTGCCGTCGCCGGAGAAGCACAGCACCTTGCGATCGGGATTGGCCAGCGCAGCGCCAATCGCCGCCGGCAGGCCAAAGCCCATGGTGCCTAACCCACCGGAGGTGAGCCACTGCCGCGGGCGATTGAGCGGATAGGCCTGAGCGGTCCACATCTGGTGCTGCCCGACGTCGGTGGTGATAATCGCGCTGTCATCAACGCAGGCCGCAACGGCGTTAATTAACCCGTAGTGGCTCAGCGGATCGTCCGCGCCCGGCATGTTAGCCGGAAACTCCTGCTGCAGCTGTGCCACGGTATCGCGCCAGGCGTCGCGGGTATCCGCCGCAATCAGCGGGATCAGCTGATTCAGTACCTCGCCGACGTCGCCCTGAATAGCACAGTGCGGCTGCTTGATCTTACCCAGCTCGGCGCGGTCGATATCCACATGGATAATTTTGGCGTTCGGACAGAAGGTTTCGGTCTTGCCAATCGCCCGGTCATCAAAACGTGCCCCCAGCACCACCAGCAGATCGGCTTCGTGCAGGATAAAGTTGGTGCTGCGCGCACCGTGCATCCCCAGCATGCCCAGCGACAGCGGATGCTGTTTTGGCAGCATGCCAAGGGCCATCAGCGTCATGGTGGTGGGCAGGCTGGCCTTCTCCGCCAGGGTCCGTACCTGCTCAGGGGCGTTAATCACCCCACCGCCCAGGTAGAGTACCGGGCGCTGGGCCTGGTTGATCATCGCCGCGGCTTCGCGCACGCTCTCAATGCTGAATGCCGGGGCGGGCGCGGTCTCACCCGGCTCCGGCAGAGTGTCTAATTCGATCTCTGCAGTCTGGATATCCTTAGGAATATCTATCCACACCGGGCCGGGACGGCCTGACTGGGCAATGCGGAACGCGTCAGCGATCACCTGCGGCAGCTCACGGATGTCACGCACCAGATAGTTGTGTTTAGTGATGGGGATAGAGATGCCGTAGGTGTCCACCTCCTGGAAGGCGTCGGTACCGATCATCGACGAGGGAACCTGGCCCGTAATGCAGACCAGCGGAATGGAGTCGAGGCGCGCATCGGCGATGGCGGTCACCAGGTTAGTGGCCCCCGGCCCGCTACAGGCCATACAGACGGCGGGCTTGCCCTGGGTGCGCGCCATACCCTGGGCAATAAAGCCTGCGCCCTGCTCGTGGCGAGCCAGTACGTGACGAATCTGCGTGCTTTGACTCAGGGCGTCATACAGGGGCAGCACCGTGCCGCCCGGGATACCGGTGACGATGGTGATGCCCTGGCGCTCCAGTAAATGAACAATTAACTGTGCGCCGGTAAAGCGCCTTGCCTGCGAAGATGTGCCCATGCTCCAGTCCTTTTCTTCTGGGCCGGCTTTCCGGGCGGTCTAAACAAAAAACCCCGCCCGGTTTGCGCCGGCGGGGTTTTGGAATCGTGTGTTCCGGACCCTACGGCGCTATGCCGACGACCACCACCACACGCACGACGACGACCGCGGCAGATGGCGCGGTGCGTAGTAGAGTCGATGTCAGCATGGCTGGGTTCATTAGGGACCTGTATGTATGTTGTGTTGTTTATTTATTAGCTGAATTTATACAAACACAGCCGGTGCAGCATGACAATCGTTTTATCGTAGCGGCGGTGAAAATGTGTGACCGATCACGTTTCAAAGCCAAACAAAAACGCGGCTAAAACAGGGTTAAGTGTTACAGTTGTATGACAATTCATCATCCGATTCCCTATGACGCTCTCTGTTTTCTGCATTCTATTATTCGCCGCCCTGCTGCATGCCAGCTGGAACGCCATCGTAAAAGCGGGAACGGATAAACTCTACGCCGCGATCGGTGTTAGCGGCTCCGCGGCGCTTATCGCCCTGATCCTGCTACCCTTCTCGCCGCAGCCCTCCGCCGCCAGCTGGCCTTTTTTAGCGGTATCCTGCGCGTTACAGGTGGTGTACACGGTGCTGGTGGCAAAAACCTATCAGGTTTCTGATATGAGCCAAACCTATCCCCTGATGCGCGGCACGGCCCCGCTGCTGGTCGCACTGATTAGCGTCCTGGCATTAGGGGATACGCTTTCGTGGCTTGCCTGGAGTGGTATCGCCGTCATCTGTCTGTCGATACTGGCTATGGCGCTGAATGGCCGCATGCAGTCACGCAAGGGCATCTGGCTGGCGCTGTTGAACGCCTGCTTTATCGCCGGGTATACGCTGGTAGATGGCACCGGCGTGCGCCTGTCTGACACCGCGCTGGGCTATACGCTGTGGACCTTCTTTATGAACGGCTTCTGTCTGCTCTGCTGGGCGATGGTGGCGCGCCGCCGCCAGGCGTCCAACTATCTACGCCTGCACTGGAAAAAAGGCCTGTTTGGCGGGGCGGGAACCATGGGATCGTACGGCCTGGCCCTGTGGGCCATGACCCAGGCTCCGCTGGCCGTGGTCGCGGCTCTGCGCGAAACGTCGATACTTTTCGGCGCGCTTATCGCTTTTCTACTCTTAAAAGAGCGGGTTGCTGGCGGACGCATCGCTGCTGCGCTGGGCATTGCCTGCGGCGCTATTCTGTTACGCCTGGCGTAGCACCCAGGCAATATTAGTTGCCAACATTGTTCATAAATCCTGCCTTTTCACTCTTGCCCATTCATCAGCCTGATACTTAACTTATCGCCGTACTGTGGTAGATTTCTCGCGCATTTATGCAATGCGCAGTCACTTATTCTTTATTTCTCTTATTTGGCAAAAGTATTCAGCGACATGAAAAGACAAAGGAACGTTAACTTATTGTTGATGCTGGTGTTACTGGTGGCGGTCGGTCAGATGGCGCAAACCATCTACATTCCGGCCATTGCTGACATGGCAAAGGACTTTCACGTCCGTGACGGTGCAGTGCAGAGCGTGATGGCCGCCTATCTGCTGACCTATGGCGTCTCTCAACTCTTTTATGGTCCGCTCTCCGATCGCGTAGGACGCCGCCCGGTGATTTTAGTGGGCATGGGCATTTTCATGGTGGCGACGCTGGTTGCCCTGACCACCCATAGCCTGATCGTATTAATCGCGGCCAGCGCGTTGCAGGGTGTCGGCACAGGCGTCGGCGGCGTGATGGCGCGAACCTTACCGCGCGATATGTATCAGGGTACCCAGCTTCGTCATGCCAACAGCCTGTTAAACATGGGTATCCTGGTGAGTCCGCTGCTGGCCCCGCTGATTGGCGGCCTGCTGAATACCCTCTGGTCATGGCGCGCCTGCTTCGCCTTCCTGCTGGTGCTATGCGTGATAGTTGCCTTCAGCATGGCGCGCTGGATGCCCGAGACGCGACCCGCAGACGCACCGCGCACGAAACTGCTTACCAGCTATAAAGTGCTTTTCGGTAACGGGTCATTCAACTGCTATCTGCTGATGCTGATCGGTGGCCTGGCGGGTATCGCCGTGTTTGAGGCCTGCTCCGGCGTGCTGTTAGGGGCCGGGCTAGGGTTAAGCAGCATGGTAGTCAGCATCCTGTTTATTCTGCCGATCCCGGCGGCCTTCTTTGGTGCATGGTTCGCCGGACGCCAGAATAAACGCTTCTCTACCCTGATGTGGCAGTCGGTGATGAGCTGCCTGCTGGCCGGTCTGATGATGTGGATCCCGGGCCTGTTAGGTGTGATGAACGTCTGGACGCTGCTGATCCCGGCGGCGCTGTTCTTCTTTGGCGCGGGGATGCTCTTCCCGCTCGCCACCAGCGGCGCAATGGAGCCGTTCCCGTTCCTCGCCGGTACGGCGGGCGCGCTGGTGGGCGGCTTACAGAATATCGGTTCCGGCGCGCTGGCATGGCTCTCTGCCATGATGCCACAGGGCGGACAATCTAGTCTGGGTTTACTGATGACCCTGATGGGGCTGCTGATTTTACTGTGCTGGCTGCCGCTGGCGTCGCGCGTGCCGCATCACGAGCAGCCTGTTTAATATTATGATGGCCCGGCTTCTCGCCGGGCTTTTCACATACGGGCGCGATCATTGTCTTCAGCAGCGGTTCAGCTATGGAACGCCACGCCCCCTCTTCGCCATCGTAAAACTGCGTATCGGCATTGATGGCATAAGGAATTTTTGCCTGCTGCAGCTCACAGGCCATAAAGGTGGCAAAGGCCATTTGCGACGCGGTGGGGGTAAAATGGCTCGATTCCCCAACGCCCCAGCCGCCTACCCAGCTAACGTGGCCGGTCTTTTGCTGCCAGCGCAACGCGCTATTAATGCGATTACGAATCGCCGCCTTCTCAGCCGCCGTGCCCGATGTCCACGGATACCTGCCGTTACTCTTTAGCGGTCCCCACGGGAAGATATGCCACTCCGCCAGCAGGTAATTTTGGCTGTGCGCGGGCAGCTTCAGGCTGGCAAGATCTTCCGGCTCGGCCCGCAGGCGCGGCGCGATAAAGATCATCCGCTGGGCGTTAATCTCATGAATGACTTTGATGGTTTTTTCGTAGACGCGGTTAAGCGAGACGATGTTATGGTTCAGCTTGTCGGCAGGCTCATAAATGAGATCGAAGCCTAGCTGCGGCGAGCCGTTGCCAAAGTAGTGCGCAACGGCGATCCACCAGTTCACTACCTCTTTTTCATTCTCGGGTTTCGGATCGTTTTTATACTCATCGGCCTGGTAAGCGATAACCGGGATCACGCCGTACTGCTCGCAGGCTTCTACCAGCTTACGCAGATGAATAAGACGCGCCTCCGTCGGCTCGCCCGCTACCCGGATGCGGACATGGCGGATCCCCTGGGCGGCAAAATCCCGCACCACTAGCGGGTCAAACTCGCGGATGCCGCGCTCGGTGCGCGCCCAGTCAACGTCCATGCCGACGCCAAGCTGCGCCGCATAACCTGCGGCCGTCAGCGGCGGCTCAGCATATACAGCAGAAGTAACAAGCAGTAACGCAGCAGCGATCGAGAACTTATACACGGTTAGCCTGAGAAGATGAGTTAATGCACCGCTATTTTTTAGCACGCTTTTTTAACTCGCGTGTAGCGCTGCGAGAAGAAATAGCGCGATTTGCTGGAAGTGGGTGGCGGCAAACAGCAGCGCCAGCGAGAGCACCGCCAGTGCAACCAGCAGCTTGTCCCGCACCGCTGACGGATGCAGGAAGTCGCTGCGTCCGACGTCCATCAGGTTGCGCTTCAGGGTGTAGCGCCACAGGATCAGCGCCACCGACGCCAGCAGGGCAATCGCCACCCAGAAGGCTGTGCCAGCCTGCTGCCCGCTGTGCTTTATCGCCAGCACCAGCAGCGCGCCGTAGCCCAGCAGGGTGCGCAGCCAGGCAAGCGACGTGCGCTCGGGTTGCAGACCCGGGTCCTGCTCACGACGGGCTTTGCGACTATCCGGCATAGAGGACCAGCGCCATCACCACCGCGGCAACAACGAGCAGCATGATGCTAATCACCAGCAGGCTATAGGTATAGGGCAGATCCTGCTTCAGGCGCATCGCCTTCTCATTGCGCAGCCAGCGCAGGTAGCCAAAAATCGCCAGCCCACCGGAGGTCAGGCAGAGCAGCAGCGCCAGCAGCTCGCGAATAAGCGGCGTGGCGAAATCCGGGGCGAGCTGATCGAGGCCTACCCCCGCCGCCAGAAAACCCAGCGCGGTGCGGATCCAGGCGAGAAAAGTGCGCTCGTTTGCCAGCGAGAAGCGGTAGTCCGGCGCTTCACCGAGGCGAGAAATTTTCATGCGGTGTCCTTGTGGGTGATCTGACGTTAGCGCGACATCGGTGTTTCAGCAGGCTAACGCCTCTTCATAAGCGGTATGTAGCGTTCTGATCTTGCCAATATCAGAATCGTTCGAACAAAACGCCAGGCTATTACAGTGGGCGCTACAGTAGTGAAACACATCGAATTTGCGCTTATCGACATTTCTGCTTCTGTCATTAGCTTGCTGAGCTAACCAGGTATCAAAGCGAAACAGGTTAGCCGACAGCTCAGAGATATCGCGTGTGACATCCAGTTCGGTAAAGCCTTTGAGCGTATTTTTCATTGTTATGAACTCGTCTGTGCTTTGCCATGCGATGCCGCGTAAAACTTCATAGCGAACCAGTGGTGTGATAAAAAGCTTTACCTCAGGGTCCTGCAAAAGCGCTGAAAGCTGACTTATCGCCAGGTTTTTCATCTCTGCTGAAGTCGTTCCCTGCCGATCAAAGGCAGCGATGAGCAAGTTAGTGTCCAGCAAAACGTTCCTTGTCATGATTTTTTCTCCTGCTGTTTGAGCAACTGAAGAAGATTATTTTTTGCCTCCTGCTGCTCATTAACATGGCTGTTTTCCAGCTTCATCTGGTTAAGATCGACTTTGAACACGTCTTTCATGATATCCACCAGAGCCGCCTTGTTCGGTGCTTCAATTTTTCTGCTTTTCACAGTGCCCGCATCGTCTCTGTAAAGCGTGTAGGCCTCGCCCTCTTTAAGCTGCGACAGGACGATTGACGAATGGGTAGTGATATAGAACGTGGTATTAGGGAAAAGCGCTTTTAACAACGAGATGATATTCGCCTGCCAGGTCAGGTGCAGATGGCTCTCTATCTCATCAATGAACACGATACCTTTTACCTTTTGCAGGTTAGATTCATTGGTAAAGTAGCCGTAGCCGGAGACAATGGCTTGGATGAGCTTGAGAATGGAGGCGAAGCCCGAGCTGAGTTGGCTCAGTTCACGCTTTTGTTTTTCAATTTTCAGAGTAACGCGATCGTCCCCGCTAATTTCCATAAACTCGGGATCGATACGATTATCGATTTCAGAGAGCAGGCGGATCACCGTTTTAATCTCGACGTCCCGGTTATCCTCTTTTTTCTGATAGGGATTTGACGAGCGGGCCAGGGTGATAAACCACTCCTCAATACTGGTGCTCATATTGAGAGAGCTAAAGTCGGTCATCATCTTGCTAATAATATTGGACAGATAGTGTTCTCTACGCTGCTTTAACGTGCCGAGATGTAATTTCGAGATACCACTATTTTTTATTACTCCTCTGGCCTGAGCACCTAAATAAACAGCAGGAAGATTATGTGCCATTGCGGAAAAACATGCTTGATGCCAGTTTGCAATATAACGACAGTTTGCGGAACTTAGATTTACAGAAATATCAGGGGAGTCTTCCTTGAAAAAGCGGTTAAACTTAAAGTCGTGCTCTGCAAATTCCTCCCATATTTCCGCCACCGCTTTATTACTTAAAAAAGCGACCTGAAACAGCGCCTCGAGGGTCTTGGTCTTACCCACGCCGTTTTCACCAATAAAGGTATAAATATGCTGGTCTGGCTCAAGATCCAGCTGAACACGGCCAACGCCGGTAAGCCCTGAAAATTCCAGTTTTTCGCCTAACATTTCAGCCTCCAGAATGCTTGTCTGAAGTCAGTGTATCCCTTCCCCCATAGCCTGGCAAAAAACAAAAAAGGCCCCATGCGGGGCCTTTTTACATCGTGCAGATTAGCTATTCAGCGCCGGGCGCTCGCTAATGGCAATGCGCTGGGGAGCAATGGCTTCCGGCACGTTGCGGCTGATGTCGATATGCAGCAGCCCGTTGTTGAAGGTGGCACCGGAGACCTCCATATGGTCGGCCAGGGTAAAGCTCAGGCTGAACGGCTGGATCACCAGCCCCTGATGCAGCCACTTTGGCTCATTGGCCGGTTTTTCCGGGGTGCCTTTAACGCTGAGGCGTGTGCCCTCCAGCTGGATCTCCAGATCGTCCTGACGGAAACCGGCTAGCGCAAGGGTAATGCGGTAGTGGTTATCGTCGCTCTTCTCGATGTTATAGGGCGGGAAGGTCTGGCCTTCGCTGGCGTTTTGCAGAGCGTTGGCCAGTTTGTCAAAACCGATCCATTGACGCAGCAGCGGGGATAAATCGTAATTACGCATGGTGTTTCTCCTTCTTTGAAGCAAGAAATGTTCTACGCATCGTGTGACGCGCATCTGCTCCCTGACGGCGAGCAAGGGTTAATCTGGGCCGCCGTGGCGACCCGGGAAATTAGTTAATTTCGATACGGCGCGGTTTTTTCTCTTCCGGGATCACGCGTTCCAGTTCGATAAACAGCAGGCCGTTGACCAGATTCGCGCCGCGAACGTGAATGTTCTCAGCGATCTGGAATTTACGTTCGAAGTTACGTTCGGCGATACCCTGATAGAGATAGCTGCGCTCTTTCTGCTCGGTTGCACGCGCGCCTTTCACCACCAGCAGGTTGTCCTGCGCGGTGATCTCCAGTTCGCTTTCGGCAAAGCCGGCCACGGCAATCGCGATGCGATAGTGGTTTTCGTCAACGAGTTCAACGTTGTACGGAGGATAGCCGCCGTTACTCTGGCTCTGGTTGTTTTCTAACAGGTTAAACAGGCGGTCAAAACCAATGGCAGAACGATAAAGCGGAGAGAGATCGAAGTTACGCATATAATAAGCTCCTGAAATCAGCGAGAAATTGTTGAACCTTCCACTATGGACAGGCTCTTAGAAGCAGAACACCCCGCAGGCATGTTCTTCCGGCTACGTTGTAAAAATGGGTGCAGCAAGAAAATTTTCAAGGGCGAAAGTCTGACTTTTTTTTGCACTTTCTCACTCAGTGCTTAGACTGGATTACGACACTTAACGCTAAATTGCGATTGCCGCCACAGAGCGGCACACGAAAACTATTCATTTCCCTTAAGGGTCGCTATAAGCAAGGAGTGCACGATGATAAGAAAAAAACCATCATGAAAAACGTTCTGTTAAAAGTGGCAATTGTCAGCGGCGTGGTGACGCTGGGCGGCTGTTCCAGCGTCATGTCCCACACCGGCGGCAAAGAGGGGCTTTACCCCGGCACGCGCGCCAGCTCAAAAATGCTGATGGATGATGACGCGAACCTGGCGGTGAAATCATTTGTGGTGCTGGATATGCCGTTTACCGCCGTCGCCGACACGCTGCTGCTGCCCTGGGATATGTTCCGTAAAGATAACTCGGTAAAATCTCGCGTCGAGAAGGCGGAGGAGGCCAACCTGGCCACCAACTCCGTTATTCCCCCTGCGGCCATGCCCGCGCCCTAGATTCGCTCTGACTGATTACAGGCCGGTATCGGCCACCCACAGCTGGCGGAAGCCTGCGGTCGGTGCCATCCATGCGATCGTCTTACCGTCTGGCGAGAAGACTACCGCATCGGCGGAGGGTTGATGCGAGGGGTTATCATCCGTTAAAAACGCGATCGTTCCGGTCGCGCTATCGCACAGGGCGATGCGGTCCTGCAGCACAAAGCCGAGCGCCGCCCCGGAGGGGTGCCAGTTAAACGCCGACTGGATATCCGTTGCGTTATGCGTCAGCTGGCGCGGCTCGCCGCCCTCCGCGGCAAGCAGCCAGAGCTGCACCACGCCTGCCTCATCGCGCATCAGAAAAGCAATGTCGCTGCCCTGCGGATTGCTGCGCACCCAGTGGCGCGGGACGTTGACCAGGCCTGGATAACGACGCGAGTGGGTAAAGGTAAGCCGCCGCTGCTGCACACCCGCCGGCGGTGACGGCATGGTGGTTGATGTGCCAGCCAGCGGGGCCTCTCCCGCCCGCTTCCAGCCCTGCTCGTCAGCGGGCAGATCGACGATAAACAGTTCAGGCACCTTTTCACCGTTTAGCGCCAGCGTATCGCCAATAAAAGCCAGTCTGTTATTGCCTACCCAACCCTCTTCATAGGCGCGGTTGATCTCATCGCTGCCGGGCGCAGGGGTTGGCGTCGTGCGGCTGACCAACACGCACCAGTGGCTGCCAGCATACTTTCGCGGATGATTGCCCCCAGGCATAACTGGCCCATACGGCGCAGCAACGCCAACGTTGCGCAGATCCAGAGCAGGATCGCGCTCGTGCAGCACGTGGTCGTTATAGGTAAAGCTCACCTTGCTGCCGTCCGGGCTGAACACATGCACATGGCTACCGCCGCGCAGCGCACCGGGGGTATAGGGTTCGGTGATATCCAGCGCATCAAGGTTGCTTGCCCTGCCGTTTTGCACAATTACCCCCTGACGATGGTGGAAATCGTACTGCCAGCTCTCGTCCGGATCCTGCGGCCCGTGAATAAACACGTACTTCTCTTCGCCGGGATGAACGGTCACCACGCCAACGTGCGCACCCTGGGTCGCGGTGTAGAGCGTCTCTACCTTGCCCGTCTTAACGTTGACGCGTTCAATAGTTTTACCGGTAAAGGAGGCGCCGGAAGGACGCACGTCAAACACCAGCCACTGGCTGTCGGGTGTCCAGGTATTAATATTGGTTAGCTGATGATTACGGAGAGCGAAGGTGATTTGTCTCATGAGGATACCCTGATGCGCAGATGTCGCATCAGGGTAAGAGATCTACAGCAAAAAAACTATCAGGGAACCGGCGTTACCAGTGGCTCACCGGCAAACCAGGCCTGAACGTTCTCTAACACCAGGCGTGACATCTCCCGACGCGTTTCCCAGGTTGCGCTGGCCATATGGGGAGTGATGACCACGTTGTCGCGCTGCTGTAGCGCGGCAGGTACGTTAGGCTCATCGGCGAAAACATCCAGTCCGGCCCCGGCAATCGCGCCGCTCTCCAGAGCAGCAATCAGCGCGGTCTCATCCACCACGCTGCCGCGTGAGATGTTGATCAGCACGCCCTGCGGACCCAGCGCCGCCAGTACCGTCTGGTTAACCAGCGCTTTAGTTCCCGCGCCGCCTGGGGCGCAGACCATCAGGAAGTCGCTCTGCTCTGCCAGCTCGCGCAGATCGGCGACGTAATCCCACGGCAGGGCGCTATGTGCCTTGCGGTCAGTGTAGGCAATCTCCATGTCGAAACCGCTGGCACGACGGGCGATGGCCTGACCAATCCGGCCCATCCCCAGAATACCCAGGCGTGCACCGGAGACCTTGCGCGTCCACTGGAAGCCACCCGCCGACCAGCCGCCCTGCTCGATAAATTTCTGTGCCGCCACGATGCGGCGCGAGGTGGCCAGCATCAGGCCGATAGCCAGATCGGCCACATCGTCAGTCAGTACGCCCGGTGTATGGGTCACCGCCACGCCGTGATCGCGGGCTGCCGCCACGTCAACGCCATCGTAGCCCACGCCAAAGACGGCGATCAGCTTCAGGGCAGGCAGCGAGGCGATAAAGTCGCGCGTCACCACCGCCTCGCCGTTGGTTATCACCACCGTGACTTCATCAGCAATAGCGGCGAGCTTAGCGGCATCCATCTCAGCCAGATCGTATAAGTCGTAGCGCGCCTGCAGTTCAGCGGTAAGCGCATCTGGCAGACCTGCCTGTTTCAGTACTTTCTGTTTCATATCGTATTCCTGTCAGGAGAGGCGTGTAGCGGTTTGTTTCGCGGCTTTTGGCTGCGTCGGACGCGAGACCAGGATGCCAATAATGCCGCCGAGGATCAGCGCTACTGCCACAATCAGTAGCCCATAGTGGTAGCTGTTGGTGGCATCTTTGATTTTGCCCAGCAGCGGCGGCAGGCCAAGACCGACAAAGTTAGCCACCGTGTTAATGAAGGCGATAGAGGCCGCTGCGGCAACGCCAGCCAGCTTCTCGGTGGTCACGGCCCAGAAGATCGGCGTCAGCGCAAAGTTGAAGCCAACGGTGAGGATCAGCAGGAAGTAAGCCACCAGCAGATTGCTGGAGTAGATAGCGATAGCCAGCGACAGCCCGGAGATGATCAGCGGCAGCCCAAGGTGCAGCGAACGTTCCCCGGAAGTATCGGAGTGGCGGCCATTGAAATACATGAACAAGCAGGCGGCGATAAAGGGTACGGCAGAGAGCAGGCTGATAACGATATTGCTCTGGTCGCTGGCCATACTTTTGATGATTAGCGGCAGGAACAGCGTAATACCGATAGAGCCAAAGGCTTGCAGGAACCACACCAGGCTCAGCAGCAGCACGGTCTTGTTTTTCAGCGCGCTCAGCCAGCTATGGTTTTTACCCACCTCGACCCCGGCGTTGTCGCGCTCTAGCTGCGCTTTCAACCACCCTTTCTGCTCTGGCGTCAGCCAGGCGGCATGATCCGGCGTCTGCGGCAGGCGCCAAAGCACCATGATCCCCAGGACGATGGCCGGAATGCCCTCCAGCGCAAACAGCCAGCGCCAGCCTGCAATATCAGCTATACCGTGCATGTTCAGAAGCGAGCCAGAGATTGGCAGGCCGATAATCGACGCCATCACCGAACCCATGTAGAAGAACGACATGGCCCGCGCACGGTTGCTTTTCGGGAACCAGCAGGAGATGTAGTAGATGATGCCTGGCGTAAAGCCCGCTTCCGCCATACCGAGTAAAAAGCGCATGACGTAGAGCTGCGTGGGCGTTTGCACCAGCGACATCCCGGCACTGACGATGCCCCAGGTGATCATAATCCTGGCGATCCATATCCGGGCACCCACCCGCGTCATAATCACGTTGCTGGGGATTTCAAAAATAATATACGAGATATAGAACATCCCGACGCCAAGGCCATACATACTGGCGCTCAGGCCGAGATCGGCATTCATTTGCAATGCCGCAATAGAGATATTGGTTTTATCGAGGTTAGCGACAAAATAACAGATAATGATGAAAGGAATTATTTTCGCATTAAGCTGTTTTAAGGTTGTAGAGTACAGGTCGGTATTCATAGTAAAAACCTCACCCAGCCGTATATGCACGAGGCGATCCCTCTGTTCATATACAGGCGGTTAGTTATCGTTATTTTTTTGAATCAGGAAATTACCACTCGGCTACGGAACCGTCTTCATGTCGCCATAATGGATTGCGCCAGTCGGTTACCTCTTTACTGCGGGCAATAACCTGCTCCTCATCAATCTCTACGCCCAGGCCTGGCTTCATCAGCGGTTTGAAGAAGCCGCCTTCCATGTTGAAGTCCTCTTTGTTTTTCACAAAGTCGAGCAGCTCCGCGCCCTGATTGTAGTGAATCCCCATGCTCTGCTCCTGGAACACCGCATTGTGGGAGACAAAGTCCACGTGCAGACAGGCCGCCAGTGCAATTGGGCCAAGCGGACAGTGCGGTGCCAGCGCCACGTCGTACGCCTCTGCCATACCGGCAATTTTGTAGCACTCGGTGATGCCCCCGGCGTGGGAGAGATCGGGCTGAAGAATGGCCAGACCGCCCGCTTCCAGCACGCGCTTAAATTCGAAGCGTGAGAACATCCGCTCCCCGGCGGCGATCGGAATATGGGTTTGTGCAGCCAGCTTCGGATAATATTCTGCCTGCTCGGCCAGCACCGGCTCTTCAATAAACAGCGGACGGTACGGCTCCAGCTCTTTAATTAATATTTTCGCCATCGGGGCGCTAACGCGACCGTGGAAATCAAGGCCAAATTCAATTTCATTGCCAAAGGCTTCGCGGATTTGCGCGGCGGTATTTACCGCGGCTTCCACTTTACGGAAATCATCAATAATCGATAACTCTTCGCAGCCGTTTAATTTAAACGTATCGAAGCCAATTTCGCGCAGTTTAGTAATACCCGCGATGGCTTCCGCCGGACGATCGCCGCCCACCCAGCTGTAGGCCTTGATTTTATCGCGTACCAGACCGCCCATCAGCTGCCAAACTGGGGCATTCAAGACCTTACCTTTGATGTCCCAGAGCGCCTGGTCTATACCGGCGATGGCGCTCATCAGGATCGGGCCGCCACGGTAGAAGCCCGCGCGGTACATGACCTGCCACAGGTCGTTGATGCGGGCTGGATCCTGGCCAATCAGATATTCGCCCAGCTCGTGAACGGCCGCCTCAACGGTACGCGCCCGGCCTTCGATTACCGGTTCACCCCAGCCTACTACGCCTTCGTCGGTCTCGATTTTTAAAAACATCCAGCGCGGGGGTAAACGGTAAGTGGTTAGTTTAGTAATTTTCATTGCACTGCCTCTCGATACGCTTTTACAAATGCGGCTGCCTGCTGCGCGGTGCGCTCAACGGATTGCCCGGCACGGTAGAGATCGCTGCCCAGCCCGGCACCGGCACAGCCTGCCTTGAGCCACTGGGTCAGGTTTTCCGGCGTGACGCCACCCACGGCGAACACAGGGATTTCCGGCGGAAGCACGGCCTTCAGCGCTTTGATGTAGTCCGGGCCAAACGCTGAAGAGGGGAATATTTTCAGCGACTGGGCACCGGCCTCAATCGCCGTAAAGGCTTCGGTTGCCGTCGCACAGCCGGGGCAGACCGTCATGCCGTACGCCACCGCCCGGCGGATAATCTCTGGGTTAATATTTGGCGTGACCAGCAGGGTGCAGCCCATTTCCGCAAGCGTATCGACCTGCTCAGGCTTTAATACCGTGCCCGCGCCAATTAAGGCTTTATCACCAAAGGCTTTTACCATTGCGGGAATGCTCTCTTCCCAGCGGGGTGAGTTGAGCGGAATTTCGACCGCTTCAAACCCGGCCTCGATTACCGCCGCCACGTGGGCGTGCGCCTCTTCGGGCGTGATGCCACGCAGAATTGCGATTAGCGGGAGTTTATTTTGCCACTGCATGAGCGATGCTCCTTATACCTGCCTGAAATGCGTCGTCGCCGCGTAGCGCCTGCGTCTTATAGCCCAGCAGGTCAAAAGCCTGCTGATAGCGTGCGGTCAGCGAGGGGTTGGCGACGAGCGTGATTGTCTGCTGCGGCGCGATCCAGGCTTTCATGCTCGCCAATTCGCTGCCAATTAGCAGACCGGAAAGAAATTCGCTCACCTGCTCACGCGCCAGCGCGCCGAGCACATGGGAAGCCCGCACTTCAAACAGGCGAGGAAGCAGATCGGGCGAGTCGAGGCCACGAGTTAAGCCAGCGGTAAAGGCATCCGGGGAGGTTTCCTGCTCAGGCAGGCCTGCACCCACCAGCGTATGGTTAAGCAGCACGTGGTGCAGTTCGCCGGTCATCACGGTGTGAAAGTCGCTTACCTGCTCGCTATCGGCCAGCACCCATTTGCAGTGGGTGCCGGGCATGACATACACCTGGGCGGGCTGTAGTTCGCGCGCGCCGAGCAGCTGAGTCTCTTCGCCGCGCATTACGTTGTGGTTATCTTCCTGGTTAACGCACAGGCCAGGAACGATCCAGATATTGTCGGCAACGGCGGTAATCTGCTGGCCAATGTCGTCAAAGTGGGCCGGGCAAGGCAGATACGGGACGTTAACCCAGCCGGCATTGCTGCCGACCATGCCCGCCATCACCACGGGGGTGTTTTCCCGCGCCCAGCCCTCGGTGATCTGCGCTAATACCGCCTCGAAGGTGCGTCCGTTCAGGCGGGTTACGCCCGCTTCGGACTGCCTGCTCTCCAGGCACTCATCGCCCTGATAGAGCCAGGCGCGAAGATTGGTGGAACCCCAGTCGATGGCGATATAGCGTGATGTCATGTTATTTCCTTGAGCCGTTGGGTTGAGCTGGCGATCATGGTCAGCGCCGCCTGCTCTGCTGCATCGCCATCCTGATGCCGGATGGCATCAAACAGCGCCTTATGTTCCTGAAGCGTCTTCGGCATGTTGGCCTCGTCCCCGCGCCAGGTCTGTTCAAATACCGCCCGCTGCAGGGAGCCAATCGCCACCGTCAGCTGCTGGAGAACCGGGTTGTGCACCGACTGCAGCACGGCGTCGTGATAGCGGATATCCGCTTCGTTGAACGCTTCCCGGTTCTGGTTATTGGCGATCATGTCGTTAAGCGCCGCCTCAATCTGCGCCAGATCGCTGGAGGTAGCTCGCTCAGCCGCCCAGCGGGCAATGGCCGGCTCTACCAGGTTGCGCACCTCGCTCATCGCACCGATCAGCCGGGGGTCATAGTCGTTTTCCAGCACCCACTGCAACACCTCGGTATCGAGATAGTTCCACTGGTTGCGCGCCGCCACAAACGCTCCACGATAACGCTTCATCTCAATCAGCCGCTTCGCCATCAGGGAGCGAAACACCTCGCGAATGATATTGCGCGAGGTTTCAAACTCTTCACACAGGTCGGCCTCGGAGGGCAGCCCTGCACCAGGGACGTATTTGCCGCTGACAATCTGCCGCCCAAGGGTGGCGATGATGCGGTCCGTTTTCGTAATGGTCATGTCCGATCCTTTAAGAGGGTGCTTTACCATTACTTTATCCTTACCGGCGTAAAAGTCCGCACTATTGAGGTACAAATATGCGAGTCGTTCGCCGTATCATGATTGGATAGTAGTACAATAGATTAAGGTTGTACTACAATCCAGATCACAAAAACGACACCCGGTAAATAAAATGTGAAAAACGGGATCGATAAAAAAACCCGCAGCGGTGGGCGGGTTTTTAGCGGGCGGGAAAAGCGGAATTAATTCAGAACAAACTTCTCAATCGCGTAGGCCACGCCGTCTTCAATATTGGTTTTGGTCACGAAGTTGGCGACCTCCTTCACCGATGGAATGGCATTCTCCATGGCGACGCCCATACCGGCATACTCCAGCATGGCAATGTCGTTCTCCTGGTCACCAATCGCCATGATCTCTTCCGGCTTGATGTTCAGTGCATCGGCCAGCGATTTCACACCGGTGCCTTTGGTGACGCTTTTATTAAGGATCTCAAGGAAGTAAGGGGCGCTTTTTAGCACGGTGTACTTCTCTTTCACGTCGGCCGGAATGCGGGCTATTGCCTGGTCGAGGATCGCCGGCTCGTCAATCATCATGACCTTCAGCAGCTGAATGCCCGGATCCATCTTCTCGGCCTCGCAGAACACCAGCGGAATGGTGGCAACATAGGATTCATGCACCGTGTAGTAGCTGATGTCGCGGTTGGCGGTATAGAGCGTGTTGCGATCGAGCGCGTGGAAGTGGGAGCCTACCTCGCGGGAGAGCCGCTCAAGGTAGCGGTAGTCGTCATAGCTGAGCGTGGTTTGCGCCACGGTGCTGCCATCGTTGGCTTTCTGCACCAGCGCACCGTTATAGGTGATGCAGTAGTCACTCGGCTGGTCCATATGCAGCTCTTTCAAATAGTTGTGCACGCCAGCGTAGGGACGTCCGGTGGTGAGCACAACGTTAACTCCACGCTCACGCGCGGCGGCAATGGCATTTTTAACGGCAGGTGAAATGGTATGGTCCGGCAGCAGCAAGGTGCCGTCCATGTCGATTGCAATGAGTTTGATAGCCATGGGTTCCCCAGCGTAAAAGAGTTAACTCTTATGCTAGCGTGATTCTGCGCAAAAGACAGTAAGCGAAAAGGGGATCAAGATTGGGAAAAAAATCCTCATTGCTTTTGATGTATACGCTTATCTTCAGGATGTTTGCTCATACCTCTGCAAAGACGCGGAAAAAGTAAAAAATAACAATGAGAGCGACTATTTATACCAATTTAAAACAGTATTACATCCTGCTCTAATATTATTTATCAATCATGATGTTGATTTATATTTACATCAATTATGAATATTTTGATAAATCTGAAAATAATTATTTATTTATATCTTTAAACCCATCCTTTAATAGATAAAAACAGCTCTTCTTCCTTATAACTTAATGTAAATGTGAATTCCTTCACGGAAATTAAATCCAAACTGAAGTCTCATTAATAAAACATTGTTTTGTTTTTTAAGACATGCAATTCCTAAAAACACAAGCCCTGTATATGAGACCTACGATGAAAATTAAAAACTTGCGATGGTATGTCATCACTCTTGTGATGTTGGGTACTATTACCAACTATTTGGCAAGGAGTACCCTTGGCGTAGCGGCACCAGAGATGATGCGAACGCTGGGGTTATCAAGCGAGCAGTACTCCTGGATCGTCTCTGTTTTTCCCTTTACTTACGCGATAGGTGGGATCGCATGCGGTTTTATTATTGATAAATTCGGTTTGCGCTTAAGTTTTGCTCTTCTCGCAGCACTTTGGTCTATTTTCAATATGCTGACAGGGCTATGCAGTACCTGGTTACCAATGGCATGGCTGCGTGGCGGTTTAGGGTTAACGGAAGCTGCCTTTAACCCTGCCGGAATGAAAGTTACCGCCGAATGGTTTCCGGCAAAAGAGAGAGGATTAGCATGTGGTATTTATAGCCTGGGGACATCCGTTGGTGCAATGCTGGCTCCGCCGTTGGTCGTATGGGCAGTCATTCATTACAACTGGGAAATGTCGTTTGTTATTACCGGTGCGATAGGGATCGTTTGGGCACTCATGTGGTATATCTTTTATCGTTCCCCTGAGCAGCACCCCGCGCTGATTAAATCTGAGCATGACGCCGTGCTGGCCGACCAAATCGAAATTGTGAAAGAAAAAGCCACGCTGCGCTCCATAATTACTAACCGCAATTTATGGGCGATCTCTTTGCCTCGCTTTATGGCGGATCCCGCCTGGGGAACGCTGCACTACTGGATGCCGCTGTACCTTGTCACCGTTCGTCATATGGATATGGCGCATATCGCTATGTTTGCCTGGCTGCCTTTTCTCACCGCCGACTTCGGCTGCATCTTTGCTGGCTACATTTCTCGCCTGCTGGTGAATCGCGGATTCTGCGTACTGAATGCAAAACGTATTACCTTCACATTCGCTGCAATATTAATGGTTTCGATGGCGGGCGTTGGCTTTGTGACCAATGTATATGTGGCGCTTGCGCTGTTCTGTATCGCCGGCTTTGCACACCAGTGCCTCTCTATTACGGTCATCAGCATGTCTTCCGACCTGTTTCCGAAACAGGAAGTGGGGACCGCTACGGGGTTTGCCGCTTTTACTGGCAGCATGGGTAACTTTCTGTTTGGGCTTTTCCTCGGGGCCATGGTGACAGTCATTGGCTATAACGCTTTTTTTGTTGGGCTTGGCGTTTTTGATTTAATTGGTGCGCTGTTCCTGTGGGTCCTGATTAAAGCACCTAAAAAGACGCTACAACCGACGACGGCATAACCTCTACCTATTCGGCAAGGAAAGAACTCATGAAAAAAACAGCGCTCGTGCTGGCAGTTTGCTGCTGCCCGCTGGCTGGCAATGCCATGACTTTTGATATGCGAGGCGGCTATAAAGAGGCCAGCCATACCTATGAATCACGTTTTAAAATGAGCCAAAGTTTTAAATCAGGTTTCTGGCTGAGTATGGAGACCGATAATAAACAAGGAACCGATAATGTTGATCAAACCACCACGGATTACAACGAGATTGAAGGGAACTATAAATATAGCCTGACTCCTTCGTTGGTTATTCAGCCAGGTATGGTTTATCACTGGAGTAGCGCCGGGGCACAAATCCGCCCTTACGCAAAGTTTATCTGGAATATGACAGACGCTTTTTATTCGGGGATCCGCCTACGCTATGACTGGAACCAGTATGATTCAATCAACCTGGCTGGCAATAACGATAAAAGCAGTGCAGCGCGTGTTGACCTCTATTTTGGCTGGCAAAATCAGAAGTGGAGCGTCCAGGATAATCCCGTTTTTTATCATTACGTAAATGACTTCCACTATAACAACGGTAAGCAGAGCGCCTGGGAAAACGATCTGGTCATCAGATCTAAGCTTAATAAAATCTGGCAGCCTTACGTTGAATGGGACTATATGGAACAACAGGGCAAATACAACGGTGAGTCCGGCCTGACAGAAAACCGCTTCCGCGTTGGGCTTACTATTAATTTCAGTTAATAAGGCTACATATAATGAAAGGTAAAATAGCGTACCTGGCATTTATTGTCGGGGGGAGCCTTTGCACACAAAATATCGCTGTCGCGGCGCAGCCGGACGCCTGCCTGACCTACGACTGTGAGCAAATGCTGGCGATCAAAACCCACATTCAGCGTCATGACCCACGCTATACGCCAGCCTGGCAAGCGCTGCTTAAAGAGGCTAATGCCGCGCTCAGTCATCCGGCTTACGCCGTCACGGACAAAACGCTCGCTCCGGCCTCTGGCAACAAGCATGACTACTACAGTTTTGGTCCCTACTGGTGGCCAAATCCTGATGGCAAAGACGGCATGCCCTATATCCGCAAAGATGGCCAGATAAACCCAGCCGCAAAAACCAACGCGACTGACAGCAAGCGAATGGTGCAGTTTTCCGATGATGTCCGCGCCCTGGCGCTGGCCTGGTTTTACAGCGACGAGGATAAATACGCCACCAAGGCGCAGCAGCTGCTTCAGTCATGGTTTCTTGATAGCCGAACCAAAATGGACCCTAATTTAAACTATGCCCAGGCCATCCCCGGAAAAGTTGACGGGCGCGGGATTGGAATTATCGATACCCGTGTATTGATTGATGTGGCGGACAGCATTGCGTTACTGGAAAAGTCAGGCCACATTCCGCCGCAGGCGCTAGTGGGCTATAAAAAATGGTACGTTGACTACACGCAATGGCTGCTAACCAGCCGTAACGGCTTTGAAGAGGCGAACTGGTATAACAATCATGGCGCATGGTACGACGCGCAGGTGGCGGCTTATTCCCTGTTTACTGGGCAGAAGGCGCAGGCGTTAAAACAGGTTAAAATTTTCAAGCTGCGCCATCTGATTTCTCAGGTTAATGCCGCCGGGGAGATCGTCTCAGAAACCGAACGCACGCGCTCCTTCCACTACACCAATTTTGCGCTTTCGGCCTATGCGCATATGGGTCGCTATGGCGAGAAGGTGAAGAGTGACGTCTGGAACTATGCCCTGGATAACCGCTCGATGAAAAAAGCGTTCGCGCGGGTCAGCAAACAGACGGGAAAACCGCAAACGGCGTGGCCGCATGAAGATATTCGCTTTATGCCCTCAGAGGCAACCGGGCCGTTATTAGCGGCGGCAAGAGCGTATCAGGATACAGAGTTCAGCAAAAACGCCGCCATTCTGGCAAAAGAAAATCCTGACAACATCAATATCCTGATCCCCGGTTCGGTGCTGGTGAAATAACGAGGCGAATATGAAGCAGTTTACACAATCACAGGTATTACAGGCGCGCGAACGTGTTACGACAGAGGTGATAGCCGCACTAATTGCTGGTAATAGCGATGTTATCAACCACCCGGTGCGGGTTCCTGAAACGGGATGCGCAACGTGGAATCACTACTTTTTTTGTCCGGACCATAGTGTGCGTTTGACATGGGATCGCTACTCGCCGGAAAAGCATCGCTGCCCCGTGGATGGCGCAACCTTTTCTGGCGAACCCTATGATGGGGCTTGGTGGCGCTGGCTGAACGGTTTAAATGCACAAGCGAGCTATGAGCTGGCGGTGCTCTGGCTGCTGACCGGCAAGGAAGACTATCTCAGCAAGGTCCACGATATTCTGATGCGCTATGCAACTTATTATCCGGATTATCAGGAACACGGCGGCATTCCCTATAACGGGCCGGGGAAAGCGAACGCGCAGACGCTATGCGAGGCCAACTGCCTCACAGATTTCGCCAGGGGGTTTGACATCATTCGCACCCGCCTGACAGCAGAGGAGGAGCAGTACATTGCGGACCGCCTCTTACGTACCGGCGCGAATTTTTTAATGCGGCACCGCTCTCAGCAGATCCATAACCACGAAGTTAGGATAAGTGCCGCTATCGGGATCATCGGTACCGTTCTGGCAGATAAAACCTATCTCGAGTTTGCCGTTAACAGCCGATACGGGCTTCGCTATCAGTTGGAACATGCTTTACTGCCGGACGGCCTGTGGTTTGAAGGTTCGCTGCATTACCATTTCTATGCGCTGCAGGGTTTTTTCGCCTATGAGAAAATGGCTTGCGGCTCAGAGTACAGTTTGCTAAATAGTGAATATTATCCACAAATGCTGAATGTACCGCTGGCGCAGCTCATGCCGAACATGACGCTGCCAAAAATTAACGATTGCGTTAACGGCCAGGAGACGCTGACGCACGCCGGGATTTATGAATTTGCCTGGTGGCACTATGGTATATCTGAATATGGGGAAGTATTAAACCACATTTATAGCCAGCGTCCCCGCGACAGTATCGATGCCTTATTTTATGGTAACGCACTCCCCTCAAAGTCCCTTCTGCCACCGCACAAAACCTTGCACACGGCAGAAAGCGGCCTGTCCATTATCAGGAATAAACCCGGGCGGGCCATTTGTATTAAACATACCCCCTATGGCGGCGAGCACGACCACTACGATCGCCTGGGTTTATCCGTTTTTAATCAAGGCCGGGCGATTTTTCCAGACCTGGGCACCACCGGCTACGGCGCGCCCCTGCATTACGGCTACTATAAAAATTCGTTTTCGCATAATACGCTCTGTATCAACGGGAAAAACCAGCCTCCGGCAAATCCCCATGTGGTGTTATATCAGGAAGAAAACGGTGTGGTTCAACTGATTACCGAAGTGGAATGGAAAAGCACACCTCTCCTCCCGGACAGTAAAACGCGGATTGAGTGGGACTCCGGGGCTTACAAAGACGTTGTTTTCCGTAGAAATATTACGGTTAAGGATGATGTGCTGATTGATATCATTACTATTGATAACCCTCACGCCCAGCAGATCAATACTAGCTATCTGATTAATGCAAAACCACCAGAGGCAGAGTACAACACTACGCTTTTTCCGCATACGGTTGCTACCGATGCCGTAGATATTAGATCCCCTGTAAAATTGAGCTGGCAGTCGCCGGATAAGTTCACCATTTACTGTTTCTCAGCAAGCAAGAGCGTTCTTTTCCAGGGAAAGGGGCCGAATAATCCTTCTACGTCAGAGCTGACGTATCTGACAATGCGTTCAAAAGATCCGCGGGTCATTCATATTACGGTCACTGATTTTTCCGGCAACGATGATATCCAGATGAAAATTGAAAATGGGTACTTTAGCGTTACGGTCAATGATATTGCTGTGCACCGCTCTCCCGTGTCGTTGTACTGACAAAGAAAAAACGCCTGAACAAATGTCAGGCGTTCTTGTCAAAACGGTACAACCTGGTATCGATTAGATATCGATATTCGCCGCTTTCAGGGCGTTCTCTTCGATAAACGCACGACGCGGCTCAACGGCATCGCCCATCAGCGTAGTGAAGAGCTGGTCGGCAGCGATGGCATCCTTCACGGTCACGCGCAACATGCGGCGGCTCTCTGGATCCATCGTGGTTTCCCACAGCTGCTCCGGATTCATCTCGCCCAGCCCTTTATAGCGCTGAATCGCCAGGCCACGGCGCGACTCTTTCACCAGCCACTCCAGCGCCTGTTCGAAGCTGGAGATTGGCTGACGACGCTCGCCACGTTCGATGAAGGCATCCTCTTCGATCAGGCCGCGCAGCTTCTCACCCAGCGTGCACAGACGACGATACTCGCCCCCGATAATGAACTCGTGATCCAGCGGATAGTCGGTATCCACACCGTGAGTACGAACGCGGATAATCGGCTCAAACTGTTTCAGCTCGGCGTCTTCACGGATGTCATACTTCCAGGTGCTGCCGTGCACGTCGTTTTCGTTCAACGTGGTAACCAGCGCAGAGACCCAGCGGGTTACTTTCGCTTCGTCTGTGAGATCGGCCTCTTCCAGCGTCGGCTGGTAGACAAGCTCTTTCAGCAGCGCGCGTGGGAAACGACGCTCCATGCGGTTAATCATTTTCTGCGTGGCGTTGTACTCAGAAACCATTTTCTCCAGCGCTTCACCGGCCAGCGCAGGTGCGCCTTCGGTAGTGTGCAGGGTGGCACCATCCAGCGCGATAGAGATCTGATACTGATCCATCGCTTCGTCATCCTTGATGTACTGCTCCTGCTTGCCTTTTTTCACCTTGTAGAGCGGCGGCTGAGCGATGTACACATGTCCACGCTCAATGATCTCTGGCATCTGGCGATAGAAGAAGGTCAGCAGCAGTGTACGGATGTGCGAGCCATCGACGTCCGCATCGGTCATGATGATGATGCTGTGATAGCGCAGCTTGTCCGGGTTGTACTCGTCACGGCCAATGCCGCAGCCCAGGGCGGTGATCAGCGTCGCGACTTCCTGCGAGGCCAGCATCTTGTCAAAACGGGCTTTCTCGACGTTAAGGATCTTACCCTTCAGCGGCAGGATAGCCTGATTCTTACGGTTACGGCCCTGCTTCGCCGAGCCGCCCGCCGAGTCCCCTTCCACCAGGTAGAGTTCAGAGTGGGCCGGATCGCGCTCCTGACAGTCCGCCAGCTTGCCCGGCAGGCCTGCGAGATCCAGCGCGCCTTTACGGCGGGTCATCTCACGGGCACGACGTGCCGCTTCACGGGCGCGGGCCGCATCGATAATTTTACCAACCACGATTTTGGCGTCGGACGGGTTTTCCAGCAGGTATTCGCTCAGCAGCTCGTTCATCTGCTGTTCAACCGCCGATTTCACCTCAGAGGAGACCAGCTTGTCTTTGGTCTGAGAGGAGAACTTCGGATCCGGCACTTTTACCGACACCACGGCGATCAGACCTTCACGGGCGTCATCACCGGTGGCGCTGACCTTGGCCTTCTTGCTGTAGCCCTCTTTGTCCATGTAGGCATTCAGGGTACGGGTCATTGCCGCACGGAAGCCCGCCAGGTGGGTACCGCCGTCGCGCTGCGGAATGTTGTTGGTAAAGCAGTAGATATTTTCCTGGAAGCCATCGTTCCACTGCAGCGCAACTTCAACGCCGATACCGTCTTTTTCAGTGGAGAAATAGAACACGTTCGGGTGAATAGGCGTTTTGTTCTTGTTAAGGTACTCAACAAACGCCTTGATGCCGCCTTCGTAATGGAAGTGGTCCTCTTTACCGTCACGTTTGTCGATCAGGCGAATGGAAACGCCGGAGTTCAGGAACGACAGCTCGCGCAGGCGCTTGGCCAGAATATCGTATTCAAATTCGGTGACGTTGGTAAAGGTCTCCAGGCTGGGCCAGAAACGCACCACGGTACCCGTGACGTCAGTATCGCCGGTCACAGCCAGCGGTGCCTGCGGCACCCCGTGCACGTAGGTCTGCTGGTGCACTTTGCCTTCGCGGCGGATCATCAGTTCGAGCTTTTGCGACAGGGCGTTAACCACAGAGACGCCCACGCCGTGCAGGCCGCCGGACACTTTATAGGAGTTGTCATCGAATTTACCGCCTGCGTGCAGCACGGTCATGATCACTTCGGCGGCAGAGACGCCCTCTTCCGGGTGAATACCGGTAGGGATCCCACGGCCATCATCCGAGACCGACACGGAGTTATCGGCGTGGATCGTCACGACGATATCTTTACAGTGACCCGCGAGCGCCTCGTCGATAGCGTTATCTACCACCTCAAATACCATATGGTGCAGGCCGGTACCGTCATCCGTGTCGCCGATATACATACCCGGGCGCTTACGCACCGCATCCAGCCCTTTCAGGACTTTGATACTGGAGGAGTCATAAGAATTCGACATCAACGTTTCTCGCTCAATTTGTCTTGGATTAGTCTGCTATTTTACCCTTTTCCACGGTGAACATCTTCGAATTTTTGTCCGACATGTCCATTACGTGTTCAGCGCTAATCGCGCTGACAAAGACCTGTGACTGGGTGGCTTTTAAACGGCTGGCCAGCAGCGCGCGCCGCGTGTCATCAAGCTCTGAGGCAAAATCATCTATGAGGTACAAACAGCGCCGCCCGCTCTCGCGGGTCAGGAACTCCCCCTGCGCCAGGCGCAGGGCGCACATCAGCAGCTTAAGCTGCCCGCGGGAGAGGGTATCCTCTACCGGCGCGCCGTCGGCACGAATGCGGAAATCTGCCTTGTGCGGGCCGTGGGCGGTATAGGTCAGCGCCCTGTCGCGCTCAAAGCTGCGTGCCAGCACCTCGCCGTAGTCGGCCTCTTTTTCCCAGCCGCGCTGGAAAGAGAAGCTCAGGGAGAACTCCGGCAAAAACTGCTTGCAGGTATCTGCCATGTCCTGGGCGATGGCGGTGCTGTAGTCGGCTCGCCAGCGGCTGATTTGCTCCGCCAGCGGGATCAGCTCTTTGTCCCATGCACGAAGCTGGGCGTATTGCGTTACCTGGCGCAGAGCGGCGTTGCGCTGCTTCAGGAGCCGCTTCAGGTTGCTCCAGGCGGTAAAGAACCCGGCTTGGTTATGGAAGCATCCCCAGTCGAGGAAGGCTCTTCTGTATTTGGGGCCGCCGTTGAGTAAAGTAAACCCCTCGGGCGTAATCAGCTGCATCGGCATCAGCAGCGCCAGCTCGGCCACCTTGTGGCCGTCGGTACCGTCGATGCGGACGTTGCTGTCTCCGTGCTTATCTTTAGTTAGTCCGATGGCGGTTTCCCGCTCCTCGCCCTGTAAACGACCATGCAGGATAAACGACTCCTGCTCGTGGCGAATGACGCGACCAATCTGCAAACTGCGAAACGCCCGACCGTGGCCGAGCGTATAGATCGCTTCCAGTACGCTGGTCTTGCCGCTGCCGTTAGCGCCAACAAGGAAGTTAAAGCCGGGGGAGAGAGCAAGATCCGCGCTTTCGATATTGCGAAAGTCGCGGATCAACAGGCGGGTGAGCGACATTACAGTCTCATTGGCATAACAACGTAAGCCGCACTTTGGCTGGCGGCATCTTCAATCTGTACGCTCGATACGGAATCGGTCAGCAGAATACGCACGTTTTCGCACTTCAGGGCATTGAGCACATCCAGCACGTAGCTAACGTTAAAGCCGATCTCCATCTCTGTCCCGGCGTAGGTGACGTCGAGGATCTCTTCGGCTTCTTCCTGCTCCGGGTTGTTGGCGGTGATCTTGAGCTGATTTTCGCTGACGTAGAGACGCACGCCGCGGAACTTCTCGTTAGAGAGGATAGCGGCGCGGGCAAAGGCCTGCTTGAGAATATCGCAGCCAGCGTCGAGATGCTTATCCGGATTTTTCGGCAGCACGCGGCGGTAGTCCGGGAAGCGACCATCCACCAGCTTAGAGGTGAAGATAAAGTCACCCACGTGCGCGCGAATGTTATTGCTGCCAATCTGCACGCGCAGCGGTGTTTCACCGCCGTCGAGCATACGCATCAGCTCAATGACCCCTTTACGCGGCACGATCACCGAATGGTTCGGCAGCGACTGCCCAACCGGCATGGAGCAGACCGCCAGACGGTGGCCGTCGGTCGCCACGGTACGCAGCTCTTCGCCCTCGGTCTCAAACAGCATACCGTTCAGGTAGTAGCGCACGTCCTGATGGGCCATTGAGAACTGGGTCGCCTCGATCAGACGCTTCATGGTCGCCTGCGGCAGGGTGAACTCTACTTCACTCTGCCAGTCGTCGAGGTTCGGGAAATCTGCTGCCGGCAAGGTCGACAGCGAGAAGCGGCTGCGCCCGGAGCGCACCAGCATCCGGTCGCCCTCCAGCTGCACGGCGATCTCTGCACCTTCCGGCAGGCCGCGGCAAATATCGAAGAATTTGCGCGCCGGGACGGTGGTTGCGCCAGGTTCATGCGGCTGGGCCAGCACGACGCGGGCGACCATCTCCATCTCCAGATCGGTGCCGGTGAGGGACAGCGCGCCGTCAGCTACCTGCAGCAGCAGGTTGCCCAGGATCGGCAGCGTAGGACGACCACCCAGCGGGCCACTGACCTGCTGAAGCGGTTTTAACAGGTGTTCACGTTCAACGGTAAATTTCATAGCATCACGACGATAGAGTTCGGATTAAATTGGAGAAATCTTCTTTGATATCATGGCTCTCTTCACGCAGCTGCTCGATTTTACGGCAGGCGTGAAGTACGGTCGTATGGTCGCGGCCGCCAAACGCATCGCCGATCTCCGGCAGGCTGTGGTTGGTCAGCTCTTTGGCCAGCGCCATTGCCATCTGGCGCGGACGCGCTACCGAGCGGGATCGGCGCTTGGAGAGCAGATCCGCCACTTTAATTTTGTAGTACTCCGCCACCGTCTTTTGAATATTGTCGATGGTGACCAGCTTTTCCTGGAGCGCCAGCAGATCGCGCAGCGCTTCACGAACGAAATCGATGGTAATGGCGCGGCCGGTGAAGTTGGCGTTGGCGATCACGCGGTTCAGCGCCCCCTCCAGCTCACGCACGTTGGAGCGCAGACGTTTGGCAATAAAGAACGCCACTTCGCCCGGCAGACGAATGTCGTTTTCGTCGGCCTTTTTCATCAGGATCGCCACGCGGGTTTCGAGCTCAGGCGGCTCGATCGCCACGGTCAATCCCCAGCCAAAGCGCGACTTGAGACGATCCTCGACGCCGTTGATCTCTTTTGGATAACGATCCGAGGTGAGGATGATCTGTTGGTTGCCTTCCAGCAGGGCGTTAAAGGTGTGGAAGAACTCCTCCTGGGAGCGCTCCTTATTGGCAAAGAACTGGATATCATCGATTAGCAGAGCGTCTACGGAGCGGTAGTAGCGTTTAAACTCCTCAATGGCGTTGTTCTGCAGGGCCTTAACCATGTCCTGAACAAAGCGCTCGGAGTGCATATAGACCACTTTGGCATTGGGCTTACGCGCCACGATGCCGTTACCCACCGCGTGCAGCAGGTGCGTCTTACCGAGACCCGTGCCGCCATAGAGAAACAGCGGGTTGTAGGCCCCACCGGGGTTATCGGCCACCTGGCGAGCCGCCGCACGGGCCAGCTGGTTCGATTTACCTTCGACGAAGTTATCAAACGTGTGTTTCACGTTAACGTTAGAGCGGTAGGTAGGCTCTGCCGGAGCGGGAACGTTATCCCAGCCCTGGCGCGGCGCAGGAGCAACGCGGGGCATCTGCACCGCGGCGACCTGGGCTGGGGCGGCAACGCTTGCCGGCTCTCTTAGGGTATGGGCGACCGGTCGGGTACCCACTTCAAAGCGCAGCTGTGGCGTATCCGAGCCACAGAACTCGTTCAGCAGTCCGTTGATATTATTGAGGTACTTGTCCCTGACCCAATCGAGTACAAAACGGTTTGGCGCATACAAAGCCAGCGTGTTGTCACTCAGTTCCGCCTGCAATGGGCGGATCCACATACTGAATTCTGTGGCTGGTAACTCATCCTGCAGTCGGGCAAGACACTGCTGCCAAAGCGAAAGTGACACGGCGGACTCCACTCGAACAAAAGTCGATAATAAAAGACGAAAGCTGAAATTAATGATTGTAGACACACGTCGAAAAGACCCCTGAAGGGTGACGTGCGAACCGCTATTTGCGGTTTTTGCCCCGATCCGGATCCGGGATGCAGGATCGGGACCGCGGATCATAACGTAAACCGCCGAAGAGATCTTCTGTTTCTCACAGATTCTTCACGATTTATCCACAGGACGATCCGAATCGGCTAAGTGTAAACGATCCTGACGCCGGTGCGGCACGATTTAGGCCGCATATTGGAAAAATTAATGAGTATCGATAAAAATTTACTAAAACGATCTCAGGAAGATCCTGGAGGATCCTTGCGCTTTGGCCCTCAGGCCGTATAATCCTCCACCCGGCGCGCGCTGCTCGATTTCTTGCGTCGACTGCCGTCTACTTTTCATGCGAAAACAGGGGAATTTAGGCGGTATATAAGGAAAGAGAATTGACTCCGGAGTGTACAATTATTACAATCCGGCCTCTTTAATCATCAACACTGAGGCGTAAGACGTTGGCACTGCCCAGCGGACCGACGCGAAATTCAGTGAATTCATTCAAGTTTAGGTAGAAATCGCCATGAAACGCACTTTTCAACCGTCTGTACTGAAGCGCAACCGTTCTCACGGCTTCCGTGCTCGTATGGCTACTAAAAATGGTCGTCAGGTTCTGGCACGTCGTCGTGCTAAAGGCCGCGCTCGTCTGACCGTTTCCAAGTAATAAAGCTAACCCTGAGTGGTTAAGCTCGCATTTCCCAGGGAGTTACGCTTGTTAACTCCCAATCATTTCACATTCGTCTTCCAGCAGCCACAACGGGCTGGCACGCCGCAAATCACCATCCTCGGCCGCCTGAATTCGCTGGGGCATCCCCGTATCGGTCTTACCGTCGCCAAGAAAAACGTTAAGCGTGCGCATGAACGCAACCGGATCAAACGTCTGACGCGTGAAAGCTTCCGCTTACGCCAGCATGAACTGCCAGCAATGGATTTCGTGGTGGTGGCGAAGAAGGGGGTTGCTGACCTCGATAACCGTGCTCTCACGGAAGCGTTGGAAAAACTATGGCGCCGCCACTGTCGCCTGGCTCACGGCTCCTGATAGCCCTCATTCGGGTTTATCAGCGCCTGATCAGTCCGCTGCTTGGGCCGCACTGTCGTTTCACACCGACCTGTTCGCAATATGGAATTGAGGCATTGCGCAGGTTTGGGGTGATAAAAGGCAGTTGGTTGACGGTGAAACGCGTATTAAAATGCCACCCTTTACACCCGGGTGGCGACGACCCCGTCCCGCCAGGACCTTTTAATACCAGAGAACACTAACGATGGATTCGCAACGCAATCTTTTTGTCATCGCTTTGTTGTTCGTGTCTTTCATGATCTGGCAAGCCTGGGAGCAGGATAAAAATCCTCAGCCTCAGACGCAGCAGACCACGCAGACTACGACCACCGCAGCGGGTAGTGCCGCAGATCAGGGCGTACCGGCCAGTGGCCAGGGTAAACTCATTACCGTGAAGACCGACGTGCTGGAGCTTACCATCAACACCCGTGGTGGTGATGTTGAGCAGGCGCTGCTGTTGGGCTACCCGAAAGAGCTGAAGTCTACCGAGCCTTTCCAGCTGCTGGAAACCACGCCTGAGTTCATCTACCAGGCACAGAGCGGCCTGACCGGTCGTGACGGCCCGGATAACCCGGCAAACGGCGCACGTCCGCTGTATAACGTCAACAGCGATACCTTCGTGATGGCCGACGGCCAGAACGAGCTGGCGATCCCGCTGACCTACACCGACGCCGCAGGCAACACCTTCACCAAAACCTTTACTCTGAAACGCGGTGACTATGCGGTGAGCGTGGGTTACAACGTGGCGAACAGCAGCGCGAAGCCGCTGGAGATCTCCACCTTTGGCCAGCTGAAGCAGTCCATCAATCTGCCTGCCCATCGTGATACCGGTAGCAGCAACTTTGCGCTGCATACCTTCCGCGGTGCGGCCTACTCCACGCCGGACGAGAAGTACGAAAAATACAAATTCGATACTATCGCCGACAACGAGAACCTGAACGTAACCTCTAACGGCGGCTGGGTCGCCATGCTGCAGCAGTACTTTGCCACCGCATGGATCCCGCGTAGCGACGTTGCGAACAACTTCTACACCGCTAACCTGGGCAACGGCGTGGCCGCTATCGGCTACAAATCTGCTCCGGTACTGGTGCAGCCAGGCCAGACCGCCGCGCTGACCAGCACCCTGTGGGTCGGCCCGGAAATTCAGGATAAGATGGCTGCCGTTGCGCCGCATCTGGACCTGACCGTGGACTACGGCTGGCTGTGGTTTATCTCTCAGCCGCTGTTCAAGCTGCTGAAGTGGATCCACAGCTTCCTGGGCAACTGGGGCTTCTCAATCATCATCATCACCTTTATCGTTCGTGGCATCATGTACCCGCTGACCAAAGCGCAGTACACCTCCATGGCGAAGATGCGTATGCTGCAGCCTAAGATTCAGGCCATGCGTGAGCGTCTGGGCGATGATAAGCAGCGTCAGAGCCAGGAGATGATGGCCCTGTATAAAGCTGAGAAGGTTAACCCGCTGGGCGGCTGCTTACCGCTGGTTATCCAGATGCCTATCTTCCTTGCGCTGTACTACATGCTGATGGGCTCCATCGAGCTGCGCCATGCGCCGTTTGCCCTGTGGATCCATGACCTGTCGGCACAGGACCCGTACTACATCCTGCCGATCCTGATGGGCGTGACGATGTTCTTCATCCAGAAGATGTCGCCGACCACCGTGACCGACCCGATGCAGCAGAAGATCATGACCTTTATGCCGGTCATCTTTACGGTCTTCTTCCTGTGGTTCCCGTCTGGTCTGGTGCTGTACTATATCGTCAGCAACCTGGTGACCATTCTGCAGCAGCAGCTGATCTACCGCGGTCTGGAGAAGCGTGGCCTGCATAGCCGCGAGAAGAAAAGCTCCTAATCGTAAGCTGTAGGCCGGGTTAGCGCAGCGCCACCCGGCAAAGGAAAGTACAGAGAGGGCGGTCAGATGACCGCCCTTTTTATTGGTAACAATAGAGACATATCATGAGCCATAACGACACTATCGTCGCCCAGGCAACCCCACCGGGACGCGGTGGTGTGGGCATTCTGCGTATCTCTGGTCATAAGGCCCGCGACGTCGCGCAAGCCGTGTTGGGCAAGCTGCCGAAACCGCGCTACGCCGACTATCTGCCGTTTAACGACGCGGACGGCACGGCGCTGGATCAGGGCATCGCCCTGTGGTTCCCCGGCCCGAACTCCTTTACCGGCGAAGACGTGCTGGAGCTACAGGGACACGGCGGGCCGGTGATCCTCGACCTGCTGTTAAAGCGTATCCTGACCCTGCCCGGCCTGCGCATTGCCCGTCCCGGCGAATTTTCCGAGCGCGCGTTTCTCAACGACAAGCTGGACCTGGCCCAGGCCGAAGCGATTGCCGACCTGATCGACGCCAGCTCGGAACAGGCCGCACGCTCGGCGCTGAACTCCCTCCAGGGTGCCTTCTCTGCCCGTGTTAATCATCTGGTGGAAGCACTTACTCACCTGCGGATTTACGTAGAGGCTGCGATTGATTTTCCCGACGAGGAGATCGACTTCCTCTCTGATGGCAAAATCGAAGCGCAGCTTAACGGCGTGATGGCCGATCTCGACGCCGTACGGGCGGAAGCGCGCCAGGGCAGCCTGCTGCGTGAAGGGATGAAGGTAGTGATCGCCGGTCGCCCGAACGCCGGGAAATCGAGCCTGCTGAACGCCCTGGCCGGGCGCGAGGCGGCTATCGTGACCGATATTGCCGGTACCACCCGTGACGTGCTGCGCGAGCACATTCACATCGACGGCATGCCGCTGCATATCATTGATACCGCCGGGCTGCGCGACGCCAGCGACGAAGTCGAGCGCATCGGCATTGAGCGCGCCTGGCAGGAGATCGAGCAGGCCGACCGGGTGCTGTTTATGGTCGATGGCACCACCACCGACGCCGTCGATCCGGCGGATATCTGGCCGGACTTTATCGCCCGCCTGCCCGCGAAGCTGCCGATCACCGTGGTACGTAATAAAGCCGATCTGACCGGCGAGACGCTGGGGATCAGCGAGGTGAATGGTCACTCACTTGTCCGCCTCTCCGCCTACACCGGCGAAGGCATTGACGTGCTGCGTAACCATCTTAAGCAGAGCATGGGCTTTGATACGCAGATGGAAGGTGGCTTCCTGGCCCGTCGCCGCCACCTGCAGGCGCTGGAGCTGGCCGCGGAGCACCTGCAGCAGGGTAAAGCGCAGCTGCTCGGCGCGTGGGCAGGCGAGCTGCTGGCGGAAGAGCTGCGCCTCGCCCAGCAGAGCCTGAGCGAGATCACCGGCGAGTTTACCTCTGACGACCTGTTAGGCCGGATCTTCTCAAGCTTCTGTATCGGGAAGTAAGTGCCAAACGCCGGGCGGCGCTCTGCTTGCCCGGCTTACCAAATCTGTCAGACCCGAGGACCGTGCAAGCGTAGCGCCGCCGGGCAATAAAAAGTAGAAGAAAACTTAAATTTATAAGCGTGGCATAGTATCGCGATAAATTTCCCTGCTCCCTCTTTTGTTACTCTCTCCCTATTCACTACCCAGTTTGAAAATAATCCTCCCTGTCCCCATCTTAGTTTCTGAATCCTGTGAAAATTGTTTTACCGATGCATTATCATCGTCAGATAAACGAGGAAACCCTGGCCTTAATGTGATTCTGATTACACACGACGAGTATTCACCTGATTTATTCTTCTGCCCTGCAACGCCAAAGCCCCCCTCCAGAACCGCCTTTATCATCCACACAGATGATTCACTATCGTAAAGGATATCAACACGATCGCCGATTTCTATGCCGGTTGTATCCATTGCGCCCCGGCTGATTCTGAATCCCAACTCAACGGATCCAGCGATGCGTTTGCGCTGGGTAACAGTGACATGGTTGCTTTGTACCATACGGCCACTTTTCGCAGCTATTGTAGATAACGACATGAAAGCCATAAAAACCTCTTAAGATATTTGTTTATTTTTATTGTACGACCGATTAATTTGCAATGACAATTATTTTTCTCTGCTTTACTCCCTATAAGTCATTTTGAATTTACCTTCATCAATAAATTTAAAATTCAACACGCCCTGAATACCGCATTTAAAAATATAAGTAATCGCTCACCAATTTATATTTTATATAATTAAACCTTATTCACTATTCGCTTTTTATATTATCTCTAAGCGTACCTGACCCTCCTGGCGTAACGGATAGCCTGTCTCTCCCCTTCTCCCCGTCTCTATCACTGAATTGTAAAAATCCCTCACAGTGCTTTTTACCCCCTTTTTTCCGTGCTAAAACCTGCACACAGTGCGACATACTGCTTTTACCGTCGCGAGCGAACTAACCATTATCATGGAGTGAAAAATGGCGACACATTTTGCAAGAGGGATCCTTACCGATGGGCAGCGAGTCTCCTTCCGTCTGCCCTCGTCCTGTCACGATCGGGCCAGGACGCTGCCGGAACACCACCGTACCCGCTACTTAGCCTCCCGCGCCCTGCTCGCTGAACTGATATTTATGCTATACGGTTTAAGCGAGCTACCTGACATCATCATTCAGCCCAATGGTCGTCCGGTCTTTGCCGATCGTAGCCTGCCCCATTTTTCGCTGGCCTATGCCGGGAATATGGTCGGCGTCGCCGTCGCCACCAGCGGCCTGTGCGGTCTGAATATGGCGCTGCAGCGAGCAACGCGCAGCTTTCACACGCCGCATGCCCCTGAGCACCAGCTCTTCACCAGCAATGAAAAGCTGTGGATCAACAATCAGAGCGATCCTAACGAGGCTCAGGCGCAAATCATGACCCTACGGCAGAGCGTGCTGAAGATGGCTGGCCAGTCCCAGGATGCGCCAGGGTTTCTGCAGCTGCTACCTGGCTCCGGTAAGCTGCGCGCTGCGCAAGCAGAACCCATTGAAGTGCTTTGTGACGCAGAGGACGTGCTAATCTGGTCCGTGGCGGTTTCGCCCGCCATTGAAAGCCTGAAGATTTGGGAATTTGATAGCAGGCGGGGCTGGCGCTGCCTGCCTGACCTTCAGACGCGCGCTAACGGCCCCGCTGCTCGACTGATGCGTTTTACCAGCCTGTCTGCGTAGTTCGCCTTTTTTCAACTATCGGTAAGGAGTCAAGATGTCTGATTCACTGCACGTCGTTACACTGCTTGGCAGCCTGCGTAAAGGCTCATTTAATGCGATGGTGGCCCGCACGCTGCCTAAAATCGCGCCGGAAGGCATGACGGTGGCACCGCTGCCGACAATCGCTGATATCCCGCTGTACGATGCCGATATCCAGCAGGAAGAGGGTTTTCCACAGAGCGTTGAGGCCATCGCCGAGCAGATCCGCAACGCCGACGGCGTGGTGATTGTGACGCCGGAATACAACTACTCCGTACCGGGCGGCCTGAAGAACGCCATTGACTGGCTGTCACGCCTGCCTGGGCAGCCGCTGGCAGGTAAGCCGGTGCTGATCCAGACCAGCTCTATGGGCGCAATCGGCGGCGCGCGCTGCCAGTATCATCTGCGACAGATTCTGGTATTCCTCGACGCGATGGTGATGAACAAGCCAGAGTTTATGGGCGGGGTGATCCAGAACAAGGTGGATCCACAGACGGGCGAAGTTATCGATCAGAGCACGCTGGACCATCTGACCGGCCAGCTGACGGCGTTTGGTGATTACATCAAGAAAGTCAGGGCATAAAAAAAGCCCGGCAGCTAAGAGCCTGCCGGGCCAGTTTTTAGCGATTAATGCGCGTCGATAAATACAATCTTCAACACAAACAGCAGCGCAACGATAATCACGCACGGGCTGAGATCGCGGAAGCGTCCGGTACCGATCTTCATGATGCAGTAAGAGATAAAGCCCAGCGCAATCCCTTCGGTAATCGAGAAGCTGAACGGCATCATCACGGCGGTGATAAACGCCGGCACGGCTTCGGTCAGATCGTCCCATTTCACGCGGGAGAGGCTGGAGGTCATCAGCACACCGACGTAGATCAGCGCACCCGCAGCGGCATATGGCGGAACCATCCCGGCCAGCGGCGACAGGAAAATCACCAGCAGGAACAGCACGCCAACCACGACGGCGGTCAGGCCGGTACGGCCACCAACGGAGACCCCGGATGAGGACTCAATATAGGCGGTAACCGACGAGGTACCGATAAAGGAGCCGGCTACGGAGGAGATGCTGTCAACAAACAGGGCCTGCTTCATACGCGGGAACTTACCCTTCTCATCGGCCAGACCGGCTTTATCGGTGACGCCAATCAGCGTCCCGGAGGAGTCGAACAGGTTAACCAGCATAAACGAGAAGATCACACCCGCGAGGCCAAGGTTAAACGAGCCGGCGAGATCAACGTGGCCGACAACGCTGGTTACGCTCGGCGGCTTAGAGACAATCCCGCTGTAGTGCACATCGCCCAGCCACCAGCCCAGCAGGGTGGTTACCACGATAGAGACCAGCACCGCCGCATGCACGTTACGCGAGGCGAGAATAGCGATGATAAAGAAGCCCAGCACGCCCAGCAGCACGCTGTGGGAGGTCAGGTTACCGATGGTCACCAGCGTCTCCGGGTTCGCCACGATCACGCCAGCGTTTTTCAGACCCATCATGCCGATGAACAGACCAATACCGCTGGTGATCCCCACACGCAGGCTCACCGGAATGTTAGCAATCATCCAGTAGCGGACGCGGAAGATGGTCAACAGCAGCAGGCCAATAGCGCCCCAGAAGATAGCGCCCATCCCTACCTGCCACGGCAGGCCCATTGCGCCAACCACCACAAAGGCGAAGAAAGCGTTCAGACCCATCGCAGGCGCAAGCGCTACCGGCAGGTTAGCGAACAGGCCCATCAGGATGCTGCCAAAGGCGGCGATCAGACAGGTGGTAACGAATACCGCGCTGGTATCCATGCCAGCAACACCCAGAATCTGTGGGTTAACAAAGACGATATAGACCATCGTCAGGAAGGTGGTAAAACCGGCGATCACCTCGGTGCGTGCCGTGGTGCCATGCTCGCGCAGTTTAAACACGCGGTCAAGCAACCCCTGGCCCGCGGCCTGGGTAGTGTGTTGTTGGCTCATTATCTATTTCCGAACAGGGAAGGAAAATTCGTCGCTATCCTATACCAAAATGCGACAATATTGACGGTTATCACACACTTTTTTTCATTGCGTTTGCTTATACGGCATCGATTGCGCGGAGGAATCTGCCGTAAGTAAACGTTAAACTTGTAATAAAACAGGAAACGGCATGTCCCAAATAGAAGCGATTTTTTTCGACTGTGATGGCACGCTGGTCGACAGCGAGGTGATCTGTTCCCGCGCGTACGTGCATATGTTCGCGCAGTTTGGTATTACGCTCGATCTGGCGGAGATTTTTAAGCGCTTTAAAGGCGTTAAGCTCTATGAAATTATCGACATTATCAACGCCGAGCACGGAGTAGCCCTGGAAAAAGCAGAGCTGGAGCCGATCTACCGCGCCGAGGTCGCACGTCTGTTCGATGCCGAGCTGGAGATAATTCCTGGGGCAGATGCGCTGCTGGCGTCCGTCAGCGTGCCGATGTGCGTGGTCTCGAACGGCCCGGTAAGCAAAATGCAGCACTCCCTTGGCAAGCTCGGGATGCTGCACTATTTCCCGGATCTGCTGTTCAGCGGCTACGATATTCAGCGCTGGAAACCGGACCCGGCCCTGATGTTCCATGCCGCCAGCGCGCTGGACGTTGATCCAGCGAAGTGCATTCTGGTGGATGACTCTGCGGCGGGCGCGCAGTCAGGTATTAATGCAGGGATGGAGGTGTTTTACTTCTGCGCCGATCCGCATAACCAGCCGATCGATCATCCAAAGGTGACCACCTTTACCGAGTTATCTCAGCTGCCGGAATTGTGGAGAGCGCGTGGCTGGGAGATTACCCGGACCTAACCGTAGGCCGGATAAGCGGCAGCGCCATCCGGCGAATTGCCCGGTGGCGCAGGCTTACCGGGCCTACGAAAGCAGCAAAACAGGTTACTCTTTCGGATCTTTGCCGGCGAGCAGCTTATCCAGCTCGTCACCGCCTACGTGGCGGAAATCCTGTCCCTTCACGAAGTAGAAGATGTACTCGCAGATGTTCTGGCAGCGGTCACCGATACGCTCGATAGAGCGGGCGCAGAACAGCGCGGTCAGCACGCTGGGGATGGTACGTGAGTCTTCCATCATGTAGGTCATCAGCTGGCGCACGATACCTTCGTACTCCTGATCCACCTTCTTGTCTTCACGGTAGATACGCACCGCTTCATCAAGATCCATGCGCGCAAAGGCATCCAGCACGTCGTGCAGCATCTGCACCGTGTGGCGGCCCAGCGACTCCAGGCTTACCAGCAGCGGCTGGTGCTGCTGGGAGAACTTCTCCAGCGCGGTGCGGCAGATTTTATCCGCAACGTCACCGATACGCTCCAGCTCGGCGATGGTTTTGATGATCGCCATCACCAGACGCAGGTCGCTCGCCGTCGGCTGACGCTTGGCGATAATCCGCACGCAGGCCTCATCGATCGCCACTTCCATCATGTTGACCTGATGGTCACCGGCAACAACGCGCTTGGCCAGCTCGCTGTCCTGATTGTGCATGGCGGTGATCGCGTCAGAGAGTTGCTGCTCTACCATCCCCCCCATGGTCATCACCTGGGTGCGAATGCTTTCCAGCTCGGCGTTAAACTGGCCGGAGATATGTTTATTAAGATTGAGACTGTCCATAACGCACTCCTGAATCAGCCGTAGCGGCCAGTGATATAGTCTTCTGTTTGTTTCTTCGCGGGCTTGGTGAACAGATCGTCCGTGTTGCTGAACTCAATCAACTCGCCCAGATACATAAAGGCCGTATGGTCGGAGCAACGCGCAGCCTGCTGCATGTTGTGGGTCACGATCACTACGGTGTAATCCTGCTTCAGCTCGGTGATCAGCTCCTCAATACGCCCGGTAGAGATGGGGTCGAGGGCAGAACACGGCTCATCCAGCAGCAGGACTTCCGGGCGAATGGCGATGCCGCGCGCAATACACAGACGCTGCTGCTGACCACCGGAGAGAGAGTACCCGCTCTGGTGCAGTTTATCTTTGGTTTCGTTCCAGAGTGCGGCCTTGGTCAACGCCCACTGCACGCGCTCGTCCATATCGGCGCGAGAGAGCTTTTCAAACAGGCGCACGCCGAAAGCGATGTTGTCATAGATAGACATCGGGAACGGGGTCGGCTTCTGGAACACCATCCCGACTTTAGCACGCAGCAGGGCGATATCCTGGCTGTGGGTGAGAATGTTCTCGCCATCAAGCAGAATTTCACCCTCGGCGCGCTGCTCGGGGTAAAGGGAGTACATTTTGTTAAAAGTACGCAGCAGGGTGGATTTACCGCAGCCTGACGGACCGATAAACGCCGTTACCTGATTCTTCGCGATATCCAGGTTGATGTTTTTCAGGGCATGGAACTTCCCATAGTAGAAGTTCAAATCGCGAACCTGAATCTTGCCGGAGGTGGTGTCAACCATACTCATTTTACTCTTTTCCTCAACTGGACGCGGCCGAAGCCACGCCGCAAAATTTTAACCGTTCTTCTTCGCGAAGATGACGCGAGCCAAAATGTTCAGCAGCAGCACGCACAGGGTGATAATCAATACGCCAGCCCAGGCCAGCTGTTGCCACTCGGCAAACGGACTCATGGCAAACTTAAATATGGTGACCGGCAGGTTTGCGATAGGCTGCATCATATCCGTGCTCCAGAACTGGTTGGAGAGGGAGGTGAAGAGCAGCGGCGCGGTTTCACCAGCGATACGCGCCACCGCCAGCAGCACGCCGGTCAGAATGCCGGAGATAGAGGCCTTCAGCGTAATCGCAGAGATCATCTTCCACTTCGGCGTACCCAGCGCGTAGGCGGCTTCACGCAGGCTGTCCGGAACCAGCTTGAGCATGTTCTCGGTGGTGCGGATAACAATAGGTACCTGCAGCAGCGCCAGCGCAATCACGCCTGCCCAGCCGGAGAAGTGCTCCATCTGCGCTACCACAATGGTGTAGACAAACAGGCCTACCACGATCGAGGGGGCAGAGAGCAGAATATCGTTGATGAAGCGGATCACCTCGGCCAGCCAGGACTTACGCCCGTACTCGGCAAGGTAGATGCCCGCCATGATGCCGAGCGGCGTACCAAACACGGTCGCCCAGAGGATCAGCAGGCCGCTGCCCGCCAGGGCGTTTGCCAGCCCGCCGCCTGCGGTGTTCGGCGGCGGCGTCATCTCGGTGAACAGCGCCAGCGACATGCCGTCGAAGCCACGGGTTACGGTAGAAAAGAGGATCCAGATCAGCCAGAAGAGACCAAACGCCATGGTTGCCAGCGAGAGCGTCAGCGCGATGCGGTTTTTCATGCGGCGACGCGCCTGCATTTTACGGCGTGACTCGGCCAGCGCCGTCGTGGTCTGCATTTCGAGTGTAGCCATTAGCGTGCCCCCTCGTTTTTCGCCAGACGCAGGATCATCACTTTCGAAATCGCCAGCACGATAAAGGTGATCACAAACAGGATCAGGCCCAGCTCCATCAGCGCGGCAACGTGCAGCCCGGACTCCGCCTCAGCGAACTCATTAGCCAGCGCAGAGGTAATGCTGTTGCCCGGCATATAGAGCGAGGCGCTGTCGAGCTGGTAGGTGTTACCGATGATAAAGGTCACCGCCATGGTTTCACCCAGCGCGCGGCCCAGGCCCAGCATGACTCCGCCGATGACGCCGTTCTTGGTGAACGGCAGCACGATGCGCCAGATCACCTCCCAGGTGGTGCAGCCAATGCCGTAGGCCGACTCTTTCATCATCACCGGGGTTTGTTCAAACACGTCGCGCATCACCGAGGCGATGTACGGAATGATCATAATGGCGAGAATAATACCCGCAGCGAGGATACCGATACCAAACGCCGGGCCGGAGAAGAGCGCACCCACAAACGGAATGGTAGAGAGCACGTTGCCCACCGGCTCCTGGAAATAGGTGGCAAACAGCGGAGCGAAGATAAACAGCCCCCACATGCCGTAAACGATACTGGGGATAGCAGCGAGCAGCTCAATGGCGATACCCAGCGGACGCTTCAGCCAGCCGGGAGCCAGCTCCGTCAGGAACAGTGCGATACCAAAACTTACCGGAACGGCGATCAGCAGCGCGATAAAGGAGGTCACCAGCGTACCGTAGATCGGCACCAGCGCGCCGTAGATATCGTTCGGGGCGTCCCACTCTTTGGTCCACAGGAAGGAGAAACCAAATTTCTGGATGCTTGGCCAGGAGGAGACAATCAGGGAGATGATGATGCCGCCGAGCAGCAATAGCACAATCAGCGCAGCCAGTTTGACCAGCGCGCCGAAGATCATGTCACCCTGTTTACCCGGTGGGTTAAAAGCAGGCTTGGTTGCAGCCATAAATTACTCTTCTGTTATGTACGTCTTACGAATTTGCCCGGTGGCGCGAACGCTTACCGGGCCTACAGTTTTTATCCGTAGGGCGGGAAGCCTACGCCACCCGCCATCTTCGTCAAAAAGATCCTGTTAGTACAGCGCTTTACCGCTGCTATCTTTCACATTGGTTTTCCATGCAGCACGAACCTGCTCAACCACGCTGTCCGGCAGGGTTGCGTAATCCAGATCGTTAGCCTGTTTCGCACCGTCTTTGTAGGCCCAGTCAAAGAACTTCAGCACTTCAGCGCCCTGCTCAGGTTTCTTCTGCTCTTTGTGGATCAGGATAAAGGTGGTGGAGGTGATTGGCCACGCGTTATCACCCTTCTGGTTAGTCAGGTCCTGAGCGAAGGTTTTGCTCCAGTCCACGCCTTTCGCGGCGTTAGAGAAGCTCTCTTCGGTCGGAGAGACCGGTTTGCCATCGGCAGAGACCAGCCTGGTGTAGGCCAGGTTGTTCTGCTTAGCGTAGGCGTACTCTACGTAGCCAATAGAGCCAGGCAGACGCTGTACGAACGCGGCGATACCGTCATTACCTTTGCCGCCCAGACCGGTCGGCCAGTTCACGGTAGAGCCAGAGCCGATTTTTGATTTCCACTCTTCGTTCACTTTCGCCAGGTAGCTGGTGAAGACGAAGGAGGTACCGGAGCCGTCAGCGCGACGAACCACGGCGATATTCTGTGAAGGCAGCTTCATACCTGGGTTGAGCTTAGCGATCGCTTCGTCATCCCATTTTTTGATTTTGCCCAGGTAGATGTCACCCAGCGTTTTACCATCCAGCACCAGCTCACCGGATTTCACGCCCGGCAGGTTAACCGCCAGCACCACGCCACCGATAACGGTCGGGAACTGGAACAGGCCTTCCTGGTTCAGTTTCTCATCAGACAGCGGAGCGTCAGACGCGCCAAAATCCACGGTGTTAGCAGTGATCTGCTTCACGCCGCCGGAGGAGCCGATACCCTGGTAGTTAACTTTGCTACCGGTCGCTTTCTGATAGGTATCCGCCCATTTGGCATACACTGGCGCTGGGAAGGTTGCACCCGCGCCGGTCAGGCTTGCCGCTGCGTTAACAGCGAAAGCGCTCAGGGATAAGGTCGCGGCGACAACAGTAGCGACAGTGGTACGCATGACTTTCATAATGTCTCCTGAGGGATTGTAAATCGTTGTTTGGTTTCTACGATATGCAAAATAGGACAACCAGGTGACAGTTAAATGTACGTATTATGACATTTTTATGACAGGCGCTTATTTGACCGAAAATAGTCTATGGATTGTTTAAAAATAGCACAGCGAGGAGAGACGTCCCGCCAGTAGCGACGGGACGTAAGAGGAACATTACTCTACGGTTACAGATTTCGCGAGGTTACGCGGCTGGTCAACGTCGGTGCCTTTGATCAGCGCGACGTGGTAGGCCAGCAGCTGCAGCGGCACGGTGTAGAAGATCGGCGCAATCACCTCTTCCACGTGCGGCAGCTCGATAATGTGCATGTTATCGCTGCTGGTGAAACCGGCATCCTGACCGGCGAAGACATAGAGCACGCCGCTACGGGCGCGAACTTCTTCGATGTTGGACTTCAGTTTTTCCAGCAGTTCGTTGTTAGGTGCCACAACAATAACCGGCATATCGGCATCAATCAGCGCCAGCGGGCCGTGTTTCAGCTCGCCTGCGGCGTAGGCTTCCGCATGGATGTAGGAGATCTCTTTCAGCTTCAGCGCGCCTTCAAGAGCGATAGGGTACTGATCGCCACGACCCAGGAACAGGGCGTGGTGCTTCTCAGAGAAGTCCTCTGCCAGCGCTTCAATACGCTTGTCCTGGGAGAGCATCTGCTCGATACGGTTCGGCAGCGCCTGCAGGCCATGCACGATATCCTGCTCGATAGAGGCGTCCAGACCCTTCAGGCGGCTCAGCTTCGCCACCAGCATCAGCAGCACGGTGAGCTGGGTAGTGAAGGCTTTGGTCGATGCCACACCGATCTCGGTGCCAGCGTTGGTCATCAGCGCCAGATCGGATTCACGTACCAGCGAGGAGCCAGGCACGTTACAGATCGCCAGCGAACCGAGGTAGCCCAGCTCTTTGGAGAGGCGCAGCGCGGCCAGGGTATCCGCCGTCTCACCAGACTGGGAGAGGGTGATCATCAGGCTGTTGCGGCGCACGGCGGATTTGCGGTAGCGGAACTCAGAGGCGATTTCCACGTCGCACGGAATACCGGCCAGCGATTCAAACCAGTAGCGAGAGACCATCCCGGAGTTGTAGGAGGTGCCGCAGGCGATGATCTGGATATGTTCAACCTGAGAGAGCATCTCGTTGGCTTTCTCGCCCAGCTCGCTGAGATCGATCTCACCGTGACTGATACGCCCGGTCAGGGTGTTTTTAATGGCGTTCGGCTGCTCGTAGATCTCTTTCTGCATGTAGTGGCGGTAGATGCCCTTATCGCCCGCGTCATATTGCAGATTAGATTCGATGTCCGGGCGCTTCACTTCCTGACCTTCACGGTCAAACACCACGACGCTACGGCGGGTTACTTCCGCAATGTCACCCTCTTCGAGGAAGATAAAGCGGCGGGTCACCGGCAGCAGAGCCAGCTGATCGGAGGCGATAAAGTTTTCGCCCATGCCAAGACCGATAACCAGCGGGCTACCGGAGCGGGCGGCCAGCAGGGTGCTCGGATCGCGGGTATCCATGATAACCGTACCGTACGCGCCGCGCAGCTGCGGGATAGTACGCAGAACGGCATCACGCAGCGAGCCGCCTTTTGCCAGCTCCCAGTGCACCAGGTGAGCGATCACTTCGGTATCGGTTTCGGAGACAAATTCATAGCCGCGCGATCTTAACTCTTCGCGCAGCGGCTCGTGGTTCTCAATAATGCCGTTATGCACCACCACGATATGTTCAGAGACATGCGGGTGAGCGTTGCCTTCAGAGGGTTCACCGTGCGTCGCCCAACGGGTATGGGCAATACCGGTTCCGCCATGCAGCGGATGCTCTTCTGCTGCCTGAGAGAGCATCTGGACTTTACCGAGACGACGCAGGCGGGTCATATGCCCTTCACTGTCGACTACTGCCAGACCGGCAGAGTCATAGCCACGGTATTCGAGACGACGTAAGCCTTCGAGAAGGATTTCAGCAATATCACGCTGCGCAACTGCGCCAACAATTCCACACATAGTTAGATTTCCTGATTATGGCGTAAGCCATGCGTTGTCGGTCAACCTGCGTTACCCGTTTTCCGGGCGCCCCGAGCCTTGTAGAGAGTGGGGTTATTTTTATAGCTACTGCTGGTGGGCGGGCGATCTATATTGACCGCCTCATCCCTGTCTGCCGGACGACGCGAACGCCAGGCCGGCTTCAATATGTTTACTTCTTTTTGACCGGACGTTTCCAGCCCTTGATATGGGTCTGCTTCACTCGGCTGATGACCAGCTCGTCCTCGGCAACATCACGGGTTACCGTGGTACCCGCTGCAATGGTCACGCCGCTGGCGACGCTCACTGGAGCGATAAACTGTGAGTCGGAGCCGACAAAAACGTCGTCGCCAATAATGGTTTTATGCTTGTTGGCACCGTCGTAGTTGCAGGTGATGGTCCCTGCGCCGATGTTGACGTTGTCGCCTATCTCCGCGTCGCCGAGATAGGTGAGATGCCCCGCCTTCGAGCCTTTACCCAGACGCGCTTTTTTCATCTCAACGAAGTTGCCGACGTGCGCACCGGCCAGCAGCTCTGCGCCTGGACGCAGACGGGCAAACGGGCCGATGGTGCAGGCGGCTTCCAGGGTGGCATCTTCAACCACGCTGTAGGGACTGATTTCGCAGTCGTCGCCGATAACACTGTTTTTGATCACGCAGCCCGCGCCGATTTTGACCCGGTTGCCCAGCGAGACGTTGCCTTCGAGAATAACGTTGGCATCAATCTCAATATCACGGCCATGGTTCAGGGTACCGCGCAGGTCAAAGCGAGCCGGATCGCGCAGCATCACACCCGCCAGCAGCAGCTTCTCTGCCTGCTCGGACTGATAGACGCGTTCCAGACGAGAAAGCTGCAGACGGTTGTTCACGCCCTCAACTTCACTCAGGCGCTGCGGATGCACCGCCGCGATCTCACGTCCTTCGTGGTAGGCCAGCGCGATAATGTCGGTGATATAGTATTCACCCTGCGCATTGTCGTTGGTCAGCTTGCCCAGCCAGCGCTTCAGATCCGCGCCGTTGGCAATCAGGATCCCAGTATTGATCTCCTGAATCTTATGCTGTTCGGGGGTCGCATCTTTGTGCTCAACGATACCCGTCACTTTCCCGCCTTCACGGGTGATACGGCCATAGCCGGTGGGATCGTCAAGCTTGACCGTTAACAGCCCGATGCCGCCCTGCGGCTTGGCATCGCGCAGGCGCTGCAGTGTCTCAACGGAGATCAGCGGTACGTCACCGTAGAGCATGAGGATATCTTCGTCATCGGCGAAGCCAGGGGCAGCCTGCTGCATAGCATGGCCAGTACCCAGCTGTTCTGCCTGTAGGACCCAGTTCAGGTTATCGTCACGCAGCGTCTGCTTAAGCAGATCGCCGCCGTGGCCGTAGACCAGGTGAACATGGCGTGCGCCGAGATTATTCGCGGCATCAATGACATGCTGTACCATCGCTTTCCCGGCGAGAGTATGAAGCACTTTAGGAAGATCCGAATACATACGGGTTCCCTTGCCAGCGGCAAGGATCACCACGCTCATGCTATTGTTCAACATACGCGTCCTGACTCTGATTTGAAGAAGAATTTTTACCTTTTGACGTTGAAAATACTACATTTTTTTCAACGTGAAATGGGGTGCGTATAAAACAGGCGATCGGCCGCTTTTACCCGCTTTTATTCCCCCGGTTTGACCCATCATAAAACGAATTACTGCATAACGCGTACATATTGCTGTCTCTTTACCCGCTATGCTGATGTTTTTACGTTTCTTTCGCCTCTTGAATAAAGAGAGCGCAGTAAATCAGCTGCCGCTTCGGCGCAAAGTGAGGGTGAGTATAAAGGGATTGGGCAGAGGAGAATCCAGGCCGATCGGGCGATATTTACCTGAGTTAAAAAGATAAAAGCGGACA
>JBCNNW010000059.1:0-25091 GCA_039594205.1 Pseudescherichia sp. | reverse complement strand
TCTTTTAAACGTCAGCATGATTGGCTTCGCACTCTTTGCTGCACCGCTGTTTCACCCGCCGGTGCTGGCGCTGGCCTGGGCGGTCACCGTCGGCGGCGTACTGCAGCTCTTCTATCAGCTGCCGCATCTGAAAAAAATTGGCATGCTGGTATTGCCGCGCATCAGCCTGCGCGATGCGGGATCGCTCCGCGTCGTAAAGCAGATGGGACCGGCGATCCTTGGCGTCTCGGTTAGCCAGATCTCACTGATTATTAACACCATCTTCGCCTCGTTTCTGGTCTCCGGCTCGGTGTCGTGGATGTACTACGCCGACCGGCTGATGGAGTTTCCCTCCGGCGTGCTGGGCGTGGCGCTGGGCACGATTCTGCTGCCGTCGCTCTCCCGCAGCTTTGCCAGCGGCAACCATGATGAGTATTGCCGCCTGATGGACTGGGGCCTGCGCCTCTGCTTCCTGCTGGCGCTGCCGAGCGCCGTGGCGCTGGGGATCCTCGCCAAACCGCTGACGGTCTCGCTGTTCCAGTACGGCAAATTCACCGCGACCGATGCGCTGATGACCCAGAAGGCGCTGGTGGCCTACTCGGTAGGGCTGATGGGGCTGATTGTGGTGAAGGTGCTGGCTCCGGGGTTCTATTCGCGGCAGGACATCAAAACGCCGGTTAAGATTGCGATCGTCACGCTGATTATGACCCAGCTGATGAACCTGGCCTTTATCGGCCCGCTCAAGCATGCCGGGCTGGCGCTCTCCATCGGCCTGGCGGCCTGCCTCAACGCCAGCCTGCTCTACTGGCAGCTGCGCAAGCAGAAAATCTTTACCCCGCAGCCGGGCTGGCAGCGTTTTCTGCTGCGTCTGATTATTGCCGTTGTGGTGATGGCCGCCGCGCTGCTGGGCGTGCTCTCGATAATGCCAGAGTGGTCGCAGGGCAGCATGGCCTGGCGACTGCTGCGCCTGATGGCGGTGGTAGCGGTGGGTGCTATAGCCTACTTCGCCACGCTGGCGCTGCTGGGCTTCAAGGTGAAGGAGTTTGCTCGCCGGACGGCGTAAAGCAGAACAGGCCTGGGCAGCGGTGCCCGGGCCTGTACGGTACGAGATTAGATGGAGATTTTCTTGCCGCCGCGGTGCGATGACGAAGTCTGGCCATTGGCGCCGTAGAGGGCAGGCTCCTGATGCGGTTTTAACACCTCCAGCGCCTGCTTATTACGCTGGATCTGGTCTTCGAGCAGCCAGCCGTTGTGCTGGTTAAGCTCGCGCAGGTGCTGTGTTTTTTTGGTAATAGTCAGCCAGCGGCCTGCGATATCATCGTTTGCGCTCTGCTGCATATTCTGTTCGGCACGACGCTGCTGTTCAAGGTAGTCCAGCGTGGCGAGCAACGAACTCTTCTCTTCGGTAATACGCTGTAGCGCGCTGCCGTTAATCTGGCCCGCAGAAAGATGTTGTTGCTCAGCATCCATCACGCCTTTCAGCGCGTTCAGGATAACTGTCATTTGATCAAGAACTTCTGACAGTTTACTCATACGCTCACTTACTCTGTAAGAAACTCTGCGCTTCGCTGATCAGGGCATCGGCAATTTTGCCGGTATCCATTTTCAGCTCGCCGTTACGGATCGCGGTTTTTAACGCTTCCACGCGCTCCATATTAATGTCGTCACTGCCCGCCTGGGTCAGTTTGGTTTGCGCATTGCTAATAGTGACGCTGGTGCTGTTCGCAGTAGCGGATTTTTCCAGACGCGCTTTTGGGGTCTGAGTATCGTGAGTTTCGCGCGGCTGGACAGTGCTTACCGACTTTAAAGGCGATGTACGATCAATGCTCATAGTGTTGTCCTCATCGAGGGTTCGCGGCGTTGGGGCTTGCCATCATCATATATTGCTTAATTATCGGCAGGGTCGGCAAAATCTTTAAAAAGATTACAGATTAATAAGAATATTCCCATCTGCCCCTACCGTACCGCTTACCACCTGGCCCGATGCCATGCGCACGCGGGCATTTTGCGCTACCGAAGCGTTGTTCAGCGCCTGGCCTTCACCGTTTACGCTAAAGCCGTCGCCGCTGGCGATCACCTGTACACGCTGCCCAGCCTTGACGCGCCACGACTGACGCAGCATTGAGAGCTGAATGGCCTGGCCCGGCGCTAAATCGCGCAGGCTTACCGCATCCTGGGCCTGGTTAATATCCAGCATAGTGCGCGGCGGCAGCCTGTCCAGACGGCCACGCTTCAGCGTTACGCTGCCTGGCGCCAGCGTGCTGCCGCGCGTAATCGCCTGGGCGGCTACCACGTAGTTGCCGGTCGCCTCTACCGTGACCTGTAAATAGCGTTTCTCATTGGCACACTGAGCCAGCACGTTAACGTTGCCCCAAAGTTTCGCGCTACCCGCCACGCTCAGCGCCGGTTGTTCACAGGCAGGCAGCAGGTTTGCCGGGGTCCGCACCGTCACGGCGACCTCATCGCTAAAGCCCGCTAACCGTTGGGCAAAAAAGGTGGTCAACTGGGCGGTGAGATCCTGCGCCACCGCCAGCGGGCTGGCGAACAGCAAAATTGCGCCGCATACGCTTTTCACACTGTGCATGGCTAACTCCTGCCTGGATAAGAGAGTAAGGAGATTTTACCCGGCGCGCAGATCTATCAACGCAATAAATAGCGACGCATTTTGCGCTTATTCCAGCGATAAGGCGTGCCCTCTGCCCTTTAAGCTGTCATCTGTCATTTTCTCATCAGCGTAACGTCATCAGCGGGGGAGACATGCTCGATAAACTCGATGCCGCGCTACGATTTCAGCAAGAAGCATTAAACCTGCGCGCCCAGCGCCAGGAAGTTCTGGCCGCCAACATTGCTAACGCCGATACCCCGGGGTATCAGGCGCGCGATATGGATTTTGCCGGCGAACTCAAAAAAGTGATGGAGCGTGGCCGGGCCGAAAGCAGCGGTGTATCGCTGGCACTGACCTCCGCCCGCCATATTCCTGCCCAGACCATCGCCGCACCGTCTACTGAACTGCTCTATCGCATTCCCGATCAGCCGTCGCTGGACGGTAACACCGTCGATATGGACCGCGAGCGTACCCAGTTTGCTGATAACAGCCTGCAATACCAGACCGGGCTGAGCGTTCTGGGTGGACAGATTAAAGGCATGATGAGCGTGCTGCAGGGGGGGAATTAATCGATGGCACTACTGAACATTTTTGATATCGCCGGATCGGCGCTGACCGCTCAGTCACAGCGGCTGAACGTGGCGGCCAGTAACCTGGCAAACGCCGACAGCGCCACCGGGCCGGATGGCCAGCCCTACCGTGCTAAGCAGGTTGTGTTCCAGGTGAACGCGGCCCCGGGCGCGGCAACCGGCGGCGTCAAGGTCGCTAACGTCATTGAGAGCCAGGCCCCGGACAAGCTGGTCTTTGAGCCAGGCAACCCGCTTGCGGATGCGAAAGGCTACGTGCGGATGCCTAATGTCGACGTCGTCGGCGAGATGGTTAACTCCATGTCTGCCTCGCGCAGCTATCAGGCAAACGTTGAAGTACTTAACACCGTGAAGAGCATGATGCTGAAAACGCTCACGCTTGGCTCGTAAAGGAGAGTCGCATGTCTATTGCTGTAAATCTCAACGACACCACCCGCACTACCGCAACATCGACCGCCACCGGCGCGACGACCGGCAGTAGCGCAACGGATCTGCAGAGCAGCTTTCTGACGCTGCTGGTGGCCCAGCTCAAAAATCAGGATCCCACCAATCCGATGGAGAACAACGAGCTGACCACCCAGCTGGCACAAATCAATACCGTGAGCGGCATTGAGAAGCTCAATACCACCCTCGGCGCGATCTCCGGTCAGATCGATAACAGCCAGTCGCTGCAGGCGAGTACCCTGATTGGCCACGGCGTGATGATCCCTGGTACCACCGTGCTGGCAGGCAGTGAAACCACTACGCCGTTTGGCGTTGAGCTGACCCAGCCAGCGGATAAAGTCACCGCTACCATTACCGATAAAAATGGCCTGGTCGTTCGTACCATTGATATCGGCGGGCTGAGCGCGGGCGTTCACACCTTTAGCTGGGATGGCAAGATGACCGACGGCACCGCCGCCCCGGACAGCGCCTACACCGTCTCCATTGGTGCCAGCAACGGCTCTACCCAGCTGGTGGCTCAGCCGCTGCAGTTTGCGCTGGTGCAGGGCGTGACCAAAAGCAGCACCGGTAACACCTTAGATTTGGGTACCTACGGTACCACCACCCTCGACGAAGTACGGCAGATTATATAAGCCTTTACACTTATCAGGAGTAAGTCATGGCCTTTTCACAAGCGGTCAGCGGCCTGAATGCTGCGGCCACCAACCTCGATGTCATTGGTAACAACATCGCCAACTCCGCCACCTATGGCTTTAAATCTGGCACCGCGTCCTTCGCCGATATGTTTGCCGGTTCTAAAGTCGGTCTCGGCGTAAAGGTTGCGGGTATTACCCAGGACTTCACCGACGGCACGACCACCAACACCGGTCGCGGCCTGGACGTCGCTATCAGCCAGAACGGTTTCTTCCGTCTGGTGGACAGCAACGGGTCGGTATTCTACAGCCGCAACGGCCAGTTCAAGCTGGACGAAAACCGCAACATCGTTAACATGCAGGGCCTGCAGCTGACCGGCTTCCCGGCCACCGGCACCCCGCCGACTATTCAGCAGGGCGCGAACCCGACGGCGATCTCTATTCCGAACACGCTGATGGCGGCAAAAACCACCGATACCGCGGCGATGCAGATCAACCTGAACTCCACCGACGCAGCGCCGACCGTGGCCTTCAATCCGGCCAACGCCGACAGCTACAACAAAAAAGGCTCGGTGACGGTCTTCGATAGCCAGGGTAACTCTCACGACATGAACGTCTACTTCGTGAAGAGCACGGCGAGCAACACCTGGAACGTCTACACCCAGGACAGCAGCGTGGCGAACAGCCCTGCGACGCTCTCCACTACGCTGGGCTTCAGCAACACCGGCGCGCTGACCTCTGGCGGCACTGCCAACGTGACGACGGCAACGATCCCGGGCGCGACCCCGGCGACCTTCAGCCTGAGCTTCCTGAACTCCATGCAGCAGAACACCGGTGCGAACAACATCGTGGCCACTAGCCAGAACGGTTATAAGCCGGGTGACCTGGTGAGCTACCAGATCAACGACGACGGCACCGTAGTGGGTAACTACTCTAACGAGCAGAACCAGCTGCTGGGCCAGATCGTACTGGCTAACTTCGCTAACAACGAAGGCCTTGCCTCGGAAGGCGACAACGTCTGGACGGCGACCCAGTCCTCTGGCGTGGCGCTGCTGGGCACCGCGGGCAACGGTAACTTCGGTACCCTGACCAACGGCGCGCTGGAAGCATCCAACACCGATCTGAGTAAAGAGCTGGTCAACATGATCGTCGCGCAGCGTAACTATCAGTCGAACGCGCAGACCATCAAAACCCAGGATCAGATCCTCAACACGCTGGTTAACCTGCGCTAAGCGCCTGACGGGACGGCTTCATGGATCACGCAATATATACCGCGATGGGCGCGGCCAGCCAGACGCTCAACCAGCAGGCGGTTACGGCCAGCAACCTCGCGAACGCCTCTACGCCCGGCTTTCGTGCGCAGCTCAACGCGCTGCGCGCCGTGCCGGTAGAGGGGCTGTCGCTGCCTACGCGTACGCTGGTAACCGCTTCGACTCCCGGCGCGGATATGACGCCGGGTCAGATGGATTATACCTCCCGCCCGCTGGACGTTGCCCTGCAACAGGACGGCTGGCTGGCGGTGCAGACGCCGGACGGCACCGAGGGTTATACCCGCAACGGTAACATGCAGGTCAGCCCTGCAGGCCAGCTGACCATCCAGGGTAACCCGGTGATGGGCGATGCGGGTCCGATTGCCGTGCCGGAAGGGGCGGAGATCACCATTGCGGCAGACGGTACCATCTCGGCGCTGACCCCAGGGGACCCGCCTAATACGGTGTCGCCTATTGGCAAGCTGAAGCTGGTCAAGGCGACCGGAGCTGAAGTGGTGCGCGGCGATGACGGCATGTTCCGTCTCAGCCAGGCTGCCCAGGCGACCCGTGGCGCAACCCTGCAGGCCGATCCCACCATCCGTGTGATGTCGGGCGTGCTGGAGGGCAGCAACGTGAAGCCGGTTGAAGCGATGACCGATATGATCGCCAGCGCGCGTCGCTTTGAGATGCAGATGAAGGTCATCAGCAGCGTTGATGAAAATGAGCAGCGTGCTAACTCACTGCTGTCGATGAGCTAATACAGGACTATTTATGATCAACTCCTTATGGATTGCCAAGACCGGCCTCGACGCCCAGCAAACCAATATGGACGTCATCGCCAACAACCTGGCGAACGTCAGCACTAACGGTTTTAAGCGTCAGCGCGCGGTGTTTGAAGATCTGCTCTACCAGACCGTTCGCCAGCCCGGCGCGCAGTCCTCCGAGCAGACTACGCTGCCGTCAGGCCTGCAGATTGGTACCGGCGTGCGTCCGGTAGCCACCGAGCGCCTGCACAGCCAGGGTAACCTCTCCCAGACCAACAACAGCAAAGACGTGGCGATCAAAGGCCAGGGCTTCTTCCAGGTGATGCTGCCGGATGGTACCTCTGCCTATACCCGTGACGGCTCTTTCCAGGTGGATCAGAACGGCCAGCTGGTGACCGCCGGCGGTTTCCAGGTGCAGCCGGCCATCACCATTCCGGCAAACTCCCTGAGCATCACCATTGGCCGTGACGGCGTAGTGAGCGTGACCCAGCAGGGCCAGGCCGCGCCGGTGCAGGTGGGGCAGCTTAACCTGACCACCTTTATGAACGATACCGGTCTGGAGAGCATTGGTGAGAACCTCTACACCGAAACGCAGTCATCCGGCGCGCCGAACGATACGACGCCAGGCCTGAACGGTGCGGGGCTGCTCTACCAGGGGTATGTTGAAACCTCTAACGTAAACGTTGCTGAAGAGCTGGTGAATATGATCCAGGTTCAGCGCGCTTACGAAATTAACAGTAAAGCCGTGTCGACTACCGATCAGATGCTGCAAAAACTGACGCAACTCTAAGGCGCGCTCCGGCGCGGTGGTGATCGCCGCGCCGGGCCCCTGATTTCGAAGATGAAAGCAATGCATAAATCCGCCGCGTTTCGTTATCCGCTTATGGCTATGGTGGCACTCACCCTCAACGGGTGTGCCTGGATCCCCTCGACGCCGCTGGTGCAGGGCGCAACCACCGCGCAGCCTACGCCAGGCCCGCAGCCCATTGTCAACGGCTCTATTTTTCAGACCGCCCAGCCGATTAACTACGGCTATCAACCGCTGTTTGAGGATCGCAGGCCGCGTAACGTAGGCGATACGCTGACCATCGTGCTGCAAGAGAACGTCAGCGCCAGCAAAAGTTCGTCGGCGAACGCCAGCCGCGACGGCAAAACCAACTTCGGCGTCGGTACTGCGCCGCGCTATTTAGAGGGCCTGTTTGGCAACGCCCGGGCGGATGTTGACGCCTCAGGCAGCAACGGCTTTAACGGTAAGGGTGGGGCCAACGCCAGCAACACCTTCAGCGGAACGCTGACCGTCACGGTTGACCAGGTTCTGGCCAACGGCAACTTACACGTTGTGGGTGAAAAACAGATCGCCATTAACCAGGGCACTGAGTTCATCCGCTTCTCCGGTGTCGTGAACCCACGCACCATCAGCGGCAGCAACTCTGTTCCCTCTACCCAGGTGGCGGACGCGCGCATCGAATATGTCGGTAACGGCTATATCAACGAAGCGCAGAATATGGGCTGGCTGCAGCGTTTCTTCCTTAACCTCTCGCCGATGTAACGGGGTGACCAATGTTTAAATATCTGGCAGGGATCGCGCTGGTACTGGTAGCAACCATTGCCCAGGCCGAGCGCATCCGCGACCTCACCAGCGTACAGGGCGTACGACAGAACTCACTGATTGGCTACGGGCTGGTTGTCGGCCTGGATGGGACGGGCGACCAGACCACCCAGACGCCGTTCACCACCCAGAGCCTGAACAACATGCTCTCCCAGATGGGGATCACCGTTCCCGCCGGGACCAACATGCAGCTGAAAAACGTGGCGGCGGTGATGGTGACCGCCCAGTTCCCGGCTTTTGCCCGTCAGGGGCAGACCATCGACGTGGTGGTCTCTTCAATGGGTAACGCCAAGAGCCTGCGCGGCGGTACGCTGATCATGACGCCGCTGAAAGGCGTCGATAATCAGGTCTACGCTCTTGCGCAGGGCAACGTGCTGGTCGGCGGCGCGGGCGCAGCGGCAGGCGGCAGCAGCGTGCAGGTTAACCAGCTCAACGGCGGCCGTATCACCGGCGGGGCAGTGGTGGAACGCGAGCTGCCTAGCCAGTTTGGCTCCGGCAACACCATCAATCTGCAGCTGAACCAGGAAGACTTCACTCTCGCACAGCAGATTACTGACACTATCAACCGCTCTCGCGGCTACGGCAGCGCCACGGCGCTGGATGCGCGAACCATCCAGATCCGCGTGCCGAGCGGCAACAGCTCGCAGGTGCGTTTCCTGGCCGATATCCAGAATATGGAAGTCGGCGTGGCACCGCAGGATGCGAAAGTGGTAATTAACTCCCGTACTGGCTCAGTAGTCATGAACCGCGAAGTGACGCTGGACAGCTGTGCGGTGGCTCAGGGCAATCTCTCGGTGACGGTAAACCGCCAGGCCAACGTCAGCCAGCCGGATACGCCATTCGGCGGCGGGCAGACCGTGGTCACTCCGCAGACGCAGATCGACCTGCGCCAGAGCGGCGGTTCGCTACAGAGCATCCGCTCCAGTGCAAACCTCAACAACGTTGTCCGGGCGCTGAACGCGCTGGGTGCGACGCCGATCGATCTGATGTCGATCCTTCAGTCAATGCAGAGCGCAGGCTGCCTGCGCGCGAAACTGGAAATTATCTAATGCTAACCGACAGCCGGATGATGGCGAGCGCGGCATGGGATGCGCAATCGCTGAATGAACTGAAAACCCAGGCAGGGCAGGATCCGCAGGCTAACCTGCGCCCGGTGGCCCGCCAGGTGGAAGGGATGTTCGTGCAGATGATGCTGAAGAGCATGCGTGAAGCCCTGCCAAAAGACGGCCTGTTCAGCAGCGACTCCAGCCGCATGTATACCAGCATGTACGACCAGCAAATTGCCCAGCAGATGACCGCTGGCAAGGGGCTGGGGCTGGCGGAGATGATGGTGAAGCAGATGTCCGGCAGCCAGAGTGAACCTGCTGAGGCACCTTCACAGGTGCCAATGAAGTTCCCGCTGGAAACGGTGACCAGTTATCAAAACCAGGCCCTGACCCAGATGGTGCGCAAGGCGATGCCGAAGACGCCCGACGACGCAGGCAACGATGCCGCGCTCTCTGGCGACAGCAAGGAGTTCCTCGCCCAGCTCTCGCTCCCGGCGCGGCTGGCCAGCCAGCAGAGCGGGGTGCCGCACCACCTGATCCTCGCCCAGGCGGCGCTGGAGTCCGGCTGGGGGCAGCGGCAGATCAAGCGTGAAAACGGCGAGCCGAGCTTTAACCTGTTTGGCGTGAAGGCGAGCAGCAGCTGGAAGGGACCTACCACCGAGATCACCACCACCGAATATGAGAACGGTGAGGCGAAGAAGGTGAAGGCGAAGTTCCGCGTCTACGGCTCCTATCTGGAGGCGCTGTCGGACTACGTTGGCCTGCTGTCACGCAATCCGCGCTATGCTGCCGTCACCACTGCGGCGACCGCCGAGCAGGGGGCGCAGGCGCTGCAGAGTGCAGGCTACGCCACCGATCCAAACTATGCCCGTAAGCTTACCAGCATGATCCAGCAGCTGAAATCCCTTAGCGATAAGGTGAGCAAAGCCTACAGTAACGATATTGAAAATCTGTTCTGACAGCACTCAAGTTCAGCCTGGCGCTGCCGATAATCGTTAGCAGGACTTATGTCTAAAAGTGTATAAGGAATCTCCATGTCCAGTAGCTTGATTAACAGCGCCATGAGCGGGCTGAATGCAGCCCAGGCCGCGTTGAATACCGTCAGTAATAACATCTCCAGTTATAACGTCGCGGGTTATACCCGTCAGACGACGGTGCTGGCACAGGCAAACAGTACGCTGGGTGCAGGCGGTTGGGTTGGCAACGGGGTGAACGTCACCGGCGTCCAGCGCGAATATGACGCTTTCATCACCAATCAGCTGCGCGCCGCGCAGACCCAGAGCAGCGGCCTGACCACGCGCTACGAGCAGATGTCCAAAATTGATGACATGCTCTCCGGCTCGACCAATACGCTTGCCACCACCATGCAGGGCTTCTTTACCAGCCTGCAAACCCTGGTGAGCAATGCCGAAGATCCGGCTTCCCGCCAGACGCTGCTGGGCAAGGCCGATGGCCTGGTAAACCAGTTCAAGGTAACCGATCAGTATCTGCGCGATCAGGATAAGCAGGTTAACCTGTCTATCTCCTCCAGCGTGGATCAGATCAACAACTACACCACCCAGATCGCTAACCTTAACGATCAGATTTCACGTCTGACCGGAGTAGGGGCAGGTGCCTCGCCGAACAACCTGCTGGATCAGCGCGATCAGCTGGTGAGCGAACTGAATAAAATCGTTGGCGTGGAAGTAAGCGTCCAGGACGGCGGCACCTATAACATCAGCATGGCTAACGGCTACACCCTGGTTCAGGGCAGTTCTTCACGCCAGCTGGCCGCCGTACCCTCCAGCGCGGACCCGTCTCGTACCACCGTGGCCTACGTTGATGCTACCGCAGGCAACGTGGAGATCCCGGAGAAGCTGCTCAACAGCGGCTCCCTCGGCGGGCTGCTGACCTTCCGCAGCCAGAACCTCGACCAGACCCGCAACTCGCTGGGTCAGCTGGCGCTCTCCTTTGCCGACGCCTTCAACGCTCAACATGCTAAAGGCTACGATGCCAACGGCGATAAGGGCGGCGACTTCTTTACGATTGGCGCGCCCTCTACGCTGAGTAACGCCAGAAACACCGGCGATGCGTCCCTGACCACTACGGTCAGCGACAGCAGCAAAGTGCAGGCGACCGACTATAAGGTGGTTTACGACGGATCTAAGTGGCAGGTGACTCGCCTGGCAGATAACACCTCGTTTACCGCCACGCCGGATGCCAACGACGGCAGCCTGAACTTTGATGGCCTGAAGGTGAACATCACTGCCACAAACGGTGCGGGCAATAACGACAGCTTTATTATCAAACCCACGGCCAACGCCGTCGTTAACATGGGGCTGGCCTTCCAGGATACTTCGAAAATTGCCATGGCGGCGTCGGCTACCAGCGGCGACAGCGATAACGTCAACGGCCAGGCGCTGCTGGATCTGCAAAAGAGTAAGAGCGTCGGCGGCAACAAGAGCTTTAACGATGCCTACGCCGCGCTGGTCAGCACCGTCGGCAGCACTACGGCCACGCTGAAGAGCAGCAGTACCACCCAGGATAACGTGGTAACCCAGCTGAGCAACCAGCAGCAGTCTATCTCCGGCGTCAACCTTGACGAAGAGTACGGTAACCTGCAGCGTTATCAGCAATATTATCTCGCCAACGCACAGGTTTTACAGACGGCAAGCTCGCTGTTTGATGCGTTACTGAACATCCGCTAACTAAGAGGTTAATGATGCGCGTTAGCACTCAGATGATGTATGAACAAAACATGCGTGGTGTCACCAGTTCGCAGAGCAAGTGGCTTAGCTACGGTGAACAGATGTCTACCGGCAAGCGCGTAAACCGCGCCTCCGACGACCCGATCGCTGCCTCGCAGGCGGTGGTACTCTCCCAGGCCCAGACGCAGAACAGCCAGTATCAGCTGGCCCGCACCTTCGCGACCCAGAAAGTGTCGCTGGAAGACAGCATTCTGGATCAGGTCTCTACGGCAATTCAGTCGGCGCAGTCCAAAGTGATCAACAGCGGCAACGGCTCCCTGAGCGATGATGACCGCGCCTCGCTGGCAACCGATCTGCAGGGTATTCGCGATCAGATCATGAACCTGGCCAACAGTACCGATGGCAACGGACGCTATATCTTTGGCGGCTTTAAAACCGAAAGCGCACCGTTCGATCAGGCTACCGGTCAGTACGGCGGCGGTGCGCAGCCGATTACCCAGCAGGTAGACGCCGCGCGCACCATGGTGATCGCCCACACCGGCACCCAGGTCTTCGACAGCGTGACCAGCAATGCAGTACCCGAACCAGACGGCACCGCCCCGGAAACGAACCTGTTTGCGATGCTGGACTCGGCGATCGCCTCGCTGAAAACGCCGGTAAGCGGGGATGAAACCGCTCAGGCTACGGCTCAGGACGTAATGGATAAAACCAACCGCGGCCTGCGCAATGCGCTTAACAACGTGCTGACCGTGCGTGCTGAAGTGGGGACCCAGCTTAACGAGCTGGATAACCTTGATGCGCTGGGTACCGATCGCGCGCTGGGGCAAACCCAGCAGATGAGCGATCTGGTTGACGTTGACTGGAATGCGGCGATCTCCTCCTACACCATGCAGCAGGCAGCGCTACAGGCATCCTACAAAGCGTTTTCTGATATGCAGGGTATGTCGCTGTTCCAGATTAACTCTTAAAAAAAGAAAGCCTGTCCGGTTAAATGGACAGGACTCGGCTCTCTTTGCAGGCCGCCCTCATTGACCGGGGCGGCTTTTTTTTACCCAATATTTGCTACCGCTGCCCGGCGACTCCCCGCCGCAAGGCGGATCGTCAGGGCAATCAGCCCTGAGAGCGTGGCCAGCGCTACCACGCCAGGCCAGCCTGCCAGGGTGTAGATTTTGCTGCCAAGGGCCGAGCCTGCCGCCATGCCGATAAACACCACGGTAAACAGCAGGGCGTTAAGGCGACCCCGCGCCTGCGGCTCCAGGCTGTAAACCAGGTTCTGGTGAGCAACGAGGCTCGACTGCAGTCCGAGATCGAAGCCCACAGCCGCAATGGCAATCAGCACCAGCTGCATCTGCGTAGAGAGCAGCGGCAGGGCAAACATCAGCGCAAAGGAAACGGTCACCAGCACTGCACCCAGCTGAGTGACTTTCGCCGCCCCGATCCGGTCAGCCAGACCACCGGCCAGCGGTGCAGCCAGCGCTCCTGCCGCCCCGGCAATACCGAAGGCACCTGCCGCCGCGCTGCCAAGATGAAAGCGATCCAGCAACATTACCGCCAGGGTAGACCAGAAGGCGCTAAAGGCCACCGAGAGAAAGCCTTGCGCCAGCGCGGCATGGCGCAGGGCAGGGTAACGTCCCCACAGCTGGGCGACTGAGCGCATCAGCGCCGGGTAGCTGAGGTTGGAGTGGGTAGCGAAGCGCGGCAGCACGGCCCACATCACTACGCCGATAAAGGCAATGCTCGCCGCCGCCAGCTGGTACATCACCCGCCAGCCAAAGGCTGCACCCACGAAGCCGCTTACCGTCCGGGAGAGCAGGATCCCCAGCAGCAGCCCGGTCATCACGGTGCCGACGGTTTTTCCCTGTTTGCCTTCCGGCGCAAGGATTGCCGCGGCAGGCACGATATCCTGTGCCATCGTGGCGGCCATTCCCAGCAGCAGGCTCACCACCAATAGCGTATTAAGGTGGCTGGTCAGGCTACAGGCCAGCAGGAACACGGCCAGCGCCGCGCTCTTTACCAGAATCAGCGTTCGACGGTCGTAGCGGTCGCCCAACGGCAGCAGAAACAGAATGCCCAGCGCATAGCCCGCCTGGGTCAGGGTGGGGACCAGCCCCATGCCGTTAACGGTTAAGTGAAGATCGCTCCCCATCAACGGCAGCAGGGGTTGGGCGTAGTAGATGGCGGCAACGCTGAATCCGGCCCCCATCGCCAGGATAAAGATAATCCAGCGCGGTACGTCAAAGGGTGATGTCTGGCGGTTCATAATAGTGTCCTCAACAAGGGTGTAGGCACATTTTTACTGATAAAAAGGTGACGCGGTAGCCAGCCCGGTGGTAAAAGGGCTATACGTTAAACGTATAGGCAAAAACAGTATGAAACGAACGGAGCGTATAGACCGGGTCGACCTTATGCACACCTTTGTACGCATTGTTGAGAGCGGCTCCCTGTCCGCCGCTGCAAGACTACTGGAGACCACTCAGGCGACGGTGAGTCGCCGCCTGCAGTCGCTGGAGACGCTGCTGGGGGTCAAGCTCATCCTGCGTACCACCCATGCAATGAAGCTGACTGATGACGGTGAACGCTGCTACCAGCATGCCCGACGGCTTATCGAAGCCTGGGCAACGCTGGAGGATGAGGTGAGCCACGCCGGAGATGAACCGGTCGGCACGCTGCGTGTGCGCGCCCCTCACGCCTTTGGTCAGGAGCAGCTGCTTAAGCCGCTGAGCCAATTTCTTCATCAGCATCCACAGCTCTCGGTTGAGTGGCTGCTCAACGATAAAACTGTCGATTTCCTCAGCGATAATATTGACTGCGCAATTCGCGTCGGGGCGGAGATCGATCCCGCTACGGTGTCGGGGCTGCTGGCGGAGGTGCCACGTAGCGTGGTTATCGCCCCTGCGCTGCTGGCTCGCTACCCGGCGGTGAGCGGACCGCAGCAGCTGGCGGCGCTGCCGTGGGTGGCGCTGTGTACTTTCTACCAGCACAGCGTTAGCCTGACCCATGCCTCCGGGGCGGTGGAACAGGTGACGATTGCCCCGCGGCTCTATACCGACAGTATCTATGTGGCGCGAAACACGGCCTTAGAGGGGCTGGGGGCGGCGGTAGTTTCAAGCTGGACGGTGGCGGAGGATCTGCGTGAGGGCAGGCTGGTCAGGCTGCTGCCCGACTGGGAGGTCGCCCCGCTGCCGGTACATCTGGTCTACCCGTGGGCGCGTTACTATCCGGCTCGCCTGCGGGCCTTTTTGCAACTGATGCGCGAGGTGGTGCCTGGCATTACCGGTATGCGTCTACCCACCGGCGAGGCATAAAAAAAGCCGACCCGGAGGTCGGCTTTTTATGAGCAGCGCGTGTTACTCAGGCTGCTGCGGGCGCGTTGCAGGGGCGGTAGCCTGATGCGTAGCGCTGTGGCCGCCTGCGGAACCTTTACCATCAAAGTCAAACGCCGGACGAACCCAGTCGCTGTGACGCGGCGGCTCAGGAACGTATTCCGGGGCCGGAGCGCGGGTCATCGGCGCGGTCGCGAAGCTGTGCAGCGGCTTAGCAGCGACCGGTTCAGCGGTAACGGCTGGTTTAACCGCAACTGCCGGTTTCGGCTCAACCACTGGTTTCGCTTCTGGCTCTGGCTGCGCTTCAACAACCGGCGGCACCTCCACTACTGGCCTGGTCTCAGCAACAGGCTCAGCGGCTTTCACCTCTTTAACCTCTTCGACAGGGGCTTCAGCAGGCTCGGCGATCTCGGCGATGTGTTCAGCAACCGCGACATCTTCCTGCGCAATCAGCTGCGGCTGCTCATCGACCGGGGTCTCAATCGCTTCTGGATGCGTGGTTTCCACCGCGGCAGGCTGTGGCTCACTCACCGCCGCTTCCGGCTCTACAACAGCAGGCTCAGCAGCAGCTGGTTCCACTGCGGTAGCTTCAGCGCTGACGGCTGCAGCAATCGGCTCGGCCACTGGCTCAACCACCGGCTGCTGGGTAGCTTCCGGTGCGGTCTCAACGATGGCTTCGTCCTGAACCGGCTCGACGCTCTGGGCGACCGGGTAGCGGATCCACACTTTACCTGACGCCATCTCCGGCGATGCACAGGCTACGGTCAGTGGCATTGGCGACTGGGTCGGATAGCGCTCGTCACGGTAGCGGCGGCGGCGCTGGCCACTCACGCGCAGGTGACGCGGAGAACGACGTGAACGGCGCGGCATACCCGCGTTATCACGGTTCTCAGCAGACTCTTCCTGCTCCTGAACCGGCTGCTCAACAACCGCAGGCAGATCGATTTTCGCCAGCTCGGTATGGGATGCCTGTGCATCTGTCACCGGCGTCGCGGCAGCGATCTCATCCACAGCAGCATCGGCAGACGGCGCAGACTCAAAGCGCACCTTCTGGCTCAGCTGGCGCTGTTTACGGCGCGGCATCACCTGAACGCGATCTTCCTGTTCCGCTTCCGGAGCTGGCTGCTCTTCGCGGTTCAGCACTTTCACTTCCTGCTGGGCCTGACGTTTTTCGTCGTTACGACGGCGGTTGCGCTCGCGGCGCGACTGCTGCTGCTCATCGCGGGATTTAGACTTATCCGCGTCCTCAACAACAGCCTGCGGCTGGCGCACTTCGCGAACTTCACCGTTCGGCTGCTGTTTTTCACGGCGGCTGCGGCGGTTTTCGTCACGATCGCGGTTGTCACGGCTGTCGCGGTTGTCACGACCTTCACGCGCTTCTGCACTTTCGCTACGGCTGTCGCGACGCTCATTACGATCGCCACGGTCACCGCGCTCGTTGCGGTCACGACGGTTGTTCTGGCGCGGCTTGCGACGCTCCTGGGAACGGGCCGGTTTCTCTTCTTTAACTTCTTCTTCTGCTTTGACCTCAACCGGCTGGCTGGCGGGTTCGCTGGCGAACACTTTCTTCAGTGCGCCAAAGAGGCGCCCCAGCAGGCCGGTTTCCGCTGCGGCGGCAGGCTGTGCGGCGGCGGTCGGCTGCGCTTTCTCTTCCGCGACCGGTGCCGGCTGCGGTGCAGGCGGAATGTCAGGCATGACGAAGGTGGCCAGCGCAGGCTGCTCAGGCTGCCTGCGCTCGGCGTACTCCTCTTCGGACGGCAGCGCCATCGCCTCTTCATGCAGCTTCGGCAGCTTGTAGCTCAGGGTTGATGTCTCTTCACCCTTACGCACGCGCAGCACGGAGTAGTGTGGGGTCTCCATCTGATCGTTCGGCACGATAACGCATTTGATGCCGCCCTGGCGCGCTTCGATCGCGCTCACCGCTGCACGTTTTTCGTTAAGCAGGTAGGAGGCAATCGGCACGGGAACGATAGCGTGGACTTCCTGGGTGTTCTCCTTCAGCGCTTCCTCTTCGATCAGGCGCAGAATAGAGAGCGACAGGGATTCATTGTCACGGATGGTGCCGGTACCGCTACAGCGCGGGCAGACGTGGTGGCTGGACTCGCCCAAAGAGGGGCTAAGACGCTGACGGGACATCTCCAGCAAGCCGAAACGTGAAATATGGCTGATCTGGATGCGGGCACGATCCTGACGCACGGCTTCACGCAGGCGGTTTTCTACCGCGCGCTGGTGGCGAACCGGGGTCATATCGATAAAGTCGATAACGATCAGGCCGCCCAGGTCGCGCAGGCGCAGCTGGCGGGCAATTTCGTCGGCTGCTTCCAGGTTGGTATTAAAGGCCGTCTCTTCGATATCGCCACCGCGGGTCGCGCGGGCGGAGTTGATATCAATCGCGGTCAGCGCTTCGGTGGAGTCGATAACGATGGAGCCACCGGAAGGCAGACGCACTTCACGCTGGAAGGCGGACTCAATTTGCGACTCAATCTGATAGTGGCTGAACAGCGGGATCTCACCGGTGTAGAGCTTGATTTTGCTGCTGAAGTCTGGACGGCCCAGCGCAGCGATATGCTGACGAGCCAGCTCCAGCACTTTCGGGTTATCGATGAGGATCTCACCGATATCCTGGCGCAGGTAGTCGCGGAAGGCGCGAACAATAACGTTGCTCTCCTGATGGATCAGGAACGGAGCAGGGCGGTTTTCAGCGGCTTTCTGGATCGCTTCCCAGTGCTTCAGGCGGAAGCTTAAGTCCCACTGCAGCGCTTCGGCAGATTTGCCAACGCCTGCGGTACGAACGATCAGCCCCATGCCATCCGGCATCTCCAGGCTCGCCAACGCCTCTTTCAGCTCGGTACGGTCGTCACCTTCAATACGGCGAGAGATGCCACCCGCACGCGGGTTATTTGGCATCAGAACCAGGTAGCTACCGGCAAGGCTGATAAAGGTAGTTAAAGCCGCGCCTTTGTTACCGCGCTCTTCTTTGTCGATCTGAACAATGACTTCCTGGCCTTCGCGCAGCACATCTTTGATGTTTGGGCGGCCATGGGCACTGTAGTTAGCGGGGAAATATTCGCGGGCGATCTCTTTAAGAGGAAGGAAGCCGTGACGCTCAGCACCGTAGTCAACAAATGCGGCTTCAAGGCTCGGTTCGATACGGGTAATTTTGCCTTTGTAGATGTTCGCTTTTTTCTGTTCGTGTCCGGGGCTTTCGATATCCAGGTCGTACAGGCGCTGCCCATCAACAAGGGCGACGCGCAACTCTTCCTGCTGAGTTGCGTTTATTAACATTCTTTTCATCGTAACTTACTCATTATTCTTACATTGACGACTAGGCTGCGGGCATAGTTAACGCCTTTCCGGGGTGAACCGATGGCCTCGTGTCTGTTCACGTCGCCAACCTCACGGTTATCGCACGCTTAAGAGGCGCAGAGTGTCGGCTGCCTGTATTTCATACGGAAAAACAGCGCAATTATCAGGGGAACTGCCTGGGTATTACTCTCCAGAGTCGATCCCTTTACCGGTAAGGACTGCAACCCGCAGCCCGCTAAGTGCCTGAAGGATCAATACGTCTTACGCCATTGCTGCGTAGATGATCGGACAAGCAAAACTGGTCATTCCGCAAATTTCCTTGTTTAACAAGATTCAAGCGGAAAACAGCTTCATTATTCCTTGCTAAATCTGTTATAGCAAGATGACTTTTGCCATTTATCACCCGGTTACTAACAGTTTTTTCACGTTTGCCCAGGTATTGTTCTAAAACCCGGCAAAAAGCGTGATGGCGGTCAACATGACACCGCCAGAGATAAATATAAGCATACAAAAATGAGTGGCGCGAATCGGGCGGGGCTTTTAGAATCGCCCCCCATGAAAACAGAGACTCCATCCGTAAGAATTGTTGCTATCGCGGCCGACGACGCCGGGCAACGCATCGATAACTTTTTACGCACCCAGCTGAAGGGCGTGCCAAAAAGTATGATCTACCGCATCCTGCGTAAAGGCGAAGTGCGGGTTAACAAGAAACGCGTGAAGCCCGAATATAAGCTGGAAGGCGGGGATGAGGTGCGTATCCCGCCGGTGCGCGTGGCCGAGCGCGAAGAGGAGGCGGTGTCGCCGCATCTGAATAAAGTTGCCGCGCTGGCGGAAGTTATCCTTTATGAAGACGATCACATTCTGGTGCTGAACAAGCCGTCAGGCACCGCCGTTCACGGCGGCAGCGGACTAAGCTTTGGCGTCATTGAGGGCCTACGCGCCCTGCGCCCGGAGGCGCGCTTCCTGGAGCTGGTGCACCGTCTGGATCGGGACACCTCCGGCGTGCTGCTGGTAGCTAAGAAGCGCTCGGCGCTGCGCTCCCTGCATGAGCAGCTGCGGGAGAAAGGCATGCAGAAGGACTATCTGGCGCTGGTGCGCGGCCAGTGGCAGTCGCATGTCAAAGCGGTACAGGCCCCGCTGCTGAAAAATATTCTGCAGAGCGGGGAGCGGATTGTGCGGGTTAATAGCGAAGGTAAACCGTCAGAGACGCGCTTTAAGGTTGAGGAGCGCTATGCGTTCGCGACCCTGGTGCGCTGCAGCCCGGTAACCGGCCGTACCCACCAGATCCGTGTACATACCCAACATGCCGGGCATCCTATCGCCTTTGACGATCGCTACGGCGACCGCGAGTTTGATAAGCAGCTGGCGGGCACCGGGTTAAACCGTCTCTTCCTGCACGCGGCGGCGCTGAAGTTTACCCATCCGGGTACCGGCGAAACCCTGCGCATTGAAGCTCCGCTGGATGAGCAGCTCAAACGCTGCCTGAAGGTGTTGCGCGGCTGATTACGTGCCGGGTGGCGCTGTGCTTACCCGGCCTACAAAGCCCGTAGGCCCATGCAAGCGAAGCGCCGCTGGGCAAACATCACATCGTCAGTGGATTACACGCCTCGCGTCGTAACATCTGACACAGTGCAATCAGCGGCAGCCCCACCAGCGTATTCGGATCCCGGCCTTCCAGGCGGTCAAATAGTGCAATTCCCAGCCCCTCGCTTTTAAAACTGCCGGCGCAGTTCAGCGGCCGCTCTTTACGCAGATAGTCAGTAATCTCCTGCTCGCTCAGGTGGCGAAAATGGACGTCAAACGGCTCGCATTCGGTTTGCAGATGACCGGTGGCGGAGTTATAGAGCGCCAGTCCGGTATAGAAGGTGATGATATTACCGCGCGCCTTCATGAGCTGCTGAAAGGCTCTCTCCTCGGTTAATGGCTTGCCGGTAATCTCACCGTCCAGCACGCACACCTGATCGGAGCCGATAATCAGGTGGTTAGGGTAGCGTTCCGCCAGTGACTGCGCCTTGGCCTGTGCCAGGCGCAGCACCAGATGGCGGGGGGCCTCACCCGGCAGCGGGGTTTCGTCAACGCCTGGTGCGGCACACTCGAAGGCCAGACCGAGCTTTTCCATCAGCGCACGGCGGTACGGTGACGTGGACGCAAGAATAATATTCGACATATTTTTTCCACCCTATATGGCATAACGAGGTCAGGCATTTTAAACTACAGGCCGCAATGTGTGCGAATAATTGGCAAAAGGCAATCACAGACTGCCTTTTTCTTTGACTCCAGAACGTTACAAAGTTAATATGCGCGCCCTATGCAAAAGGTAAAATTACCCCTGACTCTTGATCCGGTTCGTACCGCTCAAAAACGCCTTGATTACGAGGGTGTATACACTCGTGAGCAGGCCGAGCGCGTCGCTGAATCCGTAGTCAGTGTAGACAGTGATGTGGAATGCTCCATGTCGTTCGCTATCGATAACCAGCGTCTGGCGGTGTTAACCGGCGATGCGAAGGTCTCGGTAACGCTCGAGTGCCAGCGTTGCGGCAAGCCGTTTGCCCATCAGGTCTACACGCAATATTGTTTTAGCCCGATCGTCAAAGACGAGCAGGCCGAAGCACTCCCGGAAGCGTATGAACCGATTCAGGTTAACGAATTCGGTGAAATCGACCTGCTGGCGTTGGTCGAGGATGAAATTATCCTCTCCCTGCCAGTAGTGCCGGTGCATGATTCTGAACACTGTGAAGTGTCCGACGCGGACATGGTCTTTGGTGAACTGCCTGAAGAGGCACAGAAGCCAAACCCATTTGCCGTATTAGCCAGCTTAAAGCGTAAGTAACAGGTCTCTCCGTAGTAATGGAGTTACCGTAATTGAGGAGTAAGGTCCATGGCCGTACAACAAAATAAACCAACCCGTTCCAAACGTGGCATGCGTCGTTCCCATGACGCGCTGACCGCAGTCACCAGCCTGTCTGTAGACAAAACCTCTGGTGAGTCTCACCTGCGTCACCACATGACCGCTGACGGTTTCTACCGCGGTCGCAAGGTTATCACTAAGTAATCACGCGCAAGCGTGAGGCTTAGTGAGGAAATCCCCGTGTAAGCGGGGGTTAACCGAACCAGGCTCGACGATACCTTGACACGTCTAACCCTGGCGTTAGATGTCATGGGGGGCGATTTTGGCCCTTCCGTGACGGTGCCTGCAGCTTTGCAGGCACTGCATTCTAACCCGCAGCTCACACTTCTGTTAGTCGGTCATCCCGACGCTATCACGCCATTACTTGCCAAAGCCGATTTTGACCAGCGCTCGCGCCTGCAGATTATTCCTGCCCAGTCGGTTATTGCCAGTGATGTCCGTCCCGCCCAGGCCGTGCGTAACAGCCGCGGTAGCTCTATGCGCATCGCGCTGGAACTGGTAAAAGAGGGGCGCGCCGAGGCCTGCGTCAGCGCAGGTAATACCGGGGCGCTGATGGGGCTGGCTAAGCTGCTGCTTAAGCCCATCGAAGGCATTGAACGCCCGGCGTTGATGACGGTGTTGCCGCATCAGCAGAAGGGGAGGACCGTGGTGCTGGATCTCGGCGCAAACGTCGACTGCGACAGTACCATGCTGGTGCAGTTTGCCATTATGGGATCGGTGATGGCCGAAGAGGTCATCGGTATTGAACATCCGCGCGTGGCGCTGCTCAATATCGGTGAAGAAGAGGTCAAGGGCCTCGACAGTATCCGCGACGCCTCGGCGTTGCTAAAATCGATCCCATCGATCAACTACATTGGCTATCTTGAAGCCAATGAGCTGCTCACCGGCAAAACGGACGTGCTGGTCTGCGACGGCTTCACCGGCAATGTGACGTTGAAGACGATGGAAGGCATGGTCAGAATGTTCCTGTCGCTGCTGAAATCACAGGGCGAGGGCAAAAAACGGTCGTGGTGGCTGCTTTTATTAAAGCGTTGGTTACAAAAAAGCCTGACAAGGCGATTCAGTCACCTCAACCCCGACCAGTATAATGGTGCCTGTCTGTTAGGATTGCGCGGCACGGTGATTAAGAGTCATGGTGCAGCCAATCAGCGCGCGTTTGCTGTCGCGATTGAACAGGCAGTGCAGGCGGTGCAGCGGCACGTCCCCGAACGGATTGCCGCTCGCCTGGAATCTGTGTTACCGGAAAAAGACTGAGCGTATATGTATACGAAGATTAGTGGTACCGGCAGCTACCTGCCCGAGCAAGTGCGAACCAACGCCGATTTAGAAAAGATGGTGGACACCTCTGATGAGTGGATCGTGACCCGCACAGGTATCCGCGAGCGCCGCATTGCCGCACCGGATGAGACCGTCGCGACGATGGGCTTCGAAGCCGCTAAACGCGCCCTCGAGATGGCAGGCGTTGATAAAAACGATATTGGCCTGATCATCATGGCCACCACTTCGGCGACCCACGCTTTCCCAAGCGCGGCCTGCCAGGTGCAGAACCTGCTGGAGATTAAAGGCTGCCCGGCGTTTGACGTGGCGGCTGCCTGCGCAGGCTTTACCTATGCCCTGAGCATTGCCGATCAGTATGTTAAAAGCGGTGCGGTAAAACACGCGCTGGTGATTGGGGCCGACGTGCTGGCGCGCACCTGCGATCCTGCCGATCGCGGCACGATCATTATCTTCGGTGACGGCGCGGGCGCGGCGGTGCTGAGCGCCTCCGAAGAGCAGGGGATCATCTCAACCCATCTGCACGCGGACGGTAGCTACGGTGAGCTGCTGACGCTGCCGAACATGGATCGCGTTAACCCGGATAATCCAACCTACCTGACCATGACCGGTAACGAAGTCTTTAAAGTGGCGGTGACCGAGCTGGCGCACATTGTTGAAGAGACGCTGGCCGCGAATAACATCGATCGCTCTGAGCTGGACTGGCTGGTGCCGCACCAGGCGAACCTGCGCATTATCAGCGCGACGGCGAGAAAGCTGGGCATGGAGATGGATAAAGTGGTGGTGACCCTTGACCGTCACGGCAACACCTCGGCGGCGTCGGTGCCTTGTGCGCTGGATGAAGCCGTGCGCGACGGGCGTATCAAGCCGGGTCAGCTGGTGCTGCTTGAGGCCTTCGGTGGCGGCTTCACCTGGGGCTCTGCGCTGGTTCGTTTCTAGTATTAAGGATAAATAAGATGACGCAATTTGCTTTTGTCTTCCCGGGTCAGGGTTCTCAAACTGTGGGTATGCTGGCCGATGTGGCAGCACAGTTTCCGCTGGTAGAAGAGACCTTTCGTGAAGCCTCTGCGGCGCTGGGTTACGATCTGTGGGCGCTGACCCAGCAGGGTCCGGCTGAAGAGCTGAACAAAACATGGCAGACCCAGCCTGCGCTGTTGACGGCCTCCGTTGCCCTGTGGCGCGTCTGGCAGCAACAGGGCGGTAAAACCCCTGCGCTGATGGCTGGTCATAGTCTGGGTGAATACTCCGCGCTGGTATGCGCTGGCGTGATCGATTTTGCTGATGCGGTGCGCCTGGTTGAACTGCGCGGCAAATTTATGCAGGAAGCGGTGCCGGAAGGGACCGGCGGCATGTCGGCCATTATCGGCCTTGACGATGCTGCTATCGCTAAAGCCTGTGAAGAGGCCGCTGAAGGCCAGATCGTCTCGCCGGTGAACTTCAACTCGCCGGGCCAGGTGGTTATCGCCGGGCATAAAGAGGCGGTTGAGCGCGCAGGCGCGGCCTGTAAAGCAGCAGGTGCCAAGCGCGCGCTGCCGCTGCCGGTCAGCGTACCTTCCCACTGCGCGCTGATGAAGCCTGCCGCCGAGAAGCTGGCCGCCGAGCTGGAAAAAATTACCTTCAACGCCCCGGCTATCCCGGTGGTAAATAACGTTGATGTGAAGTGCGAAACCTCGCCGGAAGCGATCCGCGATGCGCTGGTGCGCCAGCTCTACAGTCCGGTACAGTGGACGAAGAGCGTCGAATTTATGGCTTCCCAGGGCGTTGAGCACCTGTATGAAGCTGGTCCGGGCAAAGTACTGACTGGCCTGACTAAACGTATTGTTGACACCCTGACCGCCTCGGCCATTAACGAGCCTGCGGCACTGTCAGCGGCGGCTGAGCAATAAACAAGGAATCCAAAACCATGAGTTTTGAAGGAAAGATCGCACTGGTAACCGGTGCAAGCCGTGGCATTGGCCGCGCAATCGCTGAAACTCTCGTTGCCCGCGGCGCGAAGGTAATCGGTACCGCGACCAGCGAAAGCGGCGCGCAGGCCATCAGCGACTATTTGGGTGCAAACGGCAAAGGTTTACAGTTAAACGTGACCGATCCTGCATCTATTGAATCTGTGCTGGGAAATATCCGTGCAGAGTTTGGCGAAGTGGACATTCTGGTAAATAATGCCGGGATTACCCGCGACAACCTGTTAATGCGGATGAAAGACGACGAGTGGAACGATATCATCGAAACCAATCTCTCTTCTGTTTTCCGCCTGTCAAAAGCGGTAATGCGGGCTATGATGAAAAAGCGTCATGGTCGCATTATCACTATCGGTTCTGTGGTCGGTACCATGGGAAATGCTGGTCAGGCTAACTACGCTGCGGCGAAAGCAGGTCTGATCGGTTTCAGTAAGTCGCTGGCGCGTGAAGTCGCGTCGCGTGGCATTACTGTAAACGTTGTTGCTCCGGGCTTTATTGAAACGGACATGACGCGTGCGCTGACGGAAGATCAGCGTGCGGGTACGCTGGCGGCGGTTCCGGCGGGTCGCTTAGGCGATCCAAAAGAGATTGCCAGTGCGGTTGCATTCTTAGCCTCTGACGAGGCGGGTTACATCACTGGTGAAACCCTGCACGTCAACGGCGGAATGTATATGGTTTAACCACGTTATTTCCTAAAGCACTATATGGGAATAATTTT